>NZ_JAVEYL010000024.1:0-58260 GCF_034003485.1 Thauera sp.
CTGCGCGCCTTGCCTACCGCGACCACCGTCGAACACTTCGAGGCCCTCCTGCCCTGGAGTCTCAAGGCTGAGCAGTTGATCACAGCGTAGCGAGCCCCGGAAGGATGGGGTTCGTGGAGCGCTTACCGAACATAGGCTGCGGGCAGCAACCGCACCTCAATGCCAAGAGAATTGAGCCAGCGTGCCCAGTGATGCGCAGAACCGCAGGCTTCCATGATGACGAGCGCGACTTCGCGATTGGCGAACCAGCGTTCAAATTGAGCGCGGGTGAGACGATGGCTTTCGGTTACGCGCCAGGCCGAATCGGCCACCGCCAGTTGAAAGACGCTCTTGGCCAGGTCAACGGCAACGGTAGTAGCATGCATGACGGACTCCTCCTTCTGAAGACCGATCCCCATCCCCATGAGCACCGGTGGCGCCAATTGAGCGCCGAAAAGGAGGGGGAGTCCATCCCATCATTCAAGCGGGACGCGCTACGCGCGCCCCTTAATTCAGGCCTCATCAAACAACCGTCATGATCGTTCTCTAAGCCGCACAAATGACACCGAAATCCATAGCACTTATGGCCGACTACAACCGCTGGATGAACCAGCGAATCTACGAAGCCGCCTGCTCACTGCCAGAAGCAGAGGTCAGAAGAGACCGAGGCGCCTTTTTCGGCTCCATACTTCAAACGTTAAATCACATCGCAGTCGGCGACACCATTTGGTTGCATAGGTTTTCACAACACCCAGAAATGTCCGCGATGCAAACGGAACTGCTGAAGTTCCCGCAACCTTCATCACTAAGGCAGGAGATAGGCTCATCGATGGAAAGCCTGCGCAATTACCGGCAGGCACTGGACGAAGTCATTGTTCGCTGGTCTTGTTCTCTTACTCCTGAACAACTGGCCTCTACGCTCACCTACCGCAACATGGCCGGGCAACCTTCGTCCAAGATCTTCAGCCATTTGATACAGCACTTCTTCAACCACCAAACACACCACAGGGGCCAAGTAAGCACTCTTCTTTTTCAGGCCGGAGTGGATGTGGGAGTGACAGATTTGCTTGCCCTCATACCAAACGAGTCGTAGGAAAAATGCAAGCACAACAATCTGTCTTTTGCCCCACGTATGCGGCACACAAGGAATGCATTATTGCGAATAGCTCACAAGATCATACATCTGTCACGCGCCTAAGGATTCAACCGGACATCGACGTGCTGCGCACGTTGCCGCCGGTTAACTGGAGCGTTGAGCAACAGCTTTCCTCGTAAGTCAATGGCAGCATTGCGTCGAACCCCGCCAGTTATGAATGAGCAAATGAAAGGCCTGACCCCGGTTTTTTCTTCCTGGGCGACGCTTGCGGCGCGCGGGATAGGCCCTATTCGTTAGGCCCCGTAAAACCTACTACGCTGCAAGGCAAAACAATGACCTTAGACGCAAGACCAACTCTGGCTAACCTCCTTGCGGAGAACGAGAGAACTATCGGAATCTTCTACCGACTGGCGACGATACTGCTAGTCGGCAGCTTGATTGCTCACCTCGCGTTTGCGTCCTACTACGTCCTTTCTGCAACGGCAGTGGAAAATGGAAATGTACTTATATTTGCAATCTTCAATGTCGCAGCCCTTGTGGTCGAGGTCTATCTCGGGCGCATCGCTTTCATGCTTGGATCAAGAGCGGGCCAGCTTAGGGACATGCAATACGCATTGCTGATTGCTGAGCAAGACATAGACACGATGCGATTCGAACTCGCCGCAAAGGCGATCATGTCGTTGCGTCGAGACGTTGGCGGACTGAAGGTCCTTGACGTCGAAAGCATTGTTAATAGGCTCTCCAGCGGCAAGCCGAGCGGAAAGGACGCGAGCTGACCTTTCGAACAAGCGTACCCCAAGCGTTGTAGGGCTTTGCTCCAACGTTAAACGACCGCTTTTCGGAGACGACGAGAGCGACTGCTGTGGCGGCTTACTGCTCACAAAACTGCCGATTTATTCTTTGAGAAGATCTGCGTCTGTCGAATCTGGATCTGCAGCTTACTGAGCCGCATGTTGATTCCGGAATGCGTGACGGTTGGCGCGAGTGGCGATGGTCAGCGCCACGACGACCAGGACCGCCGCGACGGCGAAGGTAATCCGCATACCTGTTGCAACAGCATCGGAGGGCGCGGTAGCAATGTCGCTCGACGCCGATCCGAACGCGAAGACTGCGCCCATGGCCGATGCGCCGGTGATGAGCCCCAGGTTGCGCGACAGGTTGAGCATGCCGGAGATGGCGCCACGTTGGTCCGGGCTGACATCCGCCATCACCGCGGTGTTGTTTGCGGTCTGGAAGAACGCATAGCTGGCGGTAATCACGACGATGGGTGCGAGGTAACCGGGGACGCCGAACGTCGTCGGCAACACGGCAAGTGTGATGGCCCCGGCAGTCATGCCGAGAAGGCCAACGGTCGTGACACATGGCGTGCCGAGCCGATCTGTCAGGCGCCCGGCAGGCACCGCGGTCAGTGCGGCTACGGCTGGACCGACGGACAGGACGAACCCGATCATTGCCGCGTCAAGCCCGAGGGACCGGGAGAGATAGAATGGTCCGACAACCAGTGTCGCCATCATCACGGTTGAAACGAGGGCGCTGGTCGCCAGGCTCGCACTCAGTTCAAGCTTGCGAAACATCGCCATCCGGATCAAGGGGGATGGGGTCCGCGCTTCGGCGAAATAGAAAAGACCTGCGCCGATAATGGCAAGTAAGAGCAGGGCCGCGCTGAGCAGGCCAAAGCTGCCGCGCGCGGTTGTCATCGCTAGCGCATAGGCGGCGAGCGTCAGGGCCAGCAGCAGCGTGCCTCTTGTGTCAAAGGCGGCGGGTTCCGTTTTCGGCTTCCTTTGATCCGCACGCAGGTGGCGATAGGCGAGAAGAAGCGCCAGAGCGCCCAGCGGCACGTTGATGAAGAATAGGGCCCGCCAACCGAACCCCGCGATCAGCGCACCGCCGAGCGTAGGACCGAGCGCGGTGCCGATTGCCGACATCGTTCCCAGCAGGCCAATGGCGCTACCCGTTTTTTCTTTCGGTACCGTCTCGCCGACGAAGGCCATGGCAAGCGCCAGCATGATCGCGGCGCCAAGACCTTGCAGCACACGTGCAGCAATCAGCAGCCACAAGGTGGGCGCCATGCCGCAAAGGATCGAGGCCAGCGTGAACAGGGAGATGCCGAACAACAGCAGCCTTCTGCGGCCCACGATGTCGCCGATGCGCCCGGCGCTGACGATCAAGGTGGTGATGGCAAGCAGATAGGCGATGACGATCCACTGCACTGCCTGGAAGGAGGCGTCGAACGCTTCAGCCATGCTCGGCAAGGCCACGTTGGCAATGCTGGTGCCGAGGGAGGACAGCAATACGGATAGCGCCAGGCCGGCCAGCGCCCAGCGCACAGAAGGCGTTCTTTCGGGACTTCGAGATTCCGCGTCAACGAGTCCTGCAAAGCGTGTTTTCACCGTTAACTCCTTTGATGTATGGCGATCCCGACGGGGCTAGGTGAATCGTAGGTCGCTGCATGACATGGCGGAAGGCGCAGCATTTGCACGTTATTGATGCGTATGGCGCCATATATCGAACGAACGCTGCTATCGTGGCTTCATGTCGAGACCTGATCTGAACCTGCTTTTCACCCTGGATGTCTTGCTCGCCGAAGGCAGCGTGGCAGGCGCCGCCCGACGCCTGCGGCTCAGCCCGTCGGCGATGAGCCGAGCGCTGGCAAGATTGCGCGAGACGACGGGTGATCCTCTGTTGGTCAGAGCCGGGCGCGGTCTCGTACCAACGCCGCGCGCAATTGAACTGCGCGAGCGGGTCGGTCAACTGGTGCAGGATGCGGAAGCCGCTTTACGCCCGGCAGAAAGACTTGACATCAAACAACTGGTCAGGACCTTCACGCTGCGGACCAGCGAGGGATTTGTCGAGAACTTCGGACCGGAATTGATCGCCCGCGTCGGAGAGGAAGCGCCTGGCGTGCGCCTGTGCTTCGTGCAGAAGCCGGACAAGGACAGCAAGCCGCTGCGCGACGGGCTGGTCGATCTGGAGACCGGTGTCGTGGGGCAGAACGCGGCGCCAGAGCTGCGAGTGCAGGCACTGTTCCGCGACCGTTTCATTGGCGTCGTGCGCATGGGGCACCCCCTGAGCCAGGGCGAGGTCACGCCTTCCCGCTATGCGGCCGGACGCCATGTCCACGTCTCGCGTCAGGGTGCGGACAAGGGGCTGATCGACGAGGCGTTGAGCGCAGTCGGACTGGAGCGCAAGATTGTCACCATCGTTGGTGACTTTTCGACCGCACTGGCCCTGGCTCGTGCATCCGACCTGATCGCAAGCGTTCCCGAACGACATACCGGAAACCTGCGCGCCGGCATGCACAGTTTCCCCATTCCAGTCCCCTCTCCAGAGCTCACGGTTTCATTGCTCTGGCACCCGAGGCAGGATGCAGATCCCGCGCATCGATGGCTACGTGGTCAAGTCAGAGACGTGTGTGCGGCGTTGCGCTGAGATGCGCGGACAGGCTCGACAGGGCTGAATGGCGGGTTCCGAATCATTTCGGAGCCATTCGCGATTGCTGCATTCTCCCTGTATTGACCAACGTCAACGAGAATTGCTTTCATCTGCAACACTCTTATCCCACTCCCGGGCTCGGGATCATTTCAGGAGCGAGACATGGCAAGAAAGCTTGAAGGCAAGGTCGCAGTCGTCACGGGCGCCAGCAGCGGGATCGGAAAATCGATCGTCGAGAAATACGTGGAAGAGGGCGCCCGGGTCGTCGCGTTTGCGCGCAATCTGGATGCCTTGAAGGAACTGGAGGCGAGCTGTCCCGGGCAGGTCAAGATCGTGGCGGGCGATGTGACGAAGCCGGAAGACCTGCAGCGCCTGGTCGCTGAAACCGTGCAGACCCATGGCGGCGTGGATATCGTCGTTCCGAACGCAGGCATTGCGCGCGTCGTGTCTTTTGAGGACAGCACCGCCGAAGCCTTCGACACCCAGTTTTCGGTGAATCTCTTTGGCGCCGCGGAAACCGCGCGCCTGTTCGTTCCCCACATCCGCAAGGGCGGATCGATCCAGTTCATCACCACTTTCCTCACCCAGGTCGGCTTTCCCGGGTTGGCCATTTACAGTGCCAGCAAGGCGGCGCTCAAATCCCTTTCCCAGACCCTGGCAGCAGAACTCGCTCCCCAGGGCATCCGGGTCAATTCCATCGCCCCGGGCCCGATCGGCACGCCGCTGTGGGGAACGGTCGGGCTGCCGCCTGAGGTCCTGGGCGCGGTCGCGGAAAAGATCAATTCCAGACTGATGCCCGGCGCGTTCGGCCAGCCCGAGGATATCGCCGAGCTCTCGGTGTTCCTGGCCTCGGACGGTGCGAAGAACATCTTCGGCCAGGAGATCGTCGTGGATGGCGGCTACACCGTAGGGTGAGCGCTGTTGTGAATGGCCGGTTTCAGCCCGCCGCCGGCGAGTTTTTCCGATGCTGGTGCTGATGGGGATGGGGCGGTGGTGGGGGCGTTCGTGGCGTTGCAGAGTTCACTGCTGCTGGAGTTGTCGGTTGATGCCCCCGTGCAGCGGAGCGTCAGTCGTTTCGCACCCGAAAGGAGATTTCTCGCCTTGGACATTCCACGGATCTTCAACATCACCGAGAGTGCTCACCGCATCCACAACCCGATGACACCCGAAAAGCTCGCCACGCTTGGCGCGGCGCTGCGTCTGGAAGCGGGTGCCCGGGTGCTCGACCTCGGCAGCGGTTCGGGGGAGATGTTATGCACCTGGGCACGCGATCACGGCATCATCGGTGTCGGCATCGACATGAGCCAGACGTTCAACGAGCAGGCGAAACGCCGCGCCGAAGAACTCGGCGTCGCCGATCAAGTCACGTTCATCCATGGCGATGCTGCCGGCCATGTCTCTGACGAGAAGGTCAGTGTGGCAGCCTGTATCGGTGCCACCTGGATCGGCGCGGGCGTCGCCGGCACGCTCGAACTTCTGGCGCGAAGCCTGGGCCCTGGCGGGATCATCCTCATCGGCGAGCCCTACTGGCGGCAGTTACCGCCGACGGAAGAGGTTGCCAAGCGGTGTCTTGCGGACTCGGTCTCCGACTTTCTGATGCTTCCAGAACTTCTCGCGTCCTTCGACCACCTTGGCTACGACGTCGTCGAGATGGTTCTTGCAGACCAGGACAGCTGGGACAGATACGAGGCCGCCAAATGGCTCACCATGCGCCGATGGCTTGATGCCAATCCCGACGACGAGTTGGCCAAGGAGGTTCGTGCCCAACTGAGCTCGGAACCCGTGCGCCACGCCGCTTATACGCGTGAGTACCTGGGCTGGGGGGTGTTCGCGCTGATGTCGCGGCGATGAGGGCATGACCGGGCGACACGGAAAGTGGGAAAGGACCGGTCATGGCGGATTCATCATTCGAGTGCTTCTTGTTCGTTTCAGCCTGGTGACAGGTGTACAAGGATCTCTATAAACATGAAGGCCCTGAACATCCTTTGGCAGCGACTCGTGACTCCCGAGGGGGAGACCTGCGAGCGGTGTGGCGGCACGCAAGACGCGATCGTCCAGGCTATCCCGAAGCTTCAGGAAGCGCTGCGGCCGCTGGGCATCGAGCCGGTTCTGGAAACGCGGGAGATCGCACTCGACGCATTCAAGGGGATGCCGTCCGAGTCCAATCGCATCTGGATTGCCGGGCGCTCGATTGAGGACTGGCTCAACGCCGGCGTCGGGAAAAGCACGTGTTGCTCTGCCTGTGGCGGCGCGGAGTGCCGGACTCTCGAAATCGGAAATGAAAGGTTCGAGACGATTCCGGAGCAGCTGATTCTCAAGGCTGCGTTGCTTGCCGCGTCTCAAGCCCTGAGTGCTGCAAGCGACGAAGGGGCCGATTCCGTTGAGATGAAACCGGGATGCTGTTCCGGTGGTTGAACGATCGAGCTGCCGGCGCGAGGTTTCGCCCGGCAGCAACGTCTGTCGCGCATGTAACCATGGTTGGCCATGTAAAAACGGTGCGAACATGAAAACCGCTTCTGTCGCCGAGACCAAGTCCGACCTGTCCAGCCTCATTGCCGACGTCGAAGCCGGCAATGACGTGCTCATTACCCGCCGCGGCCGGGCGGTTGCACGTCTGGTGGCCGAACCGGGCGCGGCGCGCGTGCTTGATCGCCTGGAGCCCCTGCGTCGCGAAGGGCTGGTGATCTCGGCGTGGGCGCTCACCGAAATGGCCAGCGTCGGCGGCATCAAGCAGCGCACCGGCGCCATCGACGCGGCCACGCGGCAGCAGGCGCTGGCGCACTTCCAGCGCTTCGTGTCGGCCGATTTCCGCACCGCAGCGGTGTTCATCGACGCGTCGCTGGCGCTGCGCGCGGTTGATGCGCTGCACCTGGCGAGTCTCGACCGCCGGCTGAACGAGGCTGCCGTCTTTCATCACATCGCTTGTGAAGACATGCTCGCGTAGCCGAGCCGTGAGCGGGCGGCTCAGTCCCGCAAGAACACCTGCAGCAACTCATTCAGAAACCGCCGCCCCTGCAGCGTCGGCCGCAGCTGCCCCGCCGCGATCTCCAGCAGCCCGAGTTCGCGCGCCCGCGTCAACTCGTCGGTGACGGCCTCGATCGGCACCCCGGTGCGCGCGGCGAAAAGCTTGGCCGGCACGCCATCGGTGAGCCGCAGCGCGTTCATCATGAACTCGAAGGGCAGCTCCGTCACCGAGACCTCGCGCGCTTCCTGGATGAAGTCGCCGCGCGCCGCGCCTTCGAGGTAGCGCCCGGGGTGCTTGTGGCGCATCTCGCGGCGGATGCCTTCGTGGCTGGAGAGCTTGCCGTGGGCGCCGGGGCCGAGGCCGAGGTAGTCGCCGAAGGTCCAGTAGTTGAGGTTGTGGCGGCTTTGTTCGTGCGGGCGGGCGAAGGCGGAGGTTTCGTAATGCGCGAAGCCGGCTTCGGCGAGGCGGGCCTCGATCGCTTCCTGCATGTCGGCGGCGGTGTCGTCGTCGGGCAGCGGCGGCGGGTTGTGGGCGAAGGGCGTGTTGGGCTCGAGCGTGAGGTGGTAGCAGGACAGGTGCTGCACGCCGAAGCCGATCGCGGTGTCGAGGTCGGCGAGCGCCATGTCCAGGGTCTGGCCGGGCAGGGCGTACATCAGGTCGAGATTGACGCGCTCGAAGTACGTGCGCGCGGCGTCGATCGCGCGCCGCGCATCAAGGCCGCCGTGGATGCGGCCGATCCTGGCGAGCATGACGTCGTCGAAGCTCTGGATGCCGAGCGAGAGGCGATTGACGCCGGCGGCGCGGTAGTCGCGAAAGCGCTCGGCCTCGACGGTGCCCGGGTTGGCCTCGAGCGTGACCTCGGCGAGCGGGTCGAGCGGCAGCAGCATGCGGATGCCGGTGAGCAGGCCGTCGAGCGTGGCCGCCGACATCAGGCTGGGCGTGCCGCCGCCGATGAACACGCTATGCACCCGCCGGCCCCAGATCTGGGGCAGGGCGTGCTGCAGGTCGGCGAGCACCGCGGCTAGCCAGGCCTGTTCGGGGATGCCACCGTCGCGCGGGGCGTGGGAGTTGAAGTCGCAGTAGGGGCACTTCTTCACGCACCACGGGAAATGCACGTAAACCGACAGCGGCGGTGGGGCCTCGAGTTGCGGGCGCTCGGGCAGTGCCAGGACGCGCGCCGGGCTGGCGGCGGGGGTGAGCGGGATGATGCGGCGGGTGGTCACGGCGAGGGGCGGTCCGGTGCGGTCTGCGCGTGTAGCAGCAGCGGTGGGAGTAGCCGTGGGAGCGGGCTTGCCCGCGAATACAGCGCGACAGCATGCAATATGCGCGGGCAAGCCCGCTCCCACAGGGCGGCGGGGTCAGAGCGGATGAGCGGCGAGGCGGGCGAGCAGGTGGCGCATGGCGGCGCCGCGGTGGCTGAGCGTGTTCTTCAGCGCCGAATCCAGCTCGGCAGCGGTCTGTTCCAGCTCGGGCACCCAGAACAGCGGGTCGTAGCCGAAGCCGCCTTCGCCGCGCGCGGCGGGCAGGATCTCGCCGTGCCATTCGCCGTCGGCGATCAGCGGGCGCGGGTCTTCGGCGTGGTGCACCAGCACCACGGCGGAATAGAAATAGGCACGGCGCTGGGCCGGCGCGGTGAGGTGGGCGAGCTTTTCCAGCAGCAGGGCGTTGTTGCGCGCGTCGGACTTGGGCTCGCCGGCAAAGCGCGCCGAGATCACGCCCGGCAAGCCGCCGAGCGCCTCGACGCACAGGCCCGAGTCATCCGCCACCGCGGGCAGGCCGGTGGCGGCGGAGGCGTGGCGGGCCTTGGCGAGTGCATTCTCGACGAAGCTGGGGTGCGGCTCTTCGGCCTCGCTGACGCCGAACACCGCTTGCGGGATGACCTCGATGCCGAGCGGGGCGAGCAGGGCCTGCATTTCGGCGGCCTTCTTGGCGTTGTTGCTGGCGAGGACGAGTCGGGTGCTCATGATTCGGTGGCTCCTGAGTGCGATCGCGCTGCGTTCGGCGCGTGGGTGTCGCGGCGGCCACCGCTCCCACAGCGAAACCGGGTGTCAGCTCCCGTGGGAGCGGCCTTGGCCGCGAAAGTTGCGCTTGATCTTGCGACATTCGCGGGCAAGCCCGTTTCCACAGACAGTTGCTCCCACAGGAATGCGGGGGGGACGGTAGCGGGGTCGTCGGCCGGATTCAGGCGGTGAGGATGGCTGAGCGTACCGCCGCGCGCTGCAGTTCGAACAACTGTCGGCCGCCGAGTTCGGCGAGGTCGAGCAAGGCGTTGAGTTCGGCGCGCGAGAAGGCCGCGCCCTCGGCCGTGCCCTGGACCTCGATCAGGCCGCCGCCCTCGGTCATCACCACGTTCATGTCGGTGTCGCAGTCGGAATCTTCGGCGTAGTCGAGGTCGAGCACCGGCTCGCCGTGGTGGATGCCGACCGACACCGCGGCGACGAATTCGCGCATCGGGTTGCGGGCGAGCTTGCCGGCGGTGACCAGGCCGACGAGCGCGTCATGCACCGCGACGCAGGCGCCGGTGATGGCGGCGGTGCGGGTGCCGCCGTCGGCCTGCAGCACGTCGCAGTCGACCACGATCTGGCGCTCGCCGAGCGCGCCGAGGTCGACCACCGCGCGCAGGCTGCGCCCGATCAGGCGCTGGATCTCCTGGGTGCGGCCGCTCTGCTTGCCCTTGGCCGCCTCGCGCGCGCTGCGGGTGTGGGTGGCGCGCGGCAGCATGCCGTATTCGGCGGTGACCCAGCCCTGACCCTTGCCGCGCAGGAAGCCGGGTACGTTTTCTTCGACGCTGGCGGTGCACAGCACGCGGGTGGCGCCGAATTCGACCAGCACCGAGCCTTCGGCATGGCAGGTGAAGCCGCGGGTGAGGCGCACGTCGCGGAGTTGGTCGGGCTGGCGCTGGCTGGGTCGCATGGGGGGTGTCCTATCGTTTCTGGTCGAATTTGCGGATGGTTTCGTTGATCTCGCGGATGGCGCGCTCGATCTCGTCCTCGTCGAGCTCGCCCGCTGGCCCCGTGCCCATGCTCGACATGTCGAGCCGGTTGGAGAAGTCGTCGAGTTCCATCGTGTGCGTGGAGATCGATTCGGCGCTGGCCGGGCTGGCATTGTCCTCGTCGTGCCAGCACATGGCTACCATGGAGAGGTTGTCGGCGTTGGGGCCGGCGCGGCGTTCGGCGTCGTCGAGCAGGCGCGGCACGGCCTGGCCGAGTGGCGTGGCGGTGAGGTGGGTGACGAAGCTGTCGTCGCCGACGGGTCCCCACACGCCGTCGCTGCACAGCGCGAGGACGTCGCCGTCGCGCAGCGGCGTGCGCGGCGAGTGCTCGACCTGCGGCGCGTGGTTGCCGCCGAGGCAGGAGTACAGCCGGTTGCGGCCGGGGTGGTTGTGCGCATCCTCGGGTTGCAGAAGGCCCTGGTCGAGCATCAACTGGGTGCGCGAGTGGTCGCGCGTGCGGGTGACGACGTGGCCGCGGCGCAGCAGATACAGGCGCGAATCGCCCGCGTGCGCCCAATGCGCGGCGCCGTCCTGTACCACGCAGGCGACGAGGGTGGTGCGCGGCGCCTCGGGCAGCAGGCGGTCGAGCGCATCGTCGAGGATCGCGTGGTGCGCGCCCGTCAGCACGCGCGACAGGAACAGCCCGGGATCGGGCAGCCGTGGGCGTGCTTCGCGCTGGAAGGCCTGGGTGATGTGCTGGGCGGCGATGTGCGCGGCGAGCTCGCCATGCAGGTGGCCGCCCATGCCGTCGGCGACCAGCATCAGCAGCGCTTCGCGCGAGTAGCAGTGGGCGATGCGGTCCTGGTTGCTGGCGCGTTGGCCGATGCGGCTTTCCTGGTAGATCGTGAAGCGCATGGTGGGCTCCTTCAACTGCGACCGATGAAGGACTTGAGCCGGTTGCCCAGGTCCGAGAACCAGGGCTCGGGACGATTGGCGCCGGCGTGGCGGTGGATCAGCGCCTTCTGCAGGGCATAGACGCTCTGCGGCCGGGCGAGGGAGTCGAGCCGCAGGCACCAGTCGATCAGTTCCAGCAGTTGTGCGTCGTAGCGGCCGGCGTGAGTCCTGGCGACTGGCTGCAGGGTGTCGTTGAGCACGCGCTCGTCGGCGCGGGGCGGCGCATTACCGGTGACGCTCGCGAACAGGCTGGCGCCCACGCTGTAGATGTCGGTCCACGGGCCAAGCTGCGCGTCTTTCTCGTACTGCTCGGGCGCGGCGTAGCCGGGGGTGTACATCGGCTTGAGCACCGGCTGGTCGCTCACCAGGGTCTGGCGCGCGGCGCCGAAGTCGAGCAGCACCGGTGTGCCGTCGTTGCGCAGATAGATGTTCGAGGGCTTGATGTCGAGGTGCAGCAGCTTGTGCGCGTGGACTTCGCGCAGGCCGTTGAGCATGCGCGCGAACACCGCGCGGATCAGCATTTCCCTGACCTCGCCGCGGTGCTTCTGGATGTAGTCGTGCCACGTACGGCCGCGCTCGAACTGCATGACCATGTACACCGTGCCATTGGCGCGGAAGAAGTTGAGCACGCGCACCACGTTCGGGTGCATGAGCTTGGCGAGCGCGCGGCCTTCCTCGAAAAAGCACTTCATGCCGTAGCGGAAGGCGAGCCGATGCTCGTCCGAGACCTGGGGTTCGGTCTCGCCGTCCTTGCGCAACGCAAGCGAGTTGGGGAGGTATTCCTTGATCGCCACCGGCGTGTCGTGGGCATCGAAGGCGAGGTAGACGATCGAGAAGCCGCCTAGCGACAATTGACGCTCGATGCGGTACTGGTCGAGCTGAAAGCCCTGTGGCAGCGCGCAGTTGGCTTGAGACGGCATCTTCGGGGGCGCTAGAATCGCGTCTTTCGCGGTTTCATCCTGATCGGACCCTGCAGTCTAATCGATGGGGCAGGGTTCCCGGAGCGCCTCAATGGTCCAAAGCATGACAGGGTTCGCGGTTCAGACGCGAGACTTGGGTGGTGTCAGCCTTCACCTCGAACTGCGCAGCGTCAATTCGCGCTATCTCGACCTGGGTTTTCGCATCGTCGACGATCTGCGCGCCGCCGAGCCCGCAATCCGCGAGCGCATCAGCGCGCGCCTCGGGCGCGGCAAGGTCGAATGTCGCCTCAACCTGCAGGCCGGTCACGCCGCGCCGCGCAGCATGGCGCTCAACGCCGCGCTGCTCGACCAGCTCGCCGACGCCCAGACCACGCTGCGCGCGCGCTTTGCCGACGCCGCGCCGCTGTCGGTGAATGAGCTGCTGCGCTGGCCGGGCATGCTCGCCGACGACAGCCTCGGCTTCGACGAGATGCTGCCGGCGATCATCGCGCTGACCAACGCCGCGCTCGACGACCTCGTCGCCACCCGTGGGCGCGAGGGCGAAAAGCTCGCCGACATGATCCGCGAGCGCGTTGCCCGCATGCGCGAGCTCGTCGCCATCGCCACGCCGCGCATGCCGGCGGTGGTGGTCGAATACCAGGAGCGCCTGACCGCCAAGCTGCGCGACGCGGTGGCAAGCCTGGACGAGGACCGCATCCGCCAGGAAGTCGCGCTCTACGCCCAGCGCATCGATGTGGACGAGGAGCTGACCCGGCTCGTCACCCATCTCGACGAGGTCGAGCGCATCCTCAAGGCCGGCGGCGCGGCCGGCAAGCGCCTCGACTTCCTGATGCAGGAGCTCAACCGCGAGGCCAACACGCTTGCCTCCAAGTCGCCGGCGACCGACATCACCGGCATCGCCATGGAGATGAAGGTGCTGATCGAGCAGATGCGCGAACAGGTGCAGAACCTGGAATAAAGGAAGACAGCCTCATGCCCGGAACCCTCTTCATCGTCACCGCACCCTCGGGCGCCGGCAAGACCACGCTGGTGCGCGGCCTGCTGCAGCGCGACCCGCGCGTGCAGTTGTCGATCTCCTACACCACGCGCGACCCGCGTCCGGGCGAGCAGAACGGGCGCGAATACAACTTCGTCGATGTGCCCACCTTCCGCGACCTGCGCGATCGCGGCGAGTTTCTCGAGTGGGCGGAAGTCCACGGCAACTACTACGCCACCTCCAGGGTCTGGCTGAGGGCGCAGATCGAGGCCGGCCGCGACACGCTGCTCGAGATCGACTGGCAGGGGGCGCAGCAGGTGCGCAAGCACTTCCCCGAGGCGGTCGGCGTATTCATCCTGCCGCCGTCGATGGACGCGCTGGAAGAGCGCCTGGTCGGGCGCGGCACCGATAGCCCCGAGGTCATCAGCCGCCGCCTGCTCGGCGCGCGCGGGGAAATGCGTCATGTCGCCGAATTCGACTACGTTATAATCAACGACGAAATCGATGCCGCGCTCGACGACCTGGTCGCCGTAGTGCGGGCTGCGCGTTTGCGCTGCGCCAATCAGCACCAGCGGCATCCCGAATATTTCGCCTTTCTAGAACAGGATTGACCATGGCCCGCATCACCGTAGAAGACTGCCTGAAAAGAATCCCGAACCGCTTCCAGCTCACCCTGGCGGCGACCTATCGTGCGCGTCAGCTCACCGCCGGCGGCACGCCGCAGATCGAGGTCGACCCGCTCGACCGGGACAAGCCCACCGTGATCGCGCTGCGCGAAATCGAAGCGGGCAAGGTCGGCCTCGAGATGCTCAACCGCGGCCAGGCCTGATTCCCTCCGGGGGTTGCATGAACACCGCAGAAGCGGGCCCTGCCCCCCAACCTTACCGCCCGCCCCCGTCGAGCGTGCTCTCGCTCGACTTCCAGCAGCTCAAGGCCAAGCTCGAGACCTATCTCAGGCCCGAAGACGTGGGTCGCGTCGAAGCGGCCTACCATTTTTCGGCCGATGCCCACGCCGGGCAGTTCCGTGTCAGCGGCGAGCCTTATGTCAGCCACCCGGTGGCGGTTTGCTCGCTGGTCGCCGACTGGAATCTCGACCCCCAGGCGCTGATCGCCGCGCTCCTCCACGACGTGATGGAGGACACCCACATCTCCAAGGCGGAGATCGCCGAGCGCTTCGGCAAGGTGGCGGCCGAGCTGGTCGACGGCCTGTCCAAGCTCGACAAGATCGAATTCCGCTCGCACGAAGAGGCGCAGGCCGAGAACTTCCGCAAGATGCTGCTGGCGATGGCGAGCGACCTGCGCGTCATCCTGATCAAGCTCGCCGACCGCCTGCACAACATGCGCACGCTGGACCACATGCGTCCGGCCAAGCGCCGCCGCATCGCCAACGAGACGCTCGAGATCTACGCCCCGATCGCCAACCGGCTGGGGCTCAATGATCTCTATCGCGAATTGCAGGAGCTGTCGTTCCGCAACAAGTACCCGTTGCGTTTCGAGGTGCTGTCCAAGGCCATCCGCTCCGCGCGTGGCAACCGCCGCGAAGTGGTCGGCAAGATTCTCGCCAGCATCGAGGAGCGCCTGCCCCAGTGGGGTATCGGCGCCGAGGTGCAGGGACGCGAGAAGCACCTCTACGGCATCTACCGCAAGATGGTCGAGAAGCACCTGTCTTTCTCGCAGGTGCTCGACATCTACGGCTTTCGCGTCATCGTCAAGGACGTGCCGAGCTGCTATCTGGCGCTCGGCGCGCTGCACTCGATGTACAAGCCGGTGCCGGGCAAGTTCAAGGACTACCTGGCGATCCCCAAGGCCAATGGCTACCAGAGCCTGCACACCACGCTGATCGGACCGTTCGGCATGCCGGTCGAGGTGCAGATTCGCACCCGCGAGATGCACCACATCGCCGAGACCGGCGTGGCCTCGCACTGGCTGTACAAGGAAGACGAGCGCACGCTCACCGAACTGCAGCAGAAGACGCATTCCTGGCTGCAGTCGCTGCTCGAGCTGCAATCCACCTCGGGCGAGGCCACCGAGTTCCTCGAGCACGTCAAGATCGATCTCTTTCCGGGTGAGGTGTACGTGTTCTCGCCGATGGGCAAGATCTTCTCGATGCCCAAGGGCTCGACGCCGGTGGACTTTGCCTACGCGGTGCACACCGACGTCGGCAACCGCTGCGTGGCCTGCCGCATCAACGGCGATCTGATGCCGCTGCGCAGCGAACTGCACAACGGTGACCAGGTCGAGATCATCACCGCCGCGCACGCCAACCCCAATCCGGCCTGGCTGTCGTATGCGCGCACCGGCAAGGCGCGCTCGCAGATCCGCCACTTCATGAAGAACGCGCAGCAGGACGAGTCGGTCGCGCTCGGCGAGCGCCTGCTCAACCAGGCCCTGCGCCCGCACGGCCTGACGCTGGGGCAGATCTCGTCCTTCGCCTGGGACCGTTTCCTGCGCGACCGCGGCGTACGCAACAAGAAGGACATCTTCTCCGACATCGGTCTGGGCAAGCGCCTGCCGGTGATCGTCGCCCGGCGCCTGGCCGAGGCGCAGGATCTCGAATCCGGCCGGCCGGACGTGGTCAAGCCCAAGCCCGCGGGCGCGATCACCATTCGCGGCTCGGAGGGCGTGGCGGTGCAGCTTGCGCGCTGCTGTCATCCGATTCCGGGCGATCCGATCATCGGCACCTTGCGCAAGGGCCAGGGGCTGGAAGTGCATACCCACGACTGCCCCAACGTGGCCAAGCTGCGCGGCGACCGCGGGCGCTGGGTGGACGTGGAATGGGAGCACGTGGTCGACGACCGCCTGTTCGATGTCGGCATCCGCGTGCTCAGCCGCAACGCGCGCGGGGTGCTGGCCCGGGTGGCGAGCGCGATCGCCGAGGAAGACTGCAACATCCAGAGCGTCAGCATGGAAAGCGAGCAGGGCGACTACACCGCGCTGAGCTTTACCGTGCAGGTTCACGACCGCATGCATCTGGCGCGCGTGATGCGCGCGGTGCGTCGGGTGCAGGAAGTCGTGCGCATCGGCCGCCTGAAGGCTGACGGGCGCGTGGGTTGATCCGCACTGGCGCTGGTAGAATCCGCACCGACCGTAGCGCGGCCGGCGCTGCAACCACATCAACAGGGGCCTCACATGGCGATGTACGAATCCGATCACACCAAGTTCATGCGCGAATGGATGGAGAAGCATCCGGAGCAGCGCGACGAGCAGAAGCAGGGCCGTGCCCTGTGGTGGGACAAGCCGCAGCGTGTCGACGAGCAGCAGCGCCTCGACGCGGCCGATGTGCCGGTCAAGCCCTACTACTACGACGCCAACCACTGAGTCCGGGCGCGTTTCCTGTTCTTGCGCGTGACTGAGCTCGCAACCGAGCGCATGCCCCGCAGGCCCGCATGAGCCTGCCGCGCCGTCTTGCAATCATCGATGTCGAGAGCACCGGCGCGCATCCGGTGCGCGACCGCATCACCGAGATCGCCATCCTGCGCATCGAGGACGGCGAGGTGGTGGCGCGCTGGGAGAGCCTGGTCGCGCCCGGGCAGTCGATCCCGCCGCTGATCGAGCAGGTCACCGGCATCTCCGACGCCATGGTGGCCGACGCGCCACCCTTCGCGGCCGTGGCCGATACGGTCGCGGCGCTGCTCGAGGGCTGCGTCTTCGTCGCCCACAGCGCGCGCTTCGACTTCGGCTTCATCAAGAACGCCTTCACCCGCATCGGGCGTGAGTTCGCGGCGCCCGTGCTGTGCACGGTCAAGCTGTCGCGCGCGCTGTTCCCCGAACATCACCGCCACGGCCTCGACGCGCTGATCGAGCGCCACGGTCTGGTGTGCGCGGCGCGCCATCGCGCCATGGGCGACGTCGAGGTGCTGTGGCAGTTCGTGCACCAGGTGGAGGCGGCGTTTGCGCCCGAGGTGCTGGCGCGCGCGGCCGAGCGCGCGATGAAGGCGCCGGTGCTGCCGCCGGGCCTGCCCGAAGGCATGCTCGAGGCCGTCCCGGATGTGCCCGGGCTGTATCTTTTCCACGCCGCTGCAGAAGCCCCTGCCGACGGACGGCGCGATCCGCCGCTGTTCGTTGGCCGTGCCCAGAGCCTGCGCGCGCGGGTCAGGGAGCACTTTGCGCCGCACGCGCGCAAGGGCCGTGACGCCGAACTGGCGGCCCGGGTGAAGCGCGTGGAGTGGATCGAAACCGCCGGCGAACTCGACACCTCGCTGCAGGAGCTGGCGCTGCTGCGCGACTTCCGTCCGCCGTACAACCGCCCGCAGGAACCCGCCGACGGGGCGTTCGCGCTGCGCCTGCTGGCCAACCGGCGGCGCGCACCGATGCACGAGAGCGTGCCGATTGCCGGCTCCGATCCAGCCGCATGGGAAGGCCTGTACGGCGTGTTCCGGAACCGGCGCGAAGCCGACAACCTGCTGCGCGAGCTGGCCATGCTGTACGGGCTGTGCCTGCGCCGCCTCGGCCTCGAGGGCGGGAGCGGTCCGTGCGCGGCGCATGGCGCCCGGCGCTGCGCCGGCGTGTGTGCGGGGAGGGAGTCGATCGCCGAGCACGATGCGCGCCTGGCGGCGGCGCTGGCCGGGGTGGGGGTCAAGCCCTGGCCCTGGGCCGGCGCGGTGCGCGTCACCGAGCATCACGCGGCGAGCGGGCGCACGCGTCATCACGTCTTCGACCGCTGGTGCTACCTGGGGAGTGTGGCCGACGAGGCCGCGGCGGTGGCGCTGGCAGCGAGCGCGCCGCGCAGCTTCGATGTCGATATCTTGCGGATACTCACTCGCTGGCTGGCGGTGCCCGCCCATCTGCAGCAGGTGGCGCCGTTTCCCGCGGGCGCAGCCTGAAGCGTTCGGTCGCTGGCTGGGGGGCTTGTCTGCGCTGCAGGCGCGTCAGTGCGCCGCGCAGCTGCGCAGTTCGGACAGCTTGCTGAGCACCATGCCGCGGCGGCCGCGCGGCTGGATCATGCCTTCACGGGTGAGTTGCGACAGGATGCGCGACAGGGTTTCGGGTGTCAGGTTGAGCTGGGCGGCGATGGTCTGCTTGTCGATGTCGAGACGGATCTCGCAGTGTTCGGCATCATCCGGGGCCAGCCGGGTGAGGTAATGCGCCACGCGTTGCGTGCCGCTGAGCTGGAACTGGACCTGCATGGTCGACATCAGGTCGTAGCTGGCGGTTGCCAGGCGCATCGACATCGACACCGCGAACGGGGTCGAGCTGACCATCGCCTCGCGCAACAGCCCGGTGGGCACGAACAGCAGTTCGCTCTGGGTCATGGCTTGCGCATTGACGATGTGCGGGCGGTTGAGCAGGGCGGCCTCCTCGCCGAAGAAACTGCCCGGATCGGCCAGGCGCACGATCTTCTCGCCGCCGGAGGGCGACAGCACGAAGCATTTGACGCGTCCGGCGAGCACGAGGTGGATGCCGCGCGGACAGTCTTCCTGCTGCACGAGCAGTTCGCCGCGCGCGGCATGGATCGGTCGCGCAGCGTTCTGGATACGTGTGCGGTCGGCAGCGTCGAGCATGTTGAAGGCGGCGAAGCGGGCCAGAAGATCCTGGGTATCGACGGCGGGTGCCTTGCTGCAGCTCATGCGACTCTCCTGCTGACGCCGTGTGCGGCGAACGAGCTGTAGACTAGCTGCTGATGTGTCGAATGCATGCTTCGGGGCGCCGCCGGAGAGCCTGTGGAGAGCGCTCGAATACCTCTAAAGAGGTATTTGAAAAATTTTGCAAGACTCTGATATTGAAAAGAAAATGAAAACGACGCAGCGTTTCCGGGGTGAAAACGACCTGCAAGGAGTATGTCGACGTTGTCGATGGGCCAGACCCTGGGGAAAAGGCTGATGATGCGATTTGCGATTCCACGGCCGGTGGTGCGGCGTTCGATCATGCTGCTGGTGTCGGTGGCCATGCTGTCGCTCACGCTGATCAGCCTGGCGGGTATGAGCGTCTCGGTACTGGTCGTCGAGAGCACGCGCGGCAGCGCGAGTGCGATCAACATCGCGGGCAGCCTGCGGCGCTACACGCATCGCGTGGCGAACCTGATCGCAGTCGATGCGCTGGGTGGCCGATTCGAGACCGAGCGCGTCGCTTCTGCCATGCGGGACCTCGAGCGTCAGCTCGAGCACCCGGCGCTGATGCGCTTCATCGAGCGTGCGCCGGGCGAACTGTTCGCCGCCACCTACCGTGGCGTGACTGCGTCCTGGCACCTGAGCCTGAAGCCGCGCATCGAGGCGCTCGGCAGCCTGGCGGGGCCGCCGCCGTCCGACCAGGTGGAGCTCCTGCTCAACGAGGTCGATGCCTTCGTCGAACAGCTCAACACCCTGGTGGCGGTGCTCGAGCACGACACCGAGACGCGCATCCATGATCTGCGCTTCATTCTCGGTGTCGCGATTGCGGTCACGATACTCGTCGTGATCATCGCGCTCTTCATGCTCCATCGTGCGCTGCTTCGACCGCTCAACGGCTTGCTCGACGCGGCGCGGCGCATCGCGGGGGGCGATTTCGGCGTCCGCGTGCGCTACACCGGTGAAGATGAGCTGGGTCGCGTGGGGAGTGGCTTCAACCTGATGGCGGACGAGCTCGCCAAGCACTATCACTCGCTCGAGCAGCGCGTTGCCGACAAGACGGTGGAGCTGCAGCGCAGCAATCGCTCGCTCGAGTTGCTTTACCACGCCATCGCCCGCCTGTATCAGTCGCCGACCTCGGTCGAGGCCTATGAGGCGACACTGCGCGACATCGACCGCGTGGCCGGCCTGCAGGGCAGCTTCGTGTGCATCGAGTCACGCCATGGCGGTCCGGCGAAGGTGATCGCGTCGTCGATCGGGCCGTGTCCGGACCGCGCCGCGGGTGGCGAAGAGGCCTGCAACGCCTGTCGCTCGGCTTCGGGCGGCGATGGTCTGGCGCTGCACAACCCGGCGCTGCTGCGCTTCCCGCTGCGCGATCGCGAGCACCATTACGGCATGCTGCGCCTGTCGCTGTCCGATGGCGTGCGCCTGGAGGACTGGCAGCGCCAGCTCGTCGAGGCCTTGTCGCGCCACATGGGGATGGCGCTCGGTGCCGCGCGACGAAGTGAACAGGAGCGCCTGCTCGCGCTGCAGGAAGAACGTTCGGTGATCGCACGCGAGCTGCACGATTCGCTCGCGCAGGCGCTGTCCTACATGAAGATCCAGGTGAGCCTGCTGCAGCCCGTGCTCGCAGACCCGGCGCGCAGTGCTCAGGCTGCGCCCATCCTCGCCGACCTGCGCGAGGGCATCAACGCCGCTTACCGGCAGTTGCGCGAGCTGCTGGTGTCCTTCCGTCTCGGCCTGTCCGCCGATCTCCCAACGCTGATCCAGGATGCCGTGCGCGAATACGGCACAAGGGGCGGTGTGGACATCGCGCTCGATGTCCACCTCGGGCCCTGCCTGCTGAGCCCCAACCAGGAGGTGCATGTGCTGCAGATCGTGCGCGAGGCGCTGTCGAACATGGTGCGTCATGCCAAGGCGCGTGCGGCGCGGGTGGCCTTGCATGGCGCGGCGGACGGCGAGGTCTGCCTGATCGTCGAGGACGACGGCAGCGGCCTGGGTGCACCGCCGGCTGATCTGCGCAACCACCACGGTCTGGCCATCATGCGCGAGCGTACGCGCAGCATGGGCGGAGAGATCGAGATCGCCTCGATGGATGAACACGGCACCCGCGTCCGCGTGCGCTTCCGCGCCGCGACCGGTGTCGCCACACCTGCTGCGGACGTCCGCAGCGAATTCGGAGACTCCAGCGCATGACGGAAACGCATCGCGTGCTCATCGTTGACGACCACCCGTTGTTTCGCCGCGGGCTCGTGCAGTTGCTGCAGGTCATACCGGGCTTTCAGCTGGTTGGCGAGGCCGCCGACGGCGCGGAGGGGCTGGCCCTTGCCCGCGAGCTGCGTCCCGACCTGATCCTGCTCGACCTCAACATGCGCGACGTGAGTGGGCTCGACGTCCTGCGCGGTCTGCGCGCAGCGCGCCTCGAGGCGCGCGTGATCATGGTGACCGTGTCGGATTCGGGCGAGGACGTCGTCGCTGCGTTGCGCGGTGGCGTGGATGGCTACCTGCTCAAGGACATGGAGCCGGAGGCCATGCTCGAGGCGCTGCAGGCGGTCGCTGCCGGGCGGATCGTGATCCCGGAGCAACTCAACCACCTGCTTGCTGCGGCCTTGCGCAGCGAGTCCCGTCCGCAGTCGATGGCCGCAGCTGGGCTCACCGAACAGGAGACGCGCATCCTGGAGAAGATCGCCGAGGGTATGTCGAACAAGCAGATCGGGCGCGAGCTCGACATCGCCGAAGGCACGGTCAAGGTGCACGTCAAGCACCTGCTGCGCAAGCTCGACCTGCGTTCGCGCGTCGAGGCCGCGGTCTGGGCTGTGGAGCGCATGCGCAGCTGAGGTCGCGCACGACCGACCTTGCGGCCCCCTGCCGAGGTTCCATGGCCAGGTTCGATGCCCGGGTTCATTGCGACCTGTTCGCAAGTTGATCGCGGTCAATAACCTGATGGAGCGAGTGGATTCTAATTCGCTTTGCCGTTCTATCAGGAAACACCCTTGGCTCCCGAGTCGTCCGCACGCGTTGCTACATCCCGCAGGGGCTTCCTGCGCATCGGAAGGCGTACGGTCGAGCCCGCCCGGCGCCCGCCCTGGGCGATCGATGAGGCGCTTTTTGTCGATCGCTGCACGCGCTGCGACCGCTGCATCGAGACCTGTCCCACGCAGATCCTGGTCCGCATGGATGGTGGCTTCCCCGGCGTCGACTTCAGTCGCGGTGAGTGCACCTTCTGCGGCGATTGCGTGAGTGTGTGCGAACCCCGGGCCCTGCTGCGGGGTGATGCCGCCGCGCTGCCATGGACCTTGGTGGCCGCGATCGGCGCCGATTGCCTGGCCGTGCGCGGCGTCGAGTGCCGGGTGTGCGGCGAAGTCTGTCCGGAGCGCGCGATTCGTTTTCGTCTTCAACTGGGTGGCGTAGCCCATCCCGTCCTCGATGCCGGCGTCTGCACCGGCTGCGGCGCCTGCATCGGTCCCTGTCCTGCTCGGGCAATCGCGATGCAGTCGGACAACAACATCCCCACCGAGAGGGAAACATGAATATTGCAAGTCTGGTCGTGCGGGCATTTCCCGCGGACTTCCCGGACGTGATCGAAGCCCTGAAGAAGATTCCCGGCGTCGAGCTGCACGGGTCGTCTTCCGAGAAGGGCAGCATCGTCATCACCATCGAGGACGGTGCGGGCTGGTCGGTGACCGACTCGATCCTGGCGGTGAATCTCGCCCCCAAGGTGCAGGGTCTGACGGTCGCTTATGAATACACCGATGCTGGTCTGGAATTGACGGAGGTCTGAAATGAGCATGAATCGACGCGAATTCATCAAGAACAACGCGATCGCCGCTGCGGCTGCCACCGCCGGCATCGGCATTCCGGTCGTGACGCAGGCGCAGGAGGGTGGCGCCAGCACCAAGGTGCGCTGGGACAAGGCCGCCTGCCGTTTCTGCGGCACGGGCTGTTCGGTGCTGGTGGGCGTGCAGAACGGTCGCATCGTGGCCACCCAGGGCGACCCGGACTCGCCGGTCAACCGCGGCCTGAACTGCATCAAGGGCTACTTCCTGTCCAAGATCATGTACGGCGAGGACCGCCTCACCAAGCCGCTGCTGCGCATGAAGAACGGCCAGTACGACAAGAACGGCGAATTCACGCCGATCTCGTGGGATCAGGCCTTCGACATCATGGAAGAAAAGTGGAAGAAGGCGATCAAGGAGCATGGCGTCGATTCCCTCGCCATGTTCGGCTCGGGCCAGTGGACGGTGTGGGAAGGCTATGCCGCCTCCAAGCTGATGAAGGCGGGCTTTCGCACCAACAACCTCGACCCCAACGCGCGCCACTGCATGGCCTCGGCCGTGGCCGGCTTCATGCGCACCTTCGGCATCGACGAGCCGATGGGCTGCTACGACGACATCGAGAACACCGACACCGTCGTGCTATGGGGCTCGAACATGGCCGAGATGCACCCCATCCTGTGGAGCCGCATCACCGACCGCCGCCTGTCCAAGGAAGGCTGCCAGGTCCACGTGCTGTCGACCTTCGAGCATCGTTCGTACGAGCTCGCCGACAACCCGATGATCTTCGTGCCGAACACCGACCTCGCGATCCTCAACTACATCTGCAACCACATCATCCAGAGCGGCAAGGTCAACAAGGCCTTCGTCGAGCGCAACGTCAAGTTCAAGATCGGTGAAGGCGACATCGGTTTCGGTCTGCGCCCGAACCATCCGCTCGAGGCCCAGGCCACCAGCAACGGGTACCCGGGTGCGGACGGCAAGCCCAAGGGCGATACCGGCGCAGCCAAGGATTGCAGCTTCGAGGACTTTGCCGCCTTCGTCTCCGGGTACACGCTGGAGAAGGTATCGAAGCTCTCCGGCGTGCCGGAAGACCGCCTGGTCAGGATGGCCGAGCAGTACGCCGACCCGGACCGCAAGGTCACCTCGTTCTGGACCATGGGCTTCAACCAGCACACCCGCGGCACCTGGGTGAACAACATGATCTACAACGTCCACCTGCTGGTGGGCAAGATCTCCGAGCCCGGCAACAGCCCGTTCTCGCTCACCGGCCAGCCCTCGGCCTGCGGTACCGCGCGCGAGGTCGGCACCTTCGCCCACCGCCTGCCGGCGGACATGGTGGTGATGAATCCGATGCACCGCGCGCTGACCGAGGAGATCTGGAAGCTGCCCGAAGGCACGATCTCGCCCAAGATCGGCTACCACGCGGTGGCGCAGAGCCGCGCGTTGAAGGACGGCAAGATCAAGTGCTACTGGACGTCCACCACCAACAACATGCAGGCCGGCCCCAACGTCAATGACGAGATCTACCCGGGCTGGCGCAATCCGGAAGCCTTCGTGGTGGTCTCCGACGTCTATCCGACCGTGTCCGCACTGTCGGCCGACCTGATCCTGCCGTGCGCGATGTGGGCCGAGAAGGAAGGCGCCTTCGGCAACGCCGAGCGCCGCACCCAGTTCTGGCGCCAGCAGGTGTCCGCACCGGGCGAGGCCAAATCCGACCTGTGGCAATACATCGAGTTCGCGAAGCGCTTCAAGGTCGAGGACGTGTGGCCGGAAGAGTTGATCGCCAAGAAGCCCGAGTACCGAGGCAAGACCTTGTACGACGTGCTCTACGCCAACGGTCAGGTCGACAAGTTCCCGCTCGAGGACGTGGAGAAGGCCAACGGCCACGCCTGGGCCGGTTACATGAACGACGAGTCGAAGGAGCTCGGCTACTACCTGCAGAAGGGTCTGTTCGAGGAATACGCCGCTTTCGGCCGTGGCCACGCGCACGACCTCGCAGACTTCGACGTCTATCACAAGGCGCGCGGCCTGCGCTGGCCGGTGGTCGATAACAAGGAGACCCTGTGGCGCTTCCGCGAGGGTTATGACCCCTACGTCAAGGCCGGTGAGGGCGTGAAGTTCTACGGCTACAAGGACAACAAGGCGATCATCTTTGCGCTGCCCTACCAGGATCCGCCCGAGATGCCGGATGCCGAGTACGACATGTGGCTGTGCACCGGTCGTGTGCTGGAGCACTGGCACACCGGTTCGATGACGCGGCGCGTGCCCGAGCTGCACCGCTCGGTCCCCGAGGCCCAGATCTTCATGCACCCGGACGACGCCCAGAAGCGCGGGCTGCAGCGCGGCATGGCGGTCAAGGTGTCCTCGCGCCGTGGCGAGATCGTCGCCCGTCTGGAGACCCGCGGCCGCAACAAGCCGCCGGTCGGACTGATCTTCGTGCCCTTCTTCGACGAAGGCCGGCTGGTGAACAAGCTCACGCTCGACGCCACCTGCCCGATCTCGAAAGAGACCGACTACAAGAAATGCGCGGTCAAGGTGGTGAAGGCTTAAGGCTCAACGACAGGAGGCGCAAGCCCCGCGCCCCGCCGACCGGGGGGACGGTAGCGGGTGCGGGCTTGCGATGACCATGAACGACAAGCTGCAACCAACCGGGCGTGCTGCAACCAGCGCACCGTCGCCGCGCCGCCGCTTCCTCAAGGATGCGGCGGGTGTCGCCGGTGGCGCGGGCCTGCTCGCGCTCGGTGCCGGGATGTACGCGAAGCAGGCGTCGGCGCTGCCCTCCACTGCCATCCGTCCACCCGGCGCGCTCCCCGAAGACGACTTCCTCGCGGCCTGCGTGCGCTGTGGCCTGTGCGTGCGCGACTGCCCCTACAACACCTTGAAGCTGGCCGAACTCGGCGACAACGTGGCCACGGGTACGCCTTATTTTGTGGCGCGCGACATCCCCTGCGAGATGTGCGAAGACATCCCCTGTGTGGTCGCCTGTCCGACCGGTGCGCTCGATCGTTCGCTCACCGATATCGGCAAGGCGAAGATGGGGCTGGCGGTGCTCATCGACCAGGAGAACTGCCTCAACTTCCTCGGTCTGCGCTGTGACGTGTGCTACCGGGTGTGCCCGGTCATCGACCAGGCGATCACGCTCGAGCGCATGCACAACCCGCGCTCGGATCGTCACGCCATGTTGCTGCCAACCGTGCATTCCGAGCACTGCACCGGCTGCGGCAAGTGCGAGAAGGCCTGCGTGCTGCCGGGCGAGTCGGCGATCAAGGTGCTGCCGATAAAGCTTGCGCAGGGCTCGAAGGCCGAGCACTACCTGCGCGGCTGGGAAGAGAAGGAAGCGGCCGGCCAGTCGTTGATCGGCGATCAGGTCGAGCTGCCCGTGCGTGGTCTCGAGGACAAGGCTTACGGCGACACTCGCGTCAAGCCGGGTGAAGGTCCGCAGGTGCCGGATTACAAGCCTGCCCAGCCGGGCGTTGGCGGCCTCGAATCGGGGTGGAAGCCATGAGCGCACAGACGACGACCGGCGGCGTGCCGGGGCGCAAGGTTCCGCCCAACAGCATCCGCGGCGCAGCGATGCGCGGCGTGGTTGCGCGACCGGGCCATGAGGCGGTGCAGGTCAAGGGTTGGTTGCGGGCGCACAAGTGGCTGCTGCTGCGGCGTGCGGCGCAACTGGGCATTCTGGCGCTGTTCCTCGTCGGCCCCTGGCTGGGGTGGTGGATCGTCAAGGGTAATCTTGCATCGAGTCTCACCCTTGGGGTCCTGCCGCTCACCGACCCATTCCTGATTGCGCAGCAATTCGCCGCGGGGCGGTGGCCTTACCAGGAGGCGCTGATCGGTGGCGGCATCGTGTTGGCCTTCTACCTGCTCTTCGGTGGGCGCCTGTTCTGCTCTTGGGTATGCCCGGTGAACATCGTCACCGATGCCGCCGCATGGCTGCGTCGCCGTCTCGGGCTCAAGGGCGGCAAGACGCCGGCGGCCGCCACGCGTTACTGGGTGCTGGGCTTCGTGCTGGTGATCGCGGCGGCGACCGGCTCGTTGGCGTGGGAATGGGTGAATCCGGTATCGATGTTCCACCGCGGCCTGATCTTCGGTTTCGGCCTGGCCTGGGGCATCGTCGGCGGCATCTTCTTCTACGACCTGCTGATCGCGCCGCGTGGCTGGTGCGGTCATCTGTGTCCGCAAGGCGCGTTCTACGCGCTGCTCGGGCGCAAGTCCGTGATCAAGGTCTCGGCGGACAAGCGCAGCGCCTGCAACGATTGCATGGATTGTTTCGCCGTCTGCCCCGAGCCCCAGGTCATCCGTCCCGCGCTCAAGGGCGTGGGGCAGGACCATCCCCTCATTCTGGATGCCGACTGCACCGCCTGCGGACGCTGCGTGGATGTGTGCGGGAAGGACGTTTTCCGTATTACGACCCGATTCAACAGGAGCGAGTCATGAGAAAGACCCCCACGCTTACCCGCTACGCGGGATCGCTACCCCCCGAGCGGGCTGTTTCATCTTGGGGCGGCCCGGCGATGAAACGACAAACCCGAAATCTGGTGCTCGCGCTCGTGGCCGCAGTCGGCTTCGGTGCGATTTCGCCGCCCGCGGTGATGGCGCAGGTGGTGAAGAGCATCCGCGGTGCCGATGTGGCCGATCAGGAACTGCAGGTGGGCAACTTCAAGGCCATGCCAGATCAGGCGCCCATCGACCGCGACTACGTGCAGCAGCCGCCGCTGATCCCGCACAAGGTCGAAGGCTACGAAGTCTCGATCAACTTCAACAAGTGCATGGATTGCCACGCCTGGAGCCGCTACAAGGAGTCCGGCGCGACCAAGGTCAGCCTGACCCACTTCAAGGATCGTGACGGCGGCGAACTGTCGAACATCTCGCCGCGTCGCTACTTCTGCATGCAGTGCCACGTTTCGCAGACCGACGCGAAGCCGCTGGTCGCGAACAAGTTCCAGCCGGCAGAAGGGCTGCGCTGAAGTATCAATAAACGGGGAAAGTCATGACCGACAACAACAAGAGCCTGATGCAGCGCATCCGGGGTGCCGGCTGGAGCGCCATCGTGCTGCTCTTCGCCTTGGGCGTGATTTTCTGGGGTGGCTTCAACTGGGCCCTGGAAATGACCAACACCGAGAAGTTCTGCATTTCCTGCCACGAGATGGAGGAAAACGTCTTCAAGGAGTACCGCAACACCATCCACTACCAGAACCGCACCGGTGTGCGCGCGACCTGCCCGGACTGTCACGTGCCCAAGGAGTGGGGCCCGAAGATGATCCGCAAGATCAAGGCTTCGCGAGAGGTGTACGGCAAGATCATGGGCACCATCAGCACCCCGGAGAAGTTCGCCAGCGAGCGTCTGCGCCTCGCGCAGAACGAGTGGACCCGCATGAAGGCGAACAATTCGCAAGAGTGCCGTAACTGCCATAACTTCGAGTATTTCGACTACTCGGTCCAGGGGCGCCGCTCGAATCAGATGCACCAGGCCGGCTTCGCCGAAGGCAAGACCTGCATCGACTGCCACAAGGGCATCGCGCACTCGCTGCCGCCGGTTGACCAGAATATCGGTGTCCAGCGCGATAGCGTCGCTCCCGAGGTGATGCACCCATCGGTCACGAAGGATTGAACCGCGCAGGAGACAGCGTCGAACTGACATGTCTGACCGAAGACGGCCCCACATCCGCTGATTTGATCGGCGTGGTGCTGGGGCCGGTTTTTACTGTCGCGTCGGGATGGCGCTCCCTGCCGTGGCTGTGGTTCAATCCGTCCCCATGCTCGAAGTCCAAGAACTCGCCTGCCTGAAGGGCGATCGCCTGCTTTTCCGCGACCTCGCTTTCCGCCTGCAGGCGGGGGGGCTTTTGCGCGTTGCCGGTCCCAATGGTGTCGGCAAGACCAGTCTGCTGCGTCTGGTGACCGGCCTCGCCTTGCCCGAAGACGGTGAAGTGCGCTGGCGAGGACACTCGATCCGGCGCGAGCGCGAGGCCTTCCACGGCGAACTGCTCTACCTTGGGCATGCGCCGGCCCTGAACGACCTGCTCACCCCGCTCGAGAACCTGCGCTTTGCGTGTTCGGCCGCCGGCGACGATATCGACGAGCAGTGCTGCGTCGACGCGCTGGCGCGCATCGGGCTGGCCAACCAGCTCGACCTGCCGGCGCGCGTGCTGTCACAGGGGCAACGTCGCCGCGTGGGGCTGGCGCGTCTGTTCCTGTCCGCAAACCGCCCGCTATGGGTGTTGGACGAGCCCTTCACCGCGCTCGACGTGCACGCCGTCGCCGATCTTGCCACGACCCTCTCCGCGCACTGCGACGCGGGCGGCATGGTCATGCTCACCACGCACCAGGACGCACCCTTCGCTCGCCCTCCCGAAGTGCTCGACGTGGGAGCCTTCGCGTGCTGAGCGCCTTCTTTGCAGTGCTGCGCCGCGACCTGCTGCTGGCCTGGCGTGGTCGCGCCGACGTCCTCGTCACCCTCGCGTTCTTCATCATCGTGGTCTGCCTGTTCCCCTTCGGCGTCGGGGCGGAGCCCAACCTGCTGCGTGCGATTGCACCCGGCGTGCTATGGGTTGCCGCGTTGCTGGCCTGCCTGCTCTCGCTGCACCGCCTGTTCGCTCAGGACTACGCGGACGGAACTCTCGAGCAGTTGCTGCTGTCAAGGGAGCCGGCAGCGTTGTGGGTGATGGCCAAGGTGCTGGCGTTCTGGATCAGTACCGGTCTGCCGGTCATCGCGATCGCGCCGGCCATGGCCTTGCTGCTTGACCTGGAGCAAGGCGGCCTGACTGTGCTGATACTAAGTTTGGCGCTCGGGACGCCGATCCTCGCGCTGCTGGGCGCGGTAGGCGCGGCACTGACCCTGGGCCTGCGCGGCGGTGGCATGTTGCTCGCACTCCTGGTGTTGCCCCTGTTCGTGCCGGTGCTGATCTTCGGTGCCGGTGCGGTGGAGGCAGAGCTGTCCGGAACGGGAGCCGTCGCCCACCTGCTGTTGTTGGGTGGGGGACTGGCGGGAGCGCTTGCCCTGGCGCCCGTGGCGTGTGCCGCGGCGCTGAGAATTTCGACCGATTGACCCTGCTGCCGCGCCGCTTCCCGGGCGTGGCCGAGCGAGAAACGAACCAACAAAGCATGACGAATCCCGAACGCGGTCGCAGCCTCCTGAGGTTCGCCTCGCCGCAGCATTTTTACCCCCTCGCAGGCCGTCTCGCTCCCTGGTTCGCCGCCATTGCGATCGTCCTCACCGCGATCGGATTGTGGCTCGGCTTCTTCGTTGCGCCCACCGATGCCACCCAGGGGCAGGTCTACCGCGTCATCTTCATCCACGTGCCGGCGGCGTGGATGTCGATGTTCATCTATCTGTTGATGGCGTTCTGGTCCGCTGTCGGGCTGATCATGAACACCCGGCTGTCCTTCGTGATGAGCCAGGCGCTCGCGCCGACGGGAGCGATGTTCTGCTTCGTCGCGTTGTGGACCGGCGCGCTGTGGGGCAAGCCGACCTGGGGTGCCTACTGGGTATGGGATGCGCGCCTGACCTCGCAGTTGCTGCTGCTGTTCCTGTATTTCGGCTTCATCGCGCTCACGCGCGCCATCGAGGATCCGCGCCGCGCCGATCGTGCGGGCGCCATCATCGCGCTGGTCGGTGCGGTGAACGTGCCGATCATCTACTTCTCGGTGCAGTGGTGGAATACGCTGCACCAGGGCGCCTCAGTGAGCCTGACCAAGGCGCCGTCGATGGCGGCTACCATGCTCGCCGGGATGCTGGTGATGGCCTTCGCGGCGTGGGCCTATACGCTGGCGGTGGTGTTCTGGCGCGTACGCCCGATGATTCTCGAGCGCGAGCGTCACACCGATTGGGTTGCCGCGGAGCTCGAGCGCAGCGGACCTGTTTCGCAAGCCGCCGGAGGTCGTGTCTGATGGCGCAGTGGGAGAGCTGGTCCGCGTTCTGGGACATGGGCGGCGCGGCATTTTTCGTGTGGGGCAGCTATGGCCTCACCTTTGCATTGATCGCGCTGGAACTCGTGCTCGTCTTCCAGCGTCGGAGGGACACGGTTCGTCGTCTACTGCGCTGGCGGCGAGCGGTCGGTAAGGATTCGCTCAAGCGCAATGGTGCGGGCCTCGCGTCCGCCATGGAGTCGGAACAATGAAAGCCCGTAGCAAGCGTCTGATGTTGGTCGGTGGCGGGGTGGCCCTGCTGGTTGCCGCCGTGGCCCTGGTGTTGAGTGCCTTCCAGCAGAATCTGGTGTTCTTCCATACGCCGACCGAGGTCGTCGAGGGCAAGGCGCCCATCGGCAAGACTTTCCGCGTCGGCGGCATGGTGGAGGACGGGTCGATCGCACGTGAGGCCGATGGCATCACCGTGCGCTTCGCGATCACTGACACCGCCAAGGTGATCCCGGTGACTTACCGCGGCACGCTGCCTGACCTGTTCAAGGAGGGTAAGGGCGCCGTCGTGCAAGGTCAGCTCGAAGACGGCGTGTTCCGCGCCACCGAGGTCCTCGCCAAACACGACGAAAACTACATGCCGCCCGAGGCCGCACACGCCGTCGAGCAGGCACAGAAAGCCGCCCAGACTGTGAGCCAGTGACGCCATGATCCCCGAACTCGGACATTTCGCCCTCATCCTCGCCCTCGTCCTTTCGCTGGTGCAGGCGGTCGTGCCCCTGGTGGGCGCGCGTCGAAACAGCATGGCGCTGATGGCAGTGGGGCGCCCTGCGGCGCAGGGGCAGTTCTTCTTCATCCTCTTCAGCTATGTGTGCCTGACCTGGGCCTTCATCACCAGCGACTTCTCGGTGCAGCTCGCGGCGTCCAACTCGCATAGCGCGACGCCGATCATGTACAAGATCACCGGCGTGTGGGGTAACCACGAAGGCTCGTTGCTGCTGTGGGCGATGTCGCTGTCGCTGTGGACGGTGGCGGTGACCGTGTTCTCGCGCCACCTGCCCGACGCCTTTCTCGCCCGCGTCCTCGGCGTGCTGGGTTGGGTCAGCGCAGGCTTCATTTCCTTCACCCTGGTCACCTCCAACCCCTTCGAGCGTCTGTTGCCGGGCGTGGCCGAAGGTCGCGACCTCAACCCGCTGCTGCAGGATCCGGGGATGATCATCCACCCGCCGCTGCTGTACATGGGTTATGTCGGCTTCTCGGTCGCCTTCGCCTTCGCCATCGCCGCGCTCATGTCGGGCCGCCTCGATGCAGCCTGGGCGCGCTGGTCACGCCCATGGACCACGGTGGCGTGGGTGTTCCTCACTGCGGGTATCGCGGTGGGTTCGGGCTGGGCCTATTACGAACTCGGCTGGGGAGGCTGGTGGTTCTGGGATCCGGTGGAGAACGCCTCCTTCATGCCCTGGCTGCTCGGCACTGCGCTGATCCATTCCCTGGCCGTCACCGAAAAGCGCGGCGCCTTCCGCAGCTGGACGGTGCTGCTGGCGATCTCGGCGTTTTCGATGTCGCTGCTCGGCACTTTCCTCGTCCGCTCGGGCGTCATCACCAGCGTGCATGCATTCGCGACCGACCCCAAGCGCGGCCTTTACATCCTGGCGCTGCTGGTCTTCGTGATCGGCTTCTCGCTCATCCTGTATGCGATGCGCGCGCCCAAGCTGGCGGGCGGTGGCAGTTTCAGTCTGGTATCGCGCGAGACTGCGCTACTGGGTAACAACGTGCTGCTCACGGTAGCCTCGACCTCAGTGTTGCTCGGCACGCTTTACCCGCTGTTCCTCGATGCGCTCAACCTCGGCAAGATCTCGGTCGGCCCGCCGTATTTCGAGGCCGTGTTCGTGCCGCTGATGACGCCGGTGGTGGTGCTGATGATGTTCGGCCCCTTCCTGCGCTGGAAGGACGACGACCTGGTGGCGGCTGCACGCAAGGTGGCGCCGGCTTTCGCCGCCAGTGTGCTGATCGGCCTGGGCTCCGCCTGGGCGGTGGATCACGTCACCTGGCGTACCGTGCTCGGTCTGTCGCTGTCGGCGTGGGTGGCGCTGGCCAGCATCCAGTTGCTGGTGGGCCGCCTCAAAGAGCGTGCCGGCGCCACGGCGGGGTCGCGCCTGCGCTCGATCACGGCATCCTGGTGGGGCATGTGGCTGGCGCACCTCGGGGTCGGCGTGTTCGTCATCGGGGTGACGCTCGTGGGCAGTCTCGATCAGCACCTCGACGTCAAGATGCAGCCGGGCCAGCGCACCGAGATGGCGGGCTACACCTTCACCTTCCGGGGTGCGGTCGAGGCCGACGGTCCGAACTACGATGCCGAGCGCGGCACCATAGACGTCACCCGCGATGGCCGTGCGATCGCCACGCTGACCCCCGAGAAGCGCCTTTATTGGGCGCAGGGCATGCCGATGACCGAGGCCTCGATCGACATCGGGCCCTTCCGCGACGTCTATGTGTCGCTCGGCGAACAACTCGAGAGCGGCGCCTGGATCGTCAGCCTGTACTACAAGCCGTTCATCAGCTGGATCTGGCTGGGGTGCACGCTGATGGGGCTGGGTGGTCTGTGCGCCGCGGCCGATCGTCGCTACCGCCGGCTCGCCGAGCGCGACGCCAAGGTCGGCGCCGGCCAGCAGGTCGCGGGCGCGGCTTGAGTGAAGTCCCAAGGAACCCCATGAAAGCCAAGTTTCTCGTACCCCTGCTGCTGTTTTTTGGTCTTGCCGGCTTCCTCGCCTTTGGCCTCACCCTCAACCCGCGCGAAGTGCCTTCGCCCTTGATCGACAAGCCGGCGCCGGATTTCAGCCTTGCCCGCCTCGATCAGCCGGAGCAGACGTTTTCCCTGAAGGAAATGCAGGGCGAGGTGTGGATGCTCAATGTCTGGGCCTCATGGTGCGTTGCCTGCCGCGAAGAGCATCCGCTGCTGGTGCAGATGGCGAAACGGAAGATCGTCCCCGTCGTTGGACTCAACTACAAGGAGGTGCGCGGCGACGGAGCGATCAACGCGCGCGGCATGGCGCTGGAAGTCGAGACCGGCATGGCGATCGAGCGCGCACGGCGCTGGCTCACCGATCACGGCGACCCGTACGTCTTGTCGGTGCTCGATATCGACGGGCGCGTCGGCATCGATTTCGGCGTATATGGCGTGCCCGAGACCTTCCTCATCGATCGCCAGGGCACGATCCGCTACAAGCACATCGGACCGATCACGCCCGATACGCTGCAGAACGTGCTGATCCCGAAGATCGAGGAGCTGCGCCGTGCGGGTTGATGCTTCGTATGCAGTCTTGCGCAGTGCGGTGCTGGTGAGCGCTGTCGCGCTGAGCGTGGGCCTCGCCGGTCCGGTTCGCGCCGACACCCCGGCTGCGGTTGCAGACCCCGGCCTCGCGACCGCGCTGGCGGCCGACCCGAAGCTCGAGGCCGACGCCATGGAGTTGTCGCACAAGCTGCGCTGCCTCGTCTGCCAGAACCAGTCGATTGCCGAGTCGAACGCCCCGCTCGCCGTGGACCTGCGCGATCAGGTGCGCGAGCAGTTGGCCGCGGGCAAGAGCAAGGAGGACGTGGTCGACTACCTGGTCGAGCGCTATGGGGATTTCGTCCTGTACGAGCCGCCATTCAAGGCCGCCACGGCCCTGCTCTGGCTGGGCCCTGCCGCACTGTTGTTCGGAGGTGCCGCTTGGCTGGCATTCCGCCTGCGTCGCCGCCGCGACGAAGTCGCCGCCCAGAAGACCCTGTCGGCGGCAGACCGTACCCGTGCGCGCGCCCTGCTCGAAAGTGCCCCGGGCGCAGCCCATTCTGAATCTCCGGAGTCCCGTTCGTGACCGCTTTCATCCTGTTTGCCGGCCTGCTGCTGGCCGGCGCGCTGCTATTGATCCTGCCGCCCCTGCTTGGCGTGGGCGCCCGCCGCCGCCGTGAGGCTGCACGGCAGAGCACGATGGCACTCACCGTGCTGCGCGAACACCTTGCCGAACTCGATGCCGAGCTGGCGGCCGGCCAGATCGACGCGGCCAGCCACGCCAAGAGCCGCGAGGAACTCGAACGCCGGGCGCTGGAGGAGGGCGGGGCCGCAGCCGAGGTCGCCGAGGCTGCCGACGTGCGTCCGAGTCGCGGCTGGGCAATCGGTATGGCCCTGACCGTGCCGGCTCTCGCGGTGGCGGCTTACCTGATGATCGGCGAACCGGATGCCCTCGACCCGAAGAACATCGCCGGCCAGCAGGGCTTCACCAAAGAGCAGGTCGAGGAGATGGTCGGCGCGCTCGTCACGCGCCTCGAGCAGGAGCCCGACAACGCGGAGGGCTGGAGCATGCTCGCGCGCACTTACATGGTGCTGCAGGATTATCCCAAGGCCGTGGCGGCCTATGAGCGCATCGACAAGCTGACGCCGAACAACCCGGACGTGCTGTCCGACTGGGCCGATGCGACTGCCGCCATCAGCGGGACCGTCGTCGGCGAGGCCGAGGCGCTGGCGCTGCGCGCGCTCGAGGCCGCACCCACGCATCCGAAGGCGCTCGCCCTTGCCGGTACCGGTGCTTACCAGCGCGACGATTTCGCTGCGGCGGCCGCGCTCTGGGAGCGCATCCTGGGGCAGATTCCGGCAGGTGACGACGTCGCGAAGGGGGTGCGCGCCAGCATCAACGACGCGCGTGCGAAAGCCGGCATGGCTCCGCTCGCCCAGAACGAAGGCACGGCAGCTGCCGTTGCGCCTTCGCCGCTCACCGTATCGGGCCGGCTCGAGGTCGATGCAGCGCTCGGTGCGCAGGTCGCTGCCGAAGACACCGTGTTCGTTTTCGTGCGCGGAGAGGCGGGTGGGCCGCCGCTGGCGGCGCTGCGCTTCAAGGGGAGCGAACTGCCGCTCGACTTCAGCTTCAACGGCGCCACCTTGATGATGGGTGACGCTCCGGTGCCCGAGCGTGTGGTGGTCGCCGCCCGTGTAGCCAAGGGCGGCGACGCCACGGCGCGTGCGGGCGATCTGGAAGGCGCGAGCGCGCCCGTCGCCACCGATGTGACCGGGTTGAAGCTGGTGATCGACCGCGTTCGCAACTGATCGTCGGCGCCAGCGCGTGCGCTGGCGCCGCCCGACCCACCCACAATTCGACCCACGCGGTGACGCTGGCGGCCTTGAAGCCCGGTGCTGGGCAGGCCGTCAGCCGCTATAGCTGAAGCGCACCCGCTTGACGTTGCACAGCAGCTCGTAGGCGATGGTGCCGGCGGCCTGCGCCACGCGGTTCACCGGCACCTGCCGTCCCCACAGTTCGACGCCACTGCCGATGCCCGCGTCGGGCAGACCGGTGAGGTCGACGGTGAGCATGTCCATCGACACCCGGCCGATGATGCGGGTGGGCAGGCCATCCACTGCCACCGGCGTGCCGTCCGCCACCCCGCGCGGATACCCATCGGCGTAGCCCATCGCCACCAGGCCTACGCGCGTGTCGCGCTCGGCGACGAAGCGAGCGCCGTAGCCGAGCGCTTCGCCGGCGGCGATCTCGCGCACCGCCATCACCGCACTCTCGAGCGTCATCACCGGCTGCAGGCCGTGGCCCTCGTCCGGCATCGGGTCGGCGCCATAGAGCAGGATGCCCGGGCGCGCCCAGTCGCGGCGCGCCTGCGGCCAGCCCAGGATTGCCCCTGAGTTGGCCAGGCTGCGTCCGCCGGGCAGGTGGGCGGTGGCGGCGTCGAAGCGGCTCACCTGTGCTTCGGTGGTGATCACCTGTGGCTCGTCGGCGCGGGCGAAGTGCGTCATCAGCGTGATGTCGGCCACCTTGGCGCTTGCGCGCAGGCGTTGCCAGGCAGCGTCGACCGCAGCCGGCAGGAAGCCCGCGCGATTCATGCCGCTGTTGATCTTCAGCCAGACATGGATCGGCGCCGCGAGCGCGGTGCGCTCGATCATCTCGATCTGCGCCTCGTGGTGGACCACAGTCCACAGGCTGCGGCCGGCAACGTCGGCCAGTTCCTTGGCTGCGAACACCCCTTCGAGCAGCAGGATCGGTTGCTGGATGCCCGCGGCACGCAACTCGAGCGCCTCTTCGAGGAAGGCCACCGCAAAGCCGTCCGCCTCGTCGGCCAGAGCCTGCGCACAGCGCACCGCGCCGTGGCCATAAGCGTTGGCCTTGACCACCGCCAGCGCGCACCCACCGTGAAGCTGGCGGGCGAGGCGGTAGTTGTGACGCAGGGCGGCAAGATCGATCAGGGCGCGGGCAGGACGCATGGCGGTTTCGGGAGGGGGCGACGACGAGTCGGAATGGTGCGGCGAAACCCGCGCCGCTGCAATGCGCTCGCGCTGCGGGAGCGGGTGCTCTCAGGCGGTGCCGAGCGGGCGCTGGCGGGCGTTCGGCAGCGCGGCCATGCTGCGTACGCTGGCGTAGCGCGCCAGGCCAAGGTCGTCGTGGCGGATTGCGGGCTGGTGCCCGGTGACCAGGTCGGCGACGAGCTGGCCGGCCCCGCACGACATCGTCCAGCCCAGGGTGCCGTGGCCGGTGTTGAGAAAGAGCTCGGGGTAGGCGGTGGCGCCGATGATCGGGGTCGAGTCGGGGGTCATCGGGCGCAGGCCGGTCCAGAACTCGGCGCGCTCGACGTCGACGCTGCCGGGGAAGAGGTCATTGACCACCATCTCCAGGGTCTCGCGCCGGCGCGGGTTGAGGGCGAGATCGAAGCCGGCGAGCTCGGCCATGCCGCCGACGCGGATGCGATTGTCGAAGCGCGTCACCGCCACCTTGTAGGTTTCGTCGAGCACGGTGGACACCGGGGCCGCGTCGGCATCGACCAGCGGCACGGTGAGCGAGTAGCCCTTGACCGGGTAGACCGGCAGGTCGAGCCCGAGGCTGGCGGCCATCTGGCGCGAGTAGCTGCCGAAGGCGAGCACGTAGCGCTCGGCGCTCAGCACCTCGTCGGCGGCGCCGGGCGTGGCACCGGCGATGCGCACGCCGGTGACGTGGCCGTTGCGGCGCTGCAGCTCGCGCACCTGGACGCCGAAGCGGAAGGTCACGCCGGCGGCGCGCGCGCGCTCGACCAGGCGGCTGGTGAACAACTGGCAATCACCGGTCTCGTCGTTCGGCAGGCGCAGGCCGCCGGCGAGCGTACCGGGGCGGCGGGCGAGGGCGGGCTCGGCGCGCGCCACCTCGTCGCCGCTCAACAGCTCGAAGGGCACGCCGCATTCTTCAAGCACCGCGATGTCGCGCGCGGCGGCGTCGAGCTGGGCCTGGGTGCGGAACAGTTGCAAGGTGCCGCGGCTGCGCTCCTCGTAGCCGATGCCGATCTCGGCACGCAGCGTGCGCAGGCAGTCGCGGCTGTACTCGGAGACGCGCATCATGCGTTCCTTGTTCACCGTGTAGCGCGCGCTCGAGCAGTTGGCCAGCATCTGCGCCATCCAGCGCAACTGGAACAGGCTGCCGTCTGCGCGGATCGCCAGCGGCGCGTGGCGCTGGAACAGCCACTTGAGCGCCTTGAGCGGGATGCCCGGTGCGGCCCACGGCGTCGAATACCCGGGCGACACCTGGCCGGCGTTGGCAAAGCTGGTCTCCAGCGCGGCGTCGGGCTGGCGGTCGATCACGGTGACCTGGGCACCGCGCCGGGCCAGATACCAGGCCGTGGTGGTGCCGATCACGCCGCTGCCGAGTACGATTACGTGCATCTGAGGTCTCCGGGCAAAACGTTATGGAATGCCGGAAGTCTATTGATCATATGGAAGAGAAATTCACTTAGATAACGTAGCTGCGAAGTGAAAAGCGCTATTGTTGCAATCGTCCAGCCCCTGACTCAGTGAAATGCGCGAACTCGACCGTACCGACCTGAAAATCCTCGACTTCCTGCAGAAGGATGGACGCCTCTCGATGACCGAACTCGCCCAGCGCATCGGGCTGTCGGCAACGCCGTGCACCGAGCGCGTGCGCCGTCTCGAGCGTGAGGGGGTGATCACCGGCTACCACGCCCGGGTGAGTCCGCGCGCTCTCGGGCGACCGCTGCTGGTCTTCGTCGAGCTCAAGCTGGCGGCCAAGTCGAACGACACCTTCGAGCGCGTCAAGCACGAGCTCGCTTTCGTGCCCGAGGTGATGGAATGCCACCTCGTGTCGGGCGACTTCGATTACCTGATCAAGGCGCGGATTTCGGAGATGAGCGACTACCGGCGGCTGCTCGGCAACATCCTGCTCAAGCTGCCGTCCGCCACCGAGTCGCGCAGCTACGTCGTCATGGAAGAGGTCAAGGAGACGCTGTACCTGCCGCCGCCGGCGTGAGCGCGGCCGCGGCCAGCCAGTGCAGCACGCCACGGCCGGCGGCAGCGCCGCTGGCGAAACAGGCGGTGAGCAGATAGCCGCCGGTGGGCGCCTCCCAGTCGAGCATCTCGCCGGCGACGAAGGCGCCCGGACGGGCGCGCAGCATCAGGTGCGCGTCGAGCGCGTCGAAGCGTACGCCACCCGCGCTGCTGATCGCCTCGTCGAGCGGTCGGGTGGCGACGAGCGTCAGCGGCAGGGCCTTGATCGCGGCCGCGAGCCGTGCCGGGTCGTCGAAATCGGCCTTCGGCAGGCATTCGCGCAGCAGCCCGGCCTTGACGCCCTTGATTCCGGCCTGGCTCTGCAGGTGGCTCGCCATCGAGCGGCTGCCACGCGCACGCCCGAGCTCCGCCGCGAGGCGCTCCACACTGCGCCCCGGGGCGAGGTCGAGGTGCAGGGTGGCGGTCCCTTGCGCCATCAGCCTGTCGCGCAGCGGAGCCGACAGGGCATAGATCAGCCCGCCCTCGATACCGGTGGCCGAGATCAGGCACTCTCCAGCGCGCTCGAGCGCCGTGCCATCGACCGCGGTGAAATGAGCCACGACCGATTTCAGGGGTTGGCCGCGGAAGCGTTCGGTGAAGTGCGCGCTCCAGCCCGGAGCGAGCTCGCCCTGTTCGGGAGCGGCCGTGGCGCGGGCGACATCGAAGCCGCAATTTGCCGGCAGCAGATCGGCGACCTCGACCCCCGCCGCACGCAACAGCGGCACCCAGGCACCATCCGAACCCAGCTTCGCCCAACTACCGCCGCCGAGAGCGAGTACCACCGCATCCGCGTCCACGACGCGCTCGACTTCGAGCGTGTCGAACAGCAGGCGCTGGCTGCCAGTGCGAGCCATGGCGCAGGGGTGAGCGTCGCCATTCGCCAGCCCGGCTGCGCTCATGGCTTCTGTTTCGAGCGCGGGCGCCCAGCCGCGCCAGCGGTGGCGCACGGCAAAATGCACGCCGGCCGCACGCAAGCGCGCCAGCCACGCGCGCAGCAGCGGCGCGGCCTTCATCTCGGTCGGAAACACCCGGCCCGAGCTGCCGACGAAGGTCTCGATGCCGAGCGCGTGCGCCCACTCACGCAAGGCCTCGGGTCCGAAGGCTTCGATCATCGGCGCGAGCTGCGTGCGGCGGGCGCCGTAGCGGCCGAGGAACGCCTCGTGCGCTTCGCCGTGGGTCAGGTTGAGGCCGCCGCGTCCGGCGAGCAGGAACTTGCGCCCGACCGAGGGCATGGCGTCGAACACCGTGACCTGCAGCCCGGCCTTGGCGAGCACCTCCGCGGCCATCAGGCCGGCAGGGCCGCCGCCGATCACGCCCACGTGGGCCAGGCGAGCGGGTGCGCTTTGGGGGCGGGCGTTGGCGGGCTGTTGAGTGCGGGTCATGAGCGTGCCGAGTGCATCGTCGGGGCGGGCGCCGCCCCCAGGCTAGGCGAAGCGCGCGCGAAAGCCCGTGGGTACCGGCGCCTTCGTGCGTGTCCGGTAGTCGAAGAACACGATGCCGGTCTTGCCACGTGCGACCTCGCGGCCGCTTTCTGCCTCGGCCATGCGCCACACGAGGTCGCAGCCGAACTCGCTGAAGTCGGTGGCGGCCATCTCGACCTGCATCTTTTCGCCGTGGAAGGCTTCGGAACGGTACTGCAGCGCGGCGTCGGCGACGATGATGCCCACGCCCTCGATGTCGAGTTCGGTGTAGCCCAGCGACTTCAGGAAACGCAGGCGAGCCTCGGACACCACGCCGAGCAACTGTGCGTTGTCGAGGTGGTTGCCGTAGTTGATGTGGGAGATCAGCAGCGGGATGGCGGTGCTGAAGGCGAAACGGTCTGGCAGGTCGATCCTGATGCGGGCCATGGGCGGTGCGGCGTCGAGCGCGGGCTCAAAAAAGGAAAGGCCCGAGCGTAATCGCCCGGGCCTGGAAGGGGCAAGCGGCGCTGTGGGGCACCACCTGCCGTCTCATCAGCCTTGCGGCGGAATGCGCAGCATCTGACCCGGGTAGATCTTGTCCGGGTGGCTGAGCATCGGCTTGTTGGCCTCGAAGATCGCCGGGTACTTGTTGGCGTCGCCGTAGAACTTCTTCGCGATCGCCGACAGGGTGTCGCCGCGCACCACGGTGTGGAACTGCGCTTCCGGTTCGGCACGTGCAACCGACAGCTTGTTCTCCACTTCCGCGACCCCGGCGACGTTGCCGGCGGCGAGCAGGATCTTCTCGCGCGTGGCCTGGTCCGGCGCAGTGCCGGAGACCGTGACCAGCGAGCGGGCGCCGTCGAAGCTGATGCCGAGGTCGGGCGGGGCGAGCTTGAGCGCGACGATGTAGTTGTGGATGGCTTCTGCGGCCTTGGCGTTGCCGGCCGCCGGGTCGGCATCAGTTGCCGCGGCCTTGGCTTCGCCGGTGCCGAACAACTTTTCGCCTGCTTCCTTGATGAATGCGAACAGACCCATGTAAACCTCCTGTCGGTTGAAAAATGCAATCCCTAGGATAAACGCTTAAGTGCAGGGGGTCCACGCGCGGGGACTTGAGCCCGCTCGGCAGGTGTGATGGTGCATGCCGTTGTTTCTCGCACTGAAACAGTGCGGTGCTCAGTGCATTTTCATAAAGAACGCATTTTTGGTGATGATCATGCACCGAAAGCGGGATTCTGATGCACAATGCGAGGGATTTCGCGATGGCCTCGGGTAAACCCTGAGTCTGTCGCGTGCGCGTGTCCGCTCGTTTCATTCTTCTTCAATCAACCCATGGGTCCAACATCATGAAATACCAGTCCCTCGAGGAGTTCCTGGCCTACGTTGAACAACGCAATCCCGGCCAGCCCGAGTTCTTGCAGGCCGTCAGCGAGGTCATGGAGAGCCTGTGGCCCTTCATTTCGGCCAACAAGCGCTACGCCGAGCATTCGCTCCTCGACCGACTGATCGAACCCGAGCGCGTGATCATGTTCCGCGTGTCGTGGGTGGACGACAAAGGTGATGTCCAGGTCAACCGCGGCTACCGTATCCAGCACAGCTCGGCCATCGGCCCCTACAAGGGCGGCCTGCGCTTCCATCCCTCGGTGAACCTGTCGATCCTCAAGTTCCTGGCTTTCGAGCAGACCTTCAAGAACGCGCTGACCACGCTGCCCATGGGTGGCGGCAAGGGTGGTTCCGACTTCGACCCGAAGGGCCGCAGCCCGGGCGAGATCATGCGTTTCTGCCAGGCTTTCATCAGCGAGCTGTTTCGCCACGTCGGCCCCGACACCGACGTGCCCGCGGGTGACATCGGCGTGGGCGGTCGCGAGGTCGGCTTCATGGCCGGCATGATGAAGAAGCTGTCGAACAACGCCGCATGCGTGTTTACCGGCAAGGGCCTGTCCTTCGGTGGCTCGCTGATCCGTCCCGAGTCGACCGGCTACGGCACCGTCTATTTCGCCAATGCGATGCTCGAGCACGCCGGCCGCGACTTCAAGGGCCTGCGCGTCTCGGTATCGGGCTCGGGCAACGTCGCCCAGTACGCGATCGAGAAGCTGATGCAGCTCGGCGCCAAGCCGATCACCTGCTCGGATTCGAGCGGCACGGTGATCGACGAGGCCGGGTTCACGCCCGAGAAGCTCGCTCTCCTCATGGAGATCAAGAACCACTACTACGGCCGCGTCTCCGAGTACGCCGAGCGCGTTGGTGCCCGCTTCGAGCCGAACGTGCGTCCGTGGCACGTGCCGGTGGACGTCGCCCTGCCGTGCGCGACGCAGAACGAACTCGACGCCAACGACGCTGCCACCCTGGTCAAGAACGGCGTGATCGCCGTGGCCGAGGGCGCGAACATGCCGAGCACGATCGAAGCCGTGAAGATCTTCGAGCACAACGGCGTGCTGTACGCGCCGGGCAAGGCTTCGAACGCCGGCGGTGTCGCCACTTCCGGGCTGGAGATGAGCCAGAACGCGATGCGCATGTCGTGGACCCGCGACGAGGTCGATGCCCGCCTGAAGGAGATCATGCTCGGCATCCATGCTGCCTGCCTGAAGTACGGCGAGCGCGAAGACGGCACGGTGAGCTACGCCGACGGCGCCAACGTTGCCGGCTTCGTCAAGGTGGCCGAAGCCATGCTGGCCCAGGGCGTGATCTGATCGGCAGTCGTCAGTAACAGCGGAAGCGGGCTTGCCCGCGAATCAGCGCTCGATCAGAGGCTGCTTCGCGGGCAAGCCCGCTTCCGCGTTCACGCGCCGGACGTATCCGCTCATCGGCTAAACTCCGGGCCAAAATCACATCTTCAGGAGCGCTTGCGATGTTCCAGGCCACCATCGTCCCGGTCACCCCCGTCCAGCAGAACTGCAGCATCCTGTGGTGCGAGCGCACCCGGAAGGCGGCGGTGGTCGACCCCGGCGGCGACATCGACCGCATCCTTGCCGCGGTGGCGAAGCTGGGTGTGACGGTGGAGAAGATCCTCATCACTCACGGCCACATCGACCATGCCGGCGGCACGGCGAAGCTGGCGCGCACGCTCGGCGTCCCGGTCGAGGGGCCGCAGGAGGAAGACCGCTTCTGGATCGAGGGCATGCCGCAACAGAGCAAGATGTTCGGCTTTCCCGACGTCGAGTCCTTCGAGCCCGACCGCTGGCTGAATGACGGCGACACGGTCACCGTCGGCGACCAGACGCTGAACGTCATTCATGCACCCGGCCACACCCCTGGCCATGTCGTCTTCGTCCATGAGGGCGCTCGCCTGGCCGTCGTCGGCGACGTACTCTTTGCCGGCTCGATCGGGCGCACCGACTTCCCGCGCGGCGATCATCAGACCCTGATCCGCTCGATCCGCGAAAAGCTGTTTCCGCTCGGTGACGACATCACCTTCATCCCTGGCCACGGCCCCACTTCGACCTTCGGCGAGGAGCGCGACAGCAATCCCTTCGTCGGCGCCTACGGCTGAGGGACTGCCCGGTACCGGCAAGGCGGGTAGCCGGCGCATTGTTCCCGGTGTGATTCCGGCGCAATATTCCGGGGGTTGAGGCGATGCCCGCGCGATCGGGACCTTTCCAGTCAGGGAGCATGCAATGAGCAACGACGAAATGAGCAAGACGGGCTATCAGTGGCGGTTCTTCCGCTCGGGTGGCTTCGATCAGGTACGCATCGAGACTGCGGACGACCTCCGCCATCTCGGCGAACTGGACCAGAAACTGTGGTCCGTGCTTGCCTGCCCGACCTCGGGGCTGGAGTTCGACACCCGCACGCTTCAGGTGCTCGACAGCGACGGTGACGGGCGCATTCGCGTGCCCGAGATCGTCGCCGCCACCCAGTGGGTATGCGCCGTGCTCAAGGATCCCGACGTCCTGTTCCGCGGGGTCGACAGCCTGCCGCTTGCCGCCATCGATGCCGAACATCCGGAAGGCGCCAAGCTGCTGGCGACCGCGAAGAAGGTGCTCGACTACATCGGCAAGCCGGAGGCGGATGCGGTCGGTGTTGCCGATCTCGCCGACACCACCCTGCTGTTCGCGCCCGAGCACTTCAACGGTGACGGCATCGTGCCCGCCGAGCTCACCACCGACGCCGATCTCGCCAAGGCGATCGGGCTGATCATCGACGGCTTCGGCGCTGCAGACGATCGCAGCGGCAAGCCGGGTGTGGATCAGGATCGCGTGACCGCCTTCTTTGCCTCCGCGCAGGCCGTGTCGGACTGGTATGCACAGGCCGAGGCCGACGCGGCTACCGTCTTGCCGCTGGGCGAGGGCACCGCCGCTGCGGCCGCCGTGTTCGACGCCGTGCGTGACAAGGTCGAAGACTACTTCACCCGCTGCCGCCTGGCCGCCTTCGACGAGCGCGCTGCAACTGCGCTCAACCCTGCCGACACCACCTACGCCAGCCTGGCCGTGCAGGCGCTCGGCACCGGTGCCGAAGACGTTGCTGCACTGCCGCTCGCATTGGTGGGTCCGGGTCGGGGCTTGCCGCTGAATGCAGCGCTCAACCCGGCCTGGGACGCCCGCATCGCGGCGCTGCGCGACGGGGTGATCAAGCCCATCCTGGGCGAGCGGGACGAGTTGTCGTACGCCGAGTGGCAGGATCTCGCCTCACGCTTTGCCGCCTATGGTGCATGGGTCGGCACGCGACCCGCCAATCCACTCGCCGCGATGGACATCGCCGAACTACGCGCGCTGCTGTCCGGCGCTACCCGCGCCGGACTCGAAGCCCTGATCCAGCAGGATCTGACCGCCGAAACCGCGGCTGCGCAGGTCGACGCACTCGAGCGCCTTGCGCGCTACAACCGCGACCTCGTCAAGCTCCTGCGCAACTTCGTCACCCTCAGCGACTTCTACGCCCGCCAAGAAAAGGCCATCTTCCAGGCCGGCACGCTGTATCTGGATCAGCGCAGCTGCGAGCTCTCCCTGCGCGTGGCCGACATGGGTCGCCATGCCGCGCTCGCCCCGCTGTCGGGTGCCTATCTGGTGTATTGCGACTGCGTGCGCCAGGGCGAGGCGCCGATGACGATCGTCGCCGCGATGACCGGTGGCGATGCCGACGAGATGATGGTGCCGGGCCGCAACGGTGTGTTCTACGATCGCCAGGGCCGCGACTGGAATGCGAGCGTTGCCAAGGTGGTGGAGGCCCCGATCAGCGTGCGCCAGGCGTTCTGGTCGCCTTACAAGCGCATCGGTCGCATGATCAGCGACCAGATCCAGAAGTTTGCCGCCGCACGTGACAAGGCTGTCGACGACAAGGCTGCCGCCGGTGTGGCCGATGCCGGGGCCAAGGTCGAGGCGCCAGCGGCTCCGCCCGCCGCGCCGGCCGCAGCCTTCGATATCGCCAAGTTCGCCGGTATCTTCGCCGCCATCGGCCTCGCGCTCGGTGCCCTGGGTACGGCGCTGGCGGCGGTGGTGTCCGGCTTGCTGTCGCTGCCGGCATGGCAGATGCCGCTGGTCATCGTCGGCGTCGTGGTGCTGATCTCCGGGCCTTCGATGCTGCTTGCCTGGCTCAAGCTGCGCCAGCGCAACCTCGGCCCGCTGCTCGACGCCAATGGCTGGGCGGTGAACACCCGCGCACGCATCAACATCCCGTTCGGCGCAGCACTGACCGGAGTGGCCGCGCTGCCGCCGGGGGCGTCGCGTTCACTGTCCGACCCCTACGCGGAGAAGCAGACGCCCTGGGGCACCTGGTTCTTCCTGCTGCTGCTGGTGGTGATCGCCGTCGTGCTGTGGCGGCAGGGCTTCCTCGATCGCTTCCTCGGCTGACAGCCTTGCAGTGACCGCGTTTCGGGCTCATCAGGTCGACTCGTGATCTGATCGAGGGGCCGGTTTGCAGGCAGGATGCCTCCGCTTCCTGCGCTGCGAACCGGCCCTTTTGTACGCCCGGTTCGAGGGCGCGTCGAGCTTGCCGGCATCAAGGGCCCCCAACCACCACCACCAGGGTCGCCGCCGGTGTGTGATCGGCTATCCTTCGGTCCCCATGCTTTCCCTCGTTCAGGTCCTCCTCAGTGGCGTCGCGACCGGCTGTGTCTATGGCCTGGTCGCGCTCTCCTTCGTGCTGATCTACAAGGCGACCGAGACGGTCAGCTTCATGCAGGGCGATCTGCTGATGCTGGGTGCCTTCGCCGCCCTCGGGCTGCACCTGTACGTGGGCCTGCCCCTGCTGCCGGCCGCCATCGTCGCGGTCATCGCCGTCGGCATGCTCGGCGCAGGGCTGGAGCGCGCAGTGCTGCGCCGGGCACTCGGCCAGCCGCACCTGGTTGCCGTGCTCCTGACTTTCGGTCTGGGGATGATGATGCGCGGCGGCGTCGCCTCCGTGCCGGCGGCGGCGCAGGAGGTGCACCGGCTGCCCTTTGCCGCCGACACTCTCGCCATCGGGCCGCTGGTGCTGGCCGCCAGCCACCTGTGGGTGACGCTGGCGACCGTGGTGCTTGCGGGGCTGCTGGCGGCATTCTTCAGATACACCCGCACCGGCCTGGCCCTGCGCGCCTGTTCCGAGGACGCGCGTGTCGCTGCGCTGATGGGCGTGCCGGTGGCGCGCATGCACACCCTCTCCTGGGCGCTCGGCGCAGCGCTGGCCGCCTGCGCCGGGCTGCTGCTGGCGCCGGTGACCTTCGTGCATCTGAACATGGGGTTCATCGCGCTGAAGGCCTTCCCGGCCGCAGTGCTGGGCGGGCTCACCAGCCTGCCGGGCGCGCTCGTGGCCGGCGTGTTTCTCGGTGTGGTGGAGGCGCTCGCCGGGCTGGCGCTGCCCGAAGGCGTCAAGGATGTCGTGCCCTATGCGCTGCTGATGGGCGCGCTGCTGCTCTTTCCGCAGGGCCTCGGTGCGCGCCGCGCAGGCCGGAACGGGACATGAGTCAGCCGATTCGCGCGGGCGCGCCCACTGGCGCGCGGGTGGCGTACACGCTGCGCAGCCTGCTGCCGTGGGTGCTGATCCTGGCGCTGGCGGTGGCCATGCTCGGCGCCGACTACGCGCTCGGCAAGGCCACCCTGGTGGCGACCTACGCGATCGCCGGTCTCGGCGTGGTCATCGTGGTTGGCCAGGCGGGGCAGATTGCGCTCGGCCAGGCCGCGCTGGTGGCGCTCGGTGCCTATGCCCAGGCCGTGCTCGTGCGCCATGGTGTTCCGGCTGTGCTGGCGCTGCTGGCGGGCGTTGCCGCGGGCGCGCTCGGCGGCGCGCTGGCGAGTCTGCCGGCGCGCCGGCTGGGAGGGCTGTATTTCGGCATGAGCACGCTCGCCTTTGCGCTGATCGTCGAGGAGGCGCTGGTGCGTGCGGAGCCGTTGACGCACGGTTCGGCGGGGATGACGGTGGCGGCGTTCTCCATTCTCGGCTGGCGTGCCGACACGACCCTCGCGCAGGCGGCGGTGAGCCTGGTCGCGTTCGCCATCGCCGTGTTCGGCTGCAACCGCCTGCTGCGCTCGCGCCACGGCCGCGCCTGGCGCGCGGTGCGCGACGACGAGGTGGCGGCCGCGGCCTGCGGCATCGCCCCGGCTGCGGTGAAAATGCAGGCCTTCGTCGTCGGCGGCGCGCTGTCCGGGCTGACGGGCGCGCTTTACGCGCACTGGATCGGCTTCATCAGCCCGGAGCAGTTCGGGCTGGTGTTCTCCTTCGAGTTGCTGATGCTCGCCTTCATCGGCGGCGCGCGGCGGCTCGCAGGCGCGGCGTGGGGGGCACTGGTGATCGTCGTCATCCCGCAGGCGATTGCGATCCTGCGCGACCTGCTTCCCGGCGACTGGGCGCGTGCGGCCGGGCTCGAGCTGGTGCTGTTCGGCGCGGTGATCGTGGCCGTGGTGGTGCTGCGGCCGTCCGGCCTTGCCGGCGGCGGCGCGCGCGACGGTGCGTCCGGGCAGAACGGAGCTTGATTCCTGCGCGTCAGCGACCGATAGTTACGGCCTCGCCGCTGCCGGACCGCCGGCTGCCATTTTGAACTGGACACTGCCGTGCATATTCCGAGCGTTATCCGCTTCGTCCGTGGTCTCGTCCTCGCCGTCACCGCTGCCGCGCTGCCGGCCGCGGCGGCAGACATCGTCGGCGACGAGATCGTCGTCGGCACCGTTTCCGATCTGTCCGGCCCGATCGCGCTCCTCGGCGTGCCGGTGCGCGACGGCATGCTGATGCGCTTCGACGAGGCCAATGCGGCCGGCGGCGTGCATGGGCGCCGGATCCGCCTGGTCGTGGAAGATGCGGGCTACGACCCCAAGCGCGCGGTGCTCGCGGCGCGCAAGCTGGTGCAGCGCGACCAGGCCTTCGCCTTCATCGCCAACATGGGCACACCGGTGGTGATGGCAACGATGCCGATCGTGCTCGATGCCGGACGCCTGCATCTGTTCCCGTTTTCCCCGCACAGCGCGACCTACGAGCCGCTGCATCCGCTCAAGTTCCAGAACTTCGCGCCCTACCAGGACTACATGGAGGCGGCCACGCGCCACATGGTGCGCGAGCGCGGTTACGAGCGTACCTGCCTGCTGTACCAGGACGACGACTACGGCCTGGAGGTGATGAAGGGGGTGGAGAAGGCCCTGTCCGGTCTCGATCGCGAGCTGATCGAACGCACCAGCTACAAGCGCGGCGCCACCGACCTGTCGAGCCAGATCGCCCGCCTGCGCGCGGCGCGCTGCGACTTCGTGGTGCTCGCCACCGTGGTGCGCGAGACGGTGGCGGCGATGGCCGAGGCGCGCAAGATCGGCTGGGAGCTCGACATGCTGGTCACCGCGTCGGGCTACTCGGCGCAGACGCACGAGCTGGGCGGGGCGGCGGTGGAGGGGCTTTATGGCGTGTCGGTGCTGCCGCATCCCTATGCCGAGGGCGCGAATGGCCAGCTCGCGGCGTGGATCGAGCGCTATCGCGCGCGCTTCAACGCCGAACCCAACGTGTGGAGCGTGATGGGCTATACCCTGGCCGACCTGTTCGTGCGCACCGCTGAAGCCACCGGTCCCGAGCTCACGGTCGACGCCTTCGCGCGCACGCTCGAGGGCATGGAATTCAGTCGCGACTACTTCGGCAGCCCGAACTACCGCTTCACACCCGAGGATCACCTCGGCAATCGCCACGGCCGTCTCGCCCAGATCCGCAATGGACGGTGGGAATTGATCACCGACTACCTGCAATGAACCCGCCGCGCACGATCACCGTCGCCTTCACCGGCGCCTCCGGCCTGCCGTATGGTGTGCGCTTGGTGGAGTGCCTGCTGCAGGCGGGCTGCCGGGTATGGCTGCTGTATTCGCAGGTCGCGCAGATCGTCGCTCGCCAGGAGATGGACTGGAGCCTGCCGGCGCGCCCGGCCGAGGTCGAGGCCGAGTTGACTGCACGCTTCGACGCCTCGCCGGGGCAACTGAGGGTGTTCGGTCGCGAGGAATGGTTTGCGCCACCGGCCTCCGGCTCCAATCCGCCCGACGCGATGGTGGTGTGTCCGTGCACGGTGGCCACGCTGGCCTCGATCGCCGGCGGCCTGAGCCAGAACCTCATCGAGCGCGCTGCCGACGTCGTCATCAAGGAAGGCCGCAAGCTGGTGCTGGTGCCGCGCGAGACACCGTACTCGGCGATCCATCTCGAGAACATGCTCAAGCTCGCCCGCCTCGGGGTGTGCATCCTGCCGCCAAACCCCGGCTTCTACCATCATCCGCAGAGCGTGCAGGATCTGGTCGACTTCGTCGTCGCCCGCATCCTCGATCAGCTTGGCGTGCCGCACACGCTGATGGCGCGCTGGGGCGAAGATCGCGTACAGACGGTCGAGCCGAGCGCCGGCGGCGGATGAGGCGCTCGTCGCTGCGCCCCGCCGTCCCCATCCGAGCCCCCCGAGTCCAGGACCACGCCATGACCACGTCGCCCGAACGCCTGCCGCTGTTTCCCCTCAAGACGGTGCTGTTTCCTGGCGGTGTGCTGCCGCTGCGCGTGTTCGAGCCGCGCTACATGGACATGATCACGCGCTGCATGCGCGAGGACGCCAGCTTCGGCGTCTGCCTGATCGCCGCGGGCGAGGAGGTGGGCGAGACGGCGGTCCCGCATCCGGTAGGTACCGAGGCGCGCATCGAGCAGTGGGACATGGCGCAGGCCGGCGTGCTGAACCTCGTTACCCGTGGCCGCCGGCGCTTTCGCATCGAGGACCACGAGGTCGAGCGCGACGGCCTGCTCGTCGCCAGCGTGCGCTGGCTCGACGAGCCGCCGCCCGTTGGCGTCCCCGCGGCGCAGGCCGAGCTGCTGCCGCTGCTCAGGACGATCGTCGCCGAGCTCGGTGAGCGCCTGCCGCCGCCGCACGATTTCGATGAGGCAGCCTGGGTGGGTGGGCGCTACACCGAGTTGCTGCCCATTCCCCTGCTCGCCAAACAGAAACTGCTCGAGCTGGACGACCCCATCAGTCGGCTGGAAATCCTGCAGAAATACCTGCGCGAACACGGCTTGCTGCCGAACGTCGCCTGAGGCCCGGCGCGTCGCCGCGCGCAGTTCAGTCGCCGGCGAACAGGTCCGGTGCCGCCAGGGTGTCGAGGATGCGCCGCACCGGTGTCGGCAGCGCGGCGCCGCCACGGGCGGCCAGGGGTTGCCAGCACAGCGCACCATCGTCGGCAGCGCGATGGTGGAGCGGATCGGCGTGAGCGCGGGGCACTTGCTCCACCTGCAGCAGCACCGGGTGCAGTTCGAGCACGAAGTGGGTGAAGGCGTGGGTCAGGGGGGCCAGGGGCTGCGCTGCGGACACGCTCAATCCGAAGCGCTCGCCCGCCCACTGTGCGGGTTCGGCAAGGTCCTCCGGAATCTCGGGTAGCGCCAGCAGCCCGCCCCAGATTCCGGTCGGTGGGCGGCGTTGGAGCAGCACCGCGCCGTCGCGCAGGATCACCGCGTAACGCGCGCTGCGCCGGGGCACGGTCTTGCGCGGGCGGGGCGTGGGCAACTCGGCGACGCGCCCGTCGCGATGGGCGACGCAGTCGGCGGCGAAGGGGCAGCGGATGCAGGCCGGCCGGGCGCGCGTGCACAGCGTGGCGCCAAGGTCCATCTGCGCCTGGATGTAGCGTCCGACATCCCGCGCAGGAAGCAGCGCCTCGGCCAGTTCCCACAATCGGTTCTCGACCGCCTTTGCACCCGCAAAACCGTCGATGCCGAATAGCCGGCACAGCACGCGCTTGACGTTGCCGTCCAGAATCGCGGCGCGCTCGCCAAAGGCGAAGGCAGCGATCGCGGCGGCGGTCGAGCGCCCGATGCCGGGCAACTCGGCGATTTCGGCGGCCGTGCGTGGAAAGTGGCCGCCGTGCTCGGCTACGATCACCTGCGCCGCACGGTGCAGGTTGCGCGCCCGCGCGTAGTAGCCGAGGCCGCTCCACAGCGCCATCACGTCTTCGACCGGCGCCGCCGCGAGCGCGCCGACATCGGGAAAGCGTTCGAGAAAGCGCACGTAGTAGGGGATCACGGTGTCGACCTGGGTCTGCTGCAGCATGATCTCCGACAGCCAGATCGGGTAGGGATCGGAGCCGCCCTGCCAGGGGAGGTCGTGACGTCCGTGCTCGCGCTGCCAGGCGATCAGGCGGCTGGCGAAGTCGTTCATGTTGCGGTTTTTCCTGTGTTTATTGCATGCATCAAGGTGTTCGCCCTCGACGCTGGTCGCGCGCGCAGGGATAATCCGCGCTTCGATTGCACTACAGCAGAGCGCGGATAAACCGCGACGGCCCATCCCATGACCCAACAGCGTTTCCCCAGCGAGGACTTCTCGCGCAGCCTACGTAATGCGCTTGGCATGTTCGCTACCGGCATCACGGTGGTGACCACGCGGACTCCCGCCGGCGAGCCGATCGGCCTGACGGTCAATTCGTTCAACTCGGTGTCGCTCGATCCGCCACTGATCGTGTGGAGTCTGGCGAACGACCTGCCCAGCCGCGGGCTTTTCGAAGCGTGCGAATACTACGCGATCAATGTGCTGGCCGAATGTCAAACGGAATTGTCGCAGCGCTTCGCGAGCCGGATCGAGGACAAGTTTGCCGGGCTCGAGTACGACACGGGCGCGGGCGGCGTGCCGTTGCTCAGGGGCTGCTGCGCGCGCTTCCAGTGCCGCAACACCGTGCGCCATGAGGGCGGTGACCACCTTGTCTTCATCAGCGAAGTCGTTGACTTCGACCGCGAAGCGCGTGCGCCATTGATCTATTTCGGTGGCGCCTACCGCCAGCTCAAGGACTGAGTAACCGGCAGACACCGGGACACGCTCAGGCGCGCTTTTTGGGCGCAGGGCGTTCGATGACGTCGACGGTGTGGACGATGGAAGGGTCGAGGGCGAGCGCCAGCACGTTAAGGCGCTTGCGTGCGCCCTCGAGATTCTCGCCTGTTTCCGGCCCGCTCAGCGCTTCGCGGTAGAAGGGGCCCTCCGGGTGGAAGTTCCATGCTCCGGCCGGGACCATTGCACAGTCGGCGATCACGCCATCGGCGATTCTGACCCAGCACAGCAGCGTGCCACGCGCAGTGGCCACGCGCGCCACGCCCACCAAGGGGCCAGCCTGAACCGCGTCGACCAGCGGCGGAACGTCGTCGGTGTAGGGGTAGCGCATCCGGCTCGCACAGTCGGCCACATCGATGGCCTTGGCGAACAGGCGGGCCGACACCCGGTGTCCGCGCTCCAGCAGCAGGCGTACGAGTGGCGACGGCGCGTGGCGGGCGAGCGGCCCCGTCTCGGCTGGCGCACCGCCAAAGGTCGGGTGACGCACGAAGTCCGCAGTGGGCCAGCTCCCCACGCCGCTCACCCAGGCCGCGGCGCTGAGCATGCCGAGCAACTGGGCCGGGCCGCCGCGGGGTGAGCTCGTCGGACCCATCGCGATCAGCCCGTTCATCACCGAACTCAGGCTGCCGCCGGCATTGAGCCGGTCGATGAATTCGCCGATGCCGTGGGGCATGCGGATCTGGTTGAAGAAGCCGGCGAGCATCTCGCGGGCGACCAGGTCGAGCACGTCTCCGCCGAGCGCGAATGCGGTCTCGGGGTCGAGCGGCGCGATCAACTGGCGGTGAAATTCGGCGAAACGGTTCAGGCGTGGCTCGAATCCGAACTGCGGTGGCCAGTCGATCAGCAGGCGGCGCAGATGGGTATCGGCCATCTCGGCGGCCAGCGCGCGTTCGGTGGCGATCTGGGTGTCGAGCTCCGCAGGCGGCTCGCCAAGTGCCGCCGCGCACGCCCGTTCGACTGCGCAGGCGTGGGCACGCGGGCTGTGGCTGGCGTGGGCGCTCAGGTGGGCGGTGGCTGCGGCGGGCGTCATGCCCACGACCTGCGTACCCATCCAGGCCAGCGCCGGAATATGCACCTTGACCTGGGTGACGTTTCCACCCTGGCGTGTGGCGGTGATGCGGATGGTGTCGTCGCCGGCAGGGGCTTGTGTGTTCATCGTCGATATCTTTCGTGGTCGTGTTGCTGGCAGGAGGATACCCCCTGTTGTTGCCCGGAGTGGGCTTTCCGTGCCGCGACCGCATGCGGGCGTACCTTGTGTGACGCGCCATGGCGGATGTCACGGACGGACATCAGGAGGCGCCCCACAAGCCGCGACGGTGCTAGAATCCGCCGCGTAGACCGGACTTTCCAAAATCCCACTCACACCAATCGAGGAAAAGCATGAATAAAGGTGAATTCGTCGAAGCCCTGGCTGACCGTCTGGATGTTTCCCGCGCTCAGGCCGATCGCGCGCTGTCTGCTGTGCTCGACATCATCGCCGAGCAACTGGGCGAGGGCGAGAAGGTTGCCTTCACCGGTTTCGGTTCCTTTGAAGTTTCCGAGCGTGCCGCTCGCACGGGTCGTAACCCGCAGACCGGCGCCACGATCGAGATCGCTGCGTCGAGCGTCCCCAAGTTCACTGCCGGCGCCACGCTGAAAGCCGCGGTCAACAAGTAACTGGCAAGTCGAGATTCCTCGACCGGGGTGCGTCCCCGGCAAGAGCGGGCCCGTATGCACTGTACCGGCCCGCTTTTCTTTTGTCCGAATGCGGCTTGGACAAGTAAACGGCGACAACACGATCAAAAGCGATTATACTACGCCCCGTTGTGCAATGCAGCATCAGGGCCATACAGGTTTCTGGCGAGGACAAGGATGCCCGCCGACCGGCCCCAGGGACTGTAACCACAGCCCCATCGCCCCCGACCTCCCGCCGAACCCCATTCGTTCTTCCGATCGTCTGGCATCGTGACAACCGGTTGGTGCCGATGCGCGGTCTTTCTGCAGCGGTTTTGCGACCGTCTTGCGAATCGACCGGCCACGCCCATCGCGCGTTCGTCGCCCTTGCGATTCCGTGCGCCCTGACTGTTTCTGCAGTCCTGGCGCGCCGCGATGCCATGCGGCCCGATTTCACGGGCCCGAATTAGTCCTTCCCTCCTTTGTGGGCCGGACAGCAAGACACAGGAAGAACCACATGACGTTTCAAAGCCTCGGCCTCGCCGCAGAACTCCTCAATGCCGTCGAACAGACCGGCTACACCGTCCCGACGCCGGTGCAGATGCTGGCCATTCCGGCTGCGATTGCCGGACAGGATCTGCTGGTGTCCAGTCACACCGGCAGTGGCAAGACCGCTGCGTTTACGCTGCCCGCCCTGCAGAAGATCATCGATCGCCGCCCCACCCCGGGCAGTGGCCCGCGCGTGCTGGTGCTGACCCCCACCCGTGAGCTTGCGCAGCAGGTCGAGAAGGCCGTGCAGACCTACGGCAAGGCACTGCGCTGGCTCAACACCGCGTGCCTCGTCGGCGGCGCGCCGATGTTCGCCCAGATCAAGCAGTTGCAGCGCCAGTGCGACGTCGTCGTCGCTACGCCCGGCCGCCTGCTCGACCACCTCAATCGCCGCAAGATCAAGCTGTCCGACGTCGAAGTGCTGATCCTCGACGAAGCCGACCGCATGCTCGACATGGGCTTCGCCGAAGATATCGACGCCATCGTCGCCGCCACCCCGGCCAAGCGCCAGACGCTGCTGTTCTCGGCCACGCTCGACGGTGTCGTGGGCAACCTGGCGTCGCGCCTCACCCGCAACCCGCAGCGCATCGAGATCGAAGTCGCGCAGCAGGATCGCGGCCAGATCGAGCAGCGCCTGATGTTCGCCGACGACCTCGGCCACAAGGGCCGCCTGCTCCACGCCCTGCTCGGCGAGGAAGGAATGAACCAGGCGGTGGTGTTCACCGCCACCAAGCGCAGCGCCGACGAGCTGTCGCTCTCGCTCCAGGAAAAGGGCATCTCCGCCGCTGCGCTGCACGGCGACATGCACCAGACCCAGCGTAACCGTACCCTCGACCGCCTGCGCCAGGGCCGCATCGGCGTGCTGGTGGCGACCGACGTCGCCGCGCGCGGCATCGACGTCGCCGGCATCAGCCACGTCATCAACTTCGACCCGCCGCGCCAGGCCGAGGACTACGTTCACCGCATCGGCCGTACCGGTCGTGCCGGTCGCGACGGGATCGCGATCACCCTGTCGGGTCCGCGTGAAACCGGCCTCATCCGTGCCATCGAGCGCTTCACCGGCGACCGCCTGGAAGTGCACACGATCGCCGGCATGGAGCCGTCGCCGCGCAAGCCTGCTGGGCCCCGCCCGGCTGGCAGCAGCACGGGGCGTCGATTCGGCAGCGGTGGCGGCACTGGCCGTCCGGCTGGCGACAATCGCCGTAGCGCTGGCGGCTTCAATCGCGATGGTCACCCGTCGCGCAGCGAGCGCAGCCACGGCGATCACCGCTCGCGCGGCTGATCGACGCTCCTCCCGGGCACGGCAAAAGCGCCTGCCCGCGCACCTCGCGTGCGTTCACGGCCCCTCTGCGGCGAAGTCGCCGCAGAGGGGCCGTGGTCTGTTTACCGGGATGCCGTGCGGCAGCGCGATGAGGCGCTCGAGGCTAGGCGGCCAGGGTTCAGTCTGGAACCGCGGCGCCGTCTGCCACCACCACCGCGAACAGATCGGCCAGCGCCGCGAGCGCCGCGGACTGCAGGACCGCAGCCTCGACCACGCTGCCGTCGGGCGCGGCCAGCGCTCGGGTGGCGGTGGCCGCCGCCGGAACGGTCACCGCGTAGCCGAGGTTGAAGGCGCCACGTGCGGTGGAGTTGATGCACATGTGGGTCATGAAGCCGACCACGACCAGGTTCTTCACGTCGGCGGCCTTCAGGCGCGCGTCGAGGTCGGTGCCGACGAAGGAGTTCGGGTAGTGCTTGACCACCACCGCCTCGTCGGCGGCCGGCGCGACCTTGTCGGCGATCGCGCCGCATTCGGCGCTGGGGTCGTAGGGCGAACCGGGGCCGGCGTCGTGCTGGATGTGCACCACCGGAATCTTCAGCGCGCGCGCCCGGGTCAGCAGTCGTGCGCATTCGTCCAGCGCCGGCTCCACGCCTTCGAGCTGCATCACGCCGCTGCGGTAGGCGTTCTGGGCGTCGACGATGATCAGCGCCGAATCGGACAGGTGGGTCGGGGTGGCGGGCAGGCCGGATAGCTGGCGCAGGGTGGTCGATGCGGTGCTCATGGGCAATCTCCTGGGGGTTTGGAAGAACGGACGCAGGTCGCTTACAGGCCGCTTCTTGCCTGCATCAATGCATTTTCCTGCGCCAAATGGCTGCAATCGTGCTCAGAGCATGCTGTCGAGAAACGCTCGCGTGCGCGGATGCTGCGGGCTGGCGAAGAACTCCGCCGCCGGCCGCGACTCGATGAGTTCGCCGCCGTCCATGAACACCACCCGGCTTGCCACCTCGCGCGCAAAACCCATCTCGTGCGTCACCACCAGCATGGTCATGCGCTCGTCGGCAAGCTGGCGCATGGTACGCAGCACCTCGCCGGTCAGTTCCGGGTCGAGCGCTGACGTGGGCTCGTCGAACAGCATGATGTCGGGCTCCATCGCCAGCGCACGCGCAATCGCCACGCGCTGTTTCTGGCCGCCGGAGAGCCGCGATGGGTAGGCGTCGCGCTTGTCGAAGAGGCCGACCTTCTTGAGCAAGGCCTCGGCCTTGGGCAGGACGACCTCGCGCTTCAAGCCCTTCACGGTCAGCGGCGCCTCGATCACGTTCTGCAGCACGGTGAGGTGTGGGAACAGGTTGAAGTGCTGGAACACCATGCCCATGCGTGCGCAGATGCGGCGAACCTCGGCGTCGGCGACATAGCGCGCGCGGCCGTGGGCGTCGTTGTCGGCAAGCACGTCGCCCTCGATCACGATGCGCCCGGCGTCGATGCTCTCCAGATGGTTGAGGCAGCGCAGGAAGGTACTCTTGCCCGAACCGGATGGACCGATCACGGCCACCACCTCGCCCTTGGCCAGGGTCAGCGAAACGCCCTTGAGCACCTCGTTGGCGCCGAAGCGCTTGTGGATGCCCTCGGCGAGGATCATCGGGCCCGTCTGCGAATCCGCCGGCGGTGGGCTCATCGGCACGGCCTCAGTCATAGACGGCATGGCGTTTCTCCAGACGCTGGAAGAACCAGGTCAGCACCAGCGTCATCAGCAGGTAGAAGCCCGCGGCGACGATGAAGGGCGTGATCGTGAAGTCGCGCTGCACGATGCCGCGCGCGGCGCGCAGCAGATCGTTGAGCGCGAGCACGTAGATCAGCGAGGTGTCCTTCACCAGGGTGATGGTCTCGTTGCTCATCGGCGGCAGGATGCGCTTGACCACCTGTGGCAGCACGATGCGGCGCATGGTCTGGCTGTAGGAAAAGCCGAGCACCTTGGCGCCCTCGTATTGGCCGCGGTCGATCGACTGGATGCCGGCGCGGAAAATCTCGGCAAAGTAGGCCGCGTAGTTGAGCGCGAAGGCCACGATCGCCGCCGGGAAGTCGGGCAGGCGCACGCCGATCACCGGGACGAAGGGCAGCGCGAAGTAGATGAACAGCAACTGCAGCATCAGCGGCGTGCCGCGCATCAGCCAGATGTAGCCGTTGACCGCCTGGCTGGCGACGGTGAAGCGCGAGATGCGGATCAGCGCCAGCGCCAGGCCGAGCGGCACGGCCAGCGCGAGTGTGATGAAGAACAGCTTGAGCGTGACCAGCGAGCCCTCGGCGAGCGGGCCGAGGATGCTGAGGATGTAGTCCATGAGGGGTGCTCGGACGCTGAAGGGTTTGAGCCCTGGGTGGGCTGGAAGGGGATGCCAGTGGGCGGCCCTGGCGGGAGCGGGGCCGTGGGAGCGGGCTTGCCCGCGAAAAATGCCTGCATCAGCGCGCATTCGCGGGCTAGCCCGCTCCCACGGC
>NZ_JAVEYL010000050.1:0-13140 GCF_034003485.1 Thauera sp.
ACAGCACCAGGCGGTCGCCCGAGTACTGGATGATCTGGACGAGCACGACCAGCAGGGCGACGGTGATCACCATCACCTCGGTCTGGAAGCGCTGATAGCCGAAACGGATCGCGAGGTCGCCGAGGCCGCCGCCGCCGATCACGCCGGACATCGCAGCATAGGACATCAAGGTGATCGCCGTCACGGTGATCGCCGCGATCAGCCCGGGCAGCGCCTCCGGCAGCAGCGCGCCGAAGATGATGCGGTGGGTGCGGATGCCCATCGCCTGACAGGCTTCGATGACGCCGCGATCGACCTCGCGCAGCACGTTCTCGACCAGGCGCGCGAAGAAAGGCGCAGTGCCCACCACCAGCGGCGGGATGGCGCCTTCCACACCGAGCGAGGTGCCGATCAGGATCACCGTGACCGGGATCATCACGATCAGCAGGATCAGGAAGGGCACCGAGCGCAGCACGTTGACCACGAACGACAGCACCGTATAGACGAAACCCTGCTCCAGCAGCTGGCGCTTGGCGGTGACGAACAACAGGATGCCCAGCGGCAGCCCGAGCAGGATGGTGAAGAACAGCGACACGCCGGTCATGACCAGGGTTTCCCAGGTCGCCAGCCAGATGTCGCTCCAGTCGATGACGGACAGGTCCATTACTGCAGCACCTCATGGTGGATCTGGTGGCGGTCGAGCTCGGCGAACACGCCCCGGATGTCGTCCTCGCTCCCCTCGAGCTCGAGCAGCAGCTGGCCGAAGGGCACATCCTTGATGCTCGAGACCTCGCCCTGCAGGATCGTGATCTGCACCTTCGCCCCGGCCATGATGCGGCTCAGGATCGGCTGGTAGGTCACATCGCCGATGTAGGTCAGGCGCACCAGCGTGCCACGCAGCTTGTCGCTCATGTAGGCGTGCGCGGGGTCGAAGCTTGCCGCCGCGAGCGCGTCGCTCTGCGCCACCATGCTGCGCGTGACCGGATGCTGCGGATGCAGGAAGACGTCGGCCACCCTGCCCGACTCGACGATGCGCCCGCCGTCGATCACCGCGACGCGGTCGCAGATCGTGCGGATCACCTGCATCTCGTGGGTGATCAGCACGATGGTCAGCCCCAGCTGGCGGTTGATGTCGAGCAGCAGCTTGAGGATGGACTGCGTGGTCTCGGGATCGAGCGCCGAGGTCGCCTCGTCGCACAGCAGCAGCTGGGGGCGGTTGGCCAGCGCGCGCGCGATGCCGACGCGCTGCTTCTGCCCGCCCGAGAGTTGCGACGGATACTTGTGCCCGTGCTCGGACAGGCCGACCAGCGCCAGCAACTCCTGCACCCGCGCGGCGCGCGCGGCGGCGTTGGTATGCCCGGTCGCCTTCAGCGGCCAGTCGATGTTGTCGGCGACCGTCTTGGCATTGAGCAGGTTGAAGTGCTGGAAGATCATGCCGACGCGACGGCGCAGTGCGTAGAGGCCTTCGCTGTCGAGCGTGGTGATGTCCTCGCCCTCGACCAGCACGCGCCCCGCCGAGGGGCGCTCGAGCAGATTCAGGGTGCGGATCAGCGTGCTCTTGCCGGCGCCGGATCGACCGATGATGCCGAACACCTCGCCGGCACCGATCTCGAGGTTGATGTCGGCGAGCGCCTCGACCTCGCGGCCGTCGGCGGCACGATACGTCTTGCGCAGGTTTTCGATGCGGATCACGGCGACCAGGTCCCGAACGGGAAAAAGGGTCGGGATTTTACCTGTGCACAGGATTCGGCACCATGCGTGCGCACAAGGCGCACGGCAGCTTCCTCCATGTCCGACTGCGCCGGCAGACGCCCGCCCGCAGCAGCGGGGTTGCACCGACGCAACGGCAAGCGCGCCCAAGCACTTGAGCGATGAGGTAAAATGCCGCCTTTTCCCTCGCCTGACCCGTCCATGCAGTTCGCCGGCTTCGCCTTGCGCAATAACCTTTTCGTCGCTCCCATGGCGGGCGTGACGGATCGTCCTTTCCGCCAGTTGTGCAAGAAACTGGGCGCCGGCGTGGCCGTGTCCGAGATGGTCACCTCCAACTCGCTGCTCTACGGCAGCGAGAAGACCCGCCGCCGCGCCGACCACACCGGCGAGGTCGATCCGATCTCGGTGCAGATCGCCGGCGCCGACCCGGCGATGATGGCCGAGGCCGCCCGGTACAACGCCGACAACGGCGCTCAGATCATCGACATCAACATGGGCTGCCCGGCCAAGAAGGTGTGCAACGTGATGGCCGGCTCGGCGCTGATGCAGGACGAGCCGCTGGTCGCGCGCATCCTCGAGGCGGTGGTCAAGGCCGTGCCGGATACCCCGGTCACGCTCAAGTTCCGCACCGGCTGGAACCGCGCCAACAAGAACGCACCGACGATCGCCCGCATCGCCGAAGAGTCCGGCATCCGCGCCATCGCCATCCACGGCCGCACCCGCGCCGACCAGTACATGGGCGAAGCGGAGTACGACACCATCGCCCACGTCAAGACGCTGGTGAAGATCCCGGTGATCGCCAACGGCGACATCACCAGCCCGCAGAAAGCCAAGCACGTGCTCGACTACACCGGCGCCGACGGCGTCATGATCGGCCGCGCCGCGCAGGGCCGGCCGTGGATCTTCCGCGAGATCGAGCACTACCTCGCCACCGGCGAGCTGATGCCGCCGCCGCTGGTCAGCGAGATCCATCAGGTCTGCCGCGAGCACCTCGCCGATCTGTACGGCTTCTATGGCGACGAGCGCGGCGTGAAGATCGCGCGCAAGCACATCTCCTGGTACACCAAGGGCCTGGTGGGCTCGGCGGCCTTCCGCCGCGCGATGAACCAGATTCCCGACATCCCCTCCCAGCTCGCCGCGGTGGACGAATTCTTCGGCCTGCTCGCAGAGGCCGACGCCCGCCTGAGCTACGAGACGGACCCGCAAGCCGGATGCCCGCAGGAACTCGCAGCATGACCAGCCGCAGCAACGAGATCGCGGACGCCGTCGTCCGCACGCTGGACCAGTACTTCCGCGACCTCGACGGCGAGAAGCCCGCCGCCATCCACGACATGGTGATCCGCAACGTCGAGCGCCCGATGCTGCAGTTCGTCCTCGAGCAGGCCAAGGGCAACCAGACCGTCGCAGCCGAAATGCTGGGCATCAACCGCAACACGCTGCGTCGCAAACTGACCGACTACGAACTGCTGTAAGAAAACCGGCGCTGCGGCCGTCTCGTGCCGCGCGCGTGCAATTCCTGCACTTCGTGCACCTCGCAGTCCAAGACTTTTCCGCTTCCCCTTCAAACTTGCTTCCGGTCCCACGATGAACGTCACCCAAGCCCTGATCAGTGTTTCCGACAAACGCGGCGTGCTCGATTTCGCGCGCGAACTCGCCAGCCTTGGCATCAAGCTGCTGTCGACCGGCGGCACTGCCAGCCTGCTGCGCGAAGCCGGCCTGCCGGTGACGGACGTCTCCGAACACACGGGCTTCCCCGAGATGCTCGACGGCCGCGTCAAGACCCTGCATCCGAAGGTGCACGGCGGCATCCTCGCTCGTCGTGACCTCGCCGAGCACATGGACACGATCGCCGCACACGACATCGGCCGCATCGACCTGGTGGTGGTGAACCTCTACCCCTTCCAGCAGACCGTGGCCAAGCCCGACTGCACGCTGGAAGACGCGATCGAGAACATCGACATCGGCGGCCCGACCATGGTGCGCGCCGCGGCCAAGAACCACGGCAACGAGGACGGCGGCGTCGGCATCGTCACCGACCCCGACGACTACACCGGCATCGTCGCCGAGCTCAAGTCCAACGCCGGCAAGCTCAGCCACAAGACCCGCTTCGCGCTGGCAGTGAAGGCCTTCACCCACACCGCGCGCTACGACTCGGCAATCTCCAACTACCTCACCGCGCTGGTCACCAACGAGGCCGGCGACGTGTCGCTGCAGACCTACCCCGAGCGCCTTCAGCTCGCCTTCGACAAGGTTCAGGATCTGCGCTACGGCGAGAACCCGCACCAGACCGCCGCCTTCTACCGCCAGCCCGGCGCAGCCGAGGGCGGCGTCGCCGGCTACACCCAGCTGCAGGGCAAGGAGCTGTCGTACAACAACATCGCCGACGCCGATGCGGCATGGGAATGCGTCAAGGCCTTCGACGGCCCGGCCGCGGCCTGCGTCATCGTCAAGCACGCCAACCCCTGTGGCGTGGCCCTCGGCGCCACCCCGCTGGAAGCCTACAAGAAGGCCTTCTCCACCGACCCCACCTCGGCCTTCGGCGGCATCATCGCCTTCAACGGCGAAGTCGACCGCGCCGCGGCCGAGGCCGTCTCCGCCCAGTTCCTCGAAGTGCTGATCGCGCCCGCCTACACCGCCGAAGCACTCGAGCTGCTGCGCGCCAAGCAGAACGTGCGGGTGCTCACCTGTGCACTCGGCCAGCCCGCCGGTGCCTTCGACTACAAGCGCGTGGGCGGCGGCCTGCTGGTGCAGAGCGCCGACGAAGCCCGCATCCAGATCGCCGACCTCAAGGTCGTCACCAAGCGCGCGCCGACGGAAGCCGAGCTGCGTGACATGCTGTTCGCCTGGCGCGTGGCGAAGTACGTCAAGTCGAACGCCATCGTGTATTGCAAGGACGGCATGACCATCGGCGTCGGCGCCGGTCAGATGAGCCGTGTCGACTCGGCCCGCATCGCCAAGATCAAGGCCGAGAACGCCGGCCTGCAGATTGCCGGCTGCGTGGTTGCCTCGGATGCCTTCTTCCCGTTCCGCGACGGCCTCGACGTGCTCGCCCAGGCGGGCGCCACCGCGGTGATCCAGCCCGGCGGCTCGATGCGCGACGCCGAGGTGATCGCCGCAGCCGACGAACAGAACATCGCCATGGTGTTCACCGGCTTCCGCCATTTCCGCCACTAAGCATCGTCCCCGCAGAAACACGGAGCGCCTCATGAAAGTCCTCGTCATCGGTTCCGGCGGCCGCGAACACGCGCTGGCCTGGAAGCTCGCCCACTCGCCCAAGGTCACCCGCGTGCTGGTCGCACCGGGCAACCCCGGCACCGCGCGCGAGCCCAAGCTGCAAAACGTGTCCGTCACCGCGGTGTCCGACCTGGTCGATCTCGCCCGCCACGAGCAGGTCGGGTTCACCGTGGTCGGCCCCGAGGCGCCGCTCGCGGCCGGCGTGGTCGATGCCTTCCGCGCCGCCGGCCTGCCGATCTTCGGCCCGACCAAGGCCGCCGCCCAGCTCGAAAGCTCGAAGGACTTCGCCAAGCAGTTCCTGGTCCGCCACAACATCCCGACCGCCAAGTACCGCACCTTCTCCGACGCAGCGGCCGCGCACGCCTACATCGACACCGAAGGCGCGCCGATCGTCATCAAGGCCGATGGCCTCGCCGCCGGCAAGGGCGTGGTCGTGGCCATGAGCGCCGACGAGGCGCACGCCGCGATCGACATGATGCTGCTCGACAACAGGATGGGCGATGCAGGCGCGCGCGTCGTCGTCGAGGAGTTCATGGAAGGCGAGGAAGCCAGCTTCATCGTCATGGCCGACGGCCGCCATGCGATGGCCCTCGCGACGAGCCAGGACCACAAGCGCCTGAAGGACGGCGACGAAGGCCCCAACACCGGCGGCATGGGCGCTTACTCGCCCGCCCCGGTGGTGACGCCCGACGTGCATGCGCGCGTGATGCGCGAGATCATCAACCCCACGCTGGCCGGCATGGCCGCCGACGGCCTGCCCTACACCGGCTTCCTGTATGCAGGCCTGATGATCGACGGCGAAGGCAAGCCGCGCGTGGTCGAATTCAACTGCCGCATGGGCGATCCGGAAACGCAGCCGATCATGATGCGGCTCAAGACCGACCTCGCCGACCTCGTCGAGGCAGCGATCGCGGGCAAGCTCGACCAGACCGAAGCCGAATGGGATCGCCGTTTCGCCCTCGGCGTGGTGCTCGCCGCCGCGGGCTACCCCGACAGCCCGCGCAAGGGTGACGTCATCACCGGCCTGCCCGGCGGCGAGTTGGAGGATGCACACGTCTTCCATGCCGGCACCGCCGAACAGGACGGTCAGATCCTTACCGCAGGGGGCCGCGTGCTGTGCGTCACCGCCCTCGGCGACAACGTGCGCACCGCACAGAAGCGCGCCTACGAGGTGGCTGACGGCATCAGCTTCGACGGTCGCCAGTATCGCCGCGACATCGGTCATCGCGCGCTCTCGCGCAAGAGCTGACCCCTCCGCACCGCAGACGGCGGTCGACCGCGGATGTCCGCATGCGCTGACATCCGCCACCTTCACGACTATCCTATCGCTGCGCACGCATAGGGCGCGCGCATCCCGAGTGATCAGTCATGGAGACACCGATGTCCGTCAGATTCGAGATTACGAAGAACGAAAAGGGCGAGTTCCACTTCAAGCTGCTCAGCGGCGACGGCAAGACGCTGCTGCGTAGCGAGGGTTACAACGCCAAGACGAGTTGCACGAACGGTGTCGAGTCGGTACGCAAGAACGCGGCCGACGACAAACGCTATGACCTGAAGACGGCCTCGGACGGTCGCCCCTACTTCAACCTCAAGGCGAGCAACGGCCAGGTCATCGGCACCAGCCCGATGTTCGCCGATGCTGCCGCCTGCGAAGCGGCGGTCGCCGCGACCAAGGCCGGCGCCGCCGACGCACCGGTCGATGACAAGAGCTGCTCCACGATGAATCCTGCCACCGTCAAACCCTGGTTCACCGATCTGCAACAACGCATCGTCAGCCGTCTCGAGGCCTTCGATGGCATGGCCTTCAAGGCGGACGGCTGGGAGCGACCAGGAGGCGGTGGCGGGCTCACCCGCGTCATCGAGGACGGCAACTTCTTCGAACGCGGCGGCGTCAATTTCTCGCACGTGATGGGCGACGGCATGCCGGCGTCCGCCACCGCGCACCGCCCGGAACTCGCCGGCCGGCGGTTCGAGGCCATGGGCGTGTCCCTGGTGCTGCACCCGCGCAACCCCTATTGCCCGACGGTGCACATGAACGTGCGCTGCTTCGTCGCGATTGCCGAAGGCAAGCCGCCCGTATGGTGGTTCGGCGGCGGCATGGACCTGACGCCCTACTACCCGTTCGAAGAGGATGTGCGCCACTTCCACGCCACCTGCAAGGCCGCCGTAGTGCCGTTCGGCGGCGAAGCGGAATATGCGCGCCTGAAGGACTGGTGCGACCGCTACTTCTTCCTCAAGCACCGCAACGAGCCGCGCGGCGTCGGCGGGCTGTTCTTCGACGATCTCGGTGCCGACGGCAAGACGGACTACGGCACTGCCTTCGGCCTGACGCAGTCGGTGGGTAACGCCTTTCTCGACGCCTATCTGCCGATCATCGAACGCCGCCGGGACACCCCCTACGGCGAACGCGAACGCGACTTCCAGGCCTACCGGCGCGGGCGCTACGTCGAGTTCAACCTCGTGTTCGACCGTGGCACGCTGTTCGGCCTGCAGTCGGGCGGGCGCACCGAGTCGATCCTGATGTCGATGCCGCCGATCGTGAAGTGGCGCTACGACTGGCACCCCGAGCCCGGTTCGCCCGAAGCCCGGCTCTACGACGAATACCTGAAGCCACGCGACTGGGCCTGAGGCCTCGACTCGAACCCGGGCGCTGTCGCCTCGAGCGCGCGCGCCGCGACAGGCGCGCCCGCCCGAGCAAAACTCGGCTGTTTTACGCCGGCAGCAGTGCCACCGCGGTCTTCTGCTTGCCGGCCACCATTTCGGCCGCCGCACGATACTGCCCCTGGGCTGCGTCGGTGCGCTCCAGCTTCTCCAGCAGATGGGCAAGCGCAAGGTGGGCGTCGACCGTCGCCCCATGCTGGACCGAGGCCTCCAGGTAGCTCTGCGCCTTGCCCCAGAGTTGCGCGTTCAGGCAGAGCTGACCCAGCGCATACAGCAGGCCGGCATCGCGCGACTGCTGCGGCAGCCAACTCTCGGCCTTCTGCAGACAGGCGCGCACATCGCCTTCGGTCGCCGCACAGTACGCGTACTGGCGCGCCAGCCCCGAGTCCCAGCGCTCGTCGAGCAGGCGCTCGACCTGTTTGCGGGCAAGCTCACCCCGCCCGACCGCAGCAAGCAGCGGCAACACGCGCTCGATCAGCCCCCGGTCCTGCAGCTCAACGGAAGGGATGTCTTTCCAGTACGCGGCCAGCGCATCACCGTCGCCCGCCAGCTCGCGCATGCGTTCGACATGACCGCGGCGCAACATGGGCGCGGCCTGCTCGTCGGTCAATGCCTTGTGCTTGCGCAGTTGGCGCACCGTCTGCACCAGCTCCTCCCATCGACCCAGGGCCGAGGCCACCTGCGCCTCCAGACGCAGCATGGCGATGTGACGATTTCCGCCCGCGCGCAGCGTGGCCAGCTTGGCCGCGGCCTCGTCGAACCGGCGGGCCTCGATGGCGAGTTCGGCCTCGGTCATCAGCCGCGCCACCTCACCCTGCGCACCGTGCTCGGCCGCATGTCCGAGCCATTCCCGGTACCGCGGTTCGTCCTGCAACGCATGTGCCGCACGGGCCGCGATCAGTGCGGCCATCGACGAGCCCTCGCCCGTCTCGTAAGCGCGCGAAGCCGATTTCAGCGACTGCGAGAAGCGCCCTTCGAACAGCGCATTGATCGAATCGTTCAACGCACGACCAGCCCGTGCGCGACGGCGGCGTTCCCGCCATTGCGCCACCCGACCGGGCAGCTGCAGGGTGCGGCTGATGATGCGGATCAGCGCATATGCGAGCGCAAACCCCACGACGACAATGACGACGAGCAGGTTGAGCGACAACTGCACGCGCCATGGCGGCGCCACCAGCAGCACGTAGCCATCGTTGAGCCCGGCTACCATGGCCACGCCGACGGCCAGGGCGAAAATGCCGATCAGCCAGATCAGGGTACGCATCGTGACCCCCTCAACGCGCTGGCGCGCGATTTGCGCCGGCAGGGATTTGTTCCGTCGCGGGCACGCTCGGCTCGGCACGCGGAATCGCCGGCTGAAGCGGGCGCTCCGGACGCACCTGCATGGTCCGCAGCGCAGCAAAACTCTCGGTCAGCGTCGGCAGCTCGGTGCGAATCGAAACCAACTCGAGCTCCCGCAATTCCTGCAGCGCCATCTGCACGCGCTCATCACGACGGTCGAAGAAGCGCTCGATCCACACCCTGGCCTGAGCCAGGTCGGCGGAATAGGTGCGCCCATCCCGCGCAAGCAATGCAAGGCGGGCCGTGAGCAGGCGGATCTTCAGGTTCTCGCGCAGGAAAGTGTTCTGCGCCGGCGCCAGCAGCACCGGATCGTCCTGATCCAGCCGCTCCATGCGCACCAGCCCGCGAACCTCGTGCCACACGTCGCCAATCAGCTCGCGCGCATAGCCGAGCGCCTTCGTCGTCCACGCATCGGTCGTCGCGTCAACCTGAGCCTTCGCTGCCGGCGTCTCGGCCACCGTCGCCGAGAGCTGGCCTTCGAATGCGAGCGGCATGGCATCTGCGCGTTCCAGCAGCCGCTCAAGCCGCAGGCCAAGCCCGGGCACATCGATGACCGGCTGCAGCTTCAGCGTCTCGATGTCGCGCGCAAGCGCCCGCCGCAAGCTCGCGTACTGTCCGCGGTCATGCGCCGCAAGACGTGCATCCGCCTGCTGCAGGGCAATCAGGGCGGCCTCGAGGTTACCCGCCAGTTGCAATTGCTGGGCTGCGAGCGCAACGGCCTGCTCGACTTCCGCCACCACGCTGTCCTCGCGCGAACGCGAGAACTCCTGATACATCGCTTCCAGCGCCGAAGCCTGACCTTCGGTCGCCTCCACCTTTGCCTCCAGCGCGCCGAGCTTGCCCTGCATCGAGGCGATGGTCTCCTGCTGCTGGCGCACGATGCCCCGCGCCTCGGTGGCAACGCTCTCGCCTTCGGCAAGCCGGCTGGCAAGCGTCTCGCGCAACTGCACCGCCTGTTCGTGGGTATCGCGTGCCTGCCAGGCAGCCCATGCCGCGGCGCAACAGGCTAGCAGCGCAACAAGCAAAGCCCACCAGGCCACGGTCTGGCGTGTCGGCGCGGAAGGCGCGGCGTTCCCGGTCGATCGTTCGGGCATGTCATCGTCCTTGCGGGAAGCTTGGGCCGCGCCCGGCGGCTGAGTCAGTGCGGGGGTTTCGTCGTTCATGGCCAGAGTTTAACCAAAGTGCCTCGTCAATGCCTGCAGCAGTCCTTCGTCACCGGCCGGCGTCTCGATGACCACGGCGAAGCCTGCCTCACGTGCTTCCGCGGCGATGCGCGCATGGGACGCAAACACTGGCACCGCCTGCAGCGCACGCAAGTCCTCGGCACCGAACATGCTGCACAGATTGCGTACGCCCTCGCTGCTGGTGAGCAACAAGCCGTCGAGTTTGCCGTGTGCGGCAGGCTGCAGCAGGATCGCGGGGTCGAGCTTCGGGCAGTAGCGCCGGTAACAGGTGACATATTCCACGTGCGCGCCGCGTTCGCGCAAGGTGTCGCGAATCAGGTCGCGTCCACCATCGCCACGGAAGATCAGCACCTTGCGGCCACGGATCGCCCCGGCGGAAAACTCGGGCAAGGCCAGCACCGATTCGCTGTCGAAACCGTCCTGCGGCACCACCGGGTCGCGAAAGCCGCGTTCCAGCAGCACCCGCTCGCTCCCCTTGCCCACCGTCGCCACGCGCAAGCCGGCAGGCCAGGCCCGACGTGCAAGGACGAACTCGAGCGCATGGTGTATCGCATTGGGGCTGACGAAGAAGGCCAGGTCGAACTCGTCCAGGCGCGGCACGATCGCCTCGAGCTGCGCGGGATCGGGTGCCGGTGCAATGGCCAGCACCGGAAAGCGGATCGCCGTTCCGCCCGCCGCCTCGATGCGGCGGCACAGGCTGCCGGCCTGTTCCAGCGGCCGTGTCACGGCCAGCGTGCGCCCTGCGAGGGGGAGGGACTCGCCGTGGGCGGCCGCCTGGTTATCGATGTGCATGCCGGATGCGAACGCGCCGCTCAGCCGAGGTCGGCGAGGATCGCCTCTGCCCCCTGCGCCCGCAGGTCTTCAGCCAGCGCTCGGCCCAGGGCCTCGGCCTCGGCCGGCGAGCCCTCGCGTTCAGCGCGCACGATCTCGCTGCCATCCGGTCTGGCCACGAAGCCGCGCAACCAGACCTTGCCCTCGCGGATCAGCGCATAGGCACCGAGCGGCACCTCGCAGCTGCCGGCAAGCGCGCGCGCCACGGCGCGTTCGGCCAGCACACAGGCGGTGGTGTCGGCGTGGACCAAGGGCTGGAGCCAGCCGATCACGTCCTTGCGCGCGGCCAGGCACTCGATGCCGAGCGCGCCCTGCCCGGCTGCCGGCAGCGACACTTCGGCCGGCATCACCGAGCGAATGCGTTCGCCCAGGCCCAGACGGGTCAAACCCGCAGCAGCGAGGATGATGGCGTCGTACTGGCCTTCGTCGAGCTTGCGCAGGCGGGTATCGAGGTTGCCGCGCAGGCTGGTCACGCCGAGGAAGGGATACTGGGCATGGATCTGGGATTCGCGGCGCAGCGAGGAGGTGCCCACCACCGCTCCCGGCGGCATGTCGGCGAGGCTCTCGTAGCGGCTGGAGACGAAAGCGTCGAGCGGTACCTCGCGCTCGGTGATGCAGGGCAGCACGAAATCCTCGCCCATCACCATCGGCACGTCCTTCATCGAATGCACGGCGATGTCGGCACGGCCGTCGAGCAGTGCGGTCTCGAGCTCCTTGACGAACAGCCCCTTGCCACCCACCTTTGCCAGCGGCCGGTCGAGGATCTGGTCGCCACGGGTGGTCATGCCGAGCAGCTCGACGCGGCAGCCGGGATACAATCCCTCGAGGCGAGCCTTGATGTGCTCGGCCTGCCAGAGGGCGAGGCGGCTTTCACGGGTGGCGATGACGATGCGCTCGGGGTTCGCTTGGCTCACGATTGGGATCACTCAAGTACAGGATTCGACCATGCCGGGGAGGCTCGACTTTCGCCGCACCGCAGCATCAGGGTTCGCACCAATGGTGCGCAGGATGGCCGCGATTCTAGCATGCGTGCCGATCGCACTTTCGGCGGCGCCGCCGGCCCTGCCCAAGGCAAGCGACCTCGCACGCGATGCGGCAACCATGCGCAGCGAGCGCATGCCGATGGTGGTGCTGTACAGCCAGGCCGGCTGCAGTTATTGCGAAACGGCGCGCAGTTACCTCATGCCGATGTCGGCTCCCGAGGCCCAGGGCCGGCGTGCCCTGTTCCGCCAGATCGACATCGACTCGGATGCCGCGCTGGTGGATTTCTCGGGCACCCGGTCAACGCACCGGGCCGTGGCAAGGACGCAGAAGGCACGCTTCACGCCGACCGTCCGCGTGTTCGACGCCGACGGCCGCGCCGTGGGTGACGATATCGTCGGCATGCGGCTCGAGGATTTCTACGGCCAGTATGTCGAGAACGCGATCGACGAGGCGCGCAGCCGCATGGGCGCCACCGACTGAATATTCCGCCAGGTCCCCGATGGGCGCCTGCGGCCCACCAACCTCACTGCCCCATTCGAGATGACCCAGGACAAAGACGCGCCGCTGCGCGAAGACATCCGCCTGCTCGGGCGCCTGCTCGGCGACACCGTGCGCGACCAGCAGGGCGCCGCCGCCTTCGAGCTGATCGAGCGCATCCGCCAGAACTCCGTGCGTTTCCGCCGCGACGACGACATCGCCGCGCGGCGCGAACTCGAGGACATGCTCGATGCGCTGTCGCGCGACCAGACCATCCAGGTCGTGCGCGCCTTCAGCTACTTCTCGCACCTGGCCAACATCGCCGAGGACCAGCACCACATCCGCCGCTCGCGCGCGCACCTGATCGCGGGCTCCGCCCCGCGCGAAGGCAGCCTCGCCCATGCGCTCGAGGCGGCGCTCGCCAGCGGCACGACCGACGCCGCCGGGCTGGTCGAGTTCTTCGACACCGCCCGCGTCTCGCCGGTGCTCACCGCCCACCCCACCGAGGTGCAGCGCAAGAGCATCCTCAACTGCGAGACGGTGATCGCCCGCCTGCTCGACGAGCGCGACCGCATGCAGCTCACCCCGGAGGAATCCGAGGCCAACCTCGAGGCGCTGCGCCGCGCGGTGCTCACGCTGTGGCAGACGCGCATCCTGCGCACGGCCAAGCTGTCGGTGATCGACGAGGTCAACAACGGCCTGTCCTACTTCGACACCACCTTCCTGCGCGAGCTGCCGC
>NZ_JAVEYL010000051.1:0-12987 GCF_034003485.1 Thauera sp.
ATAACCACTCTGCCATCGCGCCACGACCGTTTCGGCCGGTTGCCCCTGAACCACTGGAGCCTCCGGATCAGACATCTGCCTGACCGTCGAATTCTAGGAGCGGGAAACGAGTCTCGAACTCGCGACCTCAACCTTGGCAAGGTTGCGCTCTACCAACTGAGCTATTCCCGCTCGGGAAAGACCGCCATTATAGGCAAGGATTTTTCGGTGTCAACTTTTTTAAAACGCGTTTTTGCAATGCGTCATTTGGTCTGCCGCGTAAGCCCGCAACTACTTGCCGGCCTCGTCCTGCAGCAGGGGAATCGCCCGATGCAGGTAATAGCCCATCGACCACAGCGTGAGCGCAGCCGCCACGTAGATCAGGATGTTGCCAGCGATGCGCATATCGATCCCATATAGCGGCGCATTGAACAGCAGCAGCGGAATCGCGACCATCTGCGCCGTGGTCTTGAGCTTGCCGACGTAGGCCACCGCCACGCTGGCGGACTTGCCCACCCGCGCCATCCACTCGCGCAGCGCCGAGATCGTGATCTCGCGCCCGATGATGACCACCGCGATCAGCGCATCGACGCGGGCAAGCTGGACGAGCAGGATCAGCGCCGCTGCGACCATGAGCTTGTCGGCGACCGGATCGAGGAAGGCGCCGAAGGCCGATGTCTGCCCGAGCGCACGCGCGAGATAGCCGTCGAACCAGTCGGTGACCGCGGCCGCGACGAAAATCAGCGTGGCGACCAGATTCTTGGTGGCGACCGGCATGAGGGCGTCGGGCAGGTAGAAGATCCCGACGAAGATCGGGATCATGACGATGCGCGCCCAGGTGAGCGCGTTCGGGATATTGAGCGGCATGCCTTGGCGCATCTCGCATGAATTCGGGAAGCGCGAGTATATAACAGTGCCTGTCGATACCGCCCTGCACAGACGGTGCACACAGCCCCGGGGGCTGTCTGTAACATCCTGACTGGCCCTCGATCCACACTGCATTTCCCCGCTCGAACTTTTCCGCTCCGCTTTCGCAATGCACGACCTCCTGCAATCGGGCGCATGGCGCGCCCTCTCCGCCCGGCGCGACGCCCTTCTGACGACGACCCTGCGCGATCACTTCGGCACCGACCCGCAGCGCGCGCAGCGCATGCAGGCGAGCGCCTGTGGGCTGACGCTGGACTACTCGAAGAACCTGCTGTGCGCGCAGAGCCTCACCTTGCTGCTGCAACTGGCGGAGGAAGCCGGGCTGCGGACCGCCATCGCCGCGATGTTTGCCGGCGAGCACATCAACACCACCGAGGACCGCGCGGTCCTGCATGTGGCGCTGCGCTGCCCGTTGGGCACGCAGTGGCTGGTCGAGGGCGTGGATGTCGGCGCCGAAGTGCACGCGGTGCGCAGGCGCATGGCGGCCTTCGCCACCCAGGTGCGCGAAGGCGCATGGCATGGCTGGCGCGGCGATGCGATCACCGACGTGGTGAACATCGGCATCGGCGGTTCGGACCTGGGCCCCGCCATGGTCTGCGAGGCCCTGCGCGACCAGGCGCATCCGGGCCTGCGGATGCACTTCGTATCGAACGTCGATGGTGTGCAGATCGGTGACGTCCTGCGCCACTGCCGACCCGAGACCACGCTCTTCATCGTCGCCTCGAAAACCTTCACCACCCAGGAAACCCTGGCCAATGCCAGAGCCGCACGCGCGTGGCTGACTGCACGTGCGGGCGATGACAGCGCGGTCGCGCGCCATTTCGTTGCGGTATCGACCAACACCGCCGCCGTGCAGGCTTTCGGCATCGACCCGGCCAACATGTTCGGGTTCTGGGACTGGGTGGGCGGACGCTTCTCGCTGTGGAGCGCGATCGGCCTGCCGATCATGATCGCCATCGGCCCGCAACGCTTCGACGATCTGCTCGCCGGCGCACACGCGATGGACGAACACTTCCGCGCCACGCCCTTCGCCGCCAACCTGCCGGTGCTGATGGCGCTGATCGGGATCTGGAACGTCGATTTTCTCGACGCACCCAGCCAGTTGATCGCGCCCTACCACCAGCGCCTTCATCGCCTGCCTGCGTATCTGCAGCAGCTCGACATGGAATCGAACGGCAAGTCCGTCCGCCACGACGGCAGCACGGTGCCCTGCCGTACCAGCCCGATCCTGTGGGGCGAGCAAGGCATCAACGGCCAGCACGCGTACTTCCAGCTCGTACACCAGGGCACGCAGCCGGTGCCGGTGGATTTCATCGCCGTGCTCGACGCCGGCCACGAGGACGAGCGCCTGCACCGCATCGCCTTCGCCAACCTCGTCGCCCAGGCCGAGGCGCTGATGCGCGGCCGCACAGCCGATGAGGCCGAAGCCGAGATGCGCGCCGCCGGCCTGCCCGAAGCGCGCATCCGCGCCCTGCTGCCGCACCGCGTGTTCCCCGGCAACCGGCCGAGCAACACCGTCCTGCTCGAACGCCTCGACCCATTCACGCTCGGGGCCCTGGTGGCGACCTACGAGCACCGCACGTTTGTGCAGGGCGTGATCTGGGGCGTAAACAGTTTCGACCAATGGGGCGTCGAGCTCGGCAAACAGCTCGCCGCACGCGTGCTCGACGAGCTCGACCCGCACGCGGCAACGACCGCGGATGCTGCCCACGACCGCAGCACCCAGGGCCTGATCGAGCGCTACCGTGCGCATGTGCGGGCGCCTCACCGAGGCGACACTTCATTGGCGTGATTTGCACGCTTGCTGTCCGGTGCCGCAATAGGCGCTGAAAGGTGACTGGCCTAAGATGTCTTTCACCATTCACTGATATAGAGAACCGAACATGCGAGCCTTTCAGGACACTTACCCCGAGAACGTCGCGCATTGCTACGGCTGCGGCCGTCTCAATGAACACGGCCACCAGATCAAGACGTACTGGGATGGCGACGAGACCGTGACGCGTTTTCAGCCGCAGCCGGAGCACACGGCAATTCCAGGCTTCGTCTACGGCGGGCTGATCGCCTCGCTGATCGATTGCCACAGTACCGGCACTGCCGCCGCAGCGGCCTATCGCGCCGAGCAGCGCGAGATGGACAGCGAACCACCGTTGCGCTTCGTGACCGGCTCGCTCCACGTTGACTTCCTAAAGCCGACCCCGCTCGGCCCCGTCCTGGAACTGCGCGGTCGCGTCAAGGAACTCAAGGGCCGTAAGGTCATGGTCGAATCCGAAGTCTGGGTCGACGGAGCGCTGACCGCACGCGGCGAAGTGGTCGCGGTACAGATGCCGGACACCTTCAAGGCGTGATGGCCGTGCCATGAGCATGGCGCCGGGCCCGATCACGATCATCGCTGATCGGGCCCGGCGAGCGGGAAAACCAGGTGAGCCCGCGACACGCTGCCAGCCCTGCCGATAAATCTGCCAGCACGCTGCCAATGACAGTTCTTCGCAGCGCCATGCCACCGTGAAACCCGGGTGGGCAGGCAGATCATCCGTTCTGGATGCGCTGGCACGATTCCTGTATGCACTCGGCCTGCCAGGCGTGACCCGCAGCCCGCACCCACGCCGGCCCTTCGTCCGTAACGTGGAGCACCTCATGCAGAACAGACTGCTTGCCGAAAAGTATCCTATCCATGTTCTCGAACTCGGCAAGAACGAGACCGAGCACGCGCACCTCGACGAGCTGCTGAAGGCGGTTGAGGCCAGTGCCGAGGCCGATCCGACCGTGCGCCTGATCGCGGTCTTCGACCACCTGAGCCACACGCAGCTCATCGGCGGAGAAGTCCGCCCGGACATCCTGGCGGCCAAGAACCTGATCTTCTGCTTCGGCGTCAAGCTGCTCGACCCGACCATGATGGCGGTGCGTCCGCGCTCGATCGGCTTTGCCGAGCTGCCCGATCGCTACGTGGTGAGCTTTCTGGAGGCGCCGATGCCCGAGGCCAATCGCAAGATGATCGAATGGGTCACGAGCCTGCGCAAAACCACCTGACCCACGCCGGCAACCGCTGTCGAGGCCTGCCATGCATTTCCGCCCCCTGCACAGCCCTGATTCGAGCCAGATCGGCTACCTCCTCGCCGACATGGACGAGCAGGAAGCGGTCGTCGTTGACCCGCCGCCGCGGCAGACTGAACTCATCCTCGCCCTGCTCACCGAGCGTAGCCTGCGCCTGTGCCACGTATTGCGAACGCACATCCATCGGATGGATGCGGCCGACTGCAGTCCGCTGTGCGATCGCACCAGCGCCCGGCTCGTGGTTGGCGAAGCGGCCGTGATGCCGGCGCAGTGTCAGGTAGATACGCTGCGTGCGAAGCACGGCACGCGTCTGGTGTTTGGCAACGAAGTGGTGAGGGTGTTGAGCACACCGGGCCACACGCCGGGCTGCCTCAGCTACCTTTGGCGCGATCGCCTCTTATGTGGCGATGCCTTCGACGTCGACAGTTGCGGCGCGGGCGAAAGTGAAGCCGACCCGGGCATGCTGTTCGACACCCTGACCCGGCGACTGTTCACGCTGCCTGAGCAGACCCTCGTGTTTCCGGCACACCCGATCAAGGGGCGCCATGTCGCCACGCTCGGCGAGTTGCGCGCGCACTACGCACCACGCCTGCAGCAGAGCCGCGACGGGTTCATCACCGACATGATCCAGCGCCGCGAACGCGCGCCGGCAGGCCGCAACCCCGCGACCGTTCCGCCGCGCTGAACCGACCTCGTCCGCAGCGGCAGCGGCGCACTGCAAGCGCCCCCGCTGCGATCGCTCAGCGCGTCCGTCCGTCAGGGCTTGAGCGCAGCCCAACCGGGGTGATCGTATTCACGACCATAAAAGTTGAGCGTTTCGACCGCGCGCAACAGCCCCATGCGCTTGCCGGGGATACGCGGCGCCGTGCGCATCAGGCCAGCACCATCGGCGATGTCGCCCAGCATCCACTGCAGGTGACGCCCGGCGCGGCTATGAAAGTCGCGCCCGGCAACAATGCTCGCGAGCTGACGATCGATCTCGTCGGCCAGGGTGACGTAGTCCGCCTCGGCCATGGGCTGGGCGGCGTCGCCCTGCAGGCGCACGCCGATCGTATCGCGCAGTGTCGTCATCGCCGAGCGCAGCGCCTCGTCGGTCGGGCGCGGCATTTCGTCGCCAGGCGACTGCAGTTTGAGCGCCGGGCGTGCGTCATCGGCAGCAAGAGCGGAGGCGGGGCCAGTGACGAGGGCAGCAAACGCAATCGTCGCTGCAACAAGAGTGGAACGCATGCAGGGTCTCCGGGCAGGAAATAACACTGCCCGCATGCTATCCCCGGACGCCACGACCCGCATTGAAGTGGATCAAGCGCCGCCCTGTTCCGGCACGCCATCAAGCTGTCCTGCCGACACCGTCACCGTCAGGCGCTGCCCGTTCGCATCGGCGTACAGCGTCAGCACACCGGGCTCCAGATCGGCGACATGAACGATCCCGGCCCACTCGCCATCGGCCGGCAGCAGCGCGGCGAGCTGGTTCGGCCAGCGCAGGATGGCCGCCTCGTCCACTTCATTGCCGGCGAGCTTCGGGAACAGCGCGAAATACAGCAGGTCGGCCTCGATCAACTCATTGAGGAAATGCGTGCCGAGCGACACGTCGGGCACCAGGTTGTCGTGCATGGCGACGATCTCGCACAGCGCGGCGACGTGGTTGATCTCCGAAAACACCACCGGAATACCGAGGAAGGGATCGCGCGAGCCCCAGCGCCCGGGGCCGAGCATCAGTACGCAATGCGCGCCCGACCGCGCATTGAGCCGGCCGATCACCCGCGTCACTGCCAGGCGCTGCGCCTGGTTGAGCGCACCGAAGGCGGACGGGCGCACGTAGATCACGCGGTCGGGGCGGATCACCCGCCCCGGGCCGATGACCGCGCCGCGCGCCGTGAGCAGCCGCTGCGCGTCGGCCGGCGGCTCGACCTCGGCCACGCCTTCCACGCTGCGCACCTGCATCGGCCGGCACTGCAGCAGGTTGATGCGGTAGCTGGCATCGGACACGAAATTGAGCGCGAACTCGATCTCCACCGGGTGTGCGTAGGCCGCATGCAGCGTGGCGAGCACGGTGCGCAGGTCGCCGACGACGTCGGTGCGCGCGATCAGGCCGTCGAAGGTCAGGAAGGGCGGGCGATCGTCCGCCTCGCGCGTGGTGAACAGCTCGACGGGGAAGTCCGCCTGGCCGTTGACCAGTTCGGTGAAGGGGCCGGCCACCACCTCGTTGCGCTGCAGGTCGAGCGTGTCCATCCGGCGCTGGGCGTGGCGGGCGATTGCGCCGAAATTGGTCTCGGGGCGCAGCTCGGGCGCGTTGAGCGCCACCAGGCGGGTGTAGTCGTCGTCGGCGCGATCGACCGCGCGCGTACCCAGACCGGCCACCAGGCGCACCACCCCCGCCTTCATGTCGATACGTGGATTCCACGGGTAGGGATTGACCGACAGGCCGACGCCTGCTGCATGCGGGTGGAAGTAGCGCCCGCCTGCGGTCCCGGACACGCGCATGATCAGGAGCGCCATCTGCTCGTGCTCGTCGAGCAGGCCGCGGCGCTGGCGGTAACGCAGCGCCGGCTCGGACAAGGTGCTTGCATAGACCTGACGCACGGCAGCGAGCAGATCGGCGAGGCGTTGCTCACGCGAGCCCTGGTTCACGCAGAACACGCTGTCGTACTGGCCGGCGAAGGCGTTGCCATAGCGGTCTTCCAGGCGCGAACTGGAACGCACGATGAAGGGCCACTCGCCGAAGTAATCGAGCATGGCCTCGAACTGGCGCAGCGTTGCCGCGGGGAAGCGCCCGCTGAGGATGCGGGCGCGGGCGCCGTCCTCGCCATCCAGCCCCTGCAGGAAACCGTCCGCCTCACGCTGGCGCCGGCGCACCCACCACAAGCCGTTGTGCACGAAGAAGGTATCGAACACCTCGGTGCCGACATAGAACGAGTCGTGCGCTTCCAGGCGCGAGAGCAGCGTCGGCGCGTCGCGCCGCAGCACCGCGCGAGCAAGCAGCATGCCGGCCGCCTTGCCGCCGATGGTGCCGATGCCGATCATGCGCGCACGCACTGCGAGAAGATCGTCGAGCGTCAGGTAACGCGCGATCAGGCGCTGCAGGCCGGACTCCTCGGGGAACAGCAGGCGGGCAAAACGGGCGAACCATTGGGCCTCGGCCGCGGTGTCGGGTGCACCCGCGCTGCGCAGCGCCGACACCGTGCGCGCGGCGTCGAAGAGCTGCTGCCAGTGGCTGCGGATGTGCTCGTCCTCCAGCCCCGGCCAGCCCGACCCTGCGAGGATCTCGGCCACCGTGCCGCTGTCGGCCACCGGACGGAAGCGGTCGCCCGCCTCCCAGGCGTGGATCAGGTTCATGACCGCAGCCGAGCGGTGCTGCACCTTGATCGGCCGGATGTAGAGGCGGTCGCGGCAGCGGAAGACGTCGAGCAGGTACTGCGTGGTGTCGGTGATCACATCCATGCCGGCACGCGCATGGCGATTACGCAGCACGCCGAAGTAGGTCACCGTGTCGAGGTCGAAGAGCCGCGGGCAGGTCAGGCGGAAGAAGTTGCCGAGCATGCGGTCGGACTGCCACGCGTCTGCCAGGTCCGACAGGCAGTCGAAGATGTAAAGCGTCTCCGGCCCGGCCGCCTCGATCACCGAATGCACCTGGTCGACGAAGGCGTCGAAGCCGTCTTCGGGCCGCGGGGTGTGGATCTCTGCGCCATCCCCGTCTGCAATCAGCGCCGGATGTGCGGCGAAGCGAAAATAGATCAGCCGGCGCTGCTGCTTGCGCGCCGCCGCCGCATAAGGCAGCACCAGCGCGCGATAGTCCTCGAGTGACTGGATCTGCCAGACGATGTTGTCGCCCGGCGCCACCCCGCTCAGCACCGCGTCGAGGCCGGGCAGGCCAGTGGTGGGAGCGAAGCGGCGGGGCTCGGGCGCGTGGGGAGTGTTCATGCTGTTACCCTAGCGCGCTGCTGCAGACTTGAACAGCTTGTTCGCGACGCTCCGGACACCACCGACGCCGGGGAACTTTATCGCCGTCCCGCGCCCCTTAGACTCCGTCCGGCATCACTGCAGCAAGATGCGGCACGCGGCTTGCTTCCTGCTTGCCTTAGCGCCGCCGCCTACCCTTGTGCGGGGCAGCAAATTCCGTACGACCAATTCAAACATGGATTCAACGATGTCCCGATCGAAGTTCGCCACCCGTCTCACGCTTGTTGTGCTGTCTGCCCTCACCCTTGCCGCCTGCTCGAGCGAGGTGCCCGACACCCACCCAGACCAACCCGTCACCAAACGCCAGCAAGCCTTCAAGGCGATGCTGCGCAGCTTCGAACCGATGGGCACGATGCTCAAGGACAAGCGCTACGACGCGGACGCCTTCGCCCGCCTGGCCGACGAATTCGCCCGCCTGCGCGACGCGCCATGGCAGCACTTCGGCGCCGACACCAACTATCCGCCGACCAAGGCCAAGCCGGCGGTGTGGGAAAAACCGGCCGAATTCGAACAACGCCGCCAGGAGTTCGCCGCTGCCACCGATCGCCTGCTCGCCGCCGCCGCGGCCCGCAACGAAGCCGAAGCGCGCACCACCTATGCGGCCGCGCAGGATAGCTGCAAGGCCTGCCACAACGACTTCCGCAAGTAAGCGGGCGGGCGCCGCCGCTTACGCCCGCGCTGCGGCGAAGCGCGCCCCCTGCCAACTGCCCCTGCGCGCCAGCTCGGCCGTGAGCCGCGGTGCCAGCGCCGAGAGCCGCATGTTCCACTGCGGCGCGAGCTTCAAGCTCGGCGGCACCTCGCTGCCGAGGCGCTGCAGCAGGATCTGCGGCGACAGGCGCTCGACGAAATCCGCCAGCAGTTCGATGTAGGCCTCTTCCTCGAGCAAGGGCACGCTGGCGGGATCGCGCTGCCAGTCGCGGGCCATCGCCGTGCCGCGCACGAGCTGGAGCTGGTGCAGCTTGAGCGCTCTGACCGGCAACGCGGAGAGCTGCGCCGCGCCCTCGAGCATGGAGGTTCGCGACTCGCCCGGCAGACCGAGGATCAGATGGGCGGTCACCGCCAGTCCGCACTGTGCCGCGCGGTGGATCGCATCCGCACTGCAGGCGAAGTCGTGCCCACGGTTCACCCGCTGCAGCGCAGCGTCGTCGCAGGACTCGACACCGACTTCCAGCTCGATGATGTGCGTGCGTGCGAGTCCGGCGAGGTGGTCGAGCACCGCGTCGGGCAGGCAGTCCGGCCGGGTGCCGATGGCGAGCCCGCTGATCCGGGGGTGCGACAGCGGACAGGTGAAGCCGGCCGCGACCAAGACCTTCTGCACCCGTCCGCCGTAGCGCCGCCTGACCTCGTCATTCCAGGCGTTGTAGCGGCGGGCGCCAAAGCGCGTAAGCGCCGGGGGCGCCACTAATGGCGGGATCTTGGAAAGACTGTCGGGGCACGCGTGCATGAGGGGCGGAGCGCAAGGTAACGGGCCCGGAGTGTGCCCGACCCCGAGGCTGCCGCCTTGACGAGACGCAAGCGGCAAATGCGTAGCCGGCTGGAGACTGTCGGTGCAGCGCGCTGCGATCAGGCGGAGACGCAGATCAGGCTGCGCTTCCCTGGTCGTCCTCGCCGATCACCACGACACCGGCGGAAAGCCACTTGTAGGGCGGGATTTCGAGGTTGGTGGGCGCAGGCTGGCTCAGATAGACGCGGCCGGCGAGGTCGAAGATCGAGCCATGGCACGGGCACAGGAAACCGCCAGGCCAATCGACCGTCATGCCCTGGCTGGTACCGGGCGCGAACTTTTCCGACGGCGAGCAGCCGAGGTGGGTGCAGATGCCGATGACGACCAGGAACTCGGGATTGATCGAGCGATGGCGGTTCGCCGCGTAGTCGGGCTGCTGGGGCTCTCCTGAAACGGGGTCGGCGAGCCGCTGCTCGTTGGTTTCGAGCGAGGCCAGCATTTCGGCGGTACGCCGCAGTATCCAGACCGGCTTGCCGCGCCACTCCACGGTCATCATCTCGCCGGGCGCGAGCTTGGAGACATCGGCCTCGACCGGCGCGCCGGCTGCGCGGGCGCGCTCGGACGGGGTGAGGCTGGCAACAAACGGGATGGCAGTGGCAGCGGCAGCGACTGCGCCCGCGCCGCTCGTCGCGATCAGGAGCTTGCGACGCTGGCGGGCGAGGTCGGAACGTGTATCGGACATGATCTTGCACTCTCCGGGGGAAACGTTCTTCGAATCGGCGGGGGAAACCGGAAAAAAGGCGAAGCGGGCTGGAGAGTTTCATCGCGCCAGCGCTGCAGGGGGCAAGACCGTTGAGGGGGGACGATCATGCAGCAATCACGACTCAGCCCAGCTTCGCACGAGAGCATATAAGCAACAGCCATGCCAGTCCGCGAAAAGCCCCGATTCACGGGCTTTGAGGCGCCAAACGAGATTGCCTTGGCTGCCAATCACTGCCTACGGCAGCCCTTCACTGCCAAACCGGCAGTCATGACCGTGCTTCGTTACCGGACGCCGCCGCCTGCACATCCTCCTCGACGGCATCGCCCTGCCCGTCGAGCAGTCCCAGATCGCGCAACCGGCGGTAGAGCGTGCGCTCGCTGATACCCAGTCGCCGCGCAAGCTCTCGGCGACTGCCGCGGTGGGTGCGGACCGCGCGCAGCATCGCCTGGCGCTGCACTTCCTCGAGGTCGAGCGGATCGAGCAGCCCGATCGCCGGGCGCGGGCGACTCGCCGGACTGCCGAAGTCGTCGATCTCGGCGAGTTCCGGATGCAGGACTTCCTCGGGAAGATGTTCGGGGCCGATGAGATCGCCGTCACACATCAGGCTGGCGCGCTCGAGCACGTTGCGCAGCTCGCGCACATTGCCCGGGAACGGATAGGCGCACAGTACGCGCAGCGCCGCCGGCGAGAGCGCAAGCCGGCGCTTGGGCGCGACCCGCTCGAGCAGGGAGTCGATCAGCAGCGGCAGATCACCCTCACGCTCGCGCAGCGGCGGCACCGCGATCGGGAAGGTATTGATGCGGAAGAAGAGATCCTGCCGGAAAGTGCCCTCGGCGATCATGCGTTTGAGCGGGCGGTGGGTCGCGGACACGAGGCGGATGTCGGCGCGGCGCAGTTCGGTCGAACCCACCCGCCGATAGGTGCCGGTCTCGAGCAGGCGCAGCAGCTTGACCTGCATGCCGAGCGGGATGTCGCCGACTTCGTCGAGAAACAGCGTGCCACCGCTGGCCGCCTCGATCAGGCCCGGCTTGCGGGCAGTAGCGCCGGTGAAGGCGCCGCGTTCGTGGCCGAAGACTTCGCTCTCGAACAGGGTCTCGGGCAAGCCGGAGCAATCCACCACCACGAAAGGCCCCTCGGCTCGCCGGCTGGCCTCATGCACCGCCGTGGCGAGCAGCTCCTTGCCGGTACCGGAATCGCCCTGCAGCAAGACACTGGCGTCCGAGGGCGCGACACGGGCGATCATCTCCAGCATGCGCTGGAAGGCTGGCGAGCGCCCGATCAGCCCACGGTGATCGGACACACCCCGCGCCACCTGCATCGGCTCCATCTTCTCGACGAACCATGCGATGTCGCCACTCGCATCCCGCACCGGCGACAGCTCGATGTTCACGTACTCCTCGCCACGCGGTGTGTGATGCAGATGCAGCACGCGCTCGCGCTGGCCGGACTGCAGACTGCGCGCCAGCGGGCAGGACTCGCCGGCACGGTCGCAGGGCACGCTGTAGTGGTGGCTTACGTCATAGCAAGTGCGACCGACCACGCTGCGACCATCGGGCCACGAAGCGCGATAGGCCGCGTTGGCAGCGATGATGCGGTAGTCGCGATCGCAGAGGATGTGCGGCTCGGGAAGGGTCTCGAGGAATGAGGCCAGCTCGGGGAGTGGGCGTGTATCGGGCGGCATTTTGTGTCACTCATGGCGGCAGGCATGCCGGAAGTCTGCCGCGCTGACAGATTGCGCGTCAATGCGCAGGACTCGCCAGGGGCCGCTCACGCAGCCGTTCCGAGCGGCTCCGGGCCTGCACGTTGCCTGCAAGCCCGTTCGGGCTTTTGCACACCATTCAGAACACTACCCAAGAAGCGGCACCCGCCAATACTGACACCTCCGCTGTCACTTCTGACAGTTCAGACTGCCTCTGGGAAAATCGACTCCAGCGCCACGGCAGGACAAGCCTTTTGATTTGAATCAAGTTTCTGGCTGCGCGCGATGTTGGCACGATACTTGTTATGAGGACTCCAGACACACCGGAGCCCGCTCATGAACCCGTCGGAACAGATCCTGCTGCGTCATCTCACCCTTGTCGTCGTGATCAAGCTCGTGCTGATCACGGCGCTGTGGTGGGCCTTCATCCGCGACGCGAAAGTTCCTGTCGACCCCGGCGCCATGGCCGCCCAGGTTGTCACCCCCGCAAGCGCAAAACAACACACGACATCTGGAGAAACCCATGGTCAGTGAGCAACTCGTCGATCTGTCGCGGCTGCAGTTTGCCGCCACGGCGATGTACCACTTCCTGTTCGTGCCGCTCACCATCGGCATGGTGTGGATGCTGGTCATCATGGAAAGCGTCTATGTCATGACCGGCAACACGATCTACAAAGACATGACCCGCTTCTGGGGCAAGCTCTTCGGCATCAACTTCGCGCTGGGCGTCACCACCGGCATCACGCTCGAGTTCCAGTTCGGCACCAACTGGGCCTACTACTCGCATTACGTGGGCGACATCTTCGGCGCGCCGCTGGCGATCGAGGGCCTGATGGCCTTCTTCCTCGAGTCAACCTTCATCGGCCTGTTCTTCTTCGGCTGGGACCGCCTGTCGCGCCAGCAGCACCTGCTGGTGACCATCCTGATGGCGGTGGGTACCAACCTGTCGGCGCTGTGGATCCTGATCGCCAACGGCTGGATGCAGAACCCGGTAGGCTCGGAGTTCAGCTACGAGACAATGCGCATGGAGCTCACCGACTTCTGGGCGGTGGTGTTCAACCCGGTGGCGCAGGGCAAGTTCGTGCATACGGTGTCGGCGGGCTACGTGACCGGCGCGATGTTCGTGCTGTCGATCTCGGCCTGGTACCTGCTGCGCGGGCGCGACGT
>NZ_JAVEYL010000025.1:0-56536 GCF_034003485.1 Thauera sp.
ACTGCGCGCCTTGCCTACCGCGACCACCGTCGAACACTTCGAGGCCCTCCTGCCCTGGAGTCTCAAGGCTGAGCAGTTGATCACAGCGTAGCGAGCCCCGGAAGGATGGGGTTCGTGGAGCGCTTACTTTCGATCGTAGGAGAAGCAGATGCAGAAGAACTTGATCGCCCTTGCCGTTGCAGGCCTCGTCGCCATGCCGGCCTTTGCGCAGACCAATGTGACGATTTATGGCCTAGTCGATATGGGCTACAAATGGTCTGACGACAATATCGACCATCGCGTATCCAGCCGTTCGGCGCTCGACTCGGGCATGAGCGCCGGAAGCCGCCTCGGCTTCAAGGGCACCGAGGATCTGGGTAACGGCATGAAAGTCGGCTTCGTGCTCGAGCAGGGCTTCAATCTCGACACCGGGACACTGGGCCAGGGCGGCCGGGTCTTCGGTCGGCAGTCCTTCGTCAGCCTCAGCGGCGGCTTCGGCACCGTCGCGCTGGGACGCCAGTATCCGGCGGGCTACCTGCTGACGGCGACGGTCGATCCCTTCGGCAGCGGTACCGCGGGGCAGTACAACAGCGTCTATCTGACTGAATACCGCTGGGACAACGCAGTGACCTATGTCTCCCCGACGTGGGGCGGCTTCTCGGTCTCCGCGGCATTCACGCAGAACGTCAATGGCGACGAGTCGCCTGACAACCGTGGGCAAGGTGACGTCGGGGATGTCCGAGCCTGGTCGATCGTGCCGCAGTACGTGAACGGTCCGCTCTTCGCGGGCATCCACCTCCAGGAGATGCGGGCCAAGTCCACCGGTCTGTACGACGGCGAGACCGTTCGTGTGTACGACGTCGCCGCCACCTACGACTTCGGTGTCGCCAAGCTCGCCGGCTCCTACGGCCTGCGTCGCGCCAGTGTTGCCGACTTCAGCCCCGATTCCGCGGCGGTGAACGGAAAGCACTCCAGGCAGTGGTTCGTCGGCGTGACCGTGCCGGTCAGCGCGGCCGGCACCGTACGCGCTTCCTACGTGGAGCGCGAGACCGAGGTCGTTTCCGGCGGGGGCGATGCAAAAGTCAGCCAGTGGGCGCTCGGCTACGAGCATGCGTTGTCGAAGCGCACGGCCCTCTACGCGGTGTATGCGGACATCGACAATGACGACGCCGCGAAGGATAGCGGGCTGTACGCCTCGATCGGCGACGCGATGGCCGGTGGCGTTGCGGGGGGAGATGGCTACCAGCGGGCCGTCAACCTCGGGGTGCGGCACAGTTTCTGAGAGCTCTGGTGAGAGCTCTGTGAGAGCTCTGGGGTCAGGTCTTTCATTTGCTCACGCGTGGTCCCCGGATGCGTGTGCTTTTTCCGCTACGTTCGTAATCCGCCGGGGATGCTTGGGCATCCCCTATGCAGGCGGCGGAACTCGCTTCGCTAGGACAGTCATCGCCTGCGGCAGGAATGCGCCGCACATCCCCGGTTATGGTGGTGGAGCGGGGCGGCCGCCTGGGTATCGGGTGCGGCGTCGTGGCCAACTTTTCTTTGTCTCCGTGGTCACTCCAGTGGGTGCGCATCCTGCGCAGCTTTGCCGAGAACCGATCAGGAGATGAAACTCATGCAGAAACTGCTCACCGCCTCGATCCTTGCGCTTGCCGCCACGACGGCGCAGGCCGATCCCGCCGTGATGTTCGGCATCAACTACAATTTTGGCGGCGGCGGGCCGGGTCTGTCGGTCAAGGTGCTGTCGAGCGATCGTGAGGACCGTACCGTGGCCTCGGTCGGGGCGAGCTATTACCCCATGATGAACCGTGTCGGGCTCGATGTCGGCGTTGGACGCACGTTCGAGAACGGTGCGGCGACGGTGAGCTGGGATGTGATCAACAGCGCGCCCCAGGCCAGCATCGGTTTTGTGGATACGGTGAAGTAGGGGGCGCTTTCACCACTTGGCTGCCCGCGGGAGGTGTCGCTGCAGCCCTGTCGCGACGCCGTGGGGCGCGCGGCCTCACGCCTTCCAGTCAGACTTGCTGGCCCTCAGCAACGCGTCCCAGTCATCAGGTGGGTGGCCCGACTTGAGCATCGTCTGAAAGACCGCATAAGGGTCGGTTTTGGCGCCTGCCGAGCGCAAGGTGTTCTCGTCGTTCACCCAGGCAAAGATGATGATTCTGGTCTTGGAGTCGAAGCGAAAGAACAACCGAAAGCGCCGGCCGATCTTGGCGCGGCGCCAGTGCCTGAACGCCGGCCCCATGGTATTGCCTTGTCGGTATTCTTCCCTGTTCGGATCGCCTGGAACGGTCTCGAAAATCAAATTCGCCAGCGCGGCAAACAGCTTGGTGTTTGCGTTGGATTCGTAGCGCGCTGGATCCTGCGCCCGCACGCGCGCGGCAGCGGCATCCAGTTTCTGGAGCTGCGCTATCAGGCAATCGTGGAAGAGCAGATTCCATCCGTGACGCTGGATCACAGCGCGACGTCGCCTTCGATGTCTTCGCGCAGATCCACGCGTTTACCGAGCGCAGCGAGCATCGAGCGCGTCAGATCGTCCGGTAGCGTCGTGATGTGCCGGCCGGATCGGATATCTTCTTCGAGGATTGCGAGGAAGCTGCCGATTGCGGGATCCTCGTGCGCGATTTCGGTTGCGCGCGTCACGATCACTCGGTCGCCGGTGAGGTCGAAGGCGACCTTGCCTCCTACATCCACCCCCAAGGCCTGACGAATGGGCTTGGGTAGCGTGATCTGACCTTTGGATGTGATGGTTGCGACTTCGCGAATTGCCGGCATGGTGAGCCTCTGGGGAATCAGCATTGAAGCGTAAAGTAAGGAATATTCCTTTCTTTGTCAAGGGCGGGGGGTCGGGGTCAGGTCTTTCATTTGCTCATCCCGTGTCGAGAGGGCCTGGGGTGGTTTGCAGGCTGAAAATGTCAAAGGCATAATTGGCGCTCTTCTTCCATTGGAGGGGCATCATGGCGCGGCCGTTGAGAATCGAGCTTGCGGGAGGTGTGTATCACGTGACATCGCGCGGCGATCGGCGCGAGATGATCTATGGTGATGATGCCGACCGGCGGGCGTGGGTCGATCTCTTCGGAGAGGTCTGCGAGCGCTTCAACTGGCGCTGTCATGCGTGGTGCCAGATGGGCAACCACTACCATGTGGTCGTGGAGACCGCCGAAGCAAACCTTTCGCGTGGCATGCGGCAGATGAACGGGGTTTACACGCAGGCAGTCAATCGCCGCTATGGCCGTGTCGGGCACGTGTTTCAAGGGCGCTACAAGGCCATCCTCGTGGAGGCGGAGGCCTACCTTGTGGAGCTCGCCCGCTATGTCGTGCTCAATCCGGTACGCGCCGGGCTGTGCAACGATGCGGCGGACTGGTCGTGGAGCAGTCATCGCGCGCTTCTCGGTCGCGTCGAGGCGCCCTCCTGGTTGGCGACGGACTGGGTCCTGGGCCAGTTCGGTGAGCTGCGCGCCCGCGCCATCGGCCGTTACGAAGACTTCGTGCGCGCCGGGGTTGGCCTGCCACCGATCTGGGAGGGCCTGAATGCGCAGATCTACCTGGGCAGCGAAGACTTTGCGGGGCGTATGGCGAGCAGGTTCGCCGACGATGAAGGCTTGAGCGAGGTGCCCAAAATGCAGCGTCGCCCGAAGGGTGTGGCCCTCGGCGCCTACGTCGAGCGTTGCCCCTCACGAGACCACGCCATCCTCGAGGCGGCTGATTCCGGCGAGTTTACCTACGCCCAACTCGCCGCTTTCTTTGGCCTGCATTACAGTTCGATCAGCCGCATCGTCGCCAAGGGCCGCGCGGCACGCCGGCCTCAACGGACTGTGAGCAAATGAAAGACCTGACCCCACTACTGCTCGGCTTGCGGAACCTCGCTGCTGGGCGGTTGCGCTGCGTCTTTGGGCGGCGAGTGCGCGCCTGCGGCTTCGAGCGGCGGTGTCGGCCCGGCGTAAGGGCCGGGGTCGGGGCATTCGCCGGTCGCGACTGGCGGGGGAACCTGCTTGCCCGCCTGCGCCATCTCGGCGAAATATCTGGCAGCCACGGCGTCCTGCGACTTGCATAGCTGATACGCGTCCACCCGTGCAGCCCAGGCGTTCCGCGCCGCTGTCTCTGCCGCCTTGGCCTTTTCCGCTTCGTCGAGAGGCGGCTGGGCGGCCACGGCGGAGGCGCAGAACATGGCGGTGAGCAGGGTGCCGAGAAGGCGGCCGAGACCGGGGAGTTTCTTGATTGGCATGGGGGTTCCTCCGTTGCGGTGGGCTTCGGTCAGACGGCGGTCGTAAGATTCTTTCAGATCCGCAGGCTGGGATAGTTGCGGCCGATCAGCGCGCATGTCAACGCCGACGGCGAACCAACTCCGCCCGCCTGCTCCGGACAGCCGCGCCCAAGCACCGGCTTCAGGTCTTCCATTGCCCATTCCTTGTGCGACTGCGCTTCCTGCTCCAGTGTTCTCCTGTTTGTGAAACAAGGAGCGTAAGACATGGAGGCGACGATCAGAGATTTACGCTTGCACACGGCAGAGGTCCTCGCGGCGGCGGATCGCGGGGAGGGTGTGTTTCGACCTTGATTCGGGCGACCGGCGGGCGTGGGTCGATCTCTTCGGAGAGGTCTGCGAGCGCTTCAACTGGCGCTGTCACGCGCGGTGCCAGATGGGCAACCACTGCGCTGTCGTCGTAGCGACCGCCGAAGCGAATCTCGCGCGCGGCATGCGGCAAGTGAACGGTGTGTACACGTCAAGTGACGTGCTGAGCCCTCGGCCTGTCGCGCGGTCGATCAGGCGATTTCCGGGTCGGCGCCGGTCTGCCGCGTGATCGACGATGCAGGTCAAGTGAAAGCCGCGGAGCCCGAAACAGCCGGGCTCCGCGTGCTGCCGATCAGAACACGCTGAACGGGTAGTCGATGAAGACGCGGACTTCCTTGCCACTGTTGTTGTAGCCGATGGCGTCGCTCGACACACGCAGCGACGAGGCGCGCAGGCGGACGTTCAGATCCTTGGCCGCACCGCTCTGCACCGTGTACGAGAGCAGGTTGAAGAACTCGTGCTCCTTGCCGTCGGTGGTGCTCGGGCCGCCGTCAGCAACGGCGTCGATGTCGCTGCCGCGGACGTAGGCGACGCGGTAGGTCAGGCCGGGCAGGCCGTACTGCGCGAAGTCGATCGTGTAGGCGAGCTGCCACGACTTCTCGTCCTTGGCGTTGAAGTCCGACCAGTAGGAGTTGGCCAGCCAGATCGAACTTCCGCCGTTGCCGGTGCCGCCCGCGTTCTGGTACCAGCCGTAGTCGTAGCCGACGTCGCCGCTGCTGCGCTGGTACGCCAGCGTGAAGGCGTGCGGGCCGGTCGTGTAGGTGCCGGCCAGGCTCCAGATGCGGTTCTTGTTGTCGGTGACGTCGTACTTCGTGTTGTAGCCGTTGAAGTCGAAGGCCAGCGAATTGCTGGCGATCGGCATCACGTAGTTCAGGTTGAGGTACTGGCGCTTGAAGGAGTTCTCGCGCACGACATTGTCGACGTCCGACGCGTACAGCGCACCGCGCAGTGCATCGCTGAAAACATAGCTCGCGCCGATGACGTCGATGCCTTTGAGGCCACCGCTGTCACGGCCCTCGTCACTCTTGCGCGACTGGGCGTGGAAGGTGCCGGCGACGAACTCGAGGCCGTCGATCTCGTTCGAGGTCAGCATCGTGCCGGTGAAGCTTTCCGGCAGCAGACGCGAGTCGTCATGGTTGAGCACCGGCAGCGACGGGCGCAGGTCGCCGTAGGCGAGCACGGTGTTGGACAGACGGGCCTTGAGCGAGGCGCCGCCCTTGGCGACATCGTGTTCCGGATTGCCGTTGCTGTCCTTGATGAAGAAGTCGATGCCACCGTTGCCGCTGCGACGGCGGGTGCTGTCCAGGCGCAGGCCGTAAGCCGCGAACGCGTCGACGCCGAAGCCGACCGTGCCCTGGGTGAAGCCCGACTCGAAATTGGCGATGACGCCCTGGCCCCATTCGGAGCTGTCCTGGCGACCGTCGCTGTAATCACGATTGATGTACGCGTTACGCAGCAGCACGTTCAGCGAGCTGTCTTCCACGAAACCCTTGGCGTCGGCCTGCCCGGCCGCAACTGCGGGCGTGGCGGTTGCCAGGCCCAGCACCATCAAACCGACCCACTGCTTTGACTGCATGCTCTTTCCTCGAAGCTGATTGTTGTTTGAACAAGACAGGACGCACGACACCGCTGCGCCCGGGCGCGCGATTCTCTCACTCCTCATCGGCCCGGGCTGCGCGTAGATCGAAATTTCCCGCCCCTGCCGGCAGTACATTGCGGCCTGGCTGCAACACAGGGGGCGTTGCCTGCGGGTGAGCCGCCGCCGTGCAAGAATGAGCAGATGAAAGACCTGACCCCGCACTGCTGCAACCACGACGACCGCCCCCCGGGCGAGTCCGTGCGCCTCATCGTCATCCACGCCATCAGCCTGCCGCCCGACGACTTCGGCGGCCCGGGCGTGGAGCAACTGTTCACCAACGCCCTCGATCCCGAGGCGCATCCCTATTACGCGACCATTCATCACCTGCGCGTGTCGGCGCACTACTTCATCCGCCGCGACGGCGAGACGATCTGCTTCGTCGATCCGGATCGGCGCGCCTGGCACGCCGGGGCGTCGTGCTGGAACGGGCGCGAACGCTGCAACGACTTCTCGATCGGCATCGAGCTGGAGGGCAGTGACACGCGGCCGTTCGAGCCGGTGCAGTACGAGCGTCTGGCGGCGCTGGTCGCCGAATTGCAGCGGCGCTACCCGATCGAGGCCGTGGTGGGGCACTCGGATATTGCGCCCGGCCGCAAGACCGATCCGGGGCCGTTTTTCGACTGGAACCGCCTGAATGTGCTGCTTGCGCGGCGCAATGACATCCGGGCCGACGCTCACCCGCATGTCAAGTTTTGACAAAATGCTTGGCTGCGAATAGAATTCGTCTCGTGTTGCAACGCAACATTTTAATTTTACTTTGAATTCGGTGCGGCGCCTCCCCATCCTGGGGTGGACGCAGTTTCATGGACGCTCGCACCGCGGGGTCTGTCGTCATGTTGCGACGGCGGGCCTTAACACCTACTGGCGACCGAGTTCGTTAGCCCATCGTCGTGGCCCACCGGCCGCGCGATGCGAGCACTGCCCGAAACGGCGGTGCGAGCCGAGCCCCACATCCGGGGCAGGGCATGGCAGCGACTCAGGCCACAGCATGGAGGACACCATGAAGCAAGCAACTCGATTCAACGCGCTTGCGCGTCAGCTGGGCGGTATTGCGCTCAGTCTCGCGCACGGCGTGGCAATGTCGGCCGGCCTCATGGGCATGGCGTATGTGGCAAACGCGGGTGACGGGCCGACTCGGGTCCAGTTCAGCGACACCTTCGTCGAGACTGCCGTCGAACCGACGGTGTCCGAACTGGCGATGGCATCCGGTCTGGGCCTGCGGGTCACACCGCCGATGAGCCTGCCGCTGGTGGAAGCCGAGCAGCTTTATACGCCGCCGGTCACGTTGGCGCCGGTCTCCCAGCCTGCGCCCGCGCCGGCCCTGAAGCTGGCCAAGGCGGTGGTGAAGGGCGTGGAAGCTCTGGGTGCGGATCCCTTCGCGCAGGACGACGGCGAACTCTCGACCGAGATGGTGCGCGTCCGTGACTGGATCACCGACACCTATCGCGTTTCGGAAAACGCCATCGAGCCTGCGCTCGCTGCTGCAGAAGCCCATGCCGAGGAACTCGGTTTCGATCCCCTGTTGATCGTGGCGATCATGGCGGTGGAGTCGAGCTTCAACACGCGCGCGGTCAGCAACATGGGCGCACAGGGCCTGATGCAGGTGATCCCGCGCTACCACAAGGACAAGATCGGCGCCAATCGTGGCCGTAATGCCCTGTTCGATCCCGAAGTGAATGTGCGCGTCGGCGCGCTGGTTCTGCACGAAGGCCTGCAGCGCTACGGCACCATGCAGCGCGCGCTGCAGTACTACAACGGCGCGCTCAAGGACCCGAAGGCGCGTTACACGCGCAAGGTGATGGCGCTCAAGAAGCGGCTGATGACGATCGCCGGGCGTACCGACACGCGCACGAGCATCGAGCTGGCAGGCTGACGCGCGCGCGCCTGCTGCGGCAGGCGGCGACGTGAAGATTGGCGATGGGCGGGTGGATGCAGATCCACGCCGCCCATCGCCGTTTACGTTTCAGCCGCCGAGCCCGAGGGCGTGGATGCGTTCGGCGGCCTCGAGCAGGCGCGCGCTGCGCGTGGTGTAGGCGATGCGCAGATGCTTGCGCGGCAGGTGGTAGCCAAAGTCCAGCCCGGGGGTGGCGGCCACGCCGGCCTCCTCGATCATGCGTCGGGCCAGGGCCTCCGAGTCCTCGGCCAGGCGCGAGATGTCGGCATAGACGTAGAACGCGCCCTGTGGCTCGGTGGCGATGGTGAAGCCGAGTTCGCGCAGCGCGGGCAGCAGCACGTTGCGGCGCTCGCCGAATTCGTGGCGGCGCGCCTCGAGGATGTCGATCGTTTCCGGTGCGAAGGCGGCGAGTGCGGCGTGCTGGGCGGGCGTCGACGGCGAGATGAAGAAGTGCTGGGCGAGCTTCTCGATCTCGCGCGCAAAGCCGGACGGCACCACCAGCCAGCCCAGGCGCCAGCCGGTCATCCCGAAGTATTTCGAGAAGCTGTTGACCACGAACAGGTCGTCGGCGGCGTTGAGCGCCGGATGTGCGAGCGCGGTTTCGGCCTCGACGCCGTAGCTCAGGCCCTGGTAGATCTCGTCGACCAGCAGCACGCCACCGCGGCGGCGCGTGACCTGGTGCAGCGCGGCGGTCTCGTCGATGTCGAGCAGGGTGCCGGTCGGGTTGGAGGGTGTCGCCACCATCAGGCCGCAGGTGTCGGGCATCCACGCGGCGTCGACCTGTGCCGCGGTGGGTTGGTAGCGCGACGCCGCATCCACCGGCAGCGCCTGGGCGACGCCTTCGAAGGCGCGCACCAGGTGGCGGTTGGAGGGGTAGCCGGGGTCGGGCAGCAGCCAGGCGTCGCCCGGGTCGGTGGTGGCGGCCAGCGCCAGCATCAGCGCGCCCGAGGCGCCGGCGGTGACGATGATGCGCTCGGGCGCCACGTCGGCGCGGAAACGGTCCTCGTAGAAGCGCGCGATCGCCTCGCGCAACTTCGGCAGGCCGAGCGCGGGCGTGTAATGCACGTCGCCGCCGGCGAGGAAGCGCGTGGCGGCGTCGATCACCGGCTGCGGGGTGGGGAAGTCGGGCTCGCCGACCTCCATGTGGATGATGTCGCGGCCCTGCGCCTCAAGCTCACGCGCACGGCGCAGCAGCTCCATGACGTGGAAGGGCTGGATGTCGCCAAGGCGGCGTGAGCGGTACATGGCGGAACTCCGGCGTTCAAAAGCAGAAAAGCGCCGGAGGGGCGCTTTTCGGGAAAGCATTCGCGGGCAAGTCCGCTCCCACGGGTGCTGCGTAGCAGACGAGGTGGTGAAGAGATCCGGGGCGGGAGCGGGCTTGCCCGCGAACGAGGCCAGCCCGCGCTCGCGGCCCGGGTTCAGTCGGTGTTGAGCGCCAGTTCGAACAGCTCGCGCTTCAACACCAGCTCGCGCGGCAGGCGGTCCTGCAGCTTGTCGAACCATTCCTTGTGCGAATTGAGCTCGGTGCGCCAGGCGTCGGCGTCGACCTCGGTGAGGGCGTCGAAGTCTGCACGGGTGATCTCGGCGTCGGTCCAGTCGAGGTCCTCGAAGCGCGGCATCCAGCCGAGCGCGGTTTCCTTGGCCTGGACCTTGCCCTGGCAGCGTTCGACGATCCACTTCAGCACGCGCATGTTCTCGCCGAAGCCGGGCCACATGAACTCGCCCTTCTCGTTCATGCGGAACCAGTTCACGCAGAAGATCTTCGGGGTGTCTTCAACGACGTGGCCCATGCGCAGCCAGTGGTTGAAGTAGTCTCCCATGTGGTAGCCGCAGAAGGGCAGCATCGCGAACGGGTCGCGGCGCACCACGCCCTGCGCGCCGAACGCGGCGGCGGTGGTCTCCGAGCCCAGGGTCGAGGCCATGTACACGCCGAAGTTCCAGTTGAAGGCCTGGTACACCAGCGGCACGGTGGTGGCGCGCCGGCCGCCGAAGATGAAGGCCGAGATCGGCACGCCGGCGGGGTCTTCCCAGGCCGGGTCGATCGACGGGCACTGGCTGGCGGGGGCGGTGAAGCGCGCGTTGGGGTGCGCCGCCTTGCGGCCGGTTTCCTGTGCGATCTCGGGCGTCCAGTCCTTGCCCTGCCAGTCCACGAGGTGGGCGGGTGCTTCCTTGCTCATGCCTTCCCACCACACGTCGCCGTCGTCGGTGAGCGCGACGTTGGTGAAGATGATGTTTTCCTTCAGCGTCGCCATGGCGTTGAAGTTGGTTTTTTCGGACGTGCCGGGGGCGACGCCGAAGTAGCCGTATTCGGGGTTGATGGCGCGGAACTTGCCGTCCGGGCCGGGCTTGATCCAGGCGATGTCGTCGCCGACGGTGGTGATCTTCCAGCCGCCGAAGGACTTGGGCGGGATCAGCATGGCGAAGTTGGTCTTGCCGCAGGCCGAGGGGAAGGCCGCCGCGACGTAGGTCTTTTCGCCCGCGGGCGATTCGACGCCGAGGATCAGCATGTGTTCGGCCAGCCAGCCCTCTTCACGCGCCATGTTGGAGGCGATGCGCAGCGCGAAGCACTTCTTGCCGAGCAGGGCGTTGCCGCCGTAACCCGAGCCGTAGGACCAGATCTCGCGCGTTTCGGGGTAGTGCACGATGTACTTGGTGGTCGGGTTGCACGGCCAGCGGCTGTCCTTTTCGCCGTGGGCGAGCGGGGCGCCGACGCTGTGCACGCAGGGCACGAACTCGCCATCGGTGCCGAGCACGTCGATGGCGCCCCGGCCCATGCGGGTCATGATGCGCATGTTGGTGACCACGTAGGGGCTGTCGGAGATCTCGACGCCGATGTGGGCGATCGGGCTGCCGAGCGGGCCCATCGAGAACGGGATCACGTACATGGTGCGGCCGTGCATCGCGCCCTTGAACAACTTGTTCAAGGTCTCGCGCATCACTGCCGGCTCTTCCCAGTTGTTGGTCGGGCCGGCGTCGTCCTTGTGCGCGGAGCAGATGAAGGTGCGGTCTTCGACGCGGGCGACGTCCGAGGGGTCGGACCAGGCGAGGAAGGAGTTCTTGCGCTTTTCCGGGTTGAGCTTGATCAGCATGCCGGATTCGACCATCTCGGCGCACAGGCGGTCGTATTCTTCCTGCGAGCCGTCGCACCAGACGACACGGTCGGGCTCGGTGAGGGCGGCAATTTCGCCGACCCACTGCTTGAGGCCTTCGTGGCGGACGTAATCGGGGGCAGCGGCAATGGCCGCCTGGGCGTGGTTCTGAGACATGTGTACAGCTCTCCCGTGCTGTGATGCGAAACCATCCCCGTCGGTCGGCCATCGCTGAAGCAGGGTGCTGCCTGGCCGGCGGGCTGCGAAAGGCGCGTGGCGCCTGATCTTGCGACTGGTGCGGCACAGGGGCGAAGCGTGCACCGCAATAGCCCATAATTATGCCATGGTCGGGCGCTTTCGATCAGGGCCGATCTGACTATCAGAAAGATCAATGCGGGCTATATGCGTATTTTTCACATCGCAGATTTACTTTTCGTAATGCGGTAATTAGCTGTTCCGCGGTATCCTTTTGGGCCTGATGCGCCCGCGTCGGCGCGCAAGGCCAACAACACACGAGACGAGAGGGGAAGATAAACATGGACGAACTGATCCGCGCGGCTGCGCTCGACTACCACCGCTATCCGCGTCCCGGAAAGATCTCGGTGACGCCCACCAAGGTGCTGTCCAACCAGCGCGATCTGTCGCTGGCTTATTCCCCCGGTGTGGCCGCGGCCTGCGACGCGATCGTCGAGGACCCTGCGCAGGCGGCCGAGCTCACCGCGCGCTCCAACCTGATCGGCGTGGTCACCAACGGCACCGCGGTGCTTGGCCTGGGCAACATCGGCCCGCTCGCCGCCAAGCCGGTGATGGAAGGCAAGGCCGTGCTGTTCAAGAAGTTTTCCGGGATCGACGTGTTCGACCTCGAGATCGACGAGCCCGACGCCGACAAGCTGATCGACATGATCGCCGCGCTCGAGCCCACGTTTGGCGGCATCAACCTCGAGGACATCAAGGCGCCCGAGTGCTTCTACATCGAGCAGAAGCTGCGCGAGCGCATGAAGATCCCGGTCTTCCACGACGACCAGCACGGCACCGCCATCGTGGTCGGCGCGGCGGTGCTCAACGGCCTGCACCTGCAGGGCAAGGATCTGAAGAAGGTCAAGCTGGTCACCTCCGGCGCCGGCGCCGCGGCGCTCGCCTGCCTCGGCCTGCTGGTCAAGCTCGGCGTGCCGGTCGAGAACATCTGGGTCACCGACATCGAGGGCGTGGTCTATGAGGGCCGCACCACGCTGATGGACCCGATCAAGGCGCGCTACGCGAAGAAGACCGAGGCGCGCAAGCTCACCGAGATCATCGAGGGCGCCGACGTGTTCCTGGGGCTGTCGGCCGGCGGCGTGCTCAAGGGCGAGATGGTGGCGAAGATGGCGCCCAATCCGCTGATCCTCGCGCTCGCCAACCCGACGCCGGAGATCCTGCCGGAAGAGGTCAAGGCGGTGCGCAGCGATGCGATCATCGCCACCGGCCGGTCGGACTACCCGAACCAGGTCAACAACGTGCTGTGCTTCCCGTTCATCTTCCGCGGCGCGCTCGATGTCGGCGCGACCACCATCACCGACGAGATGCAGCTCGCCGCGGTGAAGGCGATCGCCGAACTCGCGCGCGTCGAGCAGAGCGACATCGTCGCCGCTGCCTATGGCGAGAAGGTCGCCGGTTTCGGCCCCGAATACATCATCCCGCGCCCCTTCGACCCGCGCCTGATCGTCAAGATCGCCCCCGCCGTTGCCGAGGCGGGAATGAGCTCCGGGGTCGCGACGCGACCGATCACCGACTGGGATGCCTACCGCGCGCAGCTCAACAACTTCGTGTGGCATTCCGGCCTGATCATGAAGCCGGTGTTCGCGGCGGCGAAGATGGCGCCCAAGCGCATCATCTTCTCCGAGGGCGAATCCGAGAAGGTGCTGCGCGCCGTGCAGCAGGTGGTGGACGAGGGCCTGGCGCGCCCGATCCTGATCGGCCGCCCCGACATCGTGATGGGCAACATCGAGCGCTTCGGTCTGCGCATGGCGGCCGAGCGTGACTACGAACTGGTCAACCCCGACTCCGATCCGCGCTTCAACGAGCTCTGGCAGCACTACCACAGCCTGATGGAGCGCCGCGGCGTGTCGGTGGAGTACGCGAAGAAGGAAGTGCGTCGCCGCACCACGCTGATTGGCACGCTGCTGCTCAAGTTCGGCTATGGCGACGGACTGATCTGCGGCACCTACGGCATGCACCGCATGCATCGCGAATTCGTCGAGACCGTGCTCGGCCGGCGCGAGGGGGTCGATAACCTGTACACGGTGAACCTGCTGAGCCTGCCGGGCCGCACGCTGTTCCTCGCCGACACCTACGTCAATTACGATCCGACGCCGGAGCAGGTGGTCGAGATGACTCGGCTCGCCGCCGAGGAGATGAAGCGCTTCGGCATCGAGCCGCGCGTGGCGCTGCTGTCGCATTCGTCCTTCGGTTCGGCCGATTCGCCCACCGCCGAGAAGATGCGCACCGCGCTGCGCCTGCTGCACGAGCGTCATCCCGAGCTGCAGGTCGAGGGCGAGATGCACGGCGACTCGGCGCTCGACGCCAAGCACCGCCTGCAGATCTTCCCCAACGCCAAGATGCGCGAGGACGCCAACCTGCTGATCTTCCCGACCCTGGATGCGGCCAACATCGCCTTCAACCTGCTCAAGAATGCGGCCGGTGGCGGCATGACGGTGGGGCCGATCCTGCTCGGCGCGGCCAAGCCGGTGCACATCCTCACGCCGTCGGCGACCGTGCGCCGCATCATCAACATCACCGCGCTTACGGTGGTCGAGGCGGGCCAGGCCGGCTGAGCCGGGCGTTGCGACATTTGCCCTTGCCCCCCGGTCACGCCCTGCGCCATGCTGGCGGCCGGGTGTGAGCGGGGACGGGGCGATGGACGGGCATGAAGGGCACGCGGCGCTGGTGCTGACCGGGGGCGGGGCGCGTGCGGCCTACCAGGTCGGCGTCCTCAATGCCATCCGCGAGCTGCGCGGCAAGCGCACGGGCAATCCGTTTCCTATCCTGTGCGGCACTTCGGCGGGGGCAATCAACGCCGCCGCGCTCGCCGTGCACGCGGGCGACTTCGGCCGTGCCGTGCGCCACATCGATCGCATCTGGCGCGGCCTGCACGTCCACGATGTCTATCGTGTGGACCCGGCGGCGCTGCTCGGCAGTGGCGTGCGCTGGGGATCGGCCCTGTTCTCCGGCTGGATGGTGCGGCAGACGCCGCGTGCGCTGCTCGACAACGCCCCGCTGCAGGATCTGCTCGGGCGCGTGCTCGACCTCGCCGCGATCGAGCCGGCGATCAAGCGCGGCGACCTCCACGCGGTGAGCGTCACCGCATCCGGCTACAGCACCGGCGAGAGCCTCGCCTTCTTCCAGGGGGCGATCGACATCCTGCCGTGGCGGCGCGCGCAGCGCCTGGGCGTGCGCAGCGAACTGCGCATCGAGCACCTCATGGCCAGCTCGGCGCTGCCCTTCGTCTTTCCCGCGGTCAGGATCCATCGCGAATTCTTCGGTGACGGTTCGATGCGCCAACTTGCGCCGGTGAGTCCGGCGATTCACCTTGGGGCGGATCGCATCCTGGTCATCGGTGCCGGGCGCACGGCGGACGAGGGGCGGGTGCGGGTGGAACGCTATCCGTCGCCGGCGCAGATCGCCGGCCACGCGCTGTCGAGCATCTTCCTCGACACGCTCGAGGTGGATCTCGAGAGCCTCGCGCGCATCAACGATACCGTCGGCCGGCTCGACTCCACGCAGCGCAAGGCCGCAGGTATTCCTTTCCGGCCCATCGAGACCCTGGTCATCCAACCCTCGCAACGACTGGATACAATAGCGGGCCGTCACGCCGCCAGCCTGCCTGCGCTGCTGAGAACCGTATTGCGCGGCCTCGGGACACTGCGCCGTGAAGGCTCGACCCTGCTTTCCTATCTGCTCTTCGAGCCAAGTTACACGCGTGCGCTGATCGAGCTTGGGTACCATGACGCGATGGCGCGCGCGCCTGAACTGAGACGCTTCCTGCGCCTGGACTGAGTGGGGCGGCGCGATTCTTGGGCGTCGTTCGGCCGCTTTCGTGGCGAATGTGGGAAAATTTCACGCTCTTCTTCGAAACGACTTGAAATCTGTTTTGTATCTGCTTATTTTTAAAACAAAAGACCGCGCCACTCCCGTCGTTTCCCCTTTCTGCCTGCCTGCCACCACCATGAAGCTCAGAGTCCTTATTGCTGCCCTCGCTGCGCTGTTCGCGCTGCAATCCGGTGTGGCTGCTGCCGCCACCACCACCAGCCGCACCTCTGGCAAGACGGTGTCGGTGGCCAAGCCGAAGGCTGTGGCGACCAAGTCGGCGAAAAAGACGGTGGCGACAAAGAAGGCCGCTGCCAAGCCGGCAGTCAAGAGCAAGGTGGCGAGCAAGGCGAAGCCGACCAGGAAGACCGTTGCCAGGGCGAAGGCGGCCCCCATGCGGGTGACGCTGCGCAAGGCGGCGGCGGCGCCTGCGCTTGCGGTGGCGCCGGCGGCGTTGCTGGCCGACGAGGCGCTCGCGCTCGACGCCAGCGGCATGCCGGTGCTGGGTTCGAGCGCTTTCTATGTCATCAATCAGAACACCGGCGAGGTGCTGCTCGAGCGCAACGGCGCAGCCGTGCTGCCGATTGCCTCGATCACCAAGCTGATGACCGCAATGGTCGTGCTCGAGTCCGGGCAGCGCCTGTCCGAACCGATCGAGATCACCGAGGGCGACATCGACCGCCTCAAGGGCACGGGCTCACGCCTGTCCTTGGGCACCACGCTGACGCGCGAGGACATGCTGCATCTGGCGCTGATGTCGTCCGAGAACCGCGCGGCCTCGGCGCTGGCGCGCAACTACCCGGGTGGCGAGGCCGCCTTTGTCGAGGCGATGAACGTCAAGGCCCGCCTGCTCGGGCTGTGGAACACCCGCTTCCACGACAGCACCGGCCTCAATCCCGGCAACGTTTCCAGCCCGCGCGACCTGGCCAAGCTGGTTGCGGCGTCGGCGTCCTTTCCGCTGATTCGCGAGTTCTCGACTGCGCATGAGCGCTATGTGGACATCAACGGCCGCATGCTGCGCTTTGGCAATACCAACAGCCTGGTGCGCAGTCCGGAGTGGGCGATCAGCGTGTCGAAAACCGGCTACATCTCCGAGGCGGGGCGTTGCCTGGTCATGCAGACCTGGCTGCACCAGCAGCCGGTGGTGATGGTGCTGATGGACTCGTATGGCCGCTACACCCGCACTGCCGACGCCAAGCGCGTGCGCAAGTGGCTCGAGCAGACCGTCACCCAGCGCATGGCGGCAGCGCCGCAGCGCATCGGCGGCTGATTTCTCCAGACGCGGCTGGCGGCGGCTCGCCGCCGTGCCGTGTTCTCAGAGCGCGTATCCGCGCGCTGGCTCCACGCCCGTGGCGGGCAGCACCCCTGCATGGCGACTGTCCTGCGGTTGACCTTTGTCAATGGGGGGTGTCGGGACGCTGACTAAGCTCAAAAGCTTCGATCGCGAACCGACTCCACGAGAGGATCCGCCCATGGGTGCTGCCCTGCCTGAAACCGCACCGAACCGCCTGTTCCTGTCCGGCAACGAGGCCGTCGCCCTGGCCGTGCGCGACGCCGGCTGCCGTGTCGCCGCCGCCTATCCCGGAACGCCGTCCACCGAGATCCTGGAAGAGGTGTCGCGCTTTCCCGATCTGTACACCGAGTGGTCGGTGAACGAAAAGGTCTCGCTCGAGGTCGCGCTCGGGGCCTCGATGGTGGGCGCGCGCGCCTTCTGCGCGATGAAGCACGTCGGCCTCAACGTCGCCGCCGACGCGCTGATGACCATGACCGTGACCGGCACCGAAGGCGGCCTGGTGATCGCAGTCGCCGACGACGTGGGCATGTCCTCGTCGCAGAACGAGCAGGACTCGCGCTTCTGGGCGCGCTTTGCGCACCTGCCGATGTTCGAGCCGGCCGACGCGCAGGAGTCCTACGACATGACGCGCGCGGCCTTCGCGCTCTCCGAGCGCTTCCGCTGTCCGGTGCTGCTGCGCCTGACCACCCGCATCTGCCACGTCAAGGGGCGCGTGCTCGCGGGCGGGCGCGAGGCGCACGAGCCCGCCGGCTTCGTCAAGGATCCGCAGCGCTGGGTGATGGTGCCCGGCAACGCCAAGCCGCGCGTGGCGCTGATGTACGAGCGCGAGGACGCGCTGCGCGCCGCCGCCGCCGAGAGCGCCTTCAACCCCCTGGTCGCGGGCATTGACCGCCGCGTCGGCTTCGTGACCTCGGGCCCGGCCTTCATGCACGTGCGCGAGGCCTTCCCGGACGCGCCGGTGCTCAAGCTCGGCCAGTCCTGGCCGCTGCCGCTCGAGCGCGTGCGCGAGCTTGCCGCCAGCGTCGATCAACTGCTGGTGGTCGAGGAGACCGAGCCCCTGGTCGAGAACGAGCTGCGCGCCGCCGGCATCGCCTGCGCCGGCAAGGACGTGCTGCCGCGCGTCGGCGAACTCTCGCCCGACCGCCTGCGCCCGGCGGTCGCCCGCCTGCGCGGCGAGACCGTGGCCGCCGAGGCCCAGGCCACCCGCCTGGTGCCGCAGCAGGTCTTCCCGCGCCCGCCGACGATGTGCGTGGCCTGTCCGCACCTGGGCATCTATTACACCCTGGCGCAGCTACGCAACCTCACCATCTCGGGCGACATCGGCTGCTACACGCTCGGCGCCGGCCAGCCCTGGAACGCGCTCGACACCTGCATCTCGATGGGTGCGTCGATGGGCGTGGCGCTCGGCATGGACAAGGGCCGCGGCGAGGCCGACGCGAAGAAGTCCGTGGTGGCGGTGATCGGCGACTCGACCTTCCTGCACATGGGCATGCAGGGCCTGCTCGACATCACCTGGAACCGCGGCAACGTCACCGTGCTGCTGCTGGACAACCGCGCGGTGGGCATGACCGGCGGCCAGGACAACCCCGGCACCGGCCGCGATATCCATGGCGAAGAGGCGCCGCGCATCGACTTCGCCAAGCTGTGCGAGGCGCTCGGCGTGAAGAAGGAGCGCATCCACGTCCTCGACCCCTACCAGCTTCCGGTGCTGTTCAAGGCGCTGCGCGAGGAGACCAGGATCCCAGAGCCCTCGGTGATCATCACCGACCGGCCCTGCGTGCTGATCGGCGACTACAAGCCGACCCAGCCCTACAAGGTCATCGACGACAAGTGCACCGGCTGCGCCAACTGCCTCGACGTCGGCTGCCCGGCGATCCACGTCACCCGGCGCGGCACCGAGGTCAAGCCCTCGGGCAAGGAGGTCGAGCTCTCCTTCGTGCGCATCGAGACCTCGGCCTGTACCGGCTGCGGGCTGTGCGTGCAGCCGTGCGCACCCGAGGCCATCGTCCATGCCCCGCCGGAGCATCCGGTGAAGTTCCTGCACGCCAAGATCTGAGGAGGCCCGCAATGACCATCACCAACATCGCGGTTTGCGGCATCGGCGGCCAGGGCGTGATGACCGCCACCGAGATCCTTGCCGAGGCGGCGCTGTCGCTCGGCTTCGACGTCAAGAAGACCGAAGTGGCGGGCATGAGCCAGCGTGGCGGGGTGGTGACCTCGCACCTGCGCTTCGGCCCCGAGGTGCTGTCGCCGCAGATCATGCCGGGCGACGCCGACCTGCTGGTCGGGTTCGAGGCCGCCGAGGCGCTGCGCTGGGCGCACATGCTCAAGCCGGGCGGGAGCGCGCTCGTCAACCAGGGGCGCCTGGTGCCGCCGGTGGTGAACATCGGCCTCTACGATTACCCGGACGATCCGATCGCCCAGATGCGCGCGCTCGGCCTTGCGGTGTTCGACTTCGACGCCAGCGCGCTCGCGCAGCAACTGGGCAACATCCGCCTGGGCAACACGGTGATGCTGGGCGCCATGTCCGAGCGCCTGCCGTTTCCGGCGGGCGTATTGCGCGAGGCCGTGCTGGCGCGCTTTGGCGCGCGCAAGCCGGAACTGCTGGAACTCAACCGCCAGGCCTTCGAGCTCGGTCGTGCCGCGGTCGCGGCGGCAAGCCCGGCCGCAGCCTGAGCCGCGTGCCCTTCACGCTGGGCGCTGGCGTCCTCGTCAGGCTGCGCGCGGCGCGAGGTAGCCGAGCGCGCGCGAGATCTCGTCGGCCGTTTCCTTGACCAGCGGCGCCCAGTCGGGATTGAAACGCTCGGAAGGCGTCGATAGCGACAGGCCGGCGATCAGTGCGCGATCGTCGTCGCGGATGCCCGCAGCGATGCAGCGCACGCCGGTTTCCACCTCGTCGAGGTCGAAGGCCACGCCGTGGCGGCGCACGCGGTCAAGCTCCTTTTCGAGCGCGGGCAGGGTGGTGATGGAGGCTGGCGTGGATGCGGGGAGCGCGGTGCGGCGCGCGTACTCGCGGATGCGCTCCAGCCCGGCCTCGACCAGAAACAGCTTGCCGGTGGCAGTGGTGTGCAGCGGCGCGCGTGCGCCGACGATGTGCACCACGCGCACCGAGGAGCGACCGCTCGAGGTGCGCTCGACATAGACGATCTCGTCGCCGGCGCGCACGCCCAGATTGACGCTCTCGCCGGTGGCAGCGTGCAGCTTGAGCATGAAGGGCATTGCCGTCTCGCGCAGCGAGATGCGCGACTTCACGATGCTGCCCAGCTCGAGCAGACGGATGCCCAGGCGGTAGATGCCCGCGTCTGCGCGCTCGACGAATCCGCTGTGGGTCATCGCCCCCAGGATGCGATGCGCGGTCGACGGGTGAAGCCCGGTCTCGAGCGCGAGTTGCTTGAGCGGAACGGGGTCGGCATGCTGGGCGAGCACATCGAGCAGTTTCATCATGCGTTCGATCACCTGGATCGACGCCTTGGCTTCGGGTGTTGCGCTGGATTCGGGCTTTTTTGTGGGCACGGCGGACTCGAAATGATGCAGGCTATATCACCTGATGAAATGGTAACTGGCCGCCTTGATTTCGCCTAGTGAAATTGCGTGCCGTGCGGCGGCTGGCTGGCTTCCCTGTATACTTTGGCCAAAACACAGGGCGTGCGCTGAATGGCGGGCCTCTGCGCAGGTGCGTTTGTTTGCGCCGCGCGGTTCCCCGGCCGTTCCGTGCCCCTCGCGATGTTTTTCACCAAGCCCCCCGATTACCCTGACCCCTGCCGGATGTCTCGATGAGTCTCGTCCTGATCGTGTTGCTGCCCTTCATCGGCGCGCTGTTTCCGGCGCTGATGATCCGCTCGGGTCGCAGTGTCTGCGCCACCGGCACCCTGGCGTTCACGCTGCTCGCCTTCGCTCTCCTGATGTCTCATGTGCCGGCGGTGTTCCGCGGCGAGGTGGTGACCGCAAGCTGGGACTGGTTGCCGGCGCTGGGGCTGCAGGCGAGCTTCTTCCTGGACGGACTGGGGCTGTTCTTCGCCGGCCTGATCCTCGGCATCGGCGTGCTGATCATCGTCTACGCGCGCTTCTACCTCGCCAAGGACGACCCGATGGGCGCGTTCTACAGCTACCTGCTGCTGTTCCAGGGGGCGATGGTGGGAGTGGTGCTGTCCGACAACATCCTGCTGCTGCTGGTGTTCTGGGAGCTGACCAGCCTGTCGTCCTTCCTGCTCATCGGCTACTGGAAGCACCTGCCCGAAGGCCGCCAGGGCGCGCGCATGGCGCTCACCGTGACCGGCGCAGGGGGGCTGGCGATGATCGCCGGCATGCTGATCCTCGGCGACATTGCCGGCTCCTACAACCTCACCGACATCCTGCGTGAGAAGGATGCGATCCAGGCCTCGCCGCTGTATCTGCCGGCGCTGGTGCTGATCCTCGCCGGCTGCTTCACCAAGAGCGCGCAGTTCCCCTTCCACTTCTGGCTGCCGCATGCGATGGCCGCGCCCACGCCGGTGTCGGCCTATCTGCACTCGGCGACGATGGTGAAGGCGGGCCTGTTCCTGATGGCGCGCATGTGGCCGGTGCTCGCCGGCACCACCGAATGGTTCTACCTCGTCGCCACCACCGGCCTGGTGACGATGCTCGTGGCGGCGGGCATCGCGCTGTTCAAGGACGATCTCAAGGGGCTGCTGGCGTATTCCACCGTGAGCCACCTCGGGCTGGTGACCATGCTGCTTGGCTTCGGCACGCCGCTGGCCGCAGTGGCGGCGGTGTTCCACATCCTCAACCACGCCACCTTCAAGGCGGCGCTGTTCATGAACGCCGGCATCGTCGACCACGAGGCCGGCACGCGCGACATCAAGCGCCTGGGCGGCCTGCTGCATCTGATGCCGATCACGGCCACGATGGCCATGGTGGCGGCTGCGTCGATGGCGGGTCTGCCGCCCTTCAACGGTTTCCTGTCCAAGGAAATGATGCTGCACGAGGCGGTCGACACCACCTGGCTGGGCAACGGCTGGGTCGTCGCCGCGCTGGCGACGCTGGCGGCGTGCTTCTCGGTGGCTTACTCGTTCCGCTACATCGTGCACGTGTTCTTCGGTGCGCGCCGCGACGACTACCCGCACAAGCCGCACGATCCGCCCGCCGGCATGTGGCTGCCGCCGGCGCTGCTGGTGGTGCTGGTGGTGGCGATCGGCCTGTTCCCCGACGCGGTCGCCGGCCCCCTGGTGGCGGTGGTGGCGCGCGCGGTGACCGGCGGTGCGCTGATGGATTACCACCTGGCGCTGTGGCACGGCTTCACGCCGGCACTCGGCTTGTCGGCGATCGCGGTGGTGGTTGGCCTGACCGCCCTGGCCGCATATGTGCGCGTGCGTGCGGTGTGGCAGGCCGGACCGCACCCCGAGGCGAAGGCAATGTTCGACGGCTTCATCGCCGCTGCAGTGGCGATGGCGGCGGGCCTCACCCATGGCCTGCACAATGGTTCGCTGCAGCGCTACCTGGCGTTTGCCCTCGCCGCGGTCACCGCCGCCGGCTTCGTCGCCTTCTTCAACGCGCCGTATGCGCCGGGCACGCGCGAACTGCTGCCGGCGGCGCCCGCAGCGATCGTGGGCTGGGTGCTGCTGGTCGGCGGCTGCGGGCTCACGGTGGCGCTGTTCCGCAGACGCGTGCTGTCGGTGCTGATCGTGGGGACGGTCGGCCTCATGGTGTGCGTGGCTTTCATCTATCTCTCCGCGCCCGACCTTGCCCTGACCCAGATCTCGGTGGAGGTGACCACGGTAATCCTGATCCTGCTCGCGCTCTACTTCCTGCCCAAGTATGGGCCGCAGAGTTCGTCGGTGCGTGCCGACCCGCTGCGCCACCTGCGCGACGGCGTGCTGGCGGTCACTGCCGGCCTCGGCATGGCCGGGGCGAGCTGGGCGATGCTGACCCGCGACGGCACCTCGCTGTCGCACTACTACCTCGAGAACGCGGTGTCGGGCGGCGGCGGCACCAACGTGGTGAACGTGATCCTGGTCGACTTCCGCGGCTTCGACACCTTCGGCGAGATCACCGTGCTCGGCATTGCTGCGCTGGCCATCTACGCGCTGCTCGACGGCGCACTGAGTGGTCGCGTCGGTCGCCGCCTGAGCGCCTGGTCGCCCGACCTGCCGCAGTCGGCCGACCGCCACCCGATGATCATGGTGGTCGCTACCCGCGTGATGCTGCCGCTGGCGATGCTGGTGGGCGCCTACATCTTCCTGCGCGGCCACAACCAGCCTGGCGGCGGCTTCATTGCCGCGCTCGTGGTGTCGATCGCGCTGATCATGCAGTACATGGCGAGCGGCTTTGGCTGGGCGGCGCACCGGGTCAAGGTGAACTACCACGCCATGATCGGCGTCGGAGTGCTCGTCGCGGCGACCACCGGCGTTGCCGCGATGGTGCTCGACCAGCCTTTCCTGACCTCGACCTTCGGTCACTTCCACCTGCCGCTGGTGGGCGACTTCGAGCTCGCGAGCGCGATGGCCTTCGATACCGGTGTGTTCCTGACCGTGGTGGGCGCGGTGATGCTGGCGCTGGCCAATCTGTCGCGCATGGGGCGGTGGACGAATCCGCATTCGATCAACAAGACCGCGATGGATGTGGATCCGAGCGCGTCCCCGCACAAGGAGCACGCCTGATGGAGTTTCTCGTCGCCAGCGCGATCGGTGTGATGACCGCCGCAGGGGTCTACCTGGTGCTGCGCGCGCGCACCTTCCCGGTGGTGATCGGCCTGTCTCTGCTCACCTATGCCACCAACCTCTTCCTGTTCGCTACCGGCCGGCTGGCGATCAATCGGCCGCCGGTGATTGCGGCTGACGCCGTGGCCTACATCGATCCGCTGCCGCAGGCGCTGGTGCTGACCGCGATCGTGATCTCCTTCGGCATGACGGCGGTGATCGTGGTCATGGCGCTGCGTGCCTACCTCGAGACCGGCAACGACCACGTCGACCTGCCCGGCGACGCGTCGCCCGAGGCGAGCGACGACGACTGGAAGCAGCGCGGTCACAAGCAGGCCGCCGGGCCAGGGGCGAAGAAGGGGGGCGTACGCACATGAATCACGCCCTGATCCTGCCCATCCTGTTGCCCGCGGTCGTGGGGGCGGTGCTGGTCATCGCCGCGCGCTACGACCGGGTGCTGGCGCGCGTGTTCTCGGTGGCGTCGATGCTGCTGATGCTGGCGATCGCGGTCGGCCTGTTCGTGCTCGCCAGCGATGGCAGCGTGCGCACCTACGCGCTGGGTGCCTGGCCGGCGCCGTTTGGCATCGTGCTCGTGCTCGACCGCCTGGCGGCGCTGATGCTGCTGCTCGGCGCCGTGCTCGGCCTCGGTGTGCTGCTGTACGCGATCAACGGCTGGGACCAGCGCGGCAAGCACTTCCACCCGCTCTACCAGTTCCTGTTGATGGGCATCAACGGTGCCTTCCTGACCGGCGACTTCTTCAACCTGTTCGTGTTCTTCGAGATCCTGCTGATCGCCTCCTACGGCCTGATGGTGCATGGCGGCGGCGGTTTGCGGGTGAAGGCGGGCGTGCAGTACGTGGTCACCAACCTGGTCGGCTCCTCGGTGTTCCTGATCGCGGTCGGCCTGATCTACAGCGTCACCGGCACGCTCAACATGGCCGATCTGGCGGTGAAGGTGCCGCAGGTGCCGGCGGGCGATCAGGCGCTGCTGCAGACCGGCGCGGTGCTGCTGCTGCTGGTGTTCGCGGTCAAGGCCGCGCTGGTGCCGCTGCACTTCTGGCTGCCGGGGACCTACGCCAACGCACCGGGTCCGGTGGCGGCACTGTTCGCGATCATGACCAAGGTGGGTGCGTACTCGATCATCCGCCTGTATGTGCTCGCCTTCGGCGCCGACGCGGGCGAGGCCGCCTGGCTGGCCGCGCCCTGGCTGTTGCCCGCAGCGCTGCTGACCCTGGTGCTGGGCATGACCGGCGTGCTGGCCGCGCGCAGCCTGGGGCAGATGGCGAGCTTCGCGGTGATCGGCTCGATGGGCATGCTGCTGTCCACGGTGGCGGTGTTCACCGAGCAGGCCACGAGCGCCGCGCTGTACTACCTGATCCACTCCACGCTGGCTGCGGGCGCCCTGTTCCTGATCGCCGACCTCGTCGCCGAGCGCCGCGGCCTGTTACGCGACCGGCTGGTGCTGGCGCCGCGCATTGCGCAGGGTGGACTGATCGCGGGCCTGTTCTTCATCGCCGCGATCGCCATCACCGGCATGCCGCCACTCTCGGGCTTCGTCGGCAAGTTGCTCATTCTCGACGGCGTGCGCGCCTCGGCGCATGCGGTCTGGTTGTGGGTGCTGATCCTGTCGACCTCGCTGATCGCCATCGTCGGGTTCTCGCGCGGCGGCAGCATGTTGTTCTGGAAGGCCCACGCGCTGCCGGTGGCGCCGGCCGTGGCGCATCGCGCGGATGTGCTGCCCTTCGTCGCCGTGGGCGGCATGCTCGCCTGCCTGGCGCTGCTGACCGCGTTCGCCGGACCGGCCCATGCCTGGCTGGAACTCACCGCCGCGCAGCTCTATGCGCCGGCTGGCTACATCGAGGCGGTGCTCGGCACCGCAGGAGCGCTGCGGTGATGGACTCTCCACGCACGGACACCGATACCCGCAGCCGCTTCGAGCGCTGGCTGCCGCATCCCTGGCTGACCCTGATGCTGGTGGTGCTGTGGATGCTGCTGCTCAACAGCTTCAGCGTCGGCGGGCTGCTGATGGGCGTGCTCCTCGGCGTCGTGATTTCGCACCTCACCAGCCAGTTCTGGCCCGAGCGGCCGCCGATCAAGTCTTATCGCAAGGCAGTTGTCTACCTGGGCCTCGTGGCCTGGGACGTGGTGGTCGCCAATCTGCAGGTCGCACGCCTGATCCTGTTCCGCCGCGCGGACGCGCTCAACGTGCGCTGGGTCGTGCTGCCGCTCGAGCTGCGTTCGCCGGAGGCGATCTCGGTTCTCGCCGGCACCATCACCATGACCCCGGGCACGGTGTCCTGCGACCTGGCAGCCGACGGCCGCAGCCTGCTGGTGCACTGCCTGGACGCACCCGACGCCGAGGACGCGGTGCGCGCCATGAAGGACCGTTACGAGGCCCGCCTCAAGGAGATCTTCCCGTGATCGAATACGCGCTCAACTTCGGCTTTTTTGCGCTCTCGCTCGCCGTGCTGCTCAACCTGTGGCGACTGCTGCGCGGTCCCTCGCTGATGGATCGCGTGCTGGCGGTCGACACCATGGTGATCAACATCATCGCGTTGATCATCCTGTTCGGCATCCAGCAGCGCACCACGATCTTCTTCGAGGCGGCGTTGCTGTTCGCGATGTTCGGCTTCATCTCCACGGTCGCCTACTGCCGCTTCGTGCTGCGCGGCGACGTGATCGAGTGACAGGGGCGACGAGATGACATTCCTGCTCGAACTGATCGTTTCCGCGCTCATCGTGTTTGGCGGGGCCTTTGCGCTGGTGGGCTCGATCGGCATGGTCAAGCTGCCCGACCTGCTGACCCGTCTGCATGCGCCCACCAAGGCCACCACGCTCGGGGTCGGCGGCGCGCTCGCAGCCTCGATGGTGTTCTTCGCCGCCTTCGAGGACGACCTCTCCATCCACGAGGTGCTGATCACCGCTTTCCTGTTCCTGACCGCGCCGATCAGTGCGCACTTCATCGCCAAGGCGCATCTCCACGAGCACACAGAACTGCGCGACGACCTGCCGCCGACCGGTCGTCCGCAGGGCTGGAGCACATTCGAAAGCGTGCCTGATACGGACGAGGACGAGGACGGCGACGACGCGCGCGCCGCACATCACTGACCCGGCGCGTGCAGACGGCGCCTGCTCCGGGAAACGTGCATACGGCGACCCCGTTTCTGCTCGATGCAGGCCTCTCGCAGTCGCGCCTGCGGCGCGCGACGCGATCGCCTTGGGTCGCGGCGCGTGCGATTGGGGGATAATGCCGGCTCGACCAGCCAGGGGCCCCCTTTGAACACGATTCGCCGAAACCCGCCCAAACCCGCGCCCTCGCGCATCAGCGGCACACTCAAGGCGCGCACTCGCGACACCACCGAGCAGGCCGAGCCCACAGCCCGTGAGGACGGCGAACCGGCGCGCAAGCCCGCCGCAGCGCGCGCCGACAAGCCCGCGCCGAAAGGCCGTCCTGCGCGTGAGCCGGGGCGTGGCGAGCGGGGTCAGGCGCGCACCGAGCGCGAGCCCGGACGCGCGGACCGCGAGCCGCGGCGAACAGAGCGGGATCAACCGCGTGCTGAGCGCGCCGGTCGCGCCGAGCGTGACGGCTCTCGCGGCGCACGCGGGCCGGGTCGCGACGACGGTACGCGCACGCCGCGTTCGGAATCAGCCGATCGCGGTCCCCGCTCCGCACCTGCGCGCAGCAGCAGAACCGACGCGCCGCGCGCGGCGCCCGAGCGCCGTAAAGCGGACGCCCCGCATCCGGTGGCGTCGAACGTCGAGCACCCTGCGCGGGTGCCCGCCGCGGGCGAGGTGCCGCCCGAGGGCGTGCGCCTGTCCAAGATCATGGCCGAGCGCGGCATCTGCTCACGCCGCGAGGCCGACGAGTTCATCGAGCGCGGCTGGGTCTTCGTCGACGGCAAGCGCGTGTCGGAGCTCGGCGTGCGCATCGACCCCGACGCGCGCATCACGCTGGCTGCCGAAGCCACCCGCACCCAGCAGCAGCGCGTCACCATCCTGTTGCACAAGCCGGTCGGCTACGTCTCCGGCCAGCCCGAGCCGGGCTACGCGCCGGCGGTCGGCCTGATCGGCGGCGACAACCAGTTCGACCGCGACACCGCGCAGCGCTTCCATCCCAGCCAGCTCAAGAACCTGGCTCCCGCGGGCCGCCTGGACATCGACTCCACTGGCCTGCTGGTGCTCACCCAGGACGGCCGCATCGCCCGCCAGCTCATCGGGGCGGATTCGGAGATCGACAAGGAATACCTCGTCCGCGTCGAGGGCACGCTGGCCGAGAACGGTCTCGCGCTGCTCAACCATGGCCTGTGGCTGGACGACCGCCCGCTGCGCCCGGCCAAGGTCGAATGGATCAACGACGATCAGTTGCGCTTCGTTCTGCGCGAAGGGCGCAAGCGCCAGATCCGCCGCATGTGCGAACTGGTCGGGCTGCAGGTGGTGGGCTTGAAGCGCGTGCGCATCGGCCAGGTCAAGCTCAGCGACCTGCCGCTTGGCCAATGGCGTTATCTGCGCGAGGACGAGCGCTTTTGAGCGGGGGGCTCAGTCGGGCGCGCGCGAGGCTTGGCTGTCGCGCGCCAGTTCGTCGCCCAAGGGTCCGGTCTTCGGCGTGATGCCCGCGCGGTGTGCGGCGCGCGCCATCGCATGCGCGGCAAGCGGTGCGGTGGCGAGCAGGATCACCAGTGCGAACACGGCGGCAAGGGCGAAGGCGCCGCTGCTCGCGGCGGCAACACCGCCCAGCACCAGCGCGGCACCGAGCGCACCGGCCTTGCTGGCGGCGTGCATGCGGGTGTAGCTGTCGGGCAGGCGCAGCACGCCGATGGCACCGATCAGCCCGATGAGGGCGCCGGCCAGCAGCAGTAGCGACGACAACCAGGGCAGGAATCCGGCGCTCATGGCTGGTCCTCCAGCGGACGGGGGTCGAGCGCAGCCGGCGCGCTTGCCGCAGGGCGCTCGTCCGGCCAGGCCACCGCCTCGTCCGGCCCGCGCCCGCGGCGGCGGAACATCAGGATGAATGCGGTGGTGCTCAGGAAGGACACCAGCGCCAGCACCACCGCGGCATCGAGCAGCATCGGTTGTGCGGCGGCGAGCGCGAGCAGGGCGATGACGCCAATACCGATCATGGTGAGGGCATCGATCGCCACCACGCGGTCGGTTGCGCGCGGCCCGCGCACCAGCCGCGTCAGGATCAGCACCGCGCTGATGCCCTGCAGCGCGAAGGTCAGCGGCAGCACCCAGGCGGCGCCGGCAATTTCAATCATCATGCTGCGTTCTCCTCGGATCGGGACGGTGACCCCGGCGGCTCGCCGGCGTCGATCCAGCGCAGCAGCCGGCGTTCGATTTCGCGCACGCCTGCTTCCACGGCGTCCGCGTCCCGGGCGTCGATGGCATGGATGTACATCAGCCCGGATGCGGGCGCGTAGTCGAGCGCCATGGTGCCCGGTGTCAGCGTCAGCAGGCAGCCGAGCAGGGTGGCGATGCGGTCGTCACGGCGCGCCAGCCGCATCCGCACCACGGCCGGCTCCGGCACGACCTTGCGGGCGAGCACGATGCGGGCGACGTCGATCGTCGCCTTGAAGATCTCGGCCAGGAACCAGAGCCCGAAGGCGGTGCCGAGCTCGAGCCGGCGCACGTAGCGGCGGATGCCGAGCAGATCGATCGCCAGGCGCAGCGCGACGTAGATGACCACGAAGGCCGCCACCACACCGAGCGGACTCAGCGCGCCGGCGAATGCGGCCAGGCCGACCGCGAGCAGGATGTGCAGTCCGAGCATGTTCAGCGTCCTCCATTGGCAGTAACGGCGGCGATGTAACCGGCAGGGGCGCCGAGCTGATCGGCGGCGGCGATCGCGTAGTCCATGACCGGCCCGGCGCCGAGGCCGATCGCCACCGTCATCGCCGCCAGCGCGCTCACCGCCCACACTGCCGGGCGCATGCCCGCCGCGCTGCGCTCGCCCGCACGGCCTGCGGGGTGGGGCTTGAGGAAGGCCTCGTTCCAGATCTTGCTCATCGACAGCAGCGTGAAGATGCCGGTGACCAGCGCCACCGCGGCGGCGATCCAGGCGCTCGCGTCCAGGCTGGCCTTGACCAGCACGAACTTGGCCCAGAAGCCCGACAGCGGCGGAATGCCGGCCAGCGACAGCGCCGGAATCGCGAACAGCACCGCCAGCCAGGGCGCACGCGCATACAGCCCGCCCATCGCCGCCAGGCGCTCCGAACCGGTCAGGCGTGCGGCGATGCCGCCGATGAAGAACAGGTTCGCCTTCACCACGATGTGGTGGATGAGGTAGAACACCGCCCCGGCCAGGGCCAGCGGCGTGGCCAGTGCCAGCCCCAGGATCATGTAGCCGACCTGGCTGACGATGTGGAAGGACAGGATGCGCCGAACCTCGACCTGGGCCGCGGCGCCGAGCACGCCGATCAGCATGGTGGCGCACGCCACCCAAAGCAGCACCTCGTGGGCGACGCCCGCGTCGGGCCAGAGCAGGGTGACGATGCGGATCAGCGCATACACGCCGACCTTGGTGAGCAGGCCGGCAAAGAGCGCCGACACCGGCGTCCACGCCACGTGGTAGGACGCCGGCAGCCAGCCGAACACCGGGAACAGCGCGGCCTTGATCGAGAACGCGGTGAGCATCAGCACCACCGCGGCGTGCGCGCTGGCCGGCACCTCGTCGGCAGCGAAGGCCTGGGCGAGCAGCGCCATGTTGAGGCTGCCGCTGGCGCCGTAGAGCATGCCGGCGGCGAGCAGGAACATCATCGTCGCCACCAGGTTCAGCACCACATACACCACCGTGCCCGCCAGCCGGCGCTTGCCGCCGCCCAGCACCAGCAGCGCGAAGGAACCCACCAGCAGCACCTCGAACCACACGTAGAGGTTGAATACGTCGCCGGTGATGAAGGCGCCACACACGCCCACCAGGAGGCCATGCACCAGCGGGTGGAAGTCGCGCCCGCGCGCCGGGTCTTCGTCGCGCGCCATGGCGAACACGATGGTCGCCGTGCCGACGATGCCGGTGATCGCCACCATCGCCGCCGACAGCCGGTCGATGACCAGGGTGATGCCGTAGGGCGCCGCCCAGCCGCCGGCCTGGACGGCGAGGATCTGCCCCTGTGCGGCGATCACGACCAACGCCAGGCCGGCAGCCGTGAGCGCGAGCGCGCCCGCCAGGCTGAGTGCGCTCACCGCGCGTGGAATCCGACGTGCGAGCAGGGTCAGCACCAGGGTGGCGAGCGGGATCAGCAGCGGGGAGACGATCAGCGTGTTCATGCCTTGTCCTCCCTCGCCGGTGCCGGCAGATCTGGCGCCGGCTCCTCGGCTACCGCGGTGATGCGGTCGGTCTCGACGTTGCCGTGCAGTTCCCAACTGCGCTTGAGCACCGCGAGCGCGAACACGAAGAGCGCAAAGCCGATCACGATCGCGGTCAGCACCAGCGCCTGCGGCAGCGGGTTGGTGGCGAGCGCCGGGGCGCCGGCCTCGGTGACGAAGGCGGCGGCGCGGCCGTCGACGCGGCCGGCGGTGAACACCGCCAGGTTCACGCCGTTGCCGAGCACCACGACGCCGAGCACCACGCGCAGCAGGCCGCGATCGAGCATCATCCAGATGCCGATGGCGACCAGCAGGCCGACGGTGATGGAGAGGATGATTTCCATGTTCAGGCCTCCCGCTCGAGCAGACACAGCAGCATGTGCAGCACAGCGCCGAGCACGGTGAGGAACACGCCGACGTCGAACAGCAGCGGTGTGCCGAGCGGCAGCCCGGCGGGGAAGATCCAGTTGCCGGTGAGGAAGGGCTGGCCCTGCAGCAGGCCGATCACGCCCGCGCCCGCCGCCAGCGCGAGCCCGATCGCCAGCATGGCCACCGGCGGCACGCGCAGCACGGCGCGCGCACGATTGACGCCGAAGGCCAGCGCCAGCAGCACCGCCGCGCAGGCCGCCACCAAGCCGCCGATGAAGCCGCCGCCGGGCAGGTTGTGGCCGCGCCACAGCAGCACCAGAGAGATCAGCGCGAGCAGCGCCGACAGCGGCAGGATGCCCTGGCGCAGCAGCACCGAGCCGAAGTCCGAGCTGCCCTCGCTCGCGCCCTTGCCCGGTTTTCCGGCGCCGAGCAGGGTGGCGGCCGCCAGACCGGCGAGGCCCACCACCAGGATCTCGCCGAGCGTATCGAGTGCGCGGAAGTCGACCAGGATCACATTGACCACGTTGGCACCCTTGCCGCCGGGCAGGCTGTTGTCCAGGTACCACTGCGCGATGTCGCCGGGCAGTGGCTGGCTCACCGTCATCAGCATCATCGCGCTGACCACGGTGCCGATGATGATCGCGATCACGGCATGAAAGCGCTTGGCTGCAGGCTTGCGCGAGCCGACCAGCTTGGTGGGAGGCAGCCGGCGCAGCACCAGCGCGAGGAAGATCACCGTCAGCGTTTCCACCATCAGCTGGGTGATCGCCACATCCGGCGCGCGCGAGGCCAGGAACACCATTGCCAGGCCGAGGCCACTCGCGCCGAGCGTGGCGACCAGCGCGACGCGACCCGGCATCACCGCGGCGCCCGTGGCCCCCGCCACTGCGAGCAGGCAGCCCAGCAGGGCAGCCACGTTCACCGGGCTGGTGACATCTGGCCAGACGAGCTCGTCCCCGGTGGAGGCGACGACACCGATCAGTGCGAAACCTGCGATCGCCAGCACCAGCCAACTGATGTGCTGGCGCAGCGAGCCGTGCTGGAAGCGGTCGGCGATCCGCGTGGCGAACGCAAACACGCGCTTGAGCAGGCGGTCCCAGATCATGTCGCCGCTCACCCGCCACAGCACCCGCCACAGCGAGAGCCGGCGCCGCAGCCGGGTGCGCTGCAGGTAGAAGAACACGCCCAGCGCCACCGTGAGCAGGCTGGCGAGCAGCGCGGGCGTGAAGCCGCCCCACAGATAGAGGTTCACCGGCACCGTGGCGCCCGACACCGCCTGCACCGCGGCGTCGATCAGCCACAGCTCGGCCAGGTTGTTGAACGCGCCGAACACGAAGCCGCCGACCGCGAGCAGCATCGGCCCGATCCACATCGCGATGCCGACCTCGTGCGGCGCGCGTGGGTAGCGCCCCTCCTTGCCCAGGAAGGTGCGCACGAACACCAGGCCGGCGGCGGCCAGCAGCAGCGCGTTGGTGAGGATCATCACCGCGGTGGTGATCCAGCCCGCGAGGCCCAGCTCGATCAGGCCGGCGTACTTGAACTCCTTGGCGATGAAGCCGAAGAAGGGCGGCAGGCCGGCGTTGGAGAAGGCGGCGAGCGCCACCGCGACGCCGGTGAGCGGCATGTGGCGCATCAGCCCGCCGAGCTGCGAGATCTGCCGGGTGCCGGTGGCGTGGTCGACCGCGCCCACCGCCATGAACAGCGCCGCCTTGTAGAAAGCGTGCGCCACCAGGTAGATCGCGAAGGCCTGCAAGCCGTAGTGGGTGTTGGTGCCGAGCAGCATGGTGAGCTGGCCGAGCACCACCACCGTGGTGTAGGCGAGCACGCGCTTGAGGTCGGTCTGGCGGATCGCCAGCACCGCGCCGACGAGCGCGGTGGCCGCGCCCACCGTGATCAGGATCGTGCTCCAGCTCGTGGAGCCGCCGAGCGCCGGGTTGAGGCGGGCGAGCAGATACACGCCGGCTTTCACCATCGTCGCCGAATGCAGATACGCCGACACCGGCGTGGGCGCCGCCATCGCGTTCGGCAGCCAGAGGTGGAAGGGCACTTGCGCCGACTTGGTGAAGGCGCCGATCAGCACCAGCGTGAGGATCGCCGGGTAGAGGGCGTGGTCGGCGATGACCTGTGGCGACAGCCCCGAGAACTGCCAGCTCCCGCCCACGTTGCCGAGCAGGATCAGCCCCGCGAGCAGGGCCAGCCCACCGCCGCCGGTGATCAGCAGGGCCTGCAGCGCCGCCCGGCGCGACTCCGCCTTGTCGTGCTGGAAGGCGATGAGCAGGAAGGAGGTGACGCTGGTCAGCTCCCAGAACACGAACATCGCGATCAGGTCATCGGCCAGCACCAGACCGAGCATGGCCGCCATGAAGGCGAGGAGGTACGCGTAGAAGCGGCCGAGGTGGCGGTGTTCGGAGAGGTAGGCGCCGGCGTAGAGCACGATCAGCGTGCCGATGCCGGTGATCAGCAGCGCGAACAACAGCGACAGACCATCCAGCCGGAAGGACAACTCAACGCCGAGCGCCGGCACCCAGGCAAGGCTCGACGTGATGACGCCGCCGCTGGCGACGACGGGCATCTGGGTCAGGAAATGGACGAAGGCTGCCAGCGGCGCCAATGCCAGCAGCCAGCCCGCGCGCTGATCCATGCGACAAGCCAGCGGCGGTGCGATCAGCATGGCGAGCGCGATCAGGCCTATGCTCGCCAGCACGCGTCACCCCGGCAGGTTGGTTTCATGGTGGTCTCCCCGAAAGAACGGGCGCCAGCCGCTTTGCGCGGGGCGCCCTGATTCTATTTACGGAAAACTGACCGCCTTACCTGCTTCAGGTTCCTGAACCCGTTTTCGGCTGATCTCCTCCTGCTCTGATTTTCACGGCATTTGCAAGGGGTTCAGTGCATCGTGGCGTGCACGCGCGGCTGGCTGCGGGCGCCGATCTCGGGGTGTGCCTCGTACAGGCCGCTCTGGCGCGCGAAGTCCGCGGCAAGCGGGCAGATCTGACCCGGCGGGCATCCATGTTCGCAAGCGCATTCCTTGCGGGTTTCGTCCAGCAGCACCATTTGATGCATGGTTTCACAGCGGGCGATGGGGGCGTCGAACGTGCACATGATGGTCTCCTTTGGTATTGCCTTCTGGTACTGCGTTTTCTGTCTCTTTCCGTGATTGATTTCACGGTGATCTTGGTTTCAATCTAGTTTCTTGGGCAGAAAATGCTGTTGTAAGTGACGAAGTGTTGACCTAGGTCAACCTTTATAGGGTTTTTGCGCGGGCGCAACAGGGTGTTTGAATGCCGCAACGCCGGCCTCTGGCGATCACTCCGCACGCAGCGCTTCCACCGCATCGAGCCGCGCCGCGCGCCGCGCGGGCAGCACGCCCGCCAGCAGCCCGATACCGAGCGCGAGCAGTTCGGCGATGACGACGAAGTGCCACGGCGTGGCCACCGGCATCGCCGGCACCACCAGGCTCACGAGCTGCGCCAGCCCGATCCCGATCGCCAGCCCCAATGCGCCGCCGACGCCCGCGAGCACGACCGCCTCGCCGAGAAACAGCGCATGGATGGTCCGCCGCCGCGCGCCGAGCGCCACCAGCAGGCCGATCTCGTTGGTGCGCTCGGCCACCGCGATGGTCATGATGGTGACGATGCCGACCCCGCCCACGAGCAGCGAGATGCCGCCGAGTGCGCCCACCGCCGCGGTGAGGATGCCGAGGATGTTCGACAGCGTGGCGAGCATGTCTTCCTGGGTGCGGATGGTGAAGTCCTCGCGGCCGTGGCGTGCGATCAGGCTGCGCTTGACGAGTTCGACCACGCGCGCCGCCGGGACGCTCTCCTCGTAGGCGAGGCCGATCTCCATCAGCCCGTCGCGGTTGAACAGGGCCAGCCCGCGCGAGCTGGGGATGAAGGCGGTGTCGTCGAGGTCGATGCCGAGGAACTGGCCCTTCTCCTCCATGATGCCGATCACCCGGTAACGCTCGTCGCCGATCTGCACCCGCTCGCCGAGCGCATTGCCGGCACCGAACAGTTCGCGCTTGAGCTTGGGGCCGAGCACCACGAAGGCGCGCGCGCTCGCGCTGTCGTCGGGTGGCAGGAACTGGCCCACGCGCACCCGCATCGCATACACCTCGTGCATGGTGGCGCCGACGCCCAGCACCATGGTGCGCCGCACGCGGCCGTTGGCGCGCACCTCGGCATTGCCACTGACGTTGCCGGTGACGTGGCGCACGTGCGGCAGCCGCGCCAGCGCCGCCGCATCGTCGAGCGTGAGCTCGCGCGCGGTGGACGGCAGGCCGGGCGGGCCGCCGCGCGGGCCCTGGCGGCCGGGGGTGATCTCGATGACGTTGGTGCCGAACTGGCCGAACTCCTGCAGCACGAAGCGGTGCAGGCCTTCGCCGATCGAGGTGAGCAGGATCACCGCGGCGATCCCCACCGCGATGCCGCCGAGCGTGAGCGCACTGCGCATGCGGTGGGCGGTGATCGAGCGCAGTGCGAGCTGCAGGAAGTCGGCCCAGCGCATGGCGCTAGCGCTTCATCAGCGCCTGGACCGGGTCCAGGGCAGCGGCGCGGCGTGCGGGCATCACGCCGAACAGCAGGCCGGTGACGAGCGCGGTGCCCACCGCCGCGGCCACGGCCCAGTCCGGCGGCCACGCGGGCAGGACGGGAAACGCCAGCCGGATGCCCCATGCCCCGGCGTGACCGAGCGCAAAGCCCGCCACCGCGCCGGCGAGCGACAGCAGGCCGGCCTCGGCGAGGAAGGCGAGGCGGATCGCGCGTGCGCTGGCGCCGAGCGCCTTGAGCAGACCGATCTCGCCGGTGCGCTGGGTCACCGCCACCAGCATCACGTTCATGACCAGGATGCCGGCCACCGCCAGGCTGATCGCCGCGATGCCGGCCACGCCCAGGGTGAGCGCGCCGAGGATGCGGTCGAAGGTGCCGAGCACGGCGTCCTGGGTGATCACGGTGAAGTCGAGTTCGCCGTCGCGCCGCGCCTGCAGCAGGTCCTCGACCTGGCGCTGCGCCGGCGCCAGCGCCTCGCGGCTGCGGGTCTCGACCATGATGCGGAACAGCGCGTTGGTGTTGAACATGGCCTGCGCGGTGGCGACCGGCACCAGCACCAGCTCGTCGGAGTTCATGCCCAGCCCGCGCCCGGCCGGGCCCATGATGCCGATCACGCGCAGGCGGCGGTCGCCGAGGCGGATCATGCGGCCGATGGCGTTCTGGGTGCCGAACAGCTCGGCGCGGATGGTCTCGCCGATCACCGCCACCGCGGTGGCGCGGCCGAAGTCCTCGCGCGGCAGGAACTGGCCGCTGGCGACCTTGAAGCCGCGGATGTCGAGATAGTCGGCGCTGGTGCCCAGCACCAGCACCTCGCGCAGGCGCCCGCTCACCGAGATCTCGGAGTTGCCCATCGTCAGCGGCGCCACGCGCTGCACCAGCGCCAGGCGCTGCAGCGCGGTGGCGTCGTCGTTGGTGAGGTCGCGCGGCGTGCTGCTGACGAAGCTGCCCGGGTTGACGCCGCCGGTCTCGGTGCGCCCCGGGAGCACGATGAGCAGGTTGGCGCCGAGCGCCGAGAACTCGTCCACCACATAGCGCCGCGCGCCGTCGCCGAGCGCGGTGAGCATCACCACCGCGGCCACGCCGATCGACATCGCCAGCACCATCAGCGCGGTGCGCAGCGGGTAGCCGAGCGCGGCGCCGGTGGCGAAGCGCAGGGTGTCGGCGGGGCTCATGCCGGCTGCGCGCTGCGGCGCAGGTCCTCGCGGATGGCGCCGTCTTCCATGAGTACGCGACGCCGGGCGCGCTCGCCCATGGTGGGGTCGTGGGTGACGACGATCAGCGTCATGCCGGCGGCGTTGAGGTCCTCGAGCAGCGCGGTGACCTCCTGGCCGGTGGCGCGGTCGAGGTTGCCGGTGGGTTCGTCGGCGAGCAGCAGGGCGGGGCGCATGATGGTGGCGCGCGCGATCGCCACGCGCTGGCGCTGGCCGCCGGAGAGCTCTTCGGGGCGGTGGTGGGCGCGCGGTTCGAGGCCGAAGTCCTTCAGCGCCTGGGTGACGCGGCTGGTGCGCTCCTGGGGCGGGATGCCGGCGAGCATCAGCGGCAGGGCGACGTTTTCGGCGGCGGTGAGGCGGGGCACGAGGTGAAAGCTCTGGAACACGAAGCCGATGCGTGCGCTGCGCACCGCGGCCTGCTCATCCGCCGACAGCGTGGTGACGTCGCGGCCTTCGAGCCGGTAGTGGCCGGCGTTGGGGCGGTCGAGCAGGCCGAGCAGGTTGAGCAGGGTGGATTTGCCGGAGCCGGAGGGACCCATCACCGCGACGTATTCGCCGGCCTCGATGCGCAGGGAGACGTCGCGCAGCGCATGCACCTGGCTGTCGCCGAGCTGGAAGATGCGGTTGATGCCGTCGAGTTCGATCTGGGCCATGTTCGCTCTCGATTCCTGCTCTGCGCGCTAGCGCATGACGGATTCGACGCTGACGCGCGCGCCCGCGGCGACGCCGGCCCGTTCGAGTGAGGTGACGATGCGCTCGCCCGCCTGCAGCCCCTCCACGACTTCGGTCTGTTCCCAATTCGACAGTCCGGTGCGCAGGTCGCGCTCGATCAGCACGCCGTTTTCCTCCACCAGCACGCGATGGCCCTCGCGCAGCGCCGAGGTCGGGATACGCAGCACATCGGCGCGGCTGTCGAGCACGATCTCGACGTCGGCGCTGTAGCCCACGAGCATGCCGCGGGCCTCGTCCGGGCGGACGAAATCGACATCCACTTCAACGGTACGGGCCTGTTTCTCCACCGCCGTGATGTAGGGCGCCACGCGCTTGACGCGGCCCTCGAACACCGTGCCCGCCATCGCCTCGAGCGTGATCCGCACCGGCAGCCCGGGGCGGATCTTGGGGGCGTCGATCTCGTCCATCGGCGCCTTCACGTACAGGCATGAATCGTCGATGAGATCGATCGCCGGCGGCGTCGGCACGCCGGGCGGGGAGGGGATGGAGATTTCGCCGAGTTCGCCGCTGATGCTGGCCACGGTGCCGGCAAAGGGCGCGATCAGCACCAGGCGCTGGCGGTCGGTCTCGGTGGCGGCGAGCTGCGCCTGGACAGTGGTGATCTCCGCGCGCGTAGTGTCACAGGCGGCGCGGCGCGCGCGCGCCTCGGTGCGGGCCTTCTCCTCGGCGCTGGCGGAGACGAAGCCGCGCTTGACCAGTTGCGCCTGGCGCGCCGCCTCGCGCTCGGCGTTGTCGGCCACGGTGCACGCCTCCTGCACGCGCTGGCGTGCGGTGGCAAGCTGCGCCTGGTTGATCGCCAGGCGCGCCTCCAGGTCGCCATGCCACAGCCGCATCAGCACCTGCCCGGCTTCCACCCGATCGCCTTCCTTGACGCCGAGCCATTCGATGCGCCCGCCGACGATGGTCGCCATCCTGGTGCGCTGGCAGGCCTCGATCTCGCCCGCGCGGGTGTTCGACAGCGTCGCCTCGACCAGGCCGCGGCCGACCTCATGCACCACCACTTCGATCGGCTTGGGCCGCGTGAACCACCAGCCTGCCGCCCCCAGCAGAGCGAGGACGAGGACTACGGTCAGCAGGCGGCGGAGGGTTTTCATGGCTTCATGGGGGTGGACCTACTTCCCGCCCTTCGCCCACGAATCCTTCAGCGTGACCGTGCGGTTGAACACCGGCGCGCCGGGCTTCGAATCAACGCGGTCGGCGACGAAGTAGCCGTGGCGTTCGAACTGGAAGTGGTCTTCGGGTCGCGCGTCCTTGAGCGCGGGCTCCAGGTATGCGGTGATGATGCGCTTGCTGTCCGGGTTGATGTCGGTGAGGAAGTCGCGCTCGAAGTCGGGTGCGTCGCCCTCGCGGCGCTGACCGGGGTGGGGATGGGCGAAGAGGCGGTCGTAGATGCGGACCTCGGTTTCAAAGCCGTGCGCCGCCGACACCCAGTGCAGGTTGCCCTTGACCTTGTAGTTGTCGGCCCCGGGGGTGCCGGATTTCGAATCGGGCATGTACTCGGCGAGCACCGCGGTGATGTTGCCGGCGGCGTCCTTCTCGCAGCCGGTGCATTTGACGACGAAGCCGTAGCGCAGGCGCACCATGTTGCCCGGGTAGAGGCGGTGGAAGCCCTTGACCGGCGCTTCCATGAAGTCCTCGCGCTCGATCCACAGCTCGCGCGAAAACGGCATGTCGCGTTTTCCCAGCTCGGGCTTCAAGGGATGGTTGGGCGCCTGGCACAGTTCGGAGGCGCCTTCAGCGTAGTTGGTGATGACCAGCTTCAGCGGATCGAGCACCGCCACGCGGCGCTCGGCGGCCTCGTTGAGGTCGTCGCGCATGCATTCTTCCAGCACGCTCATGTCGATCCACGAGTCGGCCTTCGATACGCCGATGCGCTCGGCGAAGCGGCGGAAGCCCGCGGCGGTGAAGCCGCGGCGGCGCGCGCCGATCAGCGTGGGCAGGCGCGGGTCGTCCCAGCCGGCGACGTGGCCTTCGTTCACGAGCTGGATCAGCTTGCGCTTCGAGAGCACGACGTAGGTGAGGTTGAGGCGGGCGAACTCGATCTGCTGCGGCAGCGGGCGCGGGAAGTGGCCTTCGGTAGCGAGCGCGTCGAGCAGCCAGTCGTAGAACGGGCGCTGGTCCTCGAACTCGAGCGTGCACACCGAGTGGGTGATGTTCTCGATCGCATCCTCGATCGGGTGGGCGAAGGTGTACATCGGATAGATGTGCCAGGCGTCGCCAGTGCGATGGTGGGTGGCGTGGCGGATGCGGTAGATCGCCGGGTCGCGCAGGTTGATGTTGGGGCTCGCCATGTCGACCCTGGCGCGCAGGATGTGCGTGCCCTCGGCAAATTCGCCGGCGCGCATGCCGGCGAACAACGCGAGGTTCTCGTCGACGCTGCGGTTGCGGAAGGGGCTGTCCTTGCCGGCTTCGGTCAGCGTGCCGCGGTTGGCGCGCATCTCCTCGGCCGACTGCGAGTCGACGTAGGCCTTGCCGGCCTTGATCAGGCTCACCGCGCAGGCGTACATCTTGTCGAAGTAATCGGAGGCGAAATACAGGTGCTCGCCCCACTCGAAGCCGAGCCACTGCACCGCCTCGATGATGGCGTCGACGTACTCCTGCTCTTCCTTCTCGGGGTTGGTGTCGTCGAAGCGCATGTGGCAGACGCCACCGTAGGCTTCGGCCAGCCCGAAGTTCAGGCAGATTGACTTGGCGTGACCGTAGTGCAGGTAGCCGTTGGGCTCGGGCGGGAAGCGCGTCTCGACGCGCCCCGCCCATTTCGCCGTGCGGATGTCCTCGTCGATGATGTTGCGGATGAAGTTGGAGGCAACTAGGACAGGGGCTTCGGTGGCGACGTTTTTTTCGGGTTTCATCGGATGTGCGGATCGGGTGTGGACGGCCCTGGCGGGCCAGATGCGGGATGCCGTGATTGTAGCCGATCCGCTCCGACGGCTCGGAGGCGACGGCCGGCGCGGTTAGAATCGCGGTACTGATCGATCAAGAGAGGGCGGCGGTGATTCGACCTGCGTGCGGGGGGGCGGACTGGTGAATCTGGCGGCGTTTGCAGCGGTGGGGGCGGGGGCGGCCTGCGGGGCCTGGCTGCGCTGGGGGCTCGGGGTGTGGCTGAACCCGGTGTTCGCGCTGGTGCCGCTCGGCACGCTGGTGGCGAACCTGCTCGGCGGCCTGTTGATGGGGGTGGCGCTGGCTGCGGTGCAGGCCTGGCCGGCGATGTCGCCCGCGTTGAAGTTGCTGCTCACCACCGGTCTGCTCGGCGGGCTGACCACCTTCTCGACCTTTTCCGCCGAGGCCTTCCATCTGCTGCAGCGCGGTGCGATCGGCTGGCTGGGTGCCCACCTGGTCTTGCATGTGGTCGGCTCGGTGCTGATGACGTGGGCAGGTTTTACCCTTTTCAACGCGCTGCGGGCATGAATCGCGGCGCTTTGCGGGCAGCAGTGTCATTTTCTGTTTCACTCCGATGGGCTAGAGTAAAGACGTTGCACACGCATACTTTGTCGGCACCCGCAGACTCGAAACGCAACGGAGGTAAAAAACATGAAAAAAATCATCGTCACCCTTTCCGCAATCTCGCTCTCGATGGCGGGCCTCAGCGGCTGTGCCAACATGAACGAGACCCAGCGTGACACCGGCATGGGCGCCGGCATCGGTGCGATCGCCGGTGGCCTGATCGGCGCGGCGACCGCCGGCGGCAACAAGGGCAAGAGCGCCGCGACCGGGGCCGCGATTGGTGCTGCACTGGGCGCGGGCGGCGGCTACCTGTGGTCGCAGAACATGCAGAAGCAGCGGGCCGAGATGGAGCAGGCGACGGCTGGCACCGGCATCGGCATCAGCCAGACCACCGACAACCAGCTCAAGGTGGACATCCCCGCAGACGTCTCCTTCGACGTCGGCCGCTACGCGATCAAGCCCAACATGCGCCCGGTGCTCGACCGCCTCGCCTCCACGCTGAACCAGCACCCGGTGACCACGGTGACCATCGTCGGCCACACCGACAGCACCGGCTCCGATGCGGTCAACGACCCGCTGTCGATCAACCGCGCTGCGTCCACCCGCGATTATCTGGTGCAGCGCGGCGTCTCGGCCCAGCGCATCGCGGTCGACGGTCGCGGCTCGCGGCAGCCGGTTGCGGACAACTCGACGGCGTCTGGCCGTGCGATGAACCGCCGCGTCGAGATCTTCATCGCCGAACCGGCACGGTAATACCTCGCTTAACTGCAAGCCCGGCCGGGGTTGTCCCGTGCCGGGTTTTTTGTTGCTGCGGACGGCGTGTCTCCCGCTCCGGCGGAGACTGTGCCATGCCGCCTGCGGTCAGCGTGCCGGCGCAGGCAGTGGTGCCAGCAGCGCCGCGATGTCCGACTCGCCGAATTTCGCCAGCGCGTTTGCGTCTTCCGACAGCACGCTCTCGGCCAGCGCCGCCTTCTTCTCCTGCAGGGCGAGGATCTTCTCCTCGATGCTGCCCGCGCACACCAGCTTGAACACGAACACCGGCTTGTCCTGGCCGATGCGGTGGGCGCGGTCGGTGGCCTGGTTCTCGGCCGCCGGGTTCCACCACGGGTCGTAGTGGATCACGGTGTCGGCGGCGGTGAGGTTGAGGCCGACGCCGCCGGCCTTGAGGCTGATCAGGAACACCGGCACCCGGCCCTTCTGGAAGTCTTCCACCGGGATGCGGCGATCGCGCGTGTCGCCGGTCAGCGCCACCCAGCCGATCTTCGCGCGGTCGAGTTCGGCGGCGATCAGGCTCAGCATGCTGGTGAATTGCGAGAACAGCAGGATGCGGCGGCCCTCGTCGATCAGTTCGGGCAGCATGTCCATCAGCATGTCGAGCTTGGCGCGCTCCTTGACGCGCGCGGCGGCGGGCGACTTCAACAGGCGCGGGTCGCAGCACACCTGGCGCAGCTTGAGCAGCGCGTCGAGGATCACGATCTGGCTGCGCGCGAAGCCCTTGCCGGCGATCTCGGCGCGCACCTTCTCGTCCATTGCCGCGCGCACCGTCTCGTAGAGGTCGCGCTGGCTGCCCTCCAGCCCGACGCTGCGCACGATGATGGTCTTCGGCGGCAACTCGGTGGCGACGTCTTCCTTGCGCCGGCGCAGGATGAAGGGGCGCAGGCGGGCGGCGAGCAGGTCGCGGCGCACGCTGTCGCCGTGTTTCTCGATCGGCGTGCGCCAGGTCTGGGTGAACTGCTTATGGGTGCCGAGAAAGCCCGGCAGCAGGAAGTCGAACTGCGCCCACAGCTCGCCGAGGTGGTTTTCCAGCGGTGTGCCGGTGAGGCCCAGCCGATGACGGGCCTTCAACCGGCGGATCACCTGCGCCGCCTTGCTGGCGGCGTTCTTCACCGTCTGCGCCTCGTCGAGGATCAACAGGCTCCACTCGCGCGCCTGCAACGCCTCGGCGTCGCGCCACAGCAGCGGGTAGGTGGTGAGCGCGACGTCCACCTTCTCGCCGCTGGCGTCGCCCGCGTCCAGTTCGTCGAAGCGGGCGTGGCGATCGGAGCCGTGCAGGTTCAGCACCTTCAGGTCGGGGGCGAAGCGCTCGGCCTCGGCCTGCCAGTTGAACACCAGCGAGGTCGGCAGGATCACCAGCGCGGGCACATCGAGCCGGCCGGCCTGCTTCTCGGTGAGCAGGTGGGCGAGCGCCTGCGCGGTCTTGCCCAGGCCCATGTCGTCGGCAAGGATGCCGGCGAGGTCGTGGCGTACCAGGTGCTGCAGCCAGGCCAGGCCTTCGAGCTGGTAGGGGCGCAATTCCGCGCGAAAGCCCTTGGGCGTGGTGACGGCCTGGATGCCTTCGGCGTTGCGCAGGCGAGCGGCGATCTCGGCAACGCGCGCACTGCCGCGCCCCGGCAGGTCTAGGTCGGCGAGGCGGGTGGCGTCGAGTTTCGACAGGCGCAGGTCCTGGTCAGGGCGATCGAACAGATCGACCAGTGCGCGCACCAGCGGCTTCAGGCGCGCGGCGCTGATGCGCAGGCGGCCGAGCGTATCGTCCTCGAGGATCAGCGCCTCGTTGTCGGCGATGTCGTCGAGCCGCCCCGACAGCCAGCGCGCATCCTGCGCGAACAGGCCGGAGAGCAGCGGCGCGAGCGGCAAGGCCTTGCCGTCGACCTCGATGCCGGGCGACAGGCCCAGCCAGCCGTCCTCGCCCTCGTCGATGTCGAGCATGAGCTCGTCGATGTCGATCGCGTGGTGGCGGAAGTCGTTGGGAAACTCCACGACCCAGCCTTCTTCGCGCAGTGCCGGCAGGGTGTCGGACATGAAGCCCGGCCACGCCGCTTCGCTCGCCAGGCCGAGGGCCTCGGGCGGCAGCATGCCGAAGCTCGCCTGCACCGCGCCCAGCGGCACGCGGGTGAAGCCGACCGCGGTGAGCTTCTGTGCGGCGGCGCGTTCGGCGCCTTCGTCGCGGGTCAGGCGGGCGCTGCGGCCGTCGGCCAGGGGGTGGAAGAGCCTGCCGTCGCCGGCTTCGACGGTGACCGGGCCGTAGCGGAAGGCGAGCAGGGCGAAGTCGAATTCGTAGGTGCCGTAAGCCGCGTAGCTGCGAAAGCGCACGTGATGGACCGGCAGGGTGGCGAGCCGCAGCACCGGTACCGGCACGCCGCCGACTTCGATCGGGGGCTCGCCGCGCTGGGTGGGGACAGGCAGGGTGGGCGCCACTTCGGTCAGGGTCGCGGCGACGAGCTCGGATTCGGCCTGGGTCAGCGGCGGCAGCCATAACAGGCGCTGCACGAGCTCGGCAGGCACCTCCAGCGTGATCGGGCCAGCCTCGGACTTCGCGGTGTCCACGTACCAGGGCGGGAGCAGGGGCAGGATGCGCTCGGCGGCGGGCTCTACCCTGAGTACCGGCGCACGCAGGCCGTCGGCGGTCAGGGTCCAGTCGGGCGTGCCCACACGCGGCTCACCGGCGCGCAGTATTGGAGTGGCGAGGCTGGCCAGATGCATGCGCTCGCTGGCGAGCAGCTTGATCATCAGCTCGACGCTGTTGCGTCCGTCCAGTGGCAGCCCGTCGCCGGTGACGGCGCGGCCGCGTGGGCGGTGCGCCCACAGCAGGCGCAGGATCTCGAGGTCGGTCTCATCGACGAAGGCCGGCGGTGCCTGCAGCGCACGCTCGATGTTGCTCCAGCTCTCGCGCTGGCGGATCTGCCCGTGCTGATCGAGGCGCACCTTGTAACAGGCGACGCGCAGATCTCCGTTGTAGCCGTCGGCTTCGATCACATAGCGCAGCGCATGGACGCTGGCGGCGGGCTTGCGTGTGCGTCCGGCGGTCGGGCTCAGCGCGGTGGCGGCATGGCGAAAGCCTTCCACCCAGGCCAGCACCTGCTCGCGCGGTCGGTCCGGTCGGCGGCGCTGGTGCAGCAGCAACAGCATCATCGCCGCCACGTGCTTGCAGTCATAGCCCATCGGGCAGGTGCATTCGCTGACCAGGGTTGGCCGCTCGCCCTTGTCGATGACGTCGGCCAGCACGTCGTAGGGTGTGCGCTGCCGTCCCTTGACCAGCGCCGACACCGAACTGCCATCGCACGACAGCGCGCTCACCCGGCTCAGATAGCCGAGGCCCTTGGCGACGGTTTCCATGCCGAGTTGGGCGATCAGGTCATCCTGGGTGAAGCGGTCGAGCGGGGTCATGGGCGGATCGAGAGGGCGCACGCGCGGGCAAAACCCGGAAGTCTACACGTTCCTGCGCGCGCAGTACGCCGGCAGACGCCGATATCCCGGGGCTCCACGATCCGCCAGGAAGCCGTTCCGAACGTCCGAAAACCGGACTCCATATCGTTTCCGGTCGCCGCTTCTCTGCGGATCTTCATGTTGCGACGCGGCGTTTCAAGCCCTTCCGCGCCGTTTTGGTGAGCCTTGGAGGCGTGCTGCGGTGCACAGCCGCCACGGTGGCACGGTGGTTGCAATGAATCCTTCGGTGCCAGATGCACCAGGCGTTCATCCAACCAGAAGGAACGGAGACAACCATGCAAGTACAGACCGCAGCACGCGTACAGGTGATGGGCATCGATGCCGGCGGCACGATGACCGACACCTTCTTCGTGCGCGACGACGGCCGCTTCGTCGTCGGCAAGGCGCAGAGCAATCCGGCGGACGAATCGCTCGCCATCTTCAATTCCTCGCAGGACGCGCTCGCCCACTGGGGGCGTGACGTCGACGAGGTCTATCCGGAGCTGGCGACCTGCGTCTATTCCGGCACCGCGATGCTCAACCGCATCCTGAGCCGCAAGGGCCTCGACGTCGGCCTGATCTGCAACCGCGGCTTCGAGCAGATCCACTCCATGGGCCGCGCGCTGCAGAGCTATCTCGGCTATGCGCTGGAGGACCGCATCCATCTGAACACCCACCGCTACGACGAGCCCCTGGTGCCGGTGTCGCGCACCCGCGGCGTGACCGAGCGCACCGATGTGCAGGGCAAGGTCGTGATTCCGCTGCGCGAGGACGAGGTTCGCCAGGCCGCCCGCGAACTGGTCGAGGCCGGCTCGCAGGCGATCGTGATCTGCCTGCTGCAGTCGCACAAGAACGAGATCAGCGAGCAGCGTGCGCGCGACCTGGTGAAGGACGAGTTGCAGCGGCTCGGCGTCGATATCCCTGTGTTCGCCTCGGTGGACTACTACCCGTCGCGCAAGGAAAGCCACCGCATGAACACCACCATCCTGGAAGCTTACGGCGCCGAGCCCTCGCGCCAGACCCTCAAGAAGGTGAGCGACCGCTTCAAGAAGCACGGCGCCAAGTTCGACCTGCGGGTGATGGCTACCCACGGCGGCACCATCAGCTGGAAGGCCAAGGAGCTGGCCCGCACCATCGTCTCCGGCCCGATCGGCGGCGTCATCGGCTCCAAGCTGCTCGGCGAGGCGCTGGGCGACGAGAACATCGCCTGCTCCGATATCGGCGGCACCAGCTTCGACGTGGCGCTGATCACCAAGGGCAACTTCGCCATCAAGTCCGACCCCGACATGGCCCGCCTGGTGCTGTCGCTGCCGCTGGTGGCGATGGACTCGGTGGGCGCGGGCGCCGGCAGCTTCGTGCGCCTGGATCCCTACAGCAAGTCGATCAAGCTGGGTCCCGATAGCGCCGGCTACCGCGTCGGCACCTGCTGGCCGGAGAGCGGGCTGGATACCGTCACCGTGTCCGACTGCCATGTGGTGCTCGGCTACCTGAATCCGGAGAACTTCCTCGGCGGCGCGATCAAGCTCGACGTGCAGCGCGCGCGCGACCACATCAAGGCGCAGATCGCCGACCCGCTGGGCCTGTCGGTGGAGGATGCCGCCGCCGGCGTCATCGAGCTGCTCGACCTCACGCTGTCCGAGTACCTGCGCGCCAACATCAGCGCCAAGGGCTACAACCCGGCCGACTTTACCTGCTTCTCCTACGGGGGCGCCGGCCCGGTGCACACCTATGGATACACCGAAGGGGTGGGCTTCAAGGACGTGGTGGTGCCGGCCTGGGCGGCGGGCTTCTCGGCCTTCGGCTGCGCCTGCGCCGATTTCGAGTATCGCTACGACAAGTCGGTGGACCTCGGCGTCGCCCAGTTCGCAGCCGACGCGGACAAGGCGGCGGCTTGCGCGAGCCTGCAGGAAGCGTGGGAAGAGCTGGCGGTGAAGGTCATCGACGAGTTCGTCATCAACGGCTACAAGCCGGAAGACGTGCTGCTGATCCCCGGCTACAAGATGCAGTACATGGGGCAGCTCAACGACCTCGAGATCGTGTCGCCGGTGTCGACCGCGGCGACTGCGGCCGACTGGGAGCAGATCATCGAGGCCTTCGAGAACACCTACGGTCGCGTCTATGCGAACTCGGCGCGTTCGCCGGAACTGGGCTTCTCGGTCACCGGCGCGATCCTGCGCGGCATGGTGGTGACGCAGAAGCCGGTGCTGCCGGAAGACGTCGACTGCGGCCCGACGCCGCCGAAGGAGGCCTGCCTCGGCACCCGTCCGTTCTACCGCCACAAGAAGTGGGTCGATGCCGTGCTGTGGAAGATGGAGGCCCTCAAGGCCGGCAACCACATCGTCGGCCCCGCGATCATCGAATCCGACGCCACCACCTTCGTCGTGCCCGACGGCTTCGAGACCCGGGTCGACAAGCACCGCCTTTTCCATCTCAAAGAAGTGAAGTGAGGAGACCCGACATGAACATGATGACAAGCAAGGAAGTCGGCTTTGCCGACCTGCTCAAGAACGGCCAGACGCTCAAGCAGTTCCGCGACGGCATCATCGAGCGGACCCAGGCCAGCGGCCATTACAACGGGCTGGAGAAACTGGCGTTCCGCGACAGCGACCCGATCGGCTACGAGAAGCTGTTCTCCAAGCTGCGCGGCGGCCTGGTGCACGCGCGCGAAACGGCGAAGAAGATCGCCGCCAGCCCGATCGTCGAGCAGGAGGGCGAGCTGTGCTTCACGCTGTACAACGCCGCGGGCGACTGCGTGCTGACGTCGACCGGCATCATCATTCACGTCGGCACGATGGGCGCTGCGATCAAGTACATGATCGAGAACAACTGGGAGGGCAACCCTGGCATCAACCCCGGTGACATGTTCACGACCAACGACTGCGCGATCGGCAACGTTCACCCCTGCGACATCGCGACGATCGTCCCGATCTTCTGGGAAGGTCGGCTGATCGGCTGGGTCGGCGGCGTCACCCACGTGATCGACACCGGCGCGGTGACGCCGGGCTCGATGTCCACCGGCCAGACGCAGCGCTTCGGTGACGGCTACATGATCACCTGCCGCAAGACCGGCATCAAAGACGAGCCGCTGCGCGACTGGCTGCACGAATCGCAGCGCTCGGTGCGTACGCCCAAGTACTGGATCCTCGACGAGAAGACCCGCATCGCCGGCTGCCACATGATCCGCGAACTGGTCGAGGAAGTGATCCGTGCCGACGGCATCGAGGCCTACGAGAAGTTCGCCTTCGAAGTCATCGAGGAAGGCCGCCGCGGCCTGATGAGCCGCATCAAGGCGATGACGCTGCCGGGCAAGTACCGCAAGGTGTCCTTCGTCGATGTGCCCTACAAGCACGAGGACGTACAGGTGTCCAACGCTTTCGCCAAGCTCGACTCGATCATGCACTCGCCGTGCGAGATGACGATCCGCCCGGACGGCAAGTGGCGGCTGGACTTCGAAGGCGCGAGCCGCTGGGGCTGGCACACCTTCAACGCCCACCAGGTCGCCTTTACCTCCGGCATCTGGGTGATGATGTGCCAGACCCTGGTGCCCACCCAGCGCATCAACGACGGCGCCTATTTTGCCACCGAGTTCCGTCTGCCCAAGGGCACCTGGTGCAACCCGGACGACCGCCGCACCGGCCACGCCTACGCCTGGCACTTCCTCGTCTCGGGCTGGGCGGCGCTGTGGCGTGGCCTCTCCCAGTCCTACTTCAGCCGCGGCTACCTGGAAGAGGTCAATGCCGGCAACGCCAACACCTCCAACTGGCTGCAGGGCGGAGGCATCAACCAGGACGGCGAGATCCACGCGGTGAACAGCTTCGAGGCATCGAGCTGTGGCACCGGCGCCTGCGCGGTGAAGGACGGCCTGAACCACGCCGCGGCGATCTGGAACCCCGAAGGCGACATGGGCGACATCGAGATCTGGGAGATGGCCGAGCCGCTCCTGTATCTGGGCCGCAACGTCAAGGCCAACTCCGGCGGCTACGGCAAGTACCGCGGCGGCTGCGGCTTCGAGACCCTGCGCATGGTCTGGAACGCCCAGGACTGGACGATGTTCTTCATGGGCAACGGCTTCATGAACAGCGACTGGGGCATGATGGGCGGCTACCCGTCGGCCACCGGCTATCGCTTCGAGGCCCACAAGACCGGGCTCGAGAAGCGCATCGCGATCGGCGACTCGCTGCCGCTGGGCGGTGATCTCGATCCGTCCGCTCCGGACTACGAACGCCACATCGACGCCACCGCGGTGGTCAAGCGCGACAAGCAGTGCATCACCACCGAGGACTGCTACGCCAACCACGACCTGTACCTGAACTACCTGCGCGGCGGCCCCGGCTTCGGCGATCCGCTCGACCGCGAGCCGAAGGCGATCGAGAACGACCTCAACCAGAAGTTCCTGCTGCCGGAATACGCGCAGAAGGTCTACGGCGCGGTCTTCACCCAGGACGCCAAGGGCGTATTCACCGTGGATGCGGCGAAGACCCAGGCCCGCCGCGCCGAGGTGCGCAAGGAGCGCCTGGCCCGTGCCCTGCCAACGCGCGAATGGATGAAGGAGGAGCGCGAACGCATCCTCAACAAGCACGCCGCCGTCCAGGTACGCCACATGTTCGCCACCAGCTTCGCCCTGTCCGAGAAGTTCACCCGTCAGTTCAAGGACTTCTGGAGCCTGCCGGACGACTGGCAGCTGCTGGAAGAAGAGCTGGGCGTGCCGTCCTACGGCGCCAAGCACCGCATGGACCTCTCGCTGCTGCCCGACGTGACCACCGTCGTCCAGGTCGAAGAGTAATCAAGGAATCAAGGAGACAGACCATGAGCACCTACACCAATGAGCAGGTCGCCCACCTCGTGGAAGGCAGCCTCGACTGGGACACCACCTTCCGCATGCTCTCCATGCCCAAGGACAACAGCCGCTTCGAGCAGTACCTGGCGGCGCTGCAGGCCAAAGTGAGCTTCAAGGAGCGCATCGTGCTGCCGCTCGGGCCACACCTCTACATCGTGCAGAACGCGCGGAAGCAGTGGGTCACCCAGTGCGACTGCGGCCACGTGTTCGGCGACTACCGCGAGAACTGGAAGCTGCACGCCGCCCTTTACGTGCGCGACACCGAGGAGGCGATGACCGAGGTGTATCCGAAGCTGATGGCGCCGGACACGCAGTGGCAGGTGTACCGCGAGTACTACTGCCCCACCTGCGGCACGATGCACGATGTCGAGGCGCCCACGCCGTGGTACCCGGTGATCCATGACTTCGAGCCAGACATCGAGGCCTTCTACAAGGAATGGGTTGGCCTGCCGGTGCCGGAGCGCGCCGACTGAGGCAGGCTTCCCCCCGGGTCGTGGGCTACCGCGGCCCGCTGTTCAACCCCCGGGCCCGGGGGCATTTTTTACGGAGAAGACAAGATGATGAAGGCGCTCGTCCATCAGGGGCCTGGCCGCATGGCATGGAAAGGCAAGGCCGGCGCCGCGTGCGCGCAGGCGATCGAACTCATTGTGGAGGCGGCCTGAGCCGCGGGAGGGGACAGACATGTCGGAACACGTCCTCGCCAGCGGCTGCCGCTGGGAAGACACCGCGCTCGCCCGCTTCATCCGCGATTACGGTCACGTCGATCTCGCCGGCCTCCATGCCTGCGCCACCGAGGAGCCGGAGCGCTTCTGGGCCGAGGTCGCCGAGGCCCTCGAGCTGAGCTGGACGCGGCCCTACCGCCGGGTGCTCGACCGCAGCGCCGGCCCAGCGTGGCCGCGCTGGTTCGACGGCGGCGAGCTCGATCTGTATGACAACCTCGTCGGGCGCGTCGCGCGCGAAGACCCCGAGCGCTCGGCGCTGTCGTGGGAGGGCGATGACGGCAGCACGCGGTGCTACCGCTATGCCGAACTCGATGATGAGGCGCGCCGGCTCGCCACCGGGCTCGCCGGCCTGGGTATCGGGCATGGCGACCGGGTCGCGATCTACCTGCCGATGGTGCCGGAAGCGGCGGTCGTGCTGCTCGCCTGCGCCCGCCTCGGCGCCATCGCCATGCCGCTGTTCTCGGGCTACGGGGCCGACGCGGTGGCGAGCCGGCTGCAGGATGCGGGCGCGAAGCTGCTGGTGTGCGCCGACGCCTACCTGCGCCGCGGCCGGCGCGTGGACATGCTCGCCGAGGCGCGGCTTGCGGCCGCGCGCAGTGCCTCGATCGCGCAGGTGTTGGTGGTGGCACGCGACGGCGGTGTGCAGCCGGCGTCGCCCGGCGCCGCAGCCCGCATGAGCGAGATCGACTACCGGCGTCTCGTCGCGCGCAGTGCGCCCCAGGCTGGCGCCGCCGCGCATGGGGCCGATGCGCCGCTGTTGATCCTCTACACCTCGGGCACCACCGGGCGACCGAAAGGCGTGGTCCACACCCACGCCGGCTTTCCGCTGAAGGCGGCGCAGGACATGATGATGGCCTTCGACGTGAAGGCCGGCGAGCGCATCGGCTGGATCACCGATATGGGCTGGATGATGGGGCCCTGGCTGGTGTTCGGCGCGCTGCTGCGCGGGGCGGCACTGATGCTGTTCGAGGGTACGCCCGACCACCCGCGGCCCGATCGGCTGTGGCAACTCGTCGAGCGCCATCGCCTCACCCACCTCGGACTGTCGCCCACGCTTGCGCGCCTGCTGATGGGCGAGGGCGAGGCGGGGCTGCCGGCAGCGGGCGCGCTCGCCAGCCTGCGCGTGTTCGGCTCCACGGGCGAGCCGTGGAACGAGGCGCCGTGGCGCTGGCTGTTCGAGCACGTCGGCGAGGGGCGGACGCCGATCATCAACTACTCGGGCGGCACCGAGATTGGCGGCGGCATTCTCGCCTGCTTTCCCGGCCTGCCGCAGAAGCCTTGCGGCTTTGCCGGGCCGATTCCAGGCATGGCGGCCGACGTGGTCGACGCCGCCGGACGCAGCCTGCGTGCCGGTCCGGTCACCGACCGTGGCGCTGCCACGCAGGTCGGTGAGCTCGTGCTGCGGGCGCCGTGGCCGGGCATGGCCGCCGGCTTCTGGCAGGACGACGCACGCTACCTCGACACCTACTGGTCGCGCTTTGAGGGCATCTGGGTGCATGGCGACTGGGCGCGGGTGGATGCGGACGGCCACTGGTTCATCGAGGGGCGCAGCGACGACACGCTCAAGATCGCCGGCAAGCGCGTCGGCCCGGCCGAGTACGAGTCGGCACTGGTCGGCCATCCGCTGGTCAGGGAGGCGGTCGCGATCGGCGTGCCGGACCCGGTGAAGGGGGAGGCGGCGGTGTGCTTCGTTACGCTGGCGGCCGCGGCAGGGGGCGCACGCCCCGAGGCGTGGGCAGAGCGCGAGCGCGTACTGCGCGAGCATGTCGCCGAGTGCCTGGGCAAGGCGTTGGCGCCGGCACGGGTGCATTACACGACGGCGCTGCCGCGCACGCGCAACGGCAAGATCCTGCGCCGCCTGGTGCGCGCCGCCTACCTCGGCGCACCCCTGGGCGACCTCAGCGCGCTGGAGGACCCCGCCGCGCTGGATGCCATCCATGCCTGCGTGGAGCCGGCTGGGGCCGTCGTCTGAATCGTCGGGTGAGCCGTCCGGTTTTCGAACGCCGTCCGCGCGGCGGCCGTACGAAAATCGGACGGTCGTCGGCTGGGCGCTCGTCCGCCCGTGCTCATCTTCCGGCTCGGCCACACGGCGATGCCTCCGCAGGGCCCGAGTCTGCCGGCTGTGGCGACTGTCTTGCCGACCCCCTGAGCCCAGTGGGGTTCTTGGCATTCCCTTTGCTATGCTTCAAGTCGAGGTGCGATGGGTCCGCCGCGGTCTGGCAAGGTATCGCGCCGGACTGTCGCCTCATTCGTGGCGACAGCAGCACATCGGAACCGATGCGGCAGAACTGACAGGGGCTCAACCCTCCGGTCGCACACAGCGACCCGCCGTGTCGCGTTTCGCGAGGAGGAGAGACTTGAACGCATCACATACGCCCGACGGGCAGATGTTTTCCGATCCCGGCAATGATGCCGAAGTCATGGCCGCATGGGAGCGATTTCTCGATGGCGGAGGAGGGGCGTCCGATGCGCTGCGCGGCCTGATCGACGGTTCATGGCAGCGCTGCCAGCAGCTCAACGTCGATCCCGAAAAGCGCCGCGCACCACCGCCCGTGGCCGAGGCCACGCTGGCGTCGATGAAGCTGCGCCATAGCGAACTGCTGCAGGCGAGCGCGCCCATCATGGCCTGTGCGCGCGATTTCCTCGCCCAAACCGGCACGGTGATGGCGCTGGCCGATACCAGCTCGACCATCCTGACGATGGAGGGCGACAACCCCACGCTGGGCTCGGCCGAGTCCATCCACCTGCTGCCAGGCGTGTCCTGGAGCGAGCGCATCTGCGGCACCAATGCCATAGGTACCGCGCTGGCGGTCGGCCAGCCGGTGCAGATCCATTCCGCCGAGCACTACTGCGCCGGCATCAAGCGCTGGACCTGCTCGGCGACCGTGATCCGCCATCCCCACGACGGCGAGATCCTCGGCGTGGTGGATGTGTCCGGCCTGTCGGAAACCTACAGTCGGCAGAGCCTGGCGCTGGTCGTCACCACCGCGAGCCGCATCGAGAGCCGGCTGACCATGCTCGAGATGGAGCGCCGCTACCGCCTGCTCGAGGCGGCGCTGCCGTACTGGGCCGGCGGCACTGACGGCATCGTGCTGTTCGACCGCCGCGGCTATCCGATCAAGGCCAACGAGAACGCGCAGGCCGCCATTGCCGCCTTCGGCGCCGATCTCGATCTTGCCGCGCCACGCCGCATCGCGGCCCTCGCCCTGGATGGCGAGGGCCAGCCCCCGCCGCCCTGGCTGCGCGCCGACTGGCTGGTGCCGGTGAGTAGCCGCGGTGAGCGTCTGGGCACCCTGCTGATCGTGCCCTTGCCGCGGCTCGGCCGTGCGCGGGCAGGCGAGCCGGTGCGTGACCTGGCTGGCGCGCCAGCGGTCGCGCCTGGCCTGCGCTCGGCCGAGGTGCCGGCCGGCTTCGCCTCGATCGTCACCGCGGATGCGGGCCTGTGCGACGCGCTGCGTAAGGCCGACCAGCTCGCGCGCTCGCGCGTACCGGTGCTGCTGCTGGGCGAAACCGGCGTCGGGAAGGAGGAGTTCGCGCAGGGCATCCACAAGGCCAGCCCTTTTCACGACGGCCCCTATGTGGCGTTGAACTGCGGTGGCCTGTCGCGCGAGCTGCTGGCGAGTGAGCTGTTTGGCTATGTCGAGGGCGCGTTCACCGGTGCGCGCAAGGGCGGCCTGGTCGGCAAGATCGAGGCCGCGGATGGCGGCACGCTGTTCCTCGACGAGATCGGCGAGATGCCGCTCGACCTGCAGCCGCACCTCCTTCGCGTGCTGGAGCAAGGCGAGATCTACCGACTCGGCGAAAACACGCCGCGCAAGGTCAATTTCCGCCTGATCGCGGCCACCCACCGCGACCTGCGGCAGGAGGTGGCGGCCGGCCGCTTCCGCATGGATTTCTATTATCGCGTGGCGGTGACCTCGATTCGCATCCCTTCGCTGCGCGAGCGCCGCGGCGACGTGCGCTTGCTCGCCGCGCACTTTGTCGAGTTGTTCCGCGACCGCCATGGCCTTGGCCCGCGCAGGCTCGACAATGCGCTGCTGGCGGCCCTGGATGCCTACGCCTGGCCGGGCAACGTGCGCGAACTGCGCAACGTGATCGAGAGCATGGTGCTGATGGGTGAGGGCGATTGCCTGGGCCTCGATGCCCTGCCGCCCGAGCTGGCGATGGCGCAGGGCGTACCGGGCCCAGGTCCGGCGCAGTCTGCCGGGGCCGCACCTGCCGTGCGCAGCATCGCTACCGGCGAGGTGGAACTGATCCGTTGCGCCATCGCTGCCACCCGGGGCAATCTGACACAGGCCGCGCGCGAACTCGACATCGCCAAGAGCACCTTGTATCAGAAGGTGAAGCAGTACGGTCTGGAGTCCGACATCAGCCGGATCCGAAGCGGCTAGCAGGCTGCGCGGGAGGAAAAGCGGTCGGGCACCCCGCCCGACCGCTGCTTCGCCCATTCGGAGGCGGGCGTTCAGTTTGGCTTGATTGCCACCTTCAGCACGCCATCGCGCTGGTTGGCGAACAAGTCGTAGGCGGCGACGATGTCGTCGAGCTTGTAGGTGTGGGTGACCAGCACGCCGAGATCGACTCGGCTCGACGCGACCACGTTCATCAGCCGGCGCATGCGTTCCTTGCCGCCCGGACAGAGCGCGGTGTTGATGCGGTGGTCGCCGAGGCCGGCCGCGAAGGCCGACACCGGAATCGTCAGGTCGGACGAATACACGCCGAGGCTGGACAGCGTGCCGCCCGGCTTCAGGACGCGTAATGCCGACTCGAAGGTGCCCTGCGTGCCCAGCGCCTCGATCGCGGAATCGACGCCGCGGCCGCCGGTGAGCTTCATGATTTCCTCGACGACATCGCAGTCGTGGAAATTGAGCGTGACGTCCGCGCCCATCACCTTCGAGATGCCGAGGCGGTGCGGATTGCCATCGACCGCGATCACCGTGGTCGCCCCCATCAGCCGCGCGCCGGCGGTGGCGCACAGGCCGATCGGACCCTGGGCGAAAACCGCCACGGTGTCGCCGAGGCGGATGTTGGCGTTCTCCGCGCCCTTGAAGCCGGTGGACATGATGTCCGGGCACATCAGGACCTGTTCGTCGGTGAGACCGTCGGGAATCGGTGCGAGGTTGGCCTGAGCGTCGGGTACCAGCACGTATTCGGCCTGGGTGCCGTCGATCAGGTTGCCGAAGCGCCAGCCGGCGGTGGCCTTGTAGCCGTGGCCGCCGCACTGGCCGGACGGGATCAGGTAGCTGCCGTCCTGTGAGGGCGCGCCGTCCTGTGCGGCGTAGGAGTTGAAGTTCGGGCAGATCGCGCCGGCGATGACGCGCTGGCCCTCGGTGTAGCCTTGCACTGCGCTGCCGAGCTTCTCGATCACGCCGACCGGCTCATGGCCGATGGTCAGGCCGGCTTTGACCGGGTATTCGCCCTTCAGGATATGAACGTCGGTGCCACAGATCGTGGTCGTGGTGATCCGGATCAGCGCGTCGTTCGGGCCGATCTCGGGGATGGGCTTGTCGACCAGTTCGATGCGACCTGGGGCGACGAAGACGGTGGCTTTCATCATGGGCATGGCGACTCTCCATTGGGAAACCTGAGGACGACTTCACTACCTGGATAGTCTAGCCCGCGACGCCGACATTCGAGTGATCGAGGTCAACAGATCGAGGTCAACACCTTGCGCTTTGCTTCGGGGTGGGACCGTTCAATGAGAACGGGCCCCTCGGGCCCGTTTTTTCGGATGTGGTGCCCGATGAGGCTTACACGTTGCGGTACACCTCGGCGCCGCTCTTGACGAACTCCACCGCCTTCACCTCCATGCCCTTCTTCAGCGCCTCGGCTTCGTCGATGCCCTGCTGCGCGGCGAAGTCGCGCACGTCCTGGGTGATCTTCATCGAGCAGAAGTGCGGGCCGCACATCGAGCAGAAGTGCGCCACCTTGGCCGAGTCCTTGGGCAGGGTCTCGTCGTGGAATTCCTTCGCCTTGT
>NZ_JAVEYL010000052.1:0-5801 GCF_034003485.1 Thauera sp.
CACCGCGTCAAGCTCATCGTCAGCGCCGAGGTGCCGGCCTACGAGCTTTACGTGGAAGGGCAGAACGCCCACGAGTTCGTGCGCACCGTCAGTCGCCTGATCGAGATGCGCACGCGCGACTACCTGGCCGAGCCGCACCGGGTGGAATAGGGTCTTAGCGCGACCTGAGCGACAGTACGTTCACGCGCTCTCCGGTACGGACGAGCAACGCTTCCAGCGTGGAGACCGCGACGCCATACTCCACCGCCACGTCGGCGATGAAGTAGTCACTGGACACGCCGACCCGATCGGCAGCCGGGAGATCCAGCCCCTCGGGCAGGCGCTCGCCGAGTGAGCGGATGCTCGTGGCAGGCTCCATCCTCAGCATCCGCGCCACGGCCTGCGCCTGCGCCGGCGTTGATCCAGGGAGGATCACCTGAAGGGACTTTGTCGGCGCGGTGTTGATGTTGACGGGCACGCGCAGAGGGGCGGGCGTGTCTGGCTGCGGTGTGGCGACGCCGCGTTCGCCTCGCGCGGGCGCACGGAGCATCTCGTTCAGCGCCGCGTCACCCGACGCATCAGTGATCGTCAAGCGGATGCGGGCCCCAGGGTGTAGCGCCGGCTGTTGTGGCTGCGCCCAGGGTTCTCCAAGCCAATCGATACGCGTCGCGCGTGCGTCGGCATCGAGCGTGATGCGGGCGAGATCGATTGCGCTCAACGCGAGTTGGCGTGCCTGAACCAGATCCTCCCGATCCGAGGCGAGCTCTATGCGCGCGTCAAGGCGGGCCAGCATGGTCGTGGCGAGTGCCGCAACGACTGCGACCGCGAGCAACGCGACGATGATCGCCGCGCCTCGCGGTCGCTCGAGATGCCACCCCCTGCGGGGTGGCTTGCGTACGACGGGCATCAGGTACCGATGACGCCGCCGTCCTTCTTGGTGACGATCACGGTCGCCGAACGCGGACGACCGCCGCTGGCTTCCGGCCACTGGCTGAAGGCGAGCGGGTTGGCTGCGATGAACTGGTCCATCGACTGGCCGGCCGGCGGTGTCGGCGAGTTCGGGTGGCCGCTGGCTTCGCCCGGGTGCTGGACGTTGATGAACATCGTCTTGCCGTCCGGGGTGAAGGTCAGGCCGGTGATCTCGCAGCCGGACGGACCCACCAGGAAGCGCTTGATCTCGCCGCTGACCGGGTCGGCACACAGCATCTGGTTGTTGCCCTGGCCGGCATACACGCCGCTATTGCTGTAGCTGCCGTCGGTCTGGATCCACAGGCGGCCGTCGGCGTCAAAGCCGATGCCGTCAGGGCTGTTGAAGGTATTGTCGGCGGTGATCGCGGCAGAGCCCGAGCGCAGGTCGCTGCGGTCCGGGTAGGCGATCGGGTTGCCGGCGACGACGAACAGGTCCCATTCGAAGCGCATCGCAGCGGCATCGTTGCCGGCTTCGCGCCAGCGGATGATCTGGCCGAAACGGTTCTGCGTGCGCGGGTTGGCGTCGTCGGTGACGCTGCGGCTGCTGTTGTTGGTCAGCGTGCAGTACACCTCGTTGGTGTCCGGATGCACGGTGATCCATTCCGGACGGTCCATCTTGGTCGCGCCCACGGCGTCGGCGGCCAGGCGCGTCTTGATCAGCACTTCGGCCTGGTCGGCGAAGCGGCCGTCTGCAGCCAGCGTGGCGTTGGCGCGCTTGTCCAGCAGCAGCCATTCGCCGGTGCCCATGAAGTCGCCGCTGGCCGCGCCGTCCGAGAACTTCGCCACGTACAGCTTGCCGTTGTCGAGCAGGCGACGGTTCTGCGCGTCCTTGCCCGGTACGAAGCGGCCGTCGGAGACGAACTTGTAGATGTAGTCGTTCGCCTGGTCATCGCCCATGTAGACGACAACGCGACGGTCGCGGGTGAAAGCGTAGGCGCAGTTCTCGTGCTTGATGCGGCCCAGCGCGGTGCGCTTGACCGGCGTCGAACGCGGGTCGTAGGGGTCGATCTCGACCACCCAGCCGAAGCGGTTCGACTCGTTCGGCTCCTTGGCGTAGTCGAAGCGCTCGTCGAATTCTTCCCAACGATAGCCGGTGCCGCGTGCGCTGATGCCGTAGCGACGCATGTTTTCGTCGCGCGTGTCCGCGCCGCTGGTGGTGCCGAAGTAGCCGTTGAAGTTCTCTTCACAGGTGAGGTAGGTGCCCCAGGGCGTGAAGCCATTGGCACAGTTGTTCAGCGTGCCGAGCACGCGCTTGCCGGTCGGGTCGGCCTTGGTGCGCATGAGGCTGTGGCCGGCTGCCGGACCGCTGATCTGCATCGGCGTGTTGCCGGTGATGCGGCGGTTGTACTTCGAGTTGCGGACGATGTCCCACTTGCCCTTGTGCTGGCGCACGTGCAGCACCGAGATGCCGTGCGCGTTCTGCGCCTTCAGCACCTTGTCGGCGGTCCACGGCGTCATGAACTCGGCACCGAACAGGTACTCGTAGTTGGTGTACTCGTGGTTCATGACCAGCAGGCCTTCCTTGTCCGACTTGCCCCTCAGCGGGAAGAAGTGCATGCCGTCATGGTTGTCGCCGATCTGGCGGGCCTGATCGGCGCCGGTGTTGGTACCGTCCGGACGCCAGGCCGGCGAGTCGATGAACAGGGGGTCGCCCCAGCGCGCGAAAACCTGGGCCTGGTAGCCCTCGGGGACGACGATGGTATCGGCGCTCGAGGTGCCAATCGGGGTGAAGCCGATGCGCGGACCTTTCTTCGGACCGTGACCACGGCCATGATCCATGTGCTGATGGGCATGCTTGCCAGCGTTTGCAGCCAGCGGCGCGGCCAGGAAGGCGGCGGCACCAAGGCCCAGGCCGGACTTGAGGAAGCCGCGGCGCGACACGGTGCGGTCGACGATCTGCTGGAAGTGTTCGTTGTCGGACAGGTTGCTCGGCAGGTCGTCCTGGTCGAAATGGCTCATCTACGTGCTCCGTTGAGGGGATGGCTGGGAGCGCGCATTCTTGATAGCGCAGGTTGCGTAGGGATGAAGACAGCATTGCGCCAATGTTTATCGGATCCAAAACTGCGCGAAGCGATGCAAAACGGCATAAACGATGCATTGCCAGGGGTTCAATCGCTTCCGTACAGGCGGAGTTGGCCGCTAACGTCATCGGGGCCCTCGCGTGTCCGGACTGCGAGGCCGATCGGCTGAGCGCCGTAGGTCGCATGTGCTTCTGCCAGCCAGTCGAGCAGCGCGGTGGCTTCACCGCGTCCTTCGAAGCGGAGCTCGCTGTCGGCGACTCGCACCAGCTCCAGTGACAGTCCGCGAGTGCCTGCCAGCTCGGCGAGTGCAGGTAGCGTATTGATCGCGCCCGAGGTTGTGCCGGCGTCAGGCGAACGAGCCTGGAGACTCGAGATTTCGGCTGCCGCGGCAGCGACCGCCTGCTGCTGTGCCTGCAGCCGCGGCAGTGCCTCGCGCAGGCGCGCATGTTCGCGGGCCAAGGACTCTCCGACGGAGACCAGTACCAAGGCGCTGATCGATGCCAGTCCGATCGCGACCAGGCGCCGCTCCCGCGCAGAAAGGGTCTGCCAGCGATCGGTAAGTGCGCGAAGTCGTTGCAGGCGGGAAAAAACGGCCTTCATCGATCATCTCCTTGGGCCTGAGTGAGCTCGATCGCCGGCGCGAGGGCCGTGCGCAGCCTGTCGAGTTCTTCCGCGGTTGCGCCGGCGAACGCCACTGAAAGCCTGCCGGCGCCGAAGTCGAGGGCAGTTACGGATGCGGTCGGAGCCAGATCGTCGCGGGCTTCGGCAAGGCGGCCGAGCAGCGGCAACAGGTCGGCGTCACCGGCCGCACCGGCGCGGCGGCGCAAGTCTTCGAGTCGGCGGTGCAGTTGCGCCTCGGGCATCACCCGCGGCGTGCCTGGCAGTGCCGCGGCGAACCGGCTCGCAATGTCTGCGTCAAGCGCATCGATGGCCGAGCGCATGCGCAGGATGTCGGCAAACATGATCCCCGCCAGCGCCAACAACGCACTGGCGGCAAGGGCCAAGGGCAGCCGGAGGCGGCGTGCGAGGGAGGCACCAGCGGCGCCCACGGAGAATTCGCCATGCAGAAGGTCCGCGGCGGCGTCAGTCCGCCACCAGGCGTAGCGCTCGCAGGCCTGGAGCGTCGCGCTCCCGAGCACAGCCTCGATCCTCGTCACCTCCGCTTCGCAGCCGGGATCGGCGTGCAGTCGGAGGCGAGGGAGATCCATCTCGTCCCGTCTGCGCGTGCGCAAGGCGTCGTCGACGAAGGGCATGAGCTGGTCGATATCGTCGGGCAGGGCAACTGGGCCCGCCTCGATCGGGTGCAGCACGGCGAGTCCCGGACGCAGGCAAAGTTGCAGCGCCTGCCGGCCGTCGGCGGTCGTCACGTCGCTCTGCAGTTCGGTGTAGAGGTGCCGCGGTTCATGGCCCGCCGTGCGCAGAGCGGTCAGCACCGTGCGCAGACGATCGCGTGCGGTGACGATCAGGTCCGCTTGCGAACCGGTCTCCGCGTCGTGGCGCTGGATCAGCGTGATGTGCTGCGCCTGCGGGGCATCCAGCAGGACGTCCTCCAGGGCGTAGGCGATCAGTCGCGGATCGGTTGCGGCCTTCCCTTTCGGCAGGGTGACGCGATGCCAGCTGCTCTGGCTGGCACCAAGGACGACGACGAGCGTGGCATCGCCGGGCCATCTTTCGGGCGTGCTGCAGCCCTGCGCGCGGAGCGTGCTGTCGGTCTCGGTCAGGACCCAGTCGGCCTCGGCGTTCGCGGGCCAGTCTTCGTCGATCAGTACGTGCAGGGTCGGTCGGTGGGCGGATGAGGGACGCATCGGCGGGTCTGTTGAAAGAGGTATCGTGGTTGAGGGGAACGCACGCTTCAGCGCAGGGGCATGAGCCGCATCAGCGGTCCGATGCCGGTCACGTCGATCGTGAGCTCGATCGCATCGGGGAGCTCCGACGGATCCGTGCCGGCGGGCGGCCAGCTCGTGTACCAGCGGCCACGGTGAATGAAGCGCCAGGCCAGCCGGTCGACGCCGTGGGCCAGCACCTCGCGCCGTTCCGGGCGAGCATCAGGCCTTGTTCGCAGCAGGCGTCGGTCTTCATGGCGGAACTGCACCGGCCGCATTCGGGCATGCACGCGCTCATCGACCAGCATTTGAAGGACCTGGTGATCGCGCGGGCCGTGAAGGCTCAAGGTCGCTGTTCCTGGCGGCGGCATGGCGAGGCGGAGCAGATCATGCTCGATCCGGTGCGCGGCATGCTCGAGATCGCGCCAATGCGTGTGCTGGGATTCCAGATGGCGTTCGAGATCGCTCATCTGCGCGATGGCGCGATAGCTCAACGCGCCGAGGATGGCAAAGATGGCGAGCGCCACCAGCAGCTCGACCAGTGTCATCCCGCTTGTCGCGGGGCGGATTGGGCGTCGGGTGTGTGGCCGGCGCATCGGCATCGCTCAGGGCTGAACCAGCACATGGCCGGCCAGGTGCGCGCGTGGGTGCCCGCCTGCGTCACGAACCACGATGTCGATGGCCCGCCAGGCCGGTACCGCGGTCGCGGTGACCGTCTGTTCCCAGCGGAAGCGGTAGCGGCCCTGCAGCGCTTCGCCGTCACTCCGGCCCATGGGCGGCGGAAACGGCCGGACGCGCAGCTCCGCGAGTCGGTTCTGCGCCACCCAGCGTGCAAGCGTGCGTTGTGCGAGGGCGTCGCTGGTGTCGGTTGCCTGCGTGCCGGCGCGCACCGCCGCGCTCAGCGCGACGGCGATGATTGCGAGGGCAATCAGGTTTTCGAGCAGGCTGAAGCCGCGCGTCGCGGGGTTCATGGTCCCATTGTCCCGGCCAGCAGTTCCACGCGGCCATT
>NZ_JAVEYL010000052.1:5901-12799 GCF_034003485.1 Thauera sp.
GCGCGCACCGCCGCGCTCAGCGCGACGGCGATGATTGCGAGGGCAATCAGGTTTTCGAGCAGGCTGAAGCCGCGCGTCGCGGGGTTCATGGTCCCATTGTCCCGGCCAGCAGTTCCACGCGGCCATTGCGGTCGCCCAAGGTCGCCCGCCAGCCGCTGGCGTCGGTGAGCTCGAGACGAAAGGACGGCGAGTCCGGGCCAAGGATGAGCAGCGTCTCCGCCGTGCCGTTTCGCCCCTCGACCTCGAGTGCGGACCAGCGCAGCGCGTCGGGCAGCCGGCGTTCCGCCAGCACGCTGCTGTCGGACACCTGCTGCCAGCCTCCGGCGGTGTCGCGAGCGAGGAAGCGATAGCCCTGCGGTGTGCGCTCGAGTGCCAGCGGCTGGCCCCGCGTCCAGGCTCGTTCGGCGGCGAAGACCAGGCGGAGTCGCAGCGCCTCCACCGCGCGATCGCGATCGCGCGACTGCAGCGCGCCGATGCTCATGTAGAGCCCTTGCGCCAGCATCGCCAGCAGGGTCAGCACGACCATCACCTCGATGAGCGTGAATCCGCGTTGCGTCCTCGTGCTCGGGCCCCGGATCACAGGTTCCACGAGCCGATGTCGGCGTCGGCGCCTTCGCCACCGGGCTTGCCGTCGGCGCCGAAGCTGAAGACGTCGATTTCGCCCTTAACGCCAGGGTTCAGGTACTGGTAGGGCGCACCCCAGGGGTCGTTGGGCAGGCGCTCGAGATAGGCCTTCCAGTTTTCCGCCCGCGGCGGGGCGCTGGGCGGTTCGACCAGCGCCAGCAGGCCCTGCTCGGCTGTGGGGTAGCGACGGTTGTCCAGGCGGTAGAGCTTGAGCGACTGCATCAGCGTGGCGATGTCCTGCCTGGCAGCGACCGCGCGGGCCTCGTCGGGGCGGCTGAGCACGCGTGGCACCACCAGCGCGGCAAGCACGCCCAGGATGACGATCACCACCATCAGTTCGATCAGAGTGAATCCGCGGCAGCGGCGGGTGGCGCCGGTTGATTGCACGGGACGGGGGGGGCGTGGAAAGGCGCCGGCAGGCGGGCAGGTCATGGCATCTCTCAGTTCATCAGGGTGTTCAGTTCGATGATCGGCTGCATCACCGCGAGCACGATCAGGAGCACCAGGCCGCCCATCAGCAGCAGCAGGGCCGGCTCGAGCAGGCTGGTGAGCGCCGTGATGCGGTTCTCGACGTCCTGTTGCTGCAGGCGGGCGGCCCTGTCGAGCATTTCGCCCAGGCGCCCTGTGGCCTCGCCGTTGGCGATCATGTGCAGCAACAGCGGCGGGAACTGGCGTGCGGCGCCCAGCGCGCGCGCGAGCGACTGGCCTTCGCGCACCTGCTCCGTCGCGCCAGCAACCGCCTCCTGCAGCGGCATCAGGCTCAGCACCTTGCGGCCCGCATCCAGCGCCTGCAGCAACGCCACGCCGCTGCCGCAAAGGATGGCGAGCGTGCTCGCCAGGCGCGCCGCTTCGAGGTTGCGCAAGTGGCGCCCGAGCAGCGGCAGCGCCAGCAACCGCGCATGCCAGCGTCGCCGCAGGCCGGGTTGGCGCAATCCGGCCCTTGCGGCCAGCAGCATCCCCAGCAGCATCGGCGGCAGCAACCAGCCCCAGTTGCGCAGCACGTCGCTGACCGCGATCAGGCCGCGCGTCAGCGGTGGCAGTGACTGGCTGCCCTGCTGGAAGACGGTGACCACTTGAGGTACCACGTAGGTCATCAGCCCGGTGACCACCAGCAATGCGACCGCCGCGACGATGGCAGGGTACAGCAGCGCCTGCAGCGTCTTCTGGCGGAGGTTGCCGCGCCGTTCGAGGTAGCCGGCGAGTTGCTCGAGCACGTCCGCCAGACGCCCGGATCGCTCGCCCGCCGCCACGGACGCGCGGTAGATCGGCGGAAACTGTGTGGCGAAGGCCTCGAGTGCAGCGCTCAATGCCATGCCGGACATTACCTCGGCGCGCACGCCTGCAAGCAGGCGTCCGACATCCTGGTTCTCGGCCTGGTCGATCAGCGCCGTCAGCGACTGCTCCACAGTCAGGCCCGACGCCAGCAGCGTCGCCCACTGCCGCGTCAGCAGTGCCAATGCGCCTTCGGCGATGCGCCGCCGTGTGCCACCTTCGCGATGCGCGCTGACCGCGCCGACGTCGAGCGGAAACAGCCCGCGCTCGCGCAACAGCGTGCGCGCGCCGCGATTGCTGTCGGCCTCGAGCACGCCCTGGATCTCGCGCCCTTGCAGGTCCACGGCCCGATAGTGGAAGGCGCTCATTCGCGCGTCACCCTCAACAGTTCCTCGGGCGAGGTGCTGCCGTCCGCGATCAGGCGCAGACCGTCGTCGCGCAGGCCGCGGGCGCCGGCGGCACGCGCCGCGGCACGCAGCACCGCTTCGTCGGCGCGATCATGGATCAGTGCCGTCAGTGCGGCATCGACCGTGATCAGTTCGTGGATGCCGGTGCGGCCGGCGTAGCCGGTGTGGGCGCAGGCGGGGCAGTCGCCGGCGGCCCAGGCGCGCGCCGGCACGTCGGAGCCGAACAGCGCGCGTTCCTCGTCGCCGATCGCGTGCGGGCGGCGGCAGGCCGGGCACAGGCGCCGCAGCAGGCGCTGTGCCAGGACGCCGCGCAGGCTGGAGGCGAGCAGGAAGGGCTCGATACCCATGTCGACCAGTCGCGTAACGGCCGATGCGGCGTCGTTGGTGTGCAGCGTGGCCAGCACCAGGTGGCCGGTCAGGCTGGCCTGCACCGCGATCTGCGCGGTCTCGAGGTCGCGGATCTCGCCGATCATGATCACGTCCGGGTCCTGGCGCAGGATTGCGCGCAGCGCACGGGCGAAATCGAGCTCGATACGCGGATTGACCTGGGTCTGGCCGATGCCGGGCAGGTCGAATTCGACCGGATCCTCGACGGTGACGATGTTCAGGCGGCGGGCGTCCATGCCCTGCAGCGCGGCGTACAGGGTGGTGCTCTTTCCCGACCCGGTGGGGCCAGTCACCAGAACGATGCCGTGCGGCTGGCGCAGCAATGCCTCGAAGCGCGCGCGCGTGTCCTCGGCCATGCCCAGCGACTCCAGCCCGAGACGCGCAGCGCCCTTGTCGAGCAGGCGCAGCACCAGGCGCTCGCCATGCGCGGTGGGCAGCGTCGATACGCGCACATCCACCTGGCGGCCGGCCAGGCGCAGGCCGATGCGGCCGTCCTGCGGCAGGCGCTTCTCCGAGATGTCGAGGCTGGCCATGATCTTGATGCGCGACACCACCGCCGCGTGCAGCCCGCGGTGCGGTCGGGCGGCATCGTGCAGCACGCCGTCGCGCCGGAAGCGCACCACCGAGTCTCGTTCGTAGGGCTCGATGTGGACATCCGAGGCGCCGTCGCGCACCGCTTGAGTCAGTAGCGCGTTGATCATGCGGATGACCGGGGCCTCGTCCTGCGAGGCGAGCAGATCTTCGACCGCGGGCAGCTCGCTCATCAGGGCGCCCAGATCCAGTTCCTGACCGATGTCGGCAACGAGTTCGGCAGTGCTGCCGTCCTGGCCGCCATAGTGCTCGGCGAGCTTCGAGTCGAAGCACTCCGCGTCGACGCGGGTCAGCTGCAGCGGGCGGGCCAGCATGCGGCGCACCTCTGCCAGCGCCGACAGGCTCGCGTCGGGCCGCAGCACCAGCTCGGCCGTGTCCTCGGCCGCGCGCGCGAGCAGCACGCCATGCCGGCGTGCGAACGCATAGGGGATCGTCGGGTGCCCGGCTGCGCTCATTGCCAACCGCGCTCCTCGAGCGGTGCCGGCGCCTGGTCGTCCGCCGGCGTGCCGGCCAGCCATTCGGCCGGTAGTTCGCGCGTGCGTGGTACAGCTGGCGGCGAGGTCCCGAAGGCGGGCAGCTCCGCTGGCGTCCGCTCGCCGGGCAGCAGCGTGCCGGCGATGCGTTGCTGTTGGCCGACCACGTAGTCGTAGCGCGATGCCGTGAGCCCGGCGTAGCTGTCGGCGTCGCGCAGCACGACCGGGCGCAGGAAGATCACCAGGTTCGTCTTGGTGCGCTTGCGGCCGTTGTACTTGAACAGGTTGCCGGCCACCGGAATGTCTCCGAGCAGCGGCACCTTTTCCTCGTCGGCGCTGTAGCTGTCCTCGATCAGGCCGCCAAGCGCGATGATGGCGCCGTCGTCCACCAGCACGGTCGATTCGATCGAGCGCTTGTTGGTGATCGGCCCGTTGGCGCTGTCTACGCCGCCGACCACGCTCGAGGCCTCATGGTAGATCGCGAGCTTGACCACGCCGCCCTCGGAGACCTGCGGCCGAACGCGCAGCGTCAACCCGACGTCGCGGCGCTCGATGGTCTGGAATGGATTGACCGCACCGCCGCTGCCGCCGGTGTTTGTGAACTGGCCGGTGACGAAGGGCAGGTTGCGGCCGATGACGATCTTGGCTTCCTCGTTGTCGAGGGTGACGAGGTTGGGCGTGGACAGGATGTTGGTCTTGCTGTCGCTCTCGAGGAAGCGTGCGAGCACCGCGAGGCTGGGCACGGTGCCGATGCCGGGCAGGGTCACCGAACCGGTGCCGATGCCGATGTTGATGCCGTTGCCCGGCAGGGTCGGCGTGCCGGCGGCGGCGTTGGTCACCAGGGTCTGAAGGTTGTTGCTGCCGCTGCCGAATCCGGTCAGGCCAATGATCGAGGTCGAACCGCGATTGCTCGCGGCGCCCCACTGCAGGCCCCAGTCGGCCGCACGTTCGGCGGTGATCTCGGCTACCAGTGCCTCGACGTAGACCTGGGCGCGGCGGCGATCGAGCTGCTCGATGACATTGCGCAGGTTGTTGTAGATGGCGTCCGGCGCCGTGATGATCAGTGCGTTGCTCGCCGCGTCGGCCTGGATCATGCTGCCGGCGGACAGGGCCGTGCCCGGCTGTGCGGCCGCGAAGGGGGCCGGTGCCGCAGCGGTGGGTGTCTCGCCGGTCGAATCACCCGAGCGGACCGGTGTGGCCGGGGGTGTCGCAGGTGCCGGAACGGCCATGGCGGCGAGGCCGTTGCCTGCCGCCGGCGCGCTGCCTTCGCTGGCCAGGATGGCACGCAGGGTTTCAGCAACGCGGGTGGCTTCGGCATTGCGCAGATAGACCACGCGGATGTTGCCGCCCGCGCCGGGACGGTCGATCGACGCGACCACCTGGCGAACGGCCGCCAGCCGCGACGGGCTGCCTGCACGCACCAGCAGGCTGTTGCTGTGGGTGTCGGGTACGACGGTTACCTCCTGCAGCGGGTCGGCGGTGCCGCGCCCACCATTGCCCAGCAACCGCATCACGGTTTCGGCCAGGTCGCGCGCCGCGGCGTGCTGGAGGGGGATGACCAGCAGGTCGCCCTGCGGAACGTCGAGCGAACCGATGATCTGGGCGATGCGCGCCAGATTGTCGGCGTAGTCGGTCACTACCAGCGTGTTGGTCGCAGGCAGGGCAGATACGGCGTTGTTCGGACTCACCAGCGGCCGGATTGCGGCCACGAGCCCGGCGGCCGACTCGTGTCGAAGCGAGAACACCTGCGTAACGAGGCCGGTGCCGCTGGGCGTGATGCGACCGGTCGCCACTGGCACTCCGTGCAGCTTGGCATCGGCCTCGGGCACGACACGGGTGATGCCGCCCGATTCGACAACGGTGTAGCCCTGCAGGCGCAGCGCGGACAGCAGGATGTCGTAGGTCAGGGTGCGTGGCACCGGTGTGTTGGTGACGATGTTCAGGCTGCCCTCGACGCGCGGGTCGATGATGAAGTTGCGCCCGGTGATCTGGCCGACAGCCTTGATGACCGAGGTGATCTCGGCATTGGCGAAGTTCAGTTCGACACGTTCGGGTTCCACGTTCGCATGCACGGGGCCGAGCACGAGCAGCGCTCCCGCCAGCACGGCAAGCGGCAGCCATCGCCGTCGATGGCGTGCGGGGGAATGGGGGCATGGCGCCGGGTGATCGGCGGCGCTGCCGAACGGCAAACAGGGGCGGTGGGGCATCGGTCAGTCTTCTTCGGGTGGTTCCGGGGCGTCGGGGCGCGGGGACAGGCGGCGCTGGGCGCTGGTGTGCAGGGTCAGTTCCAGCCGCTGCGAGCCGGCGCCGAGTTCGACGCGGTCGGGCAGGATGCGCAGCAGTTGCCAGTCCCGTAACACCGTCTCGCCGATGCGGTGCGACACGCTCTGGCCGCCGTGCTCGAACAGCGCGAAACCCGTTCCGCCGGCGAACCCGGTGGCGATGCCGACGAGGGCGATGTCCGAAGGTTTGCCGGGGTGGTCGGCGTTGGTGTCCGCTTGGCTGTCCTGATTCGAGAACAGCTGGCTGTGAGCCACCGCCGTGGCCAGTGCGCGTGGGTCGACGATCTCGCCGGTCGCTGTCGGGTGCGCAGGCTCAGGCAATGGCGCCATCAGTCGCGGGGCGAGCAGTCCGGTGGCCGCAAGTGCCGCGATGGCAATCGCCCACGCCAGTCCGGTGACGACACTGGCGCGCACGTTGGAGGCGCTGGGCGGAGTGATGAAGCGGCGGAAGGACATGCTGGGCCGGCTGTCTGATGAAGCCCGCTTTTTACGACAGTAATGTGACGCTTTTTCGAAGCTGTCATGTTTCGTGCCGGTTACAGCTTGCGCGGCAGGGCGCCGGCCGCGTGCGCGTCGGCACACGTGCGGGCAGCGGCCCGAGCACGTACAATCGCGGCCTTCCTCCCCGATGACCAAACCGATCACCGAACCGCCGCGGCCCGATGTCCGACCCCACCCCGATCTTCGCCGCCGACGGCCCGCTCGCCGCTGCCATCCCCGGTTTCCGCGCGCGTCCGCAGCAGATCGAGATGGCGCAGAAGATCGCCGAGGCGATCAAGGCCAACCGCATCCTCGTGGCCGAGGCGGGCACCGGTACCGGCAAGACCTTTGCCTACCTGGTGCCGGCCTTGCTGGCGGGGGG
>NZ_JAVEYL010000086.1:0-2786 GCF_034003485.1 Thauera sp.
GTGACGAAGGCCGTGACATCCTGTTCTTCGTGGATAACATCTACCGCTACACCCTGGCCGGTACCGAAGTGTCCGCGCTGCTGGGCCGTATGCCTTCCGCGGTGGGTTACCAGCCGACGCTGGCCGAAGAAATGGGCCGTCTGCAGGAGCGCATCACCTCCACCAAGGTTGGCTCGATCACCTCGATCCAGGCTGTGTATGTGCCGGCGGATGACTTGACCGACCCGTCGCCTGCCACGACCTTCCTGCACCTCGACTCCACCGTCGTGCTGTCGCGTGACATCGCCGCGCTGGGTATCTACCCGGCCGTCGATCCGCTCGACTCCACCTCGCGCCAGCTCGACCCGCTGGTCGTGGGCGAAGAGCACTACGGCGTGGCCCGTCAGGTTCAGCAGACCCTGCAGAAGTACAAGGAACTGCGCGACATCATCGCGATTCTGGGTATGGACGAGCTGTCGCCGGAAGACAAGCTCTCCGTGGCTCGTGCGCGTAAGATCCAGCGTTTCCTGTCGCAGCCCTTCCACGTTGCGGAAGTGTTCACCGGCTCGCCGGGCAAGTACGTCTCGCTGAAGGACACGATCAAGGGCTTCAAGATGATCGTCAGCGGCGAACTGGACAGCCTGCCGGAACAGGCCTTCTACATGGTCGGCAACATCGACGAGGCCATCGAGAAGGCGAAGAAGCTGCAGTAATTCGTCCGCCCGCGCGGTACCTCGGTGCCGCGCGGATTTGAAAAGGAAACAACATGGCTATGACGGTTCATGTCGACATCGTCAGCGCGGAAGAGCAGATCTTCTCCGGGCTGGCAGAGTTTGTCGCGCTGCCTGGCGAGGCGGGTGAACTCGGCATTCTGCCCGGCCACATGCCGCTGATGACCCGGATCAAACCGGGTGCGGTGCGGGTCAAGGTTCCGAATCAGGCGGAAGAAGAGCTTGTTTTCGTTGCCGGTGGTTTGCTCGAGGTTCAGCCGGGTCTGGTGACGGTGCTTGCCGACACCGCGATCCGCGGCAAGGATCTGGACGAAGCGAAGGCGCTGGAAGCCAAGAAGAAGGCCGAAGAGGCAATGGCCAATCAGACCGCGCGTCTGGATTACGCCAAGGCCCAGGCCGAGCTCATGGAAGCAGTGGCACAACTCGCCGCGATCGAGCGCCTGCGCAAGCGCGGCCACTGATCGCTTCTCCGCTCCGTCGATGGATGGGGCGGGAAGAAAAAAGCAGCTCTCCGGAGCTGCTTTTTTTTGGTTCCGCGCTCGGGCTGTCCGTTCGGGATGGCGTGCTGTTCAGCGCCGCCCTTCGAGGCGGGAAACCCGCTTGTCTAGCCGGCCGAGCGCGTCGCGCAGTGCGATGACGTCGTGCGATAGCTCGGCGAGCGCGCTGCGCGGGACGAGCAGCGGAGACTCTTCGGTGAGGTACTCGGCCAGGTTGCCGCCCACGCGCTCGAGCGACCGCCGTCCCTCACCGACCAATTGCTTGCCGCCTTCGACCATGCGATGGGCGGCAATGTCGCCGAATACGCGCGACAGATCCTCTTCCGCGTCCCAGCGCAGGTGGCGGAACACGAAGCCCAGGGCGTCGGCGAATTCGGCATTGCCTTCGATGCGCACGTGGCGCATCGCGGTCTCCAGGCCATCGACCAGGAGCTTCGGCAGATCGACCGCCGCGAGCCGCAACAGCACTTCGGGCGCGTCCTCGCCCGACCAGGCGGCGAAGTAACCTTCCACGGAAACCGAGAAGTCGAGATCCGCGAGCGGCGCAATCGCCAGCCGCGCGGTGCGTCCGGCATGTGGCTGGAGGCGGGTGCGCGCCCAGCCCGATTGCGATAGCAGGTGATTGGTGGCGGAGAGAAAAATGCTGGACAGCATGGTGTCTGAGCCGGAGCAGGGTACGAAAGGGCGGACCTGAAAGCAAAACGGGGAGGCCCCTTGGGCCTCCCCGTCGATGATACGACGATCAGCTGATCTGCTGGATGCCGGCGATCAGCCAGCCACCGCTGCCGCTGACGGGTTTGGTCAGGTGCCAGATCTCGTCGAAGCTTGCCGGCGCAGCCCCTTCTTCCTCGCGCAGCAGTCCGTTGAAGCGGACGCTGACGACGTAGCGGCCGTTCTCTTCCTCGACATCGACCACGTCAGCGTTCAACTCAACCACATCGGTACGCTGTTCGGCGGTGCCGCGCTCGGTGAGCTGCATGCGGATTTCGGCGAAGACTTCGGGCGTGGTGAATGCACGCAGGTCGTCGAGGTTGCCGGTATCGTTGGCGGCCTGGAGGCGGATGAAGTTCAGCTTGGCCTGGCGGGCGAAACCCTGCACGTCGAAACCTTCGGCAATCGCCTTGTCGAGGCCCGAGGCAGAGGTACCAGCACCCGACATCGGGGCAGCAGCCGGGGCAGGACGCAGCGGCGTGGCGGCGCCCGACGCGGCGCTGGCACCGGCGTATTGCAGGTTCTGGCCTTGCTGGGTGTTGCCGCCGCGGCGGAACAGCAGGCGGAAGATGAAGAAAGCTGCAACGGCCAGCAGCAGGATCATCATGAACGACGCCATTTCCTCACCCAGGCCAAGGTGCGAGAACAGGGCGGCGAGACCCAGGCCAGCGGCAAGGCCGGCGACCGGACCCATCCACGAACGCTTGGGTGCGGCGGCGGGCGTTGCGGCGGAGGCCGGTGTCTGCGTGGCGGCAGGCTGGCGCGGGGCCTGCTGGGGCGTGGCCTGGCGCTGCATGCCGAAGCTGCTGCCGCCGCCAAGGCGCTTGGCTTCGGCTTCGGGCACGCCGAAGCCGAACGACAGCACGGC
>NZ_JAVEYL010000026.1:0-53717 GCF_034003485.1 Thauera sp.
GCAGGTCGCGGATGATCTCGTCGTGCTTGGACTCGGGCAGGGTCTTGATCTTCTCGTACAGATCGACCATGCCGTTGTTGACGTTGATGCCGAGCTCGTCGAACAGCTTGCCGTGCTTCTCGAAGGCCTCCTTGTAGTAGATGCGCACGCAGTGACCGAAGACGATCGGGTGCGACACCTTCATCATCGTCGCCTTCACGTGCAGCGAGAACAGGATGCCGGCCTCGCGGCAGTCGTCGAGTTCCCTCTCGTAGAACTCGCACAGCTCCTTCTTGCTCATGAACATCGAGTCGATGATCTCGCCATCGAGCAGCGCAAGCCTGGGCTTGAGGACGATGGTCTTGCCCGACTTGGTGATCAGCTCCATCTTGACGTCGCGCGCCTTGTCGATCGTCATCGACTTCTCGCCGTGGTAGAAGTCACCGTGGTGCATGTGCGAGACGTGGGTCTGCGACCACTGCTTCCACTCGCCCATCGAGTGCGGGTTCTTCTTCGCGTAGTTCTTGACCGCAGCAGGGGCGCGGCGGTCGGAGTTGCCTTCACGCAGCACCGGGTTGACCGCCGAACCCAGGCACTTGCCGAAGCGGGCGCGGAGCGCCTTTTCCTCATCGGTCTTGGGGTCCTCGGGGTAATCGGGGATCTTGTAGCCCTTTTCCTGCAGTTCCTTGACGCAGGCCTTGAGCTGCGCGACCGAAGCGCTGATGTTGGGCAGCTTGATGATGTTGGTGTCGGGCTCGAGTGTCAGGCGGCCGAGTTCGCCGAGCGTGTCGGGCACGCGCTGGTCTTCCGACAGGTACTCGGGAAACTCCGCCAGCACGCGGGCCGAGACCGAGATGTCGGCCTTCTCGATATCGACGCCTGCAGGGCCGGTGAAGGTCCGGATGATCGGAAGGAGGGCGCACGTCGCCAGCAGTGGCGCTTCGTCCGTGAGCGTGTAGATGATCTTCGATTTCCCTGCAGACATTTGTTTCCCCTAGTGTTTTAGATCTTGTCTCGACGACCGCACGGCGACCCCCTGTCGCCAGCGCGACCCGCTGGCCGCTCGAACGCAGTCGCCGGAAAAATACCACTTATCGACGGTGCCGACATCGAAACCTGCATTCACATCGCGAAATGAACGCCCCGCGCAGCACACATGACCCGCATTCGAGGCTGCCGGTCGACATCGACTCCGAATTGTCCGATCCTCCCCATCCCGTTTTCAGGCAAGGGGACGAAGTGAATCGTCCTCCGCAAACCATCACGCCCCAAGGAGCTGCAATGAGCGCGCTTTTCTCGCCCCTGAGCATCGGCAAGCTGCAACTTCCCAACCGCATCGTCATCGCCCCCATGTGCCAGTACTCGGCCGAAGCGGGCTGCGCGACCGACTGGCACCTGATCCACCTCGGCCAGCTCGCACAGTCGGGCGCCGGCCTGCTGATCATCGAGGCCACGGCGGTCATACCCGAGGGCCGCATCACCGCGGGCGACCTCGGCCTGTATTCGGATGAGACCGAGGCCGCACTCGACCGCGTGCTCACCGCCGTACGCCGCTACTGCGCGATGCCGATCGGCATCCAGCTCGGACACGCCGGGCGCAAGGCCTCCAGCCAGTCGCCGTGGGACGGCGGCGCGCTGCTGTCGCCGGAGGAAGGCGGCTGGCAGACGGTCGCGCCGTCGGCGATCGCGCATGCGCCCGATGAGCGGCCACCGGTGGCGCTCGACGAAGCCGGACTCGACCGCGTGCGCGAGGCCTTCGTCGACGCCGCGCGCCGCGCCGCCCGCCTCGGGCTCGACCTGATCGAGCTGCACTGCGCCCACGGCTACCTGCTGCACCAGTTCCTGTCGCCGCTCGCCAACCAGCGCGAGGACCGCTACGGCGGGTCGCTGGAGAACCGCATGCGCTTCCCGCTCGAAGTCTTCGACGCGGTGCGTGCGGCGCTGCCCGCAGCACTGCCGGTGGGCGTGCGTTTTTCGGCCACCGACTGGGTCGAGGGCGGCTGGGACGTGGAGCAGAGCATCGCCTTTTGCCAGGCGCTCGAAGCGCGCGGCTGCAGCTTCCTGCACGTGTCGAGCGCCGGCGTGTCGCCGCTGCAGAAGATCCCGCTCGGCCCCGGCTACCAGGTGTCGCTGGCGGCCGAGATCCGGCGCACGGTCAAGGTTCCGGTGATCGCGGTCGGCCTGGTGACCACGCCCGAGCACGCCGAAGCGATCATCGCCGAAGGCCACGCCGACCTCGTCGCCCTCGGCCGCGGCATGCTCTACGACCCGCGCTGGCCGTGGCACGCCGCCGCCCGGCTCGGCGCACAGGTGCAAGCGCCGCGTCAGTACTGGCGCTCGCAACCGGCCGAGCACAAGGCGCTGTTCGCCGGCGCGCACATCGGCCAGCGCTGAGGGTCGAGGCCCGCATGCTGAACGCACCCGGTGTCCTCCCGGAGCACCCTGTTCCCTCTGAGGCCTGCACGCTCGTGTTTCGCGGGCATCAGTTGCTGGTGGATGCCGGTGGCACACTCGCGGCGACGCCGCGTCCCTGGCTGGCCGGCCTGCGCCCGCTGCGCACGCTCGACTTCAGCGGCCCCGACGGCCGGCCGTGGGCGGTGATCGAGGTCGAGCGCGAGCACGAACCTCCGCCCGGGCACGAATTCCGCCACCTCAAGTCCCTGCTCGACACCCTGCCCGTCGGCACCCGCAGCCTGGCCGCACGCGCCCTCGAACTGCTCGAGTTCGACCGTTCGCACCGCTTCTGCGGCCAGTGCGGCGCGCCCACGGCGCTCGCCACGCGGCCGGCGCTGATGCGCCGCTGCACCAATCCGGACTGCGGCCGCGAGCACTACCCGCGCGTGTCGCCGGTGGTCATCGTCGCGGTCGAGCGCGGCAACGAGATCCTGCTCGGGCGTTCGCCGCACTTTCCGCCCGGGCTGTACAGCGCGCTCGCCGGCTTCGTGGACGCGGGCGAGTCGGCCGAGCAGGCGGTGCATCGCGAGATCCACGAGGAGACCGGGCTGCGCATCGGCAAGCTGCGCTACTTCGCCAGCCAGCCGTGGCCGTTTCCGCACGCGCTGATGCTCGGCTACCAGGCCGAATACGAGGCGGGCGAGATCGTCTGTGCGCCCGACGAGATCGAGGACGCGCGCTTCTTCCACGTGGACACCCTGCCTGCGGTGTTTCCGACCCGCTATGCGATGGCCAACCTGCTGCTGCGCGACTTCTGCCTGCGCCACGGCCGGCCGTGGCCGCCAGCCGGCTGAGCGTCCGCCGGGCCGGACCGCTCGGCGCACTGCGTCAAACGGTGGGCGCCAGCTTCGCCGCGCGCGCGTCGCGTCCCTCGACCAGCTTCAGCAGCACCAGCAGCACAGTGCCGAGCACCATCATCGCCGCAGCAAAATACAGGCCGCCCGCGTAACTGCCGAAGGTCGCACCCAGCCAGCCGGTGACCGCCGGGCCGAGGATCTGCGCCACGCCGTAGGAGATGGTCATCTTGCCCATCATCTTCGCCGGCCGCGTGGGGTAGTACCGTCCCGCCATGGTCAGCACCAGGCTCACCATGCCGACGAAGGTGCCGCCGAACAGCAAGGCGCCCGCGATTGCCCCCACCATGCCGCCCATCACCACCGGCAGCAGGATGCCGACGATCTGCAACACCGCGGCCAGGATCAGGGCGTTCAGCGCTCCCGTGCGGCGAGCGATGAAGTCCCACACGATGCACGCCGGCACTGCCGCGAGGCCGATGGCGAGGAAGCTCCAGCTGCCCTGGCCTTCCAGCCCCGGCAGGCGATTGACGATGGCGACGATGAAGGTCGCGCTCACCACGAAACCCACGCCCGCGCAGAAGTACGACGCCATGAACACGCGCATGAACAGCGTGCTCGGCGGATTGTCATGCATCGGCGCGCCGGTACGGGTCACCGCGCTGGTGTCGGGCGCCGGCAGCCAGGCCAGCGCCGGCACCAGCAGCACGCAGGCGATTGCGGTGAACACGAACCACTGTTCGCGCCAGTCCAGCCACTGGCTCATCAACGCCACTGCCACCGAGCAGCCGGCGATGCCCAGGCCGATGCCGGCAAAGTGGATGCCCAGCTCGCTGCGGTGATTGTGGCGGATCAGCCAGTTCAGGATCAGCCCGGTGCCGAGCAGCATCGACGCCGCACTCGCCAGGCCTGCCAGGTAACGCGACAGCGCCCACACCCAGAAGTCGGTGGTGAGCCCCATCATCACCGTGGTCAGCACCGCCACCACCATGCCGATGCGGAACAGCCGGTCCTTGAGCACGAGGTCGCTGATCGAGGCTGCGGTCAGCGCACCGGTCAGGTAGCCCGCGTAATTGATCGCCGCCAGCCAGCCGCCTTCGGCGAGCCCGAGTCCGGCCTGCGCCTGCATCAGCGGCAGCAGCGGCGTGTAGGCAAAGCGCGCGACGCCGAGCGCGAGCACCAGGCTGAAGATGCCGGCGCCGAGCACCTTCATGCGTTGGATCTGATCGTCCATCGTTGTTGTTTTCCGTCTCCCCGGGGGGGCACACCATAGTCTGCACCGACCATGGATTCAAGCGCCCTGCGCAGACAGCCTGCCCGGCGCTACGCGCGCTGCCCCGTCGGCGACAGCAAAAGGCGCGCCGCCTGCAGCATTGCCCACATCACCACGAACGGCAGCACCAGGGTCTGCAGCAGGAACACCACCGCGATGCGGATGGTGTGGTCGACGATGCGTTCGGCCGAAGCCTTGAGCTCGTCGATACGCTCGCGCAGCTCCCACCAGCGCGCCTTGGCCGCCTCCTCGGCCGCAGGCAGGGCGCCGAAGGCATCGGCCGCCTGCTCGATGCCGCGCTGATGCACCTGGTACTCCTCGGCCATGAAGGTCTGGAAGGCGTACTCACTGGTCAGCGCCGCCACCGGCACGATGAAGCGCACCAGCAGCAGCGCTACCAGCACCCGCGACAACCAGGCGGGCGGCGGGCCGCGCAGGGCGTACCCGGCCCAGGCCACGGCCGCAAGGCTCACGGCCCCGGCCATCAGCCAGCCGGCGCCGATCTGCATCAGCAGCAGCTGCGCGCCGAAGGCGATGCTGGCCGCCAGCATCAGGGTCGAGAACTGTTCGACCAGGTCATTGACCGGGTCCAGCACCTGGCCAGGCGCCAGCTTGACACCCACCACCACGCCGCCGGTGATCTCGGTGCCCTGCACCACCGAGATCACCGCGTTGAGCGCACGCGCGGCGGCAAAGCTCGCCACCGCACGCTTGAGCCCGGCCTCGGCATGGGTCTCGGCGAGCTGGTCGAGCGGTTTGAGCCACGCCAGCGCGGCGAGCAGCAGGACGAAGAGGGGCAGGATCAGGCGAGCGAGGGGCGGCATGGCGGCAAGAACTTCCCAGCGTGGGCGGCGGACAGCAATGAGTGCCCCCGCGGGCACGAAGAGTTCCGGAGCGGGCGCCGACACCGGCTTACGCTACATAGCCGCGGCGCGCGCGCGAGCAGGGTACACTCCGGCCTTGCCCCGACAGCCTCCGCGCATCCCATCGCCAGCATGACCTCGCTCACGCACCTGCTCCGCGTCCTTGCCCTCGTGCTCATTGCGCTGCTTGCATCGCACGCCGCCGCCGAGCCGCCGCCGGTGCCATCGGCCGACGAGCTGCGCGCGCGCATCGCCGCGCTGGCCGATCGCAAGCTGCCCGAGGCCGAGCAGCAGGCCGCCCAGCAGACCCTGGATCAGGCCTTGTCGCGGCTGGCGGCGGCCGAGGACTACCGGCAGCAGCTGACGGCCCTCAACGAGCGCCTGGCCGCTGCCCCCGGGCGCACCGCCGACGCACGCGCACAGCTGTCCCGCCTGCAGACCGACAGCGAGGCCGGCCCGAATATCGTCATCGACCCCGAGCTGCCCGCCGCCGAACTCGAACAGCGCCTTGCCGAGCGCAACACCACGCTCGCCGAATGGCAGCGCAGCCTGGACGAAGCCAACGCCCTGCTGCTGGGTGCACGAACCGGACCCGAGCGCGCACAGACCGAGATCAGCGCCAACCAGACGCGCATGGCGATCATCGAGGCCGCCCTCACCGCCAACCGCGAGCCGGGCCGCGACGGCCGCGCGCTGAGCATCGACCGGCGCGAAGCGCTGGCGGCGGAATGGCATGCACTCGACGCCCAGAGCACGCTGCGCCAGCAGGAACTCGCCGCCGGCAGCGTGCTGCAGGACCTGGGCCAGGCACGGCGCGACCTCGCCACCCTGCAGTTGCAGCTGTTGGGCGCAGAAGCGCAGGCCCTGCAGACCGCCATCAACGTCCGCCGCAGCGCGCAGGCGGAGGAAACCGTCGCCGCGATCGCGCGCGAGCAGGCCGCCTCGAGTGGCGGCGACAGCCTGCTCGCACGCGAAGTCGCCACCAACCAGGAGCTGTCGTCCTACCTGCTGCGCGCCGCCGAGCACCTCAACACCCTGACCCAGCGCAACCTCGCCACGCGCCAGCAGCTCGACAGCCTGAACCGCGCCGGCACCATCATCGACGAGCAGATCAACGTGCTGCAGGGCAGCCTGCTGCTGTCGCGCATCCTGCTCGAGCAGAAGCGCGCCCTGCCGCAGCCCAGCGTGGACAAGCAGCTTGCCGAACAGATCGCCGACATCCGCCTTTACCAGTTCGAGGTCAACAAGCAGCGCGAGGCGCTCGGCCGCCCCGCCGCCTACGCCGAGCGCCTGATCGCCGAAGGCCCGCCCGGACAGGTGGACGAAACCACCCGCGAACAGCTGCCGGCCCTGCTGACGGCACGCGCCGAACTGCTCGAGCGCCTCAACCGCGAGCTCAATACGGTGCTCAACGAGTCGATCACGCTGCAGCTCAACGAGCGCCAGCTGCAGGCCACTGCCGACCGCCTGCGCATCACCCTCGACGAGCAGATGTTCTGGATCCCGAGCAACCGCCCGCTCGATCTCGCCTGGCTGAAGGCGATTCCCGCCACGCTGCAGGCCCAGCTCGCCGCCATTCCGTGGCAGTCGGCCACCACCGAGCTGTGGTCCGGGCTGCAGGCGCGCCCCTTCCTGCTCCTGCCGGTGCTGCTGCTGACGCTCGGGCTGGTCTTGCGCCGGCGCTGGCTGCGCGACAAGCTCGACAGCCTGCATGCCGACATCGGCTACGTGCGGCGCGACAGCCAGCTGCACACGCCGCTGGCCATCTTCCTCAACGTGCTGCTCGCACTGCCCGGCAGTCTGCTGCTTGCGCTCGCCGGCCTTGCCCTGCAGATGGACGCCCGTGGCCAGAACGCCAGCCTCGGGGCCGCTCTGCTGCAGATGGCCCAGGCCTGGCTGGTGTTCTACACCGCCTACCGCGTGCTCGCTCCCGGCGGCGTCGCCGAGCGCCATTTCTGCTGGCCAGTGGAGCGGGTGCGCGAACTGCATCGGAACATGCGCCAGCTCGGCCTGGTCGTGCTCGCCGTGGTCGCCATCATCACCGTCACCGAGCGCCAGCCCGAAGTCCTCGCCAATGACGTGCTCGGCATCCTGACCCTGCTCACCGGCTACGCGATCATGGCCTGGCTGATGGCACGGCTGCTGATCCACCGCTCCCAGGAGGATCGGCTCTCGCCGGTGCGCGTGGCGATCGGCGTTGCGCTCGGCCTGATGCCGATCGCCCTCATCGCCGCCGTGCTGATGGGCTACTACTACACCGCACTCAAGCTGACCGGGCGACTGATCGACACCTTGTTCGTGCTCATCGTCTGGCGCCTCGTCGAGGCCACCGTGATCCGCGCCCTCGGCGTCGCCGCGCGCCGCCTCGACCACCAGCAGGCCGTCGCACGACGCGAGGCCGCAGAGCGCGACGGCCTCGCCGGCACCGACACCGACGATGGCGCCGAGGCGCCACGGCTCGACATCGCTCGCATTAGCAAGCAGTCGCTTCGCCTGGTGCACCTCGGCCTGCTCGCCGGTCTGATCGTCAGCCTGTACTGGGTGTGGGCCGACCTCGTCACGGTGTTCTCCTACCTCGACAACATCACCCTGTACGAGTACGCCAGCGGCAGCGGCGATACCGCCAGCGTCACGCCGATCAGCCTGCGCGACCTGCTGGCCGCGCTGGTGATCGCCACGATCGTGTTCCTGCTCGCCGGCAACCTGCCGGGCCTGCTCGAGGTGCTGGTGCTGTCACGCCTCAAGCTGGCCCAGGGCAGTGCCTATGCCACCACCACGCTGCTGTCCTACCTGATCATGGGCGTCGGCATCGTCGCCACGCTGGGTACGCTGGGCGTGAGCTGGGACAAGCTGCAGTGGCTGGTTGCGGCGCTGTCGGTGGGCCTGGGTTTCGGCCTGCAGGAGATCTTCGCCAACTTCGTGTCCGGCCTGATCATCCTGTTCGAGCGCCCGCTGCGCATCGGCGACACGGTTACGATCGGCAACGTGTCGGGCACGGTGAGCCGCATCCAAATCCGCGCGACGACGATCACCGACTTCGACCGCAAGGAGATGATCGTCCCCAACAAGGCCTTCATCACCGGAGAGCTCACCAACTGGTCGCTGACCGACACCGTCACCCGCATCACGGTCAGGGTGGGCGTGGCCTACGGCTCGGACCTCGAGCTCACACGCAAGCTGCTGTTGCAGATCGCCAGCGACAACGCGCGTGTGCTGAAGGAGCCTGCGCCGCTGGTGTTCTTCCTCAGCTTCGGCGCCAGCACGCTGGACCACGAGCTGCGCGTGCATGTGCGCGAACTCGCCGATCGCAACGCCGCCATCGACGAGATCAACCGCGAGATCGACCGTCTCTTCAAGGAAAACGGCATCGAGATCGCCTTCAACCAGATGGATGTGCACATCCGCAGCATCGACGGCAAGGAAGCGCGGCTGCAGACGATCATGCAGCCACCGCAGGCAAGCGCGAGCGACGCACACTGAGGCGGGCGCGGGGCGACGGCGCGCTCAGCGTGGCGCGATGCGCAAGACCCGTGCAAGCACGCGCAGCAGATGGCGCCCGGGCCCGGACGCGGCCTGCTCGGGTGCGCGGCGCGCGGCCTCGAGGCGCGCGTAGGAGGCCATCTGCGCCTGCGCACAACATTCGCCCGCGCTGACATCACGCGCGGGCGGGCGACCCGCCGCATCGGTCGGGCTCATGTGCGGTCCCGCCCCGGGCCCGGGGACGGCTCGTCTGCCTTGACCTCGCGAATCACCTCGCCCTCGATGATCAGACCACGCACAGCGGCGCCGCCCGCATGCGCGGCGCCGGCAGCGCGCCGGGCTTCCATCTCGGCCGCCATGTGTTCGCGCATGGCCTTGCGTACCGCGCGCGTCTTCCACCACACGTAGCCCCAGACGACGGCACCGACGGTGATCACCACCGCGAACAGCGCCACCGAGAAGGTCAGCGCGAGCACGAACACGCCCACCATCGCCACACCGCCGACGATCTTCTGCCAGAGCGAGGGCGGGGTGGCGCTGCCGCGGTCGAGGTTGAGAAAAAGACCGGAAAAGCGGGGATCCTTGTGCATGTGCGTGTCCTGGATGAGCTGCGCAGACCGCCTGCGCCGCATCGCCGAAGTCTGAACCCCGCGCGATCAAAAAATTCCGTCGCCGTGCGCGCGGAGCGTGCATTTTCGCGCAAATGCACCGCGACCGCGGTCTCCAATTGCAAGCATCGCGCACGGCAGGCGCCCCGGCGCGGGTTGCGCGGCCAGGAGCATGCGTGCGGACCGCGCGTGACACCCGCGGTTGAAATAGCGCCGGCCGCACGGGAAGATGCGGTCCATGCCCGCCCTCGTCCTGCACCAGCTTCGCACCCTCCACGTCGGCCCGATCGACCTCGCCATCGGCGCCGGCGAATGCGTCTGCATCCGCGGCGCCTCGGGCAGCGGCAAGTCGCTGCTGCTGCGCGCCATCGCCGACCTCGACCCGCACCAGGGCGAGGCCCGCCTCGACGCCCGCGCCTGCGCCGCGATGCCCGCAGCGCAGTGGCGGCGCCAGGTGGCGCTGGTGATGGCCGAGGGCCAGTGGTGGGCGGACACGATCGGCACCCACTTTGCCGACGGCTGCAACCCCGCCTGGCTGGAGCGCCTCGGCTTGCCCGCCGCGGCGCTCGACTGGGAGGTGGCGCGCTGCTCCACCGGCGAGCGTCAGCGCCTGGCCCTGCTGCGCACGCTGATGCGCCAGCCCGCCGCACTGCTGCTGGATGAGCCCACCGGCAACCTCGACGAGGACAGCACTGCCCGCGTCGAGGCCCTGCTGGACGACTATCGCCGCGAGCACGACGCCGCCCTGCTGTGGGTCAGCCACGACCCGCGCCAGGCGGCCCGGGTGGCGCAGCACCGCTTCGTGCTCGAGGACGGCCGGCTGGTCGAGGAAGGCGAAGTCGACCGAGCGGGCGCAGACGGGGGCGAAACCGCAGGCGCGGACAAGGCCTCCGGCGTGGAGGGAGCAGCATGGTGATCGAACTCTCGGTACTCGACCTGTCGCTCGCGGCGCTGCTGATCCTCGCCCTGGCCGGACTGTCGATGCGCCTGGGCCTGGGCATCGAGCAGCACCTGGTGATATCGGCCGCACGCACCACGATCCAGTTGCTGCTGATCGGCCTGGTGCTCAAGCTGCTGTTCGACAACGTGCATTTCCTGTGGGTGGCGGCGATGGCGGCGGTGATGATCACCGCCGCCGGGCGCGAGGTGATGGCACGCCAGAGGCGCCGCTTCTCCGGCTGGTGGGGCTTCGGGCTGGGCACGCTGTCGATGTTCGTGTCGTCCTTCACCGTGAGCGTGCTGGCGCTCGTCGTGGTCATCGGCAACACCCCCTGGTACGCGCCGCAATACGCCATCCCGCTGCTGGGCATGGTGCTGGGCAACACGATGAACGGCATCGCACTCGGGCTGGACCGCCTGACCCAGGAGGCGAGCGCGAAACGCGCGGTGCTCGAAGCCCGGCTCGCGCTCGGCCAGGACTGGAACGAGACCATCGCCGACAGTCGGCGCGAGGCGATCCGCGTCGGCATGATCCCGATCATCAACGCCATGGCCGCCGCCGGCATCGTCAGCCTGCCCGGCATGATGACCGGCCAGATCCTCGCCGGCACGCCGCCGGTCGAGGCGGTGAAGTACCAGATCCTGGTGATGTTCCTGATCGCCGGCGGCACCGGCTTCGGCACCGTGGTCGCGGTGAGCCTGGGCGCGCGCCGGCTGTTCGACGAGCGCCAGCGCCTGCGCCTCGACCGCCTGCGTACCAGCGCGGATTGAGGGCGAGCGCAATGAACGCGGCCGCCCCGCCACCGACGTCTGCTGCCGTCGCCTTGGCGCATGCCGCACCCACGCCTTCTGCCGTGGAAACCCCCGGCGGCGAAGCGCAGCGCGCCCCGCTCATCCTGTTCGGCGCCTTCGACCGCCACAACCTCGGGGACCTGCTGCTCGGTCGCATCGCCGCCGAGTTGGCCGCGCGCCGCCTGCCCGGGCGGGATGTGCGCTTCGCCGGCCTCGCCGCGCGCGACCTGCGGGCGGACGGCGGCGCCCGCGTGGAAGCGCTCGCGACGCTCGCCGGGCGATGGCGCCAGGCCCCCTGCGGCGCGGCGCCCGCGGCGGCCCCCGCGCTGCTGCAGGTCGGCGGCGAGATCCTCGGCTGCAGCGCCTGGGAGGCGGCGGTGATGCTGCTCGACCCCGCCGCCGCCGCACGCGCGATCGCGCTGCACGGTCGCGATCCGGCCACACGCGAAGCGTGGGCGCGGCATACGCTGGAGTGCCCGCGCGGACTGCCCTACCTCGCCCCGCATGCCGCGCTTCCCCGCGGCACGCACATCGTGCACACCGGCATCGGCGGCGTCGGCTTCACGGCCCTGCCCGCCGCGCTGCGTGCCGAAGCGCTCGCCGAGCTGCGCGCGGCCGGACGGGTGCAGGTGCGCGACCGGCGCACCTGGAACGCGCTCGCCGCGGCGGGCATCGACGCGGCGCTCGTCCCCGATCCGGCGGTGCTGGTCGAGCGTCTGCTCGGCGCCGAGGTCGCGCGCCACGCCGCGAAGGGCGAACCCGCGGCGCTGCGGACGCAGTTCGCGCAAGGCTACGTGGCGGTGCAACTCGCGGCAGAGCTCGGCGACGACGCCGCCCTCGCCGCGCTCGCGCGTGAGTTGGCAGCGATCCACCGCGACCACGGCCTGGGGATCGTGCTGTTCTGCACCGGCCGCGCACCCTGGCACGACGACCCGGAGGTGCTCCAGCGCCTGCGCCGCCACCTGCCCAATCCGGACTCCGTGGTGGTCGCCGAGTCCCGCCACGTCCTCGACCTGTGCGCGCTGATCGCGAACTCAGCGCTGTGCTGTGCGAGCAGCCTGCACGCGCGCATCATTGCCGACGCCTTCGCACGCCCGGCGATCAGCATCGTCGGCGGCGCACCGCAGGCCGCCAAGGTGAGCGCCTGGCTCGACACCTGGTACCCGCCGCAACGCCATCATCTGGCCGCGCCGGGGAACCTACGCGCGCTCGCCCACTCCGTGCTTGACGAAGCGCTCGCCGAACGCAAGGCGCAGGCCGTGCGCCTCGCCGACCTCGCCGAGGCGGCAGCGCGCGCAGCCTTCGCCCAACTTTTCGATTCGATCGACCCCGAGGACAAGACCCCATGACCGATCTCTTCACCCCGCTGCAGGCCGGCGAGCTCGCCCTGCCCAACCGCATCCTGATGGCCCCGCTCACCCGCTGTCGCGCCGAGGACGGCCACGTGCCGGGCGAGCTGATGGTCACCCACTACGCCCAGCGCGCCAGTGCCGGCCTGCTGATCGCCGAGGCGACGATGGCGATGGAGGGCAACTCCGCCTTCTGGCACGAGCCCGGCATCCACTCCGAGGCCCAGGTCGCCGGCTGGAAGAAGGTCACCGACGCGGTGCACGCCGCAGGCGGGCGCATCGTGCTGCAGATCTGGCACGGCGGCCGCGCCTGCCACCCGCTACTCAACGACGGCCGCCAGCCGGTGGCGCCCAGCGCGCTCGCGATCACCGGCGACGAGGTGCATACGCCGCAGGGCAAGCAGCCCTACGTCGTGCCGCGTGAGCTGCGCGACGACGAGCTGCCGGGCATCGTCGCCGGCTTCGCGCGCGCGGCCGAGAACGCACGCGCGGCCGGCTTCGATGGCGTGGAAGTGCATGGCGCCAACGGCTACCTCCTCGACGAATTCCTGCGCGACGGCAGCAACAAGCGCAGCGGCCCCTACGGCGGCCCGCGCGAGCACCGCGCACGCCTGCTGTTCGAGGTGCTCGATGCGGTGTGCAAGGTGTGGGGCAGCGGCCGCGTCGGCGTGCGCCTGTCGCCGCTCAACAGCTACAACGACATGATCGACAGCGACCCGATCGGCCTGACCACCTGGCTCGCGGGCTGCCTCAACGACTGGCGGCTCGCCTACCTGCACCTGATGCGCGGCGACTTCTTCGGCCAGCAGCACGGCGACGTGGTGACGCCGGCGCGCGCCGCCTTCCGTGGCGTGCTGATCGGCAACATGGGCTACGGCGCCGACGAGGCCAGCACCGCGATCGCCGCCGGCCAGCTCGATGCGGTCGCATTCGGCACCGCCTTCCTCGCCAACCCCGACCTGCCCGAGCGCATCCGGCGCAAGGCCGCGCTCAACGCGCCCGACCCGGAGACCTTCTACACCCCGGGACCGCAGGGCTACACCGACTATCCGACATTGGAAGAAACCGCGCGCAACTGAGGCGCAGCAGGCCGCGCTGCTGGGCGCTGAGGCGCCTCCGCGGCGCCCAGCAGCGCGGCGAGCGTGTACGCCATCCCGCCCGCCATGACCTTGCGTCAGGGATGCCGCCAGAACGCGAACGCCTGGAAGCGGCTGCCCTGCCACCACGCGCTCGCCGGTGGAGCGCGCAGCACGTTGCGCGTGCCGGCCTGGGATTCGAGCGGGCGCACGACTTCGTCCTGTGCGTTGCGCACCGCCTTCGCGTCGCCGGTCTCGGGCACCACCGCGGTGATGTGGCCGGGGCGGTTGAGGTCCGCCCGACGGGCGACGATCACGCACACCTCGCCGACGTTGGCCACCGCCTGCAGCGCGGTGAGCTCGACCTCGCGCTTCCAGCCGAAGGCCGGGCCGTAATCCTCGAGCCAGTCGTAGAGCGCGTTGGCGTTGACTTCGCGCACCGTGCGGCCGTACTCCACCGCCACGCGCTCGCCCGCGCGCAGGCGCAGCAGCGCACGGTCGGTCCACCACACCCGCGGCAGATAGGCACCACACAGCCAGGCGAAGTCGGTCGCGTAGATGTTGCAGTAGGTGGTGCCGCCGCGCGGCTGGTAGCGCAGGTGTGCCGGGTTGGCTACGTCCAGATAGTCGACGATCGCCGCCACCGACTGCGCCAGGCGCTCCGCGCTGCGCCCGCTGCGCGCGGGTCGGCCAGGCTCGCCGAGCGGGTAGGCGCGACCGCCGTCGAGGCAGCGGGTGATCTCGGCGCGGTCTTCCTGCATGTGCGCCGCGGGCAGGGCCGGGAGCGCCGGCGCAGCCATGCTGATCGCCGCACCGCGGCTGCGCGTGAGGGGCAGGGCTTCGAGGAAGCGCTCGGCCACCACGCCCTCGCGCAGCAGACCGCTGAGCGACACGCGCACGCGCACCCAGCCGGGCTCGGACGCCGCCCCCTGCACGTGCACATCCTTGCCCTGGTTGAGCAGCGCGACCCTGGTGCGCTCGGCCACCACCGGCGCGCTGCGCAGGGTGAGCTGGGTGGCCTTGACGCGGTGAGTCGGCTGCAGCGCCACCGGCGCCGGCACCGTGTCCACGGCACCCGCCGCGGCCAGTTCGGCCAGCGTGCGCTTGGCCTTCAGCAGCAGGTCGTGGCGATCCTCGTAGCCGTTGAGCCCGCCGTTGATCCGGCGCGTGATCCCGGCCAGGTCATCGATGTCGGCGAGCGCATTCAGGTGGTTCTTCTCCCAGAAATACACCGCCGACTGCACCGCGTAGCGCTCGGCCACCCAGTCGGGGTTGGCGAGCACGTCGGCGCCGACCCATTGCGCGAAGCTGCGGTAATTGTCCTTGCCGGTGAGCTGGATCAGGCCGCGGCCGCGATAGCGGTAGCCCTCGCCGGTGGATTCCGGGCCGTTGCCCATGCGCCCGCCGTAGACCCGGCTACCGATGCGTTCGGGCTGGCGGGCGTAGGCCTGGGCCTCGGCGTCGGTGCGGAAATACTTGCGGAAGGTCTTGCGCAGACCTTCGGCGGAGTACTTCAGGTTTTCCTCGACGAGCCGCAGGCACCCGGACTCGTGCATGACCTGGGCGAGGAAGTGCGCAATCCGAAGTTCGGAGTCGATGCCATGCACCGCCAGCGCCGCGTTCAGCGCATCGAGATGCTTGTCCGCATTGGCTGCGGTGGCTCCCATCCGGGTCAGCAGGTCGCGGGTGATCAGCATGGCGCTCTCCGTTCTCGGTCCGTCTTCCAACTTAAGCCCACGGAATGCGGCTTTTCAAGCCGGCGGGCCGACGCGCAGTTCGGACATAATGCCCGCACAGTCATGCCCCGGATGGAAGCGATGCGAACGACTCCTGCGCGCCGGCGCTCGCCGGCCATGAACACCGCTGCCGCGCTCGCTGTGCTGGTCGGTCTCGCCTTCACCGGCGGCTGCAGCGCCGAATCGCCACTGCAGGACACCCCGGCAGCCCGCCCCATACCCGGCCCTGCCGCCACACCATGGCTGATCGCGTGCAGCCGCCTCGACAACGCCGACGAAACGCGACTTCTGCTCGGCCTCGGCGCGGACGGCCGTAGCGTGACTCGCTTCGAGATCGTCACGCCCGATTTCCTGTGGCGCATTCCCGGCCAGCCCGAAACCCGACGCTTCTCCGCCGGACAGAGCGATGCCTCGCCCGACCTCGCCGGCGCGTTGCGCTTCGCGGCGCTGGCCGATGCCGATGGTGAGCTGCGCATGCTCGATTTCACTGCGCCGGCACCCGATGCGGTGCAACTGGAGGGCCTGCGCGGCTCGCTCGCCCTGCATGAGAGCTGGCAGAACGATCGCGCGCTCGGTTCGCTGTTCCATGCCGCCACCGGCAATCTGACGGACGTCTCGCCCGTGCAGTGCCGGCGCTTCGAGCAAACGCGCACTGGCGCGAACCCCTAAAAACCTGAACGCCCCCGCACAACCGCGCCCGGATGAGGGCGAGGGCATGCCACCTCGTCAGGGCCGCAGCACGAACAGCAATGCCGACAGCGTCGCCACCGATACCAATGTGGACAGGAACACCGCGGACGCCACGGTGGACTGGCACGCGCCGTAGCGCTGCGCGAACAGGTAGGGCGTGATACCTGCCGGCAGCGCTGCCAGCAGCACGCCGGTCGCCACCCACAGCGGCGGCACGTCGAACACCTGGGTGGCCAGCACCCACACGATCAGCGGGTGCAGAACGGTCTTCAGCACCACCAGCAGCGCCGGTTCGCGCAGGTTTCCGCCCAGGCTGTAGCGCGTCAGCGAGGCGCCGAGCGCGAACAGCGCACACGGCGTTGCCGCGCTGCCGAGACCCTTGGCCACCGCGTCGAGCGGACCGGGAATTTCGATGCCGAACAGCGCGAACGCCAGCCCGCAGGAAAGCCCCCAGATGATCGGCGTCGCCAGCACGCTCTTCGCCAGCTTTGCCAGCATGGCGCCGGGCGACTGCTTGCCGCCCTGCGCCGCCTCGATCAGCGCGGTGGTCGGCGGCAACAGCAGCAGGCTGTGGCAAGCGATCATCACGAACAGCGGCAGCGCCGCAGACGGACCGTAGGCGGTCATCACCAGCGGAATGCCGAGCATCCCGGTGTTCGAGAAACCCGCACCCAGCCCGAGCACGGCCTGTTCGTCGAGCCGGCGCCCGAACAGCACCCGCCCGCCGAACATCGCCAGCGCATAAATCCCGAAGGCGCCGATGTAGTAGGACAGCAGGTAGCCCCAGGGCATCGCGTCCGGCAATTCGGCCTGCGCGATCGCGCGGAACAGCATCAGCGGCAGCGCGAAGTTGAACACGAACAGCGACAGCCCGCGGTTGGCGGCCTCGTCGAATGCACCGAAGCGCGCCGCGGCATAGCCGAGGCCGAGCGTGCCGAAGACCGGCAGGATGATGCCGAAGATGATGTCCATGACGAGTGGCAGGCCGCGTGGGCGGTGGTTTGCAGCAGGGGAATGCACACCTGCGAGGATCAGTCAGGTGCTTCAGTCGCCATGATGCCTGCTCCGGTAGCGCGCCGCAGCCGGATTAATGCGGATTGCCGGTGCCCACCGCCCCGTTCACCGATCCGCCGGGCAGCGCGCCCATGCGCAGCACCGCCGCCACGTTGCGCGCGGTAAGTTCGACGTTGACGGCCGCATCGCGCAGCGCCTCGTCGAGCGAGCACGGCCTGTTCAAAACGCTGAACACCGCGTCGATGCCATGTTCGTGCACCACGCCCACGTTCGCGCCGAGCGAACCGGCGATGCCGATCACCGGCTTGCCGTAGCGCTTCGCCACCCGAGCGACGCCGATGGGGGTCTTGCCATGCACGGTCTGGAAGTCGATGCGACCCTCGCCGGTGATCACCAGGTCGGCGTCGCGCACATGGACATCGAGTTCGACCGCAGCGGTGACGATCTCGATGCCCGGCTTGAGCGTCGCGCCGAAGAAGGCCAGCATCGCCGCCCCCATGCCGCCGGCCGCGCCGGCACCCGGCACCTGATCGACCGCCACGCCGAGGTCGCGCTCGACGATGCGGGCCAGGCGCGCAAGGTTGGCGTCGAGCACCTGCACCATCTCGGGCGTCGCGCCCTTCTGCGGGCCGAACACGGCGGAGGCGCCGTGCGCACCGGTAAGCGGGTTATCCACATCGCACGCGACCTCGATGCGGCACTCGGCCAGGCGCGCATCCAGCCCGGAAACATCAATGCGTTCCAGGCGCGCGAGGTCACCACCGCTGCCGTCGAGTTCCTTGCCTTCGCCGTCCATCAGCCGTGCGCCGAGCGCCTGCACCATGCCGGCTCCGCCGTCGTTGGTGGCGCTGCCGCCGATGCCGAGGATGAAGCGGCGCGCGCCGGCGTCGAGCGCTGCGCGAATCAGCTCGCCCGTGCCGCGCGAGCTGGTGCACAGCGGGTTGCGCGCAGCCGGGGCCACCAGCATCAGGCCGCTGGCGGCGGCCATCTCGATCACCGCGGTGTCGCCGTCGCCGGTGAGGCCATAGAAAGCTTCGACGCGCTCGCCGAGCGGCCCGGCGACGGCGACGATCTCCTTGCGCCCACCGGTTGCGGCGACCATCGCTTCGACCGTGCCCTCACCGCCGTCGGCCATCGGCAACAGCACGTAGTCGGCGTCGGGGAAGACCTCGCGAAAGCCAGCTTCGACCGCCTGCGCGACTTCGAGCGCGGACAGGCTTTCCTTGTATGAATCGGGGGCAATGACGATCTTCATGGCGGGTGTCTCCCGGTTTTTGGCGGTGCCAGCGAGCGCGGCAGGTGAATGCGAGCTTGGGCGAGCTCGGCCGCAGCGTATTCGTTCAGGTAAGACGGTTACCGATGCGCGCGCGATCGACGATGGACTGGGCGAACGACGCATCGAGCAGGAACATGGTGGATCGGGCAGCGGCGGGGACAGGGACGGAGACCCTGCGACATGCTGCCGTGCGGCGTGCTACGGAACAAGGGCAGGCGCAGAATCACCCGAGCACCGTGACCACAACTTCCCCGCTCACCCGCCCGCGGAGGCCGACCATGACCCGTATCGAAACCGACAGCCTTGGCCCGATCGACGTCCCCGCCGACGCTTACTGGGGCGCCCAGACCCAGCGCTCGCTGATCAACTTCGCCATCGGCAGCGAACGCATGCCGCTCGCGATCGTGCAGGCGCTCGCCCTGATCAAGAAGGCGGCGGCGCGCATCCATGCGCGCGCAGGCGCGCTGCCTGCCGACATCGCCAGCCTGATCGAGCAGGCCGCCGACGAGATCCTCGCCGGCGACCACGACGCGCAGTTTCCGCTCGTGGTGTGGCAAACCGGCAGCGGCACCCAGACCAACATGAACGTGAACGAAGTGATCGCCGGGCGCGCCAACGAGCTCGCCGGGCAGGGCCGCGGCGGCAAGGCGCCCGTGCATCCCAACGACCACGTCAATCGCGGCCAGAGCTCGAACGACTGCTTCCCCACCGCGATGCACATCGCTGCCGCGCGCGCGGTGCAAGACGAGCTGCTGCCGGCGATCACCGAGCTGTCGAACGGCCTCGCCATCCAGGCCGAACGCCATGCCGGCGTGCTCAAGACGGGACGCACACACCTGATGGATGCCACCCCGATCACCTTCGGCCAGGAGCTGTCGGCCTTCGTCGCGCAGTTGAACACCGCCGCGCAGGCGATCCGCGCGACCCTGCCCGCGGTGTGCGAGCTCGCCCAGGGCGGCACCGCGGTCGGCACCGGGCTGAATGCACCGGCCGGCTTCGCCGACGCGATCGCCGCCGAACTGGCGGCGCTCACCGGCCTGGCGCTCACCAGCGCGCCCAACAAGTTCGCCGCGCTCGCCGGCCACGAGGCACTGGTGGCGTTGTCGGGCGCGTTGAAGACGCTGGCGGTGGCGCTGATGAAGCTCGCCAACGACCTGCGCCTGCTCGGCTCGGGCCCGCGCGCCGGCTTCGCCGAGGTCAAGCTACCGGCCAACGAACCGGGCAGCTCGATCATGCCGGGCAAGGTCAATCCGACGCAGTGCGAGGCGCTGTCGATGCTCGCCTGCCAGGTGCTCGGCAACGACGTCACCATCGGCATCGCCGCCAGCCAGGGCCACCTGCAGCTGAACGTGTTCAAGCCGGTGATCGCGCACAACCTGTTGCAGTCGATCCGCCTGCTCGCCGACGGCTGCCGCAACTTCCAGCGCCATTGCGTGGCCGGCATGGAGCCGGACACGGCACGCATGACCGAGCACCTCGAGCGCAGCCTGATGCTGGTCACCGCGCTCAACCCGCACATCGGCTACGACAAGGCGGCACAGATCGCGAAGAAGGCGTGGGCCGAAGGGACGACACTGCGCGTCGCCGCGCTCGCGCTCGGTTTCACCACGGCCGCCGAATTCGACGCCTGGGTGCGCCCGCAGGACATGCTCGGCGGGTGAAAGCTGCATCCGGATGTGATCGTGGCCCCCGACCCCGCGCAAGCACGCAAGGTGCGCACGAACGTGGGAACGACTGGGCATGCCGACCTTGTGCGCTGCCGCAGGCGTGGGCAGCGCAGAAACAATTCGATACCTCGTGCCGGGATCCCGTCATCGATCCCGCACTCATACTGCACACACCCCAACCGCGCGGCAGCGCCCCCTTTGACGCCGCGCACCGACAATCACAAGGAGTCCATCATGAAGACCCGTACCCTCATCCCCGCCCTCCTCATCGCCTTTGCCGCTACCGGCTGCGCCACCTGGGACAACATGTCCTCACGCGAACGGAGTGCAGCCACCGGCGCAGCCGTGGGTGGCGTGGCGGGCGCGGTGGTCACTGACGGCGGCATCCTCGGTACGGTCGGGGGTGCAGCAATCGGTGGCGTCATCGGCGACCAGCTCGGCAAGAAGAAGTAAGCGACCGACCCCCACTTCGTCTCTCCTCGCTCGGGGCACGTGCGCGAATTGGCGCACGTGCCCCGTTTTTCATGCGCCGATCAGACGAGAAGACGGATCACGCTCAGTCCGGCACGACCACGCTGCCGCCGCGCACCGTGATGCGGTCGGCCGCCGCCGGGGAGAGGCTCATCGGTGGCACGTTGGACGCGGTGATTGCCGTCGCCTGGCCCGGATTGCCCGCGCGCGGCGTGGTGCGCACCACCTGCGAGGGCGGCAGTGGCGCGTCAGCGGTCAGATGCGCATACATGCGGTCCAGCGCCTCGACGTAATACGCGTGCAGTGGCACGTAGCGCGTGTCATAGCCCGGGAAGAGGCTGATGAAGCCGTCGAAGTGCTGGGCATTGGTCACCTCGACGTAGCGCAGCTTGCTGCGCCGCCCTTCGGCGAGCTGGTTCATGCCGAGATAGGGGCGGGAGGTGAAGCCGACCGGCACCAGCGCATCGGCACGGCCATGGACGATGATCGCCGGCCGGCCGCCGAGATCACCCTTCACCCGCACCGCATCGACGCCTTCCCGCACCCGCGCCGCATCGACGCTGCCGCCGGTCCACAGTTCGCGCAGGCACAGCGCGCCATCGACGTTGTAGTCCTGCTTGCCGGTCGAGGCCGTCACCGAGGCTCCATCCAGCGTCGGCCCGCCCTGGGCCGCGTCGTTGATGATCTGCAATCCGGCGGTCGGCGGCACGCCGTTGCCGGTGGCGAAGCTGAGCGCGGCATCGGTGGCCGACCACGGCGCGGGTGTCACCCCGGCCACGGCGGCGTAGCTGTAATTGCACACGCGTTCCTCGACGCCGAAGCGGCCGTAGCTGTTGGCATAGGTCAGGGTGACCGCGGGCACGGCAAAGGCGAAGTGAGTGGCGGTGAGCGGGATCGATTCGGGCTCCCAGCCGTAATCGAGCAGGGCCTGTAGCGCGCTGTCGCCGCGTGCTTCTGGGGTATCGCCGTCGATCACGCCGCGCGCGGCAAGCGCCTCGCAGCGATTCGCGGCCAGCACGGGCGAGACGGCCACAGCGAACGGCGAACCCGCCGCGCGCGGCGACAGCGTCGCGCACGGCTGCAACAGGTTGGCGAGGGTGCTGTAGTCGTACAGCGGGCGGCCGCTGCCGCTGCGCACCTGGGCGCCCCGGCGCACCGTCACCCGGTCGTTTTCCTGTAGTTGCACCTGTGGCTCGCTGACCGCCACGCCGTCGATCAGGCGCTCGCTATCCTGCTCGGCCGCGGCCAGCGCCGCACCGGCGCCGTTCGACACGCTGGCGGCGATCACCACCGTGTTGCCGGGGCGGATCGTGCGCACCTTGCCCTTGGGCGTCTTCACGCCGTAACGGTCGTTGAGCACGTAGAAGGCGAAGCGCACCGCATCGAGCGTGTCACGGCCCCAGTCGGCCTCGGGGTTGCGCTTGGAATGCGCGTGCTTGATGGCGACACGGTTGGGCCAGGCAGCAAGGAAGGCGGCGCGCTCGGACGGGGACAGGTCGGCGGTGAAGTGCGAGTCTGCGCCCGCCAGCGCGGCGTCCGCGCGCAAGCCGTCAATCAGGCCGACGGTATCGGTGGCGAGGTCGTGCATGCCGTTGCCGCTGCCCTTGTCCGCATAGGCCACCGCGCAGCCCTTCTGCAGCCCCCATTCGCCCGAGGTGCCGATGGCGCCGTAGATACCGCGCGATCCGCTCGAGGTGCCGGTGACGATGCACGGCTTCTTCGGATTGAAGTGGGCCGGCACCTGCACCATCAGCGTGACGTTGCCGCCATCGTTGCCACGGTCGGCGAAGGCGAGGTATTCGGTCCCGGCGATGCGGCCGTCACCCGGGCTGGTGACCGTGCCGCCGGCGCTGACGCTGATCATCGGCCCGTACAGCGTGCCGAAGCCGCCCGCGGCGCTGGTGTCGACCAGGGCGCGGTAATTCCCATGGATCGCGCGCTTGCGCAACTCGGCCGCGGTGGGCGGCGTGGACACCGTGGGCGCACTGGCCGACTGGATGCCGGCGCGACCGAGTCCGGCGGTTAGCAGGTCATCGCTGTCGCCGTCGTAGGTCTGCATCAGGATGTCGCCAATGAAACGCGGCTTGACGTTGAAGGCTTGGGCCTGCTCCGGCATCGCGAATGCGGGCAGGGCGACGGACAGGGTGGCCAGCGCGAGAGCGAGCGGGCTCAGGACATGCAGACATCGATTCATCAGGGGGTCTCCGGTCGTTGATGTTGGCGGCGCAGCGCGAATGGCAGGCGGGGACAGGCTGATTCCAGTGTCCTCGCCGGCGCGATGCGCCCGTCCTTATCGACCGTCCGCGCTGGCGGCGGTATCGGGACTAACCCCAGTGCGGGACGGGGCTGACCGGAAGCGCCGCACCACGCGCTGGAAGAACAGGTTGTTGGGCACCTGCAGCACCTGGCCGTCGGCCTCCTCGCGCAACGTGGTGTAGATCAGGTTGATGTCCACCACCTGCCCCTTCAGCCCCAGCTTGTCGCCGCTCTCGAGCAGCTCGACATGGTCGTGCAGGCGAAAGGGCCGGGTGGTGAAGATGAGCAGCGTGCAGAAGATGTTCGACAGCACGCTCCAGGCCGCGAAGAAGGCCACTGCGGCGACCGCGGCAAAGCCGGTGAAGGCGGTCCACAACACCGTGCCCGACACGCCGAAGCGATCGAGGATGAGCAGGGTCGCCCCCGCGTAGATCACCAGCCCGATGACGCGGCGCGCGCCCATCATGAGCTCGGCGGGCAGGCTGTAGCTTGCGCCAAGCCGGCGGATCAGGCGCCTGAACAGGACATTCAACACCCAGGCGCCAAACGCGATCAGGGTGATCTGCAGGCCAAGCTCGATGACCTCCAGCCAGGGTTCGGCCCAGTCGGGCAGCAACTGCATGATGCGGGGGATACGCTCGGACACGGCGACACGGACTCCAGCTACGGGGACCCCATTCTAGAAGCGGACTCGACCATCCGCCCGCAAAAAAGCCTGTTCTGCCCGGCACTTGGTAGAATCCGCAAGTTCGGCCGCCGTGCCAGCACGGCGCGCACTTCCTGTTCACCCCAACTGGTTGTCCTCCCTTGTCCTCCACACCCTTCCCGCCCGAACTCCTGCGCGACGTCGAAAAGCGCCGCACCTTCGCCATCATCGCCCACCCCGACGCGGGAAAGACCACGCTGACCGAGAAGCTGTTGCTGTTCGGGGGCGCGATCCAGCTCGCCGGCACGGTGAAGGCGCGCAAGTCCGCCCGCCACGCCACCTCCGACTGGATGGAAGTGGAAAAGCAGCGCGGCATCTCGGTGTCGAGCTCGGTGATGCAGTTCGAGTATCAGGGGCACACGGTGAACCTGCTCGACACCCCGGGTCACGAGGACTTTTCCGAAGACACCTACCGCGTGCTGACCGCGGTCGACGCCGCAGTCATGGTGATCGACGCCGCCAAGGGCGTGGAAGCGCAGACCATCAAGCTGCTCGAGGTCTGCCGCCTGCGCAACACGCCGATCATCACCTTCGTGAACAAGATGGACCGCGAGGTGCGCGAGCCCTTCGAACTGCTGGCCGAGATCGAGGACGTGCTCAAGATCACCTGCGCGCCGGTGACCTGGCCGCTGGGCATGGGCAAGGCCTTCCGCGGCGTGTATCACCTGCTGCAGCACCAGGTGCTGACCTTCACCCCGGGCGAGGAACGGCGCACCGACGGCGAGATCATCAAGGGCCTGGACAACCCCGAACTCGACAAGCGCTTCCCGATGGAAGTCGGCCAGCTGCGTGACGATGTCGAGCTTATCGACGGCGCCTCGCCGCCCTTCGATCTCGACGACTTCCTTGCCGGCAAGCAGAGCCCGGTGTTCTTCGGCTCCGGTATCAACAACTTCGGTGTGCAGGAGATCCTGCAGTCGCTGATCGACTGGGCGCCGCCACCGCAGGCCCGCGACGCTGGCGCGCGCATGGTGCAGCCGGCCGAACCCGCCTTCACCGGCTTCGTGTTCAAGATCCAGGCCAACATGGACCCGAGGCATCGCGACCGCATCGCCTTCTTCCGCATCTGCTCTGGCCGCTACAGTGCCGGGATGAAGGTCAAGCACGTACGCGCCGGACGCGAGATGAAGCTGGCCAATGTGCTGACCTTCATGGCGAATGAGCGCGTGATCATGGAGGACGGCGTCGCCGGCGACATCGTGGGCATCCACAACCACGGCCAGCTGCAGATCGGCGACACCCTGACCGAAGGCGAGAACCTCGGTTTCAAGGGCATTCCCTACTTCTCGCCCGAGATGTTCCGAGTCGCGCGCCTGCGCGACCCGCTCAAATCCAAGCAGTTGCAGAAGGGCTTGCAGGAGCTGGGCGAAGAAGGCGCGATCCAGGTGTTCGAGCTAGAAGGCGGCCAGATGCTGCTCGGCGCGGTCGGCGTGCTGCAGTTCGAGATCGTCGCCCAGCGCCTGAAGGACGAATACAAGGTCGATGCGATCTTCGAGCCCGCCGACATCCACACCGCGCGCTGGCTCAGCTTCCCCGACGACCTCACCCGCCGCAACTTCGAGCGCGAACAGGCGCTGCGCATGGGCAAGGACATCGACGGCAACCCGGTGTATCTGGCCTCCAGCCGCTACAACCTCGAAGTGACCGCCGAGAAGTGGCCGAAGGTGACCTTCCACGCCACGCGCGAGCACGGGGAAGTACTGGCCTGATTAGGCGCTCGCAGGCATTCAAGGGTGCCACCGCTCCCACAGAAACAAGCGCAGGCCCGGGCGCTCGGGCGCAGTAGCCGCAAAGCACTTCATCTCAGGGCCCTAATCCTCCGCCGTCTCGCGCAATACAGCAAGCACCTGCTCGCGCTCAATCGCGTCGAGCCGCGTCTCCAGCGCAGCTGGATCCAGCGCCGGACGCGCTGGATCCATCAGGTAGCGCGCCATCGGCCGCGCTGTGCTGTGCCCCAGCGCCGCCGCGCGCGCGATCCACTCGACGCCCAGCGCCTCGTTCGCCGCCATACCCCTCCCTGCGATACAGCAGCGGCCGAGCTGGTGCATCGCCTCCGGGTAGTTCTGCTTCGCCGCCAACTCGAGCCACCGCACCGCCTCAACCAGCAGGTTACGCACCAGCAACAAGAGCGCCAGGTCACACTGCGCCTCGGCACTTCCGCCATCGGCCTCCACGATCAGTACCCAGTCATCCCCCTCCAAGCGTAGCGGCGACATAGCGACGACATCGTCAAGCCGCACTCGTGTGTGTTCTCCGCCCCCCGCGCCTGCGTCATGTACGCGCAACTGACCGTCCGCAATGCGCCGCCACAGCGTGCGCTTGCTGAGCCCAGTGATCGACACAGCGGTATTAAGTGTGATGTAGACCATCGCGGCATCCGTTGTGCGGAAAAGGTTTAGTTTAGCGCCGGTCGGGCATCACGGGCAGCGCGCAGTCCCGTGTGCCATATCCGCCTGTGGCACATAGTACGTTGTGCCAACGCAGCCTCATGGCTCAGGCGCGAACGCCTTTTGTCACACCCCCTTGAATGCGCTCGTGAACTAGGTCACACAAAACACCTGGCATGGTCATTGCTTAAAGGTCAATGGAAGGCACAAGTCATCAACACCGCGACCTAAGCCGGACACGAAATCAAACTTCCTGAAGGGGATGATCATGAAAAAGATGCAACAGGGCTTCACGCTGATCGAACTGATGATCGTGGTGGCGATTATTGGTATTCTGGCCGCAGTTGCGCTACCGCAATACCAAGCCTATACACAGAAATCTGCTGACAGTGCGTGTCTCGCAGAGGCCACCGCGGTTGCACGCGCTATGGCGGCGGCAAATGCGAACAGCGACATTGCTCTGCTATCACAGACTGCTCTTTCAGCCTGCACTTCGGGGAGCCTACCCGCCGCACTAGCCACTGGCTCGGCTACGTTTGCGTCCGCTAGGGGTAGCAAAAACGTTGTTTGCGATTACAGCTCTGGAAACTGCGAGCTACAGTAACAATATGAATAACAATATAGATTTAGCCGAATTTCATTCAAATTGGCTCTAAATCTAGTGAAAGAGGCCCTTGATAGGGCCTTTTTCATGATCGGAAGAATCTTTCACAATCGAGTGGATGACGCCTTTCCCACTCTCTACAGCCACCATTATGTTCGCCAAATCTTCCGAGAACGACTGGTTGACACTTGCAGCACTGACGTTGTCGATCGGTTGGCTGCTCCCAAACCACAACAATCCATGGACAGCGTTCCATTCAGATGCGTGGGTCGGAATCGTGCTTTGTTTTGTCAGCATTGTTTTCTTGGCCACACGAAAGGTGGACGTTGTTCACTGCACACGCCTCGCGGCATTGGTGCTGATAGCTCTCGCCCTGCCACTAATACAGTATGCATTGGGCCTTCTTCCCTTTTTTGGGAACGCCTGGATCGCAATCCTATTCCTCGCCGGGTTTCTGCTCGCACTTCTGGTCGGGAACTATTCGCAGAGACTCAACCCCCACCAGCTGGGCGATTTTCTATTTCTTTCCATCGGGGTCGCAGCCCTCGTTTCGGTTGGCTTGCAGCTTTACCAGTGGTTCGGCTTCACGCAGAGCGCGCCTCCGGATGCAATCTGGGTCTATCCGATTGAGGGCAGCAGACCTTACGCGAACCTGGCACAGCCCAACCAACTTGCAACCCTACTCCTGTGGGGTTTGCTAGCGGGCCTCTGGGGGCGAACCCGAGGCTACTTGCGATTGCCTCTGCTTGCCATCTATTCGGCGCTGATTGTTCTGGGTCTCGTGCTCACACAATCACGAACGGCTTGGCTTAGCATGTCCTTGCTCACGTTCGCAATATGGTACTGGCGTGAACTCTGGACCTCGAGGGAAATACCGTGGTTCGTTTCCCTCTGCGCCATGCTTTTCGTCGCACTTAGCCTGTCGATCGAGACGATCGCCTCCCTATTGCTGCTCGACCCGCAAACAGATATTACCGATCGCATTGGCGGAAGTTCGGTGAGGCTCGCGATCTGGACGATGTTCGCAAATGCTGCATTTTCTAAGCCGCTATTCGGTTATGGGTGGAATCAGCTTCGTTCTGCACAACTGGACTTCCCCTTTTACAATCCGGGTACGTACGGAATATCCTGGGCACAGTCGCACAACCTATTTATTGATCTCGTCCTTTGGGTAGGAATACCACTCGGAATCCTGTTTTCGGTTGCCCTCTTGGTGTGGTTCTGGCACCGATTTCGATCGGTGGCAACACCCGAACAGTCCATTATCTGGATCTGTGTAGGCGCCATTGGATTGCACGCCATGGTGGAGTATCCATTGCACTACGCGTATTTCTTGCTCCCCACCGGGCTGTTCATGGGTATGCTCGATGCTGCGTCTCATTCAGTACCGATCATGGTCACGAGTCGAAGGGTACTAGCCAGCTTCCTTTTTCTTGTCTCGATCGGGCTTGCCTTGACAATCAACGATTATTTTAGGATCGAGTCAAGCCACTTTGCCCTGCAATTCGAGCAAGGTCCACTCAACAAGAATTCTCCGAAGGGAACGCCTGATGTAATTGTGCTTACGCAATTGCGCGAGAATCTTCGGATGGCCCGATTTGACGAACAGAAACCGCCATCAAAGGATGAACTACACTGGATGCGTACCGTTACAAGATCCTACCCGAGCGTTGCAAACCTTCATAAACTGGCGTTCGTGCTCGCAATGAACGGTGACGTGGAGGAAGCAAAGTTTTGGTTGAGTCGTACCTGCGCAATAGTTCCAAAGGAGCATTGCGAGATAGCCCAACGCGCTTGGGATGAGCGACGCAACAAGCACCCTGATCTTGCAGAGATAGCATGGCCGACCCCATAGGTCAGGCAGGTCGTCCCGAATTCCTTCCACACGACCCGCAAATCGAGATGAGTTGGGCTGGATCGGGCTACGAACATTCGTGATGTCGGGTGGCGATGAGGCGCCGCGCGAAAGCCTCGACCTGCGCCCAGTCGGTGAAATCGGTGACCGAGCGCGGATCGGTGGGGCCGCCGGTGACCCACATGATCAGGCGGATCATGTTGCGGTCGAAGAAGCCGTAGCGCGGATATTCGATCTTGCCGCCGAAAACTTCGATCTGCTGCGGCTTCCAGCGGATCTGGCCGAGGAACTTGCGCACGTAGGGGTTGGTGTCGGCCTGGCGCTTGTGCGGCTTGCGGCCGACGGCATTGACCGAGAAGAAGGCATTCGGGCGCGCCTCGATCGCCGCCTGGTGGCGGTCGATGAAGGCCTTCACCGCGGGGCGATGGTGACCATAGCGGATGCTGGCGCCGATCACGACCCTGTCACAGGCCTCGAGTTTTGCGGTGGATGCGGCCTCGACCTCGACCACCTCCGGCTCGTGACCCGCCGCGCGCGCGATTGCCGCGAGCCGCTCGCAGATCTCGCGCGTGTGGCCGTCGATTGTCGAGCACAGGATCAGCAGACGCATGACCGCGCCCGATCGGCAGCGGGACTCAGTTGCCGGTGACGATGCCCTCGACCACCTTCTTGCCTTCGGAATACAGCGCCACCTGGCCGTCCTCGAGCTCGACGTTCATGCAGCCGGTGTTGCCCTTGAGCTTGCCGTCGAGCCATTCGCGGCAGTAGCGCGCCTGCTCATCCACCCACCAGCGCGCCTTGGCGCCGGTCGTGTCGGTGAGCGTGCCATCGGTGCCGAACTTGAGCGTGTAGGCCGACTCGGTGCGCAGATAGACGCCGATGAAGGTGGCGCCGGTGAGCAGCTTTTCGACTTCGGCCTTGTCGGTGATGAACTTCTGCGCCAGCGCGCCGCCGGATGCGGTGGCGATGGCAAGGGCGGCGAGGAGGGTGCGTGCGCTTTTCTGCATCGGAGTCTTCCTTGTTGCGGATCGGTTGCGGTTCGTGTTCGTAAGGGAAACAGCAATGTAGCGGGTCAGCCGCGCGCGCCGAGCCTGCCGACAAGGCCTCGCACGGTTTCCTGCAGGTCGGCGGGCATCACCACCAGCTTCGAATTGCTCGATTCGCCCAGCTTCTCGAGCGCGGCAATGTACTTCTCACCGAGCAGGTACATCATCGGCCCGGTCTGATCGCCGATGCCGGCAGTCACGCGGCGGATGGATTCGGCCGAGGCCTCGGCCAGCATGACCTGGGCGTTGGCGTCGCGCTTGGCGGATTCGAGGCGCGCCTCGGCCTCCAGGATTGCCGCCTGCTTGGCACCTTCGGCCTTGGTCACCGCGGCCTTGCGCTCGCGCTCGGCGGCCGCTTGCAGCTCCATCGCGCGCTGCATGGATTCGGAGGGCTTGATGTCCTGGATCTCGACCGACTTCACCGTCAGGCCCCAATCCACGGCCTCGTCGGCAATGCTCTCGCGCAGCCGCGCCTTGATCTTGTCGCGCGATGAGAGCGCCGCGTCGAGCTCCATTTCGCCGACGATCGAGCGCAATGTCGTCATGATCAGGTTGCGGATCGCCTCGGAGAAGTCGGTCACGCCATACACCGCCTTGACCGGGTCAGTGACCTTCACGAAGGCGATCGCATTGGTCAGGATCACCGCGTTGTCGCGGGTGATGACCTCCTGCTCCTGCACGTCGAGGATGATGTCCTTGGTCACCAGCTTGTAGGCGACGCGGTCGAGGTAGGGGATCAGGATGTTGAGGCCGGGGCGCAGCGTGGCGTGGTACTTGCCCAGGCGCTCGACCACCCACTCCTCGCCCTGCGCGACCAGGCGCACGCCCTTGGCGATGGTGATGACGACAAAAATCAGTACTGCGATTGCGATGGCCAGGCCTTCGGATGCGAACACGTTGTCTTTCCCTAGTTGATCAGGCTTTCGCCACCTTGACGTAACTGCCCTCGACACTGACCACCCGCACCCGCTGGCCGGCGGCGATCGCCGATTCGGCCACGCACGCCCACTCTTCTGCGCCCAGCACCGGACGCTGGAAACGCACCTTGCCGCGCTCGAAGGGTGCCACCGCGCTCACCAGCAGACCGATCTCGCCAATCACCTCGCCGGCCGCGGTGCCGATCAGGGTCTTGTGCTGGGAACGCTTGAAGACGCGGAACCACAGCACCGTCATCGCCACCGAGGCCAGCACCCACACCCCGATCTGCGCACTCAAGGCCAGCCCGGGTGCCATCAGCAGCACCAGTCCGACCAGCATCGCGCCAAAGCCGAACCAGATGATGAAGAAGGCCGGCACGGCCAGCTCGAGCAGCACCAGCGCAAGGCCGGCGATCTCCCAGTGCCACCATTCGAGGGTCATTGCGTTATCCATGGCCGAACTTTAGCGCAGCTCGGTGACGAGGTGGATTGCATGCGCTGATGCGTCCTCGCACTGCCTTGATCGCGCAGTGGAAAAGCTGTGGTCAGGCAGTGCAGCGGATTGTGGATAAGTGCATGGAACTGCGAAAGCGAGATTTCCATCAACAAAGCATCCTGCGTTAACAGAAAGGTCGTGCACCGGGTTTCCCGTCATCCAAGTCCCTGTATTCAATCAGCTTAAAGCCCTTATCCACAGAAACGGGCCGTACATGATCTTTATGATCTTTTAAATATTTAAAAACCTGTGTACACCAAAAAGAAAAACCAACGAGGCGGGCAAGCCCGCTCCCGTCAGAAACCAGAACCCGTGGGCCGACCTGCCCGGTCGGCAGATCAGAAGGGCGGATCGTCAGCAGCAACCGGCTGCACAACCGGTTTTTCGGACTGCAACCGCGGCAGTTCTGCCGTGACGCTGCCCGTATCCACCGGCGCAGACGCCAGTTCGCCACCCAGCGCCCTCACCACCGCCGGTAGCAGATGGGCGAGCTCGCCGGTCATCAGCGCGAATTCGGCGTTGAACAGCGCCTCGGCGTCGTCCTTGTCGGCATCGCCCACCTGGTCGCGCACGACGTCGAGGAAGTCGAGACGCTTGATCTCGAGCTTCTCGGTGAGCACGAAGCTGATGCGGTCGTCGAAGGTCAGCGCAAGGCGCGTAGGCAGCTTGCCGGCTTCCAGGTGGGCCTTGACGTCGTCGCCTTCGAGCGGATGGCGCGCGTAGCGCACCGCGGCCTTGTCCTCCGCCACCGAGCGCAATTCGCAGTCCTGATCGATCGTGAACCCCTCTGGGGCCTCACCACCGGCCAGCCAGCCGGCCATCGCGGTCGTGGGGGACTGCTCGGTACGCAGCAGCGTCAGCGGCAGGCTGTCGAGCGTGTGGCGCAGTTGCTCGAGCATGTCCTCGGCCTTGCTCTGGCTGCCCGCATCGACCACCAGCCAGCCATTGACCGGGTCGATCCAGGCGAACATGCGCCGGCGGCGGGTGAAGGCGCGCGGCAGCAGCTCCTGCGTGATCTGCTCGCGCAGTTCCTTCATCTGCTTGCGACCGAGCTTGTAGCCCTGCTGCTCGGCCAGTTCCTCGGCGCGCTCGTCGGCCTCCTGCTTGACCACAGCGGAGGGCAGCAGGCGATGCTCGAAGCCGAGGCAGATCAGGAACTGGCCGCCCACGGCGTGCACCAGCACCTCGTTACCCAGCGGCGACAGCCAGCCGCGGCTTTCCATGTCCTGGCTGCCGCAGGGGTGGAAGGGCTTCTTCGCGAGCTGTTCCTCGAGGCGCTCGGCGCTCATGTCCCAGGGGGCGGGAAGGCGATAGATCTGCAGATTCTTGAACCACATGTCGGGGGTGTTTCCTGTTGGTGAGATTGAAGATGAGGGTGCGCTGGCGACTGAAACCGTGGGAGCTCCCACGGCAAGGCCGCCCCCGATGCCGTTTCCGAACGCGGAGGGGCTTACTGCGCCAGGCCGCCGGACTCGGCGATCATGCGGATCACGCGCACGGTGTCGATGTCGGACTGGTGGTAGGCCGAGCGCACGAACTCAGCGTAGCGGCCGTCCTCGCCGCCCTCGGGCAGCGAGGTGCGATACGCGAAACGCAGGAAGAGGGCGCCCGGTTCGGGCTCCTCGATCGTGATCGTCAGGCTGCCGCCGGCGTGCTGCTCGTTGGCTTCGGATTCGAAGCGGATCCAGCACAGCGCCTCGAAGGTGACGCAGTCGCGGATGACCGCGTTGCCGAAGTGCAGGTCGCGCAGCAGCCGGCCTTCGCTGCGTTCGACGATCCGGCAGGCTTCCAGGCCAGGCAGGAAGGCGCGCGCGTCTTCGGCACGGCAGAGCAGACCGAACCACAGCTCCTCGCGCGAAAGCGGCGCCTGCAGGGGGTTGGCGAGATCATTGACCTCGATCAGGTGTTCGAATTTCAAGGCAGTCTCCTGAACGGGCAGGGCGGCAGTTTACCCGCTCGCACCCTCGCCCGCGATAACATGCGCCCCATGCAACTCGAACGCCTCCTCCATGCCCAGGGCTTCGGCAGCCGCAAGGAATGCCGCGCCCTCATCCGTTCCGGCCACGTCAGCGTCGCCGGCGAACCCTGTGAAGACCCCTTTGCGGAATTCGATCCTGGCAGCAGTGACGGCTCGCCGGGGATTGCATTCTCGGTGGGTGACGAGCAGTGGCGCTTCCGCGCCCAGGCCTACGTCGTGCTGCACAAGCCCACCGGCTACGAATGCTCGCAGAAGCCGACCTTTCACCCCTCGGTATTCACGCTGCTGCCGCCACAACTGCTGATCCGCGGCGTGCAATGCGTGGGCCGGCTCGACCAGGACACCACCGGCCTGCTGCTGCTGTCGGACGACGGCCAGTTCATCCACCAGTGGAGCTCGGGCAAGAAGCGCACGCCCAAGGTGTATGAAGTGACCCTCAAGCATGCGGTGGAGCAGGAATTTGCCGATCGCATGGTCGCCGGTGTGGAGCTTCACGACGAACCCGAGCCGATCGCGGCCGCCGCGTGCGAACTCACCAGCCCGACCACGCTGCGGCTGACGATCTGCGAGGGCAAGTATCACCAAGTCAAGCGCATGGTTGGTGCCGCCGGCAATCGTGTGGAAACCCTGCATCGCAGCCGCGTCGGCGGGCTGGATCTGCCGGCCGAACTCGCGCCCGGGCAATGGCGCTGGCTCGAGACAGCCGACCTGCAGCGCCTCGCCGACTTCACATGATGCCCGACCCACGCATCGCTGGCCGTCGCGCCGCGCGATGCGTGCCGTTTGCGCCTAGAAGCGCATCTCGAGATTGACCCCGAGCGCCCACGACTTGTCGCGCTCGCGGTCTTCGCGCTGGGGCCAGTAGTGGCCGACGATGAACTCGCCGATCAGCCAGTCGCGATAGACGGGCTGGGTCCATTTCATGCGCACGCCGTACTCATCGACGTTCTCCTCAGCCCCGGTCTCGCCGGTCACGACCATTTCCCCGGACAGCATGCGGTCGTCGCCGTAGCGGCGGAACAGTCCGAGACTGCTGCCCCAGGCGAAGTCGTCGGTCTTTTCCGAGATCGTGGTCGCGTTCTGCCAGTGCAGGGAGAGTTTGGGCGTGAACGCATGTTCATAATCGAGCGCAGTGGTCGAGCCGAACTTGTCCTTGTTGTTCCAGAAGATCGTCTCGCGGAACTCGATGCGATCCTGCTCGCTCAGCGCCCATTGCTTGCGATAGCGCGCCTGGGTGAAGAACTTCAGGCCGCCGCGCACACCGACCCGAAAGTCGATGTTCTTGCGCAGTGCCACGCCCAGGCCGGCGAAGCCGGTCTGATCATCGCGCACACGCTCCTCCAGCAGGAGTTGCTCGCGGGTGAAGGCTTCGGACTGGTCGGTCAGCAGTTCGCGCTCGTTCTGGCGACCGATGAAGACGTAGGCCTTGTCGCGCAGGTTGGGCAGATCGAAGCGCGCACGGAAACGCACGTTCGTATCCCAGCCTTCGTCCTGCCGCCACAGGTTGCGCAGCCCGAGCCTACCCTTGGTCACCGTGCCACCATCCTCGAACGGTCGATCGCCGAACCAGTCGTTCACCGACTCACCCAGCCATAACGAAAACCCCCGGACCTGGCCGCGGGTGGTGTCCAGGATGCCTTCCTCCTGGGCCGCCTCGGGGCTGACAGGATTGGGGCTGAGACCCGGTTCGGCTGCGCTTGCGATGGGGGCGATCAGCATCAACAGCAGCGGTACGGCATGTCGTCTTGCCACGGTGAAACTCCCTCTGCCTGCAGCGCCGGGACTGCAGGATGAATGTTTGCGGACACTGCCAGGCCGCGCTGCGTATGCCGGCATGTTGGTTCCGAAGGATTCTACCCGCAAGTCCGCGCTGCTGTCCGATCCCCGGGTGCAGGGCAGGATTGCGCTGAATCGGGCTTCTGGTTTGTTCTTTAGTTTTTATATTGATTTAAATAACAAAGAAGTTAACAGTGCGCCGAAAACTGTGGATAACTGCTCCAAGCGCATGACTGTCGCCACATTCAGGTCCCTAAGAACAGGTTGATAAACCCCTTGGCGGGCTGTGCGTGCTTTGTCCATTGTTTTGCGGCCTTGCGCCGCAGGCGTCCTTGTTCACAAGTTGTCCCGCCTCTTTGCCCAGGATTGTTCACCACGATGATGGATTCAGCACCCCGAGCCCGCCCGAAGTGGGAAATCTTCTGCCAGGTTGTGGATAACTTTGGGGATATCGGCGTCTGCTGGCGGCTGGCAAGGGATCTGGCTCGGCGCGAGGAAGGCGCGGTGAGGCTCTGGGTGGATGACTGGGCGGTGCTGGCACGCATCTGTCCGGCGGCGGCCGCATTGGATCCGGCGGTGGGCGGAAAGGTGGAAGGCGTGGACCTGCGCCACTGGACGCCCGCATTTGCCGCGTCCGCACCGGGCGAGATCGTGATCGAGGCCTTTGCCTGCGAGCTGCCACCGGCGCAGCTCGAGGCGATGGCGGCGCAGGCGCTGCCACCGGTGTGGATCAACCTCGAGTACCTGTCGGCCGAGGACTGGGTGGCGGGCTGCCACGGCCTGGCCTCGCCGCATCCGCGCGTGGCCCTGGTCAAGCATTTCTTCTTTCCCGGCTTCGACGCCAACACCGGCGGATTGCTGCGCGAGCCCGACCTGCTGGCGCGTCGGGATCGCTTCGTCACGCAGCCGCAGGGGCGGGCCGCGTGGCGCGCGGCGCGCGGGCTACCTGTGGCGGACGATGAAGGCCTGGTCGTGTCCCTGTTCGCCTACGAGCAGCCGGCGGTGCGCGCGCTGCTGCATGCGTGGGAACAGAGTCTGCGTCCGATCCACGTGCTGGTGCCGGTCTCGCGTATCCTGCCGGATGTTGCCGCCGCGCTCGATTGCGCCATCCCCGCGGTCGGCACCTGCATCGAGCGCGGTGCGCTTTGCGTTCACGTGCTGCCCTTCACCGACCAGGACGGCTACGACGAGTTGTTATGGGCCTGCGATCTCAACTTCGTGCGCGGGGAGGATTCCTTCGTGCGCGCGCAGTGGGCGGCGCGGCCCTTCGTGTGGCAGATTTACCCGCAGACGGACACCGCGCACCACGACAAGCTCGAGGCCTTCCTCGCGCGCTACCTTGTCGGACTACCGCCGGCGGTTGCGGATGCGCAGGCGCGCTTCTGGCGTGCGTGGAACGACTGCGCGGATGACGAAACCACGCCGGCTGCCGCATGGCCCGCCTTTGCCGGTGCGCTGCCGGTGCTCGCGGCCCACGCCCGGGCCTGGTGCGAGGCCCAGGCTGCGCTGCCCGATCTTGCACACCGCTTGACAAAATTCTGTTCGCACATCCAGGACGGCGCGGGGTAGAATCGCGCGCTAATTTTTTCAAGGACATGCGGTCACGAGCCGCTGCCATCAATTCAGGAAACAGCATGAAAACCGCTCAGGAACTCCGCTCCGGCAACGTCATCATGGTCGGCAGCGACCCGCTGGTGGTGCAGAAGGCCGAATACAACAAGTCCGGCCGCAACGCTGCAGTCGTGAAGATGAAGTTCAAGAACCTGCTCACCGGCGCGCCGTCGGAATCGGTCTACAAGGCCGACGACAAGTTCGAACTCGTCGTGCTCGACCACAAGGAAGTGACCTACTCCTACTTCGCCGACCCGATGTACGTGTTCATGGACGCCGACTACGAGCAGTACGAAGTCGAAGCCGAGAACATGACCGACGCGCTCAAGTACCTCGAAGACGGCCTGCAGTGCGAGGTGGTGTTCTACAACGGCAAGGCGATCTCGGTCGAGCTGCCCAACAGCGTGGTGCGCGAAGTCGTTTATACCGAACCCGCCGTCAAGGGCGACACCTCGGGCAAGGTCATGAAGCCGGCCCGCATCGGAACCGGTTTCGAGCTGCCGGTGCCGGCCTTCGTCGAGATCGGCGACAAGATCGAGATCGACACCCGCACCGACGAGTACAAGAACCGCGTCAAGTAAGCCGCACGCGTTTCGTCGGTAGCACGAACGGGCCCGTGAGGGCCCGTTTGGTTTTCTGGATGTTGCAGTGTGGAATCCTTGCATTGTTTTCCGCGTCGGATTCCGTAACCTCATGACTTGACCCCTCACTGCCCCCTCGCGCCGACCACACCATGAAAACCCTGCTTCCCCTCCTGTCTGCCCTTGCCCTGAGCCTGCTGGCTGCGTGCTCGCCGGAACCGCCCGCGCAGGAAACGCCCAAGGCGGCAGAGACCCCACCTGCGGGTGAGCAATCGCGGCAGGATGCCAAGGAAGCGAGCCGGGAGGCCGTCGATGCGGCGCGCGAAGCGGCAGGCAAGGCTGGCGAAGCTGCGAAGAAGTTCGGTGAAGCGGGCGCCGCCGCCGTGCAGGCCGTGGTTGAAAGCACCGAAGAAAAGGTGCGCGAAGGCGTCGAGGCAGCGGGTGGCGAGGCGACCGTGCGCGACGCCAAGGAAGCCGCCGAACACGCTGCACAGCGGATCGCCGACGCCACGCGCGATGCCGCGCAACGGCTGAAGGAGGTGGGCAAGGGTGCGATCGAAAGCGTACGCCCGAAGCCCGAGGTGGCTGCAGATGAGGCCGCAGTTGAGACCGAACAGCTGCCGGCACCGGTGGAGGAGCGCAGTCCTTCGAATCCGGTCGAGGGTGAGTCGACGCGCTGAGGCGCGATGCCAGGGCACGCTGGCGAGCATGCATTCCACGATCCTGTTCCGCCTGTTGCTGATTTGCGGCTTGTCGTTGGCCACCCTCGTCGGATCGCCAGCGACGGCAGACTCCGCGCCAGGTTCAGCCGGCAAGGCTGCCGCCGATGGGGCGGTGCTCGAAGTTTTCGTGCGCGAGGGCTGCCCGCACTGTGCTGACGCCAAGCACTTTCTGGCCGAACTTTCGACGCACCGGCCCGGCCTCGCGATCGTTTATCGCGAAGTGGACGGCGACCCTGCCGCACGTGATGCGCTGATCGCGCTCAGCCGCCAGGCCGGCGCCTGGCCGCCCGGGGTGCCGACCTTCGCCTTCGGCGCGCGGGTGCTGGTCGGCTTTGACGATGCCGAACACGTCGGTGCCGAACTCGTCCGCCTGCTCGACGAGGCCGCGCCGCGCGCGCCGCCCGACACGGTCGAATCCAGCCTGTTCGGCACCCTCAAGGCGAGCGAGATCGGCCTGCCGTTGTTCACGCTCGCGCTCGGCCTTCTCGACGGCTTCAACCCGTGCGCGATGTGGGTGCTGCTGTTCCTGCTGTCGCTGCTGGTGCGGCTCAAGGACCGACGGCGCATGGCGATGGTGGCCGGCACCTTCGTGCTCGCCAGCGGCGCGGTGTATTACGCCTTCATGGCGGCGTGGCTCAACGTGTTCCTGTTCGTCGGCATGAGCGAGGCGCTGCGCATCGGCCTGGCGGTGCTGGCGATGCTGATCGGCTTCATCAACGTCAAGGACTTCTTCGCCTTCCGGCGCGGGGTGTCGCTGTCGATTCCCGAATCCGCCAAGCCCGGCCTCTACGCCCGCGCACGCGCGATCCTGAAGGCAGAATCCCTGCCCGCCTCGCTCGCCGCGGTGGCGGTGCTGGCGGTGGTGGTCAATTTCGTCGAGCTGCTGTGCACCGCCGGGCTGCCGGCGATCTATACCGCGGTGCTCACCCAGCACGCGCTGTCGCCGCTTGCGCATTACGGCTACCTCGGGCTCTACATCCTCGCCTATATCGCCGACGATGCGTTGATGGTCGGCACCGCGGTGCTCGCCTTGGGCAGCGGCAAGCTCGACGAGCGCAGCGGGCGCCGGCTCAAGCTGCTGTCGGGTGCGGTGATGCTGGCGCTCGGGCTGGTGATGTTGCTGCGCCCGCAGTGGCTGATGTAGGAGTACCGGAAAATCGCCTCGGACAATCGCGCCATCGTCGGCCAGTTGCTGCATCTGGCCTGGCCAATCCTGATCGCCCAGTTGCTGTCGATGACCATGATGGTCGCCGACACCGTGATCGCCGGACGCTACGGCACCGCGGACCTGGCCGGGGTGGCGATCGGCAGCAGCTATTACATCTCGGTGGTGATGCTGCTCACCGGAACGCTGCAGGCGGTGGCGCCGACCGTCGCCCACCATGTCGGCGCCCGCCGCCAGGAGGCGATCGGCCCGGCCCTGCAGCAGGGCTTCTGGCTCGCGTTGCTGCTTGCGGTGCCCGGGGTTGCGTTGCTGCTCTCGCCCGGCTACCTGCTCGCGCTGGCCGATGTGCCGGCCGACGTCGCCGCGAAGGCCGCCGATTACCTGGCAGCCACGGCGATCGGCCTGCCGGCGGTGCTGTTCTACCGCACCTTCTACGCGTTCAACAACGCGGTCGGCCGTCCGCGCGTGCTGATGTCGATCAGCGCCATCGCCACGTCGGCGCACATTCCGCTGGCCTGGGCGCTCACCAACGGTGCGCTCGGCTTCGCCCCGCTGGGTGGCACCGGGTGCGGGCTGTCCACCGCGCTGGTGAGCTGGCTCGCCCTCGGCTGTGGTTTCGTCTATCTGGTTCTGAATCCCGCCTACCGGCCCTATCGCATCTTCCACGCCTGGCAGCCGCCGCAGGCAAAGGCGCTTGGCCAACTTGTGCGCCTCGGCCTGCCGATGGGTCTGTCCACCTTCATCGACATCAGCTCCTTCACCCTCATCGCCATCCTCGCGGCCCGCATCGGTACCGAGACGGTGGCCGGGCACCGCGTCATCTCCAACTTCACCGGCATGATCTACATGCTGCCACTGTCGTTGTCGATTGCCACCATGGTCCTGGTCGGCCAGTCCGCCGGCGCCAATGACTGGCGACGCGCAAACCGAACCGCGCGGCTCGGCATGTTTCTGGCGCTCGGTTTCGCGTTGCTGATCGGTGCGCTGCTGTGGGTGCTGCGCGCGCCGCTGGTGGCGTTCTCGAGCGCAGACCCGGCGGTGCAGGCGGTGGCGCTCGGGCTCGTCGTCTATCTGCTGCTCTACCAGCTCTTCGACGGCCTGCAGACGGTGGCCGCGCACGCCCTGCGCGGCTACAAGGTCACGCTGCTGCCGATGGTGGTGCACACCTTCTGCTTCTGGGGCATCGGGCTGACCGGTGGCTACTGGCTGAGCTTCCACGCCCCGTGGCGCGCCGCAGCGCCGTCGGTGGCCGGGTTCTGGGAGGCCTGCGTGGTGGCCACGATTGTCGCGACCTTGCTGTTCGGCACCATGCTGCGCGGGGTGGCGCGGCGCCATGTGCGCGATGCGGCGGGCGCAGCGTAGCGGCCTCAGTCCGAGCCGCGCCGCCACACCGCGGCCAGCGCACCGAGCTTCTGCCAGGCCGACAGGCGCTCGTCCGACACCGCGTCGAGGAAGTCCGACAGGCGCTTGGATTTGACCATCGTGTACATCGTCAGCGCGGTGGATACCAGGAACACCAGCGCGAAATAGAGCAGGCGCTCGCTCATCGGCGACTCGGCCTCGGCGAGCAGGTTCATCCCCAGGAAGCCGGTGGTGATGGTGCCGATGAGGCCGAAGATCGTCACCACGGTCAGCCGCACCACGGTGTTGGCCTGGCGGCGCAGGCTGTCGGCGTCGAGGTAGCTGTTCATGTCCGCGGTGCGCTCCTTCACCTCGGCATACAGCGCGTCGGTGCCGAGATGCGCGGTCGTCATGCGGAACAGCGCGCGCGTCTGCGCCTGCTCGGCGATGTCGTGGAACCAGTAGCGGTGGGTGAAGCGCAGGAAGCCCTCGAAGCTGGCGCGAATCCTGCGCTTGAAGCGGCGCACGCTCGCCGGGTCGGCCACGTGCAGGCGCTTCAGGGCCTCGACCAGGCGCTCCGAGAACATCAGCAGCGACGCCTTCTGGAAGTGCGCGATCAGGAACAGCAAAAAGTGCTGATGGCGGAACTGCGCCAGCACGCCGCGCTCGCGGTCGGTGAAGTAGGCCGATTTCGCGTCGCCGACCACGACCAGCGCGTGGCCGCTGCACAGGTAGCGGGTCCAGGGCGCCGCGCCGCCGGCAGACCAGAAGCGGTCGTAGCAGTAGCGGCGCTCGAAGTCGTCCAGATGCGGTGCGGCGTAGGGCAGCGCGCCGGGGCCCGTATCCTCCACCTTGTGCTCATCGCGGGCGTCGGCAGGCCCCGCGCCAGTGACCAGGCCCAGGCGCACGAAATCATTGCGCGTGAGCGCACGCGGATCATCGACCGCGAGGTAGGCGGCCAGCGGCATGCGGTGGTATTCGATCTGCCGGTAGCGCAGCACGCCGCCCTGCTCCGCATAGGCACTCGTCAGCGGCTGCATCAGCCACGCCCAGTGCGCGGCAATGCGCGGCGCGCGATGGCGGCTGACGTGGGTCATGAACGCGGCGCGCTCGTGCGCATCGGTCTGCGCCAGCACGCTGCCGTCGCGGCCGATCCATTCGGCGGTCGACAGGCTGTGCAGCGCGCGGCCGTCGGCGTTCCAGCCCGAGGGGTAGGCACGCCCGGCGCGGTACATCAGCTCCTGCACCTGCGACAGCGGCATGTCGTTGCCGGCGACCTCGACGTTCAGGATCACCACATCGACGTCGAAGAAGAAGTACAGATGCACATGCACCACGTCGAGCGTCACCGGCGGGTCGCCCTCGCGTGCGGCGACGCGGACCGCGGCGATGTCGCGACGCCGGAACACGCGCATCGGCGGGCCGGCATCGGCGTCCGAATCATCGCGGCGCAGGCGACCCTCGCCGTACAGAAACTGCTGCACGTAGGGCAGGAAGGTGACGAACTCGGTGTAGTGGCGCTCCTGGAAGACGCTGCCCGCCAGCTCGGCATCGTGCTCGAGCTCGCGCCACGGGCAGGCCTCGCCCATGTCGCGCAGGATCTGCCACGGCCGCTGCTGCGCGCCCGAGCTCCCCGCGACCGGCAGTAGCCGCAGCGGCCACAGCAGGGCGAGGCGGAAATGCTTCACCATCGGCTCGGTGGCGGGCTCGGCCATGGCGTGTCTCCCTTCGCGGTCGCAGGATGTCGTGCAGGCAGTTTAGCGACAGGTGAAGGAGATGGTCATTCGTGCTGGCGGTCGATCGAGCGTGTGCCGCTCACGCGCCCGTCCCGCGCGTTCAGGTTTCGAGCCACTTCCGCTTTTCGGCCACCTTCGCCCACTCGTCCGCATCGGGCAGCGCCGGATGCGCCTCGACGATGCGCGGCCACGCCTTCGCCAGCGTGGCATTGAGTGCGAGGTATTCACGTTGCGCATCGGTGAGTTCATCCTCGGGCACGATCGCATCCACCGGGCATTCGGCCACGCACAAGGTGCAGTCGATGCACTCCTCGGGATCGATCACCAGGAAGTTCGGGCCCTCGCGGAAGGCATCGACGGGACACATGCTCACGCAATCCGTGTATTTGCAGCGGATGCACGCCTCGGTGACGACGTGGGTCATGACCCTGTCTCCTCGAACAGGGTCTCGAGCACGGGAAAGAGCTCGCGCTCCTCGAAGCGCACGTGATCGATCAGTGCCTGCCCGGCCTGCGCTTCGTCCCTGCCGCTCAGCGCCGCCGCGAAAAGATGCCTGAGCTGTGCGTGCTCCGCGCGCAGGCGTTCGGCGAACGCGCCGTGGCGATCGGTCTCGAGCAGCGGCAGCAGATCGCGCTCTTCCTCGGCGAAATGGGCTTCGATGCCGGGAAGTTCGGCGCCGAGCTCGGCCCGGGCGCCGCCGGCAAGCAGATGCCTGCCGAGGCGCAGCGCGGTGTGATGCTCACGGGACAACTGGGCGAGGCGGGTGTGGCGCTTCATGGTGGATCCCTGTGATGACTCCTTGAAGAGGAATTTAAGACTCCTCTTTAAAAGAGTCAAATAAGATGAATCTTTTTTTGTTAGCATGCGGCCGACAGCCACTCCTCTGCGTACCCTGGCGATGAACATCACACAGCACACCGACTACGCGCTTCGGGTCCTCATGTACCTCGGGGCATGCCCCGAGCGGCGCGTCACTATCAAGGAAGTGGCCGAGCGCTTCGACATCTCGCGCAGCCACCTCATGAAGATCGTCACCGAACTGGTGGCGAAGGGCTTCGTCGATGGCGCGCGTGGCAAGGGCGGGGGCTTGAGGCTGGCACGTGCCCCCAGCGAGATCGGTCTCGGCGACGTGGTCCGCCAGGTCGAACCCAGCCTCGCACTGGTCGAGTGCTTCGGAACGCAATCGCACTGCGTGCTGGATCCGGTCTGCCGGCTCAAGGGCGCGCTCGACGGTGCGCTGCAGGCCTTCCTGGCGGCGCTCGACCGTGTTTCGCTCGCGGACCTCGTCGGCAGCGACGCACGACTGCACGCGGTGCTCGGCCTGGAACCGCCAGGGCGTCAGCCCTTGCCGGTCACGATCCTGCGCCAGGTGGCCAGGACGAAAGGACGATAGCGCAGGCAAGGGCCCACGCCGGGTTCGCGAGCGGTGCCGGCCGGATCGAATCGCTTCAAGCTTGCGCTGAACCGAACCCAAGGCCGCTGCCGAGCCCTTTCGGGGGGCTGTGCTATGTTGGAAAAACAGTGGAGGGCAAGCGATGAAGATCCGTCAGGCCATGAGCTGGGAGTGGGACGCGATCGCCGGCATCGCCGCCGCCTTCGTGGCCATCGTCCTGCACCTGCTGCACATCGTCGACGAGACCGTCGTGCTGCCGATCCTGTTGGCGCTCGTGGGCCTGCTGTTCATCAATTTCATGCGCCACAGCCGTAACAACGAGCTGACCGCCGAGCAGGTCGAACGCATGGGGCACACGGTCGACAGCCTGGCGGCCGCACTCGAGCGTCCGGGCCTGGCCCTGATCGGGCCGCGCCAGCTGCAGACGGCGTATCACCGCTTCCTGCTTGCGATGAGTGGAGACTCGATCTGGTTCAACGTGTGCCTGTCGATGTACCGCACCCCCGCGCTCTTCGATGCCCTGCTGCGGCCGGCCATCGACAACCCGGCGGTCGGGTCGATCCAGTTCGTGCTCGATGAAAGCCAGCGCGAGCTGTGGGACAGCACGATCGCGCCCCAGATCGCCGCCTGCGCCGGTCACGCGCGTGTCCGTCCGCCACGCTGGTGCAAGCTGGAACGCACGCTTTCCTTCATCCTCGCGGACAGCCAGCACAGCGGCGGTTGCGAGGCCCTGCTCAGCTTCTGGGGCGAACCCTTCATGGCCCAGGCGACTGGGCGGGATGTGCCGCGCTTCGTGTTCCACGTACAGCAGCACTCCGAGCTGCTGCCCCACCTGCTCGAACTCGAAGGCTGCAGCGCGCACTTTCGTTCGCGCACGCAGTGAAGGGAACGCAGCCGCGCGCGGTGCGTCAGGACGAACGCCGCAGCAACGCCAGGCGGATACGCTCGATCGCGTGCGAGGGGCTCAAACCCTTCGGGCAGACCTCGGTGCAGTTCATGATCGTGCGGCAGCGGTAGAGGCGATAGACGTCGTCGAGGAAGTCCAGGCGCTCGGCGGTGGCGGTGTCGCGGCTGTCGGCGATGAAGCGGTAGGCCTGCAACAGCCCCGCAGGCCCGATGAACTTGTCCGGATTCCACCAGTAGGACGGGCAGAACGCACTGCAGCAGGCGCACAGGATGCATTCGTACAGCCCATTCAGGCGCTCGCGCTCGGTCGGGCTCTGCAGCCGTTCGCGTTCGGGCAGGGGCTCGTCGTTCATCAGCCAGGGCTGGATCGAGTGGTAGTGGGCGAAGAACTGCGTCATGTCCACGATCAGGTCGCGGATCACCGGGAAGCCCGGCAGCGGGCGCAGCACGATCGGCTCCTTCAGGCCGTCGAGCGCGGTCAGGCAGGCGAGGCCGTTGCGGCCGTTGATGTTCATCGCGTCCGAGCCGCACACGCCCTCGCGGCATGAGCGCCGGAACGACAGACTGTCGTCCTGCACGCGCAGCCGCATCAGCAGGTCGAGCAGCTTCTTGTCACCCGCCTCCGGCTGCACGTCGTAGGCCTGCATTCGCGGCGGATCGCCCGTCTCCGGGTCGTAGCGATAGATGTTCAGTTTCATGTCCGTCCCTTCGCCGCTCAGGCGGTGAGTGCCACCGTGGCCAGGCTCAGCAGCACGCGCACCAGCACGCCGAGCAGCACGACCGCGATCAGGCTCAGCACCGCCAGCCGCAGTCCGCGCGGCTGGATGTAGTCGAGCACGATGTCGCGCATCCCGACCCAGGCATGCGCGCACAAGGCGCCGAACAGCAGCGCGATCAGCGGCCCGCCCAGCACGCCGCCGGCGAAGGCGCGCCACCCGGCGAAATCGAGCGGCGGCGCAAAGGGCAGCGCGAGCACGCCGAACACGATCAGCACTAGCAGCAGCAAGGCGCTGATGCGCTGCACCACCCATGCCCGCTGCCCGTCGAACAGCCTCATGACAGCCCCCAGACGAGAATGAGCAGCGCGAGCGCGGGCGCGGCGACCAGGACCAGGCGCGCACTGGCGCGTGCCCGCACAAGCTCGCTGCCCACGCCGACGTCCATCAGCAGGTGGCGGACCCCGGCCAGCAGGTGATGGACGAGCGCCCACAACAGCACGGCTGCCGTCGCGATCCAGAAGGGCGACGAGAGCAGATCGCGCACGGAGGCAAAACCGGCCTCGGTGCGCAGCGAGGCATCGAGCATCAGGGCAACGACGGGCAGGGCGATGAACAGCAGCACCCCCGCCACGCGGTGCGCGATCGACGCGATCGCACCGATCGGAAAGCGGATCTGCGCCAGATTCAGGAATACCGGCAAGCGTGGAGGCGGCCTGTCCATTTCGGCTCCCGGGCAGTTCGAGCCTCCGCCGGTGGCGGCGGAGCGCGTCTTACCCCAACCATAGACCACAGGCCGATGTGGTGCCGGCGTCGGGGCAGGGCGATCGCACGAACGGATGGGCTGGCTTGTGGAAGCGGGCTTGCCCGCTCCCACCGCGCATGGCGCGATCCCTCTGTGGGAGCGACAAGCACGCGCAGCGCCTCGAGGCTCGGTCGTGCGCGTCCTAAGATGACCGCGCGTTCGACATCGAGCCAATGCCCTCGCGCCAGAGCCAGATGGACGTGATCGCCAGCAGCAGGCCGGCTGCCGCACTGGCGACGCTCAGTGCATCCCAGCCGGCAATGCGCGTGTCGCCGATGAGGCGCACGAGCAGCGGACCGGCGATCTGTCCCGCGGCGAAGCCGGTGGTCATGCGCGCCAGCAGCGGCGTCGGGTTGGCGGGCATGCGCTCGCGCGCGAGTTGAAGGCCCGCCATGGTGGTGACCATGAAGGTCCCGCCGACCAGGACGGCCGAGGCCGCCAGCACCCACAAGGCCGGCTGCAGCAGCGGGAGTACGGTGCCCACCGCCATCGCCCCCTGTGCGATCGCCCACACCTTGCGGCGCGACCAGCCGTGCAGCCGGTGCGCGGCAAAGGCCACCGACAGCGCCGCCGCCGTGCCGAAGATGGGCCAGGTGAGCCCGAACACGAGCGGGTCGGACACCAGCTGGCGGGCCATCGTGGGCAGGAAGGTCGCAGGAATGATGTAGCCGAAGCCGAACGCGCTGTAGCACAGCACCACCCCCAGGTTTCCGCTCGCGATCGGGGAAGCTGCGGGCCGCGACGCACCTGCCACGCCGGAAGCCGCGGCGGCGCCGGGCTGCGCGGGCAGACGCCGCATGACCTGGACGGCACCGACGGTGGCGAGCAGCCCGAGCTCCACCCACAGCACGGTCGCCGCCTGCGCGCCGCCCAGCCAGGTCAGCACGCCCGTTGCCGCGATCCCCAGCCCCACCCCCGTATAGATCCATCCCCCCAGTGAGGTCGCGTGCCGGCGCGCCAGCTCCGGCAGGCACCAACTGCTGGCGCACACCAGCACCCACGCGCTGAAGACGCCTGCGCTGCCCCGGAGCGCCATGCCCACCCACGGCAGCGCGGCGTTGCCCCAGGCCATCGCCAGGGTGGTCGCGGCAACGCCCACCAGCCCGACCTGCAAGCCCCGCCGCGGGCTGCGCGCAAACCACGACGCGCTGATCGCGCCGAGCAGGTAACCGACGTAGTTCGCGGTCGCCCATTCCGTCCCGGTCACGGCGTCCAGGCTGCCGTCGCGCACCATCAGCGGCATCATCGGCGTGAATGCGAAGCGACCGATGCCCATTGCGATGGCGAGCGCGACGAGGCCGATGAAGACGATCGATCGGGGCGACAGGGAGGATGAAGAGTGGGGTTCCATGGCGAGATTAGACTCCGATCGGGTCGCGGACGGAACGTGGCGCCGACGACGCCTGGTTGCGAGTGCCCCTGGAGCCGCCCGGCGAGCCGGACAGGCCATCGCGCGCCAGCGCCTGCTGCGCCCCCTCGCGTGCGACAGCCGGCATGCCCTTGCACGCCCCCGCCGCGTAGCCTATACGTGTGTCCTGTAGTACCCGCCTTGCGCTGACCCAATCGCAAGGCTCCCCAACCCACATACACAGCGCGCTGGCAGGACACGGACCCATGGACAAACTCAAGCTTACCTATTTCGACTTTTCCGGCGGACGCGCAGAGCCCGCACGGCTGGCCCTGCACATCGGCGGAATTCCGTTCGAGGACCACCGCTTTGCGTTCGGTGATTTTGCCGAGGTGCGCAAGACCACACCGCTAAACCAGGTGCCGACGCTTCACGTCAATGACGTGCAGGTTACCCAGAGCGACGCGATCACGCGTTATGCCGGAAAGCTGGCCGGGCTTTACCCCGAAGACCACCTTCAGGCCTTGTTCTGCGATGAAGTGATGGACGCACTGGAAGACATCAACACCAAGCTCGGGGCGACCTTCGGATTGACTGGCGATGCGCTCAAGCACGCCCGCGAGGCCCTGACGGCGGAAGTATTGCCGCGCTATCTGCGCTGGCTGCAGGACCAGCTCGAAGCCCACGGCGGCGAGTTCTTTGCGGACCATCGCCTGACCGTCGCCGACCTCAAGGCCTTCGTCATGCTGCGCTGGTTTGGCTCCGGCAAGCTGGACCACATTCCTGCCGACCTGGTCGAGACCGTGGCGCCGAAGCTTGCGGCTTTTGTCGACCGCATCGCCAGGGTTCCTGCCATCGCCCAGTATTACGAGGCGCGCGGCGGGTCGTGAGCCGGATCACCGTCGCCGCGAGCCGTTGCACCGGCCGCGGCACGGCAAGGCAAGGCGCAAGCGCTGCTCGACGGGTCCGGTGGCCGGTTCGGTCATGGGGCTTGTCTCCATCCTATTGCCTCCCCCTTAATTCGCCTCGACTGAAACGCGGTTCGCATCGCCTGCATCCAGTGGGTTAAACACGGCCAGAACGGAGCAAGCCATGATCCCGGACAGATACCCCGCCACCACGGCTCCCCGCGCCGACATCGACCTGGCGCAGGCGGTTGCGGCGGGCGACCAGGACGCCTTCACGACGCTGATGCGGCGCCACAACCAGGTGCTGTTCCGGACCGCGCGCAGCATCCTGCGTGACGATGAGGAGGCCGAGGAGGTGGTGCAGGACGCCTACCTGCTCGCCTACCGCGGCATGCACCACTATCGCGGCGAGGCGCGGCTATCCACCTGGTTGATCCGCATCGTGGCCAATCGCGCGATCCGCCGCCGGCAACGTCTGGGCCGCGAGCGGGCGATCTTTGCCGCCGTCGATGCTCCCGCAGGCGAGGAGGAGGACGACATGGGCGAAAGCCGCTTTCCGAACCCGGAATCCGCCGCCGCCAACAGCGAACTGCGGCGCGTGCTCGAATCCCACATCGACGCGCTGCCGGATCTGTACCGCGAGGTCTTCGTGCTGCGCGGCGTCGAGGAGCTCAGCAGCGAAGAGACGGCCGACGTGCTCGGCATTCCCGAGGCCACGGTACGCACCCGCTTCTTCCGCGCTCGACATCTCCTGAGCCAGGCGCTGGCCCGGGACATGGACCCCGTCTTCGGCGAGGTGTACGCCTTTGCCGGCGACCGATGCGACCGGATCGTCGCGGGCGTGCTGGCACGCCTGCAGCGGAAATCCGTTTGAGCAGCCCGGTGCTGCGCCACCCAAGGAGAAAGACATGAACACGCTGATCAAGCAGGCCATCGCGGCGGTCGAGCCCCGTCGCACCTTCCTGGGCCAGGCCGGCCTCCTGCTTTCCGGCACGGCCGTTGCCCTGCTCTCCGGCCGCGAGGCGCTGGCCGCGAAAGCCGCCAAAGCCGACCAAGCGGTCGAAAGCGACCTGCGCATCCTCAACACCGCGCTGGGGGCCGAGCTGGAAGCCATCGCCGCCTACCAGGTCGGCGCCGAAAGCGGCCTCATGGAAAAAGCCGTACTCGACCTGGCGGTCACCTTCCAGGGCCATCACAAGCAGCACGCCGAGCTGCTCGCCACCACCATCGGCAAGCTCGGCGGACGCGCGGTCGCTGCCCGGGACAAATACAGTTTCCCGGTCGATACGCTGAAGAATCAGACCGATGTGCTGCGCTTCGCGGCGGCGCTCGAAAAGGGTGCGGTCAGCGCCTATCTGGGCGCCATCCCGCTGTTCGGCAACCGGGACCTCGCCAAGGCGGCCGGCAGCATCCTCGGCGACGAAGCCATGCACTGGGCGATCCTGCGCAATGCCGTCGGCGACGTGCCGGTGCCCGACGCCTTCGTCGCCTGAATCGGGAGGGAGACCCACGATCATGCGCGCGACAGGCTCCGTTGGCTGGCTGCTGCTCTGCACCGCGCTCGCCGGCAGCGCAGCGGCGGATACCCCCGCGGACGACGCCTATGCCCGTGGCGCCCGGGTGTATGAGCGCTGTGCGGCCTGCCACGCGCTGAAGTGGGACCGCACCGGACCGCGCCACTGTGGCCTGATCGGGCGGCGCGCAGGGAGCGTTCCCGGCTTCCCCTATTCGCCCGCGATGCGCCGTGCGGGCTTCGTCTGGGACGAAAGGACGCTCGACCGCTTCCTGCGCTCGCCCTTGACGGCCGTCCCCGGCACCAGCATGGGCTACGACGGTGTGAAGGACGACGCCGAGCGGCAGGACCTGATCGTGTTCCTGCGCGAGGTGAACGGCACGGCCCCTTGTCGCAAGCTGTCGGCGGACGCAGTGCAGCGTCCTTGATGCGTGGGCGCGGCGAGGGGGCGGCGCACAACCGGGAGAGAGACATGTTCGATTACGACCCCGAAGCCATCGCCGCCATCCTCGGCACCAGTCTCGATGCCGTGTTCACCATCGATGAGCGCGGCCGGATCGTCGATACGAATGCGGCCGCCACCCGGCTCTTTGGCTGGCAGCGCGAGGAGTTCCTCGGCGCCAACATCTCGATCATCGTGCCGTCGCCACTCAAGGAACAGCACGACGGCTTTCTGCGCGCCTTCCGTCCGGACCGCGGCGTCAAGCATGTGCTCGGCCGCGGCCCGCGGCTCGAGGGCGTGCGCAAGGACGGCTCGCGCTTACCGGTCGAGGTCGGCATCTCCACCTTCGAGCGCCAAGGGCGGCGCTTCTTCACCGGCTTCGTCCGCGACATGAGCGAACGCCAGCGCACCGAGGACCGCATGCGCTACCTCGCGCTGCACGACGCCGAGAGCGGCCTGCTCAACCATCGGGGCTTTGCCGAACACTGCGCCGGGCCGGCCGACGGCGAGCGGCGCGTGGCCGTGTTCCGCATCGAGGAATTCCGGCGCTTCGCCGTCGCCTATGGCGAACGCTGGAGCATGGCCACCTTGCGGGAGATCGCCGCCCGCCTGCAGGCGACACTCGGCCCGCACGAAGCGGCGGCTCGATTGCGCGAGGACAGCTTCGCGCTGTGCCTGGGCGCCGATGCCATGTCGCGCATCGAAACCCTCGCCGCCGCACTCCGGCAGCCCTATGCGTGGGACACGACCTCCCTTCTATTGACCGTCACGTTCGGTCTCTCCTGCTGTGGGGGCGAGCTCGACGAACTCCTGCGCACAGCGCAGTGGGCCTGCTATCGTTCCGGCGTCGCCGGCCTGGGCCGCATCAATGCGTTCACCGCAGGCCTGCAGCAATCGACCGTGCGGGAACTCAGCATCGAATCCCGCCTGCACGACGCGGTGCGCAACAACCGGCTGCAGCTGCTGCTGCAGCCCAAGTGCCGGCTGATCGATCGACGGATCGTGGGTGCCGAGGCCTTGGTGCGCTGGGACGACGCGCAGCTCGGTTCGGTCCCGCCCGCCGAGTTCGTCCCGCTGGCCGAACGGCTCGGCCTGGTGGGGGAAATCACCGACTGGGTGCTGCAGCGCAGCCTGGCCGAGATCGCCGCCTGCCCCGACCCGGCGGTCAGCGTCGCCGTCAATTTCTCGGCATTGGACTTCTACCACCCGGACTTCGTCGCCCGCCTGCAGAACGCCCTGGCCCTTGCCGCCGCGCCGCCCGACCGGCTGGTGATCGAACTGACCGAATCGGCCGCGGTGCAGGACGTGCCCCTGGTCAGCGGAAGGCTGCAGGCGCTGCGCCGGCTCGGTATCCGCGTCTCGCTCGACGACTTCGGCACCGGCTATACGGCACTCGCCTACCTGCGCCAGTTCGCCGTCGATGCCCTGAAGATCGACATCGCCTTCGTGCGCGACCTGCCGCAGAGCCCATCCGCCGTCAGCATCGCCCAGGCCGTCGTGGCGCTCGCCCGCGGGCTGGGTCTGGAAACAATCGCCGAGGGGGTCGAGACCGAGGCACAGGCTTCACTGCTGACCGCGCTGGGCGTGGATGTCGGGCAAGGCTTCCTGTTCGGACGCCCGCTGCCACCGTCGGAATTCCATCGACGGGTGCGGCAACGGTCCGATTAACTGCCGCTCGGCCGCTGGTGGGTGGTCGATGTCCGCTTTAGCCAACGGTGACCTGCGGCTGCAATAGGCCTCACCCCGGTTCCCTTGCAGCCGCATTGGCCGAGACCTCAGACCTTGTATTTCTTCAGCCAATCGTTGGCCAGCTTCTGGGCGTACGTGGCCGCCGCTTTGTCGTAGCTGGGGCGGTAGTCTGCGTTGAAGCCGTGGTCGACGTTGGGAAACACAATGATCTCCGAGCCGCTTCCGCCTTTGTTGATCAGGCCGCGCATCTTGGCAATGGTCTCTTGCTTGACGAAGGCGTCGATGCCCGCATATAGCCCTAGCACCGGCACCTTGATCTGGTCGGCAAAGTCGATCGGGTCTTCGGGGCGCAGTTCGGGCGCCTTCAATCCTTCCAGCAACCCGTAATACGCCACGGCGGCATTCAGCTTGCTGTTGTGCCGCGCGTAGACCCATGCCGTACGGCCACCCCAGCAGTAACCCACCAAACCCGTGCGATGGGCGTCGGTTTTGCCGCTGGCGCGCGCGAAGGCCAGGGTGGCGTCCAGGTCGGCGCAGACCTGGGCATCGGGCACTTTGGAGACCACCTGCGACAGAATCGTCTGAATGTCGATCATCTTCGACACGTCGCCCTGGCGTGCAAACATCTCCGGCGCAATGGCGTAGTAGCCCTGCTTGGCATAGCGCCGGCACATGTCCTTGATGTGCTCGTGCACGCCAAAGATTTCCTGCACCACCAGAATCACCGGGAACTTGCCGGGGCCCGCAGGCATGGCCCGGTAGGCGGGAATCTTCCCGTCGGCCACCGGCACGCTGACCTCGCCAGCAACCAGGCCCTTGCTGTCAGTGACGATGGCCTGGGCCAGCACCGGTTTGGATGCGAGGGCAAAACCCAAGGCCAGAGACGTCATGACGAATTCACGCCGCGAGGATGGGACGGATGCGGCTTGAGTGGGGTTCTGGAAGTCGATTGGCTTGAGGCCGTAGTCCATCAGTTTCATGAGAATTCCTTGGGTGGTTGGGGGTTGCGGAGGGAAAGACCTTTGGGCACGGAACGCGGTGCGCGCCATATTCCTCACGGTGAATGGTTCAGCGCCGCACGCAGCGCCTGGAGCTGGGCCGTCAAAGCCTGGCGTTGCTCGAGAGTGCACTGCGTGGCACATGCGGCCTGGGCATACACGGCATCGGCCTGCTGTTGCAGCGCCTGGCCTGCGTCCGTGAGGGAAATGATCACGGACCGTTCGTCTTCGGGGCTACGTTCCCGCAGGAGAAGGCTCTGGGCCACCAGCTTACATACAAGTGGCACCAGTGTGCCGGCGTCCAGTGCCACCTTGTCGGCCTGACGGGCCACTCAGGGCGACCTCCGCCTGATCGCCAACGGCAGCTACTAAGCACCCAGCCCGACCTCACACATTCAGCCAGAAGCGGCCGATCAGTGATTTGGGGAAAATGCCACTGGAGTGGGTGCTTGAATTTGGAAGCTGTCAGGTTACCTGCTTACTCAGTTAGGTCAGTGTTGCTTCGTATGAAACCGACGTCCTGCTATATTCGATGAGGTTGACTGGATCACTATGAGGATAATCAAATGAGCAAACTGAGAAGCGATGTCAGCCTTGAAACTCTGAACGAGCGTGGCAAGGAATATCTCCCGGGATACCTGGGAATTCAGGTCATCGACCTCCAGTCAAATGTGTTACGCAGCCGAATGCCCATTCAGAAATTGCACATTGCGCCTAATGAATTTCTCCACGCGGCAAGCGTGGTTGCCCTTGCCGATACCAGTTGCGGCTACGCGACCATTGCCCATTTGCCGGATGGTGCTCAGTCCTTCACCACGATAGAACTAAAAAGCAATCATCTCGGAACAGTAACCGAAGGCACCGTGGCCTGTGTCGCAACAGCACAACATCTCGGTCGAACGACCCAGGTCTGGGATGCTGAGGTAACTGACGAAGCCAGTGGTCGCAAATTGGCACTCTTTCGGTGCACCCAGATGATTCTTTGGCCGAGGTGAAAAGCAGATGGCGCCGACAACGTCATATGTGACGGCATACGGCAGCTAAAGCCAGATACCTGCTGTTACGCCACGATTGTCTTGAACGGCCGCAACGGGTCGAAACCACTCATTGACGGATGAGCAAATGCGAGACCTGCCCCCGAAACCTCCAAACTTTCTGTGCGTTCCGGCGCCACTTGGGACCAGTTCTAGATGCAGAAGAAACGTCGTAAGAGGAAAGGTCGCGGACCAGCAGCATGGGTTCCATCTGTAGAGCAAATTTTTAGGAACATGGAACTCGCGGACTCTGCCATCAAGAAGTTATTTCTTGACGAAGATCTGTCGGAACAGGAGTGGAAGGCTTTATTCCAATCCGATTATCTC
>NZ_JAVEYL010000053.1:0-12004 GCF_034003485.1 Thauera sp.
TCGCGTTCCAGCGGATGTACGAGTGCAGCTTGATCTCCATGTCCGGATCGCCCGGGTAGGGCGGCTGCTGCTCGGCGGGAATGGTGTTGATGTATTCGGTGTTGGCCGAGTAGGGGATGTTCACCCCCTCCTGGCGCGCGGTCGCGATCAGGGTCTCGATCAGGTAGTGGGCGCGGGCAGGGCCTTCGTGTTCGACGACGGCGGCGAGCGACTCCAGCCATTCCTTCGTTTCCTGCGGATCCGTGTCGGTGTGCGGGAGAACGTTGCTGTTTCCGGTCATGGTTTGTCTCCTCATGACTTTCGGTTGGCGATCTCTGCCCTGTAGGGCAGAACGATTTTTGTTGCGAGCGAGACCATGCCGATTGCCGCACGGCCAGCGTTTCGAACTATAAAACGTGTTTTCGCAATGCGCAATATATTTTCTTGAACCGGGTTGTCAGCTTCTCCGAATCGGCTTTCAGGGCGGTGGGGTATGAGCGCTGGTCGCTTCCCGCGCGAAGACGACCTCGCCGTGGCGGATCTCGCCGAGGTGGATCTGCTGCGCCGAACGCAAGGTTTCGTGGTTGTCGGTGGAAAAGGGGCGGTGGTAGGTCATGACCACGCCTTCGACGGGAGCTTCGAGGTTCTCGAGTGCGTCGCGGATGCGGGCGCCATCGAGGCTGCCGGCCTGGCGGATCGCTGCTGCCAGCAGGAGCATGGAGTCGTAGCCCTGCGCGGCAGCGGGTGGGACGGGTATGCGGAGTGTTCCAGTCGAGTCGCGCCAGGCGTCCAGGAACGCCGCCTGTTTTGCCGTGTGCGGCACCTGGATGAAGGTTTGCGGCATGCGTGCGCCTTCGGCGTTGCGCCCGGCGATCTCGATGAAGTTCGACATCGCCAGCGTCCAGCTGCCGACGATCGGCACCTGCCAGCCCATGCGCGCCATGCCGTTGGCGATGTGCGCCAGTTCGGGGCCGATGCCGTAGGTCAGCACGGCCTGCGCGCCGGCAGTGCGCGCCCGTTCGAGATGGGGGCGCATGTCGGTCTGGCGTAGATGGAAGCGCTCGATCACGACCGGCTCGATGCCGAGCAGTCGCAGCGCGGCCGCCAGGTCGGCACTGCCGAGCACGCCGTAGTTGGTGGCGTCATGCAAGATGGCCAGGCGACTGAAGCCGCGCCGTCTCACGGCCTCGTCGACGATGACTTCTGCTTGCAGGGTGTCGTTGGCCGAAACGCGGAAGACGTAGTTTTCGGCGAACTCGGGCGGCTGGAACTGGCGGGTGATCAGGGTGCCAGTGGCGACCGAGGTGATCACCGGGATGCGGGCGCTCTGATAATGGCGCTGACTGGCCAGGGCGACCCCGGTATTGACGATGCCCAGCCCGGCCACTATCCGCTCGCGATTCACGAAGTCGCGCACGATCTGCGCGCCGAGTTCGTTGCTGGCCTCGTCATCGCGCTCGACCAGTTCCAGGCGTCGCCCGAGCACGCCGCCGCCGGCGTTGATCTCGGCCGCGGCAATCCGGATGCCCTCGCGCATCGACAGCCCCATCGGCGCCGACGGTCCCGAGAACGGGCCGGAGACACCGACCCTTACCGGTGCGCGCTCGCCGACGCCGTTGGATGCCCGCGTGGCCGTCTTTCCGGGCGCCTGTGCCCATGCCGGGAGTGCCAGCACAAGCGGCACGGAAACCAGCAGTAGAAGGATGGCGCGCCGAAACAGCGCGATCAGCGAGCACATGACTGCACTCTAGGCAGCGGGCCCCGCGCCAAGTATTGGCGGAAACCCCCACAGCGCGAATGGCGCAATGCACCAATGTCAATGACAAAGCCATAGGCGCGATTAGGGTTAGACCGAATGACGGGCGCGGTGGCGATCGTCAAGAATCGAACACTTTTCCTCGCGCTGCATCGCGCTTTTCCCCATGCAACACTCCAATGCCGTTCAGGCGCCGTCGCCGCGCTGGTACTGGGCGGTGCCCTACGCCGCCGTGGTGCTCTTTGCGCTGACGATGCTCGCCCTGGTCTGGCTGCTGCAGGCGCGCGAGACTGGTGTGGAGCGCGATGCGCTGGCGCGCGACCTGCAATGGACCGAGCAGTCGATGCGGCGCGCCATGCTGGGCACGGAAGAATTCCTGGTGCAGCTGGCGCGCGACCTGACTGCCGGCACCCTCGACTACGACGGCTTCCAGCTGCGCGCCAACGAGCATCTCGCCGCCAACGCTGCGTTGACCAACATTGCCTGGGTGGGGCGCGACCAGATCATCCGGTGGACGGCGCCCTTCGACACCCAGGACTGGCTCGCGGGCGAGGCCCTGCTCGATCATCAGGTCCAGGCTTTCCAGCAAAGCGCGCTGTCCTCGACGCTCACCTATGGCCGGCCGTATGTCGGGCCGCGCGAGGCTGCGGTATTCGAAGTCCTCGCGCCGGTCCAGCAGCGCGGCGAGTTTCGCGGCGTGCTGGTCGCGGTTTATTCGGTGGAACGCATGATCAGCCGTCTGGTGCCGGACTGGTTCGCGGAGAAATACCGCCTCGCGATCCTCGAGTCCGGTGGCCGCGTGCTCGCCCTCAGCTCGGCCCTGCCGGCCGGAAACGAGTACCTCTCGCAGATGCTGATGCTGGAACCGCCCGCAAATGGCATCGCATTGCAGGCGATGGCCTTCCGCCCAGGGGGGAGCGCAACGGCGGCACTGCCGATGATCGTGATCATCGGCCTGTCGCTGATCGTGATGTGGAGCCTGTGGATGCTCCGGCGACATGTGCTGCGCCGGGTTCAGGTGGAGAAGGAGCGCGACCGCCTGTTCAATCTCTCGCTCGACATCCTGTGCGTGGTCGATCTCGACGGCCGCTTCCGGCGCTGCAATCCGGCGTTCGAGCGCGTCCTCGGGCATGACCCGGGACTGCTTCCCGGGCAGTCGTTGATCGATTTCGTTCATCCCGAGGACGTGGCCGCCACGCTCGAGATGCTGCACCGCCTCGCCGCCGGCGAACCGGTGAATTTCGAGAACCGCTGCCGCTGTGCGGACGGCAGCTACAAATGGCTGATGTGGAGCATCAACCCGGTGCGCGAGGAGCGCCTCGTCTATGCGGTGGCGCACGACATCACCGGGCGCAAGGCGACCGAGGATGCACTGCGCGCCGAGTCGGCGTTCCGCAAGGCGATGGAGGATTCGGTCATCACCGGCCTGCGCGCGATCGACCTCAGCGGGCGGATCATCTATGTGAATACGGCCTTCTGCCGCATGATCGGCTTTGACGAGGACGAGCTGGTCGGCGCCATGGCGCCGTTCCCGTACTGGCCGCCCGAGCAGTTTGCCGTGTGCGAGCGCAATCTGGCGATGACGCTGGCCGGCCAGGCACCGCGCAGCGGCTTCGAGATGCGCATTCAGCGCAAGAACGGCGAGCGCTTCGATGCGCGCTTCTACCTGTCGCCGCTGATCGACCTCACCGGGCGGCAAACCGGCTGGATGGCCTCGATCACCGACATCACCGAGCCCAAGCGTGTGCGCGCCGCCCTCGAGTCCGCGCACGAGCGCTTCGAGGCAGTGCTCGACGGGCTCGATGCCGCGGTGTTCGTGGCCGACGCGCGCACCGACGAGATCCTGTTCGCCAACCTCGCCTTCAAGCGCATTCACGGCTTCGATGCGGTCGGGCGCACGGTGCGCGGCGTCGCGGTGCCGCAGCCCGAGCGCGGCGACTACCGCATCGATCCGCGCAACCTGTCGCCCACCGACGTGCCGCGCGAACTCTTCGATGGCGAGCTCCAGCATCCCTTGTCGGGGCGCTGGTATCACGTACGCGAGCAGGCCACGCGCTGGGTCGATGGCCGCGTGGTGCGCATGGGCATCGCCACCGACATCACCGACCGCAAGCAGACCGCAGAGGTGGCGCGCCAGCAGGAAGATCGCCTGCAGCGCACCGCGCGCCTGATCACGATGGGCGAGATGGCGTCCACGCTCGCACATGAACTCAACCAGCCGCTGTCGGCGATCGCCAACTACTGCGCGGGTTCCGTGACGCGGCTGCAGGCGGGCAGCGCGAAGACCGAGGACGTGCTCGGCGCGATGCAGAAAGCGAGCTTCCAGGCCGAGCGTGCAGGCAAGATCATCCGCCGCGTGCGCGAGTTCGTGAAGAAGAGCGAGCCGCGGCGCAGCGCGGTGAAGATCACCGAGGTGCTCGAGGACGCAATCGGCTTCGCCGACATCGACGCGCGCCGCACCGGCATGCGCATCCAGACCGAGATCGAGCCCGAGCTGCCGCCGGTGTACGCCGACCGCATCATGATCGAGCAGGTGCTGCTCAACCTCATCCGCAACGGGCTCGATGCGATGAACGACACCCTGCCCGAGCAGCGTGTGCTGACCGTGCGCGTGCACCGCTTCGGCGATGCAGCGGTGGAAGTGGCGGTGATCGACCGCGGCCACGGCATCAGCGAGGAGGGCCGGCGGCAGTTGTTCACGCCCTTCTACACCACCAAGGCCGAGGGCATGGGCATGGGCCTGAACATCTGCCGCTCGATCGTGGAGTTTCACAACGGCAGATTGGTTGTCGATCCGAACCCCGAAGGCGGTACCATATTTTCGTTTACCCTGCCGACGGAGACAGCAAGTGAGCGGAATGCCCGCAGCGCCTGACCAGATCGTTCACATCGTCGACGACGACGACGCCCTGCGCGATTCGCTCGCATGGATGCTTGAAGCCAATGGCTATGCGATTGCCGCCCACGATTCGGGCGAAGCCTTCCTCGCTGCGTGCAAGCCGGGCATGACCGGCTGCATCGTGCTCGACGTGCGCATGCCGGGCATGAGCGGGCTGGAACTGTTCGAGGAACTCGGCCGCCGGCGCTGTAGCCTGCCAGTGGTCTTCATCACCGGTCACGGCGATGTGCCGATGGCGGTGTCGGCGCTCAAGCAGGGGGCGGTGGATTTCATCGAGAAGCCTTTCGGCGAGCGCGACATGCTGCGCCTGGTCGAACAGTGCCTGCAGCTCGAACGTGAGACCCGCGACAAGCGCCTGCTCGAGGCCGACACCGCGCGCCGCATGGAGCAACTCACCCAGCGCGAGCGCGAAGTCCTCGACCTCATCATCGTTGGCAAGCTCAACAAGCAGATCGCCGACGTGCTCGGCATCAGCATCAAGACGGTGGAAGTGCATCGCGCCCGCGTGATGGAGAAGATGGGCGCGCACTCGTTGGCCGAGCTCGTTCAGCACGTCGTCTCGCTCGAGCCTGGTGCGGTTGCGCGCTGATCTGGCGCGCCCGCGCCCGCCAAATATTCAATATTCTGAATGACCGGAATCAACGCGCTTTTTCTCCTCACTGGCCTGCTGCTGTTCATCAGCGTGCTGGCCAGCACCATCTCGGCTCGGCTCGGGCTGCCGCTGCTGCTGCTCTTTCTCGGCGTCGGCATGCTGGCCGGCGAGGATGGGCCGGGCGGGATCGTGTTCGAGGATTTCTTCATCGCCTCGCTGATCGGCCAGGCGGCGCTGTCGGTGATCCTGCTCGACGGTGGCCTGCGCACGCGGGTCAGCAGCTTCCGGGTGGGTCTCAAGCCGGCGGCGGTGCTGGCGACCTGGGGGGTGGTGGGTACGGCGGGGCTGCTCGGGGTGTTTGCCACCTGGATCCTCGACGTCGACTGGCGGCTCGGCATGTTGCTGGCGGCCATCGTCGGCTCGACCGATGCGGCAGCGGTGTTCGCCTTGCTGCGCAACAGCGGCGTGCGCCTGAACGAGCGCGTGCAGGCGACGCTCGAGATCGAATCCGGCGCCAACGACCCGATGGCGATCCTGTTGGTGACGGCGCTGGTCGGCATGCTGCTCGAGCCCGCGTCGGCCACCCTTGGCGGCTTCGTCTGGATGCTGGTCAGCCAGCTCGGCCTCGGTGCGCTGCTGGGGCTCGCTGGGGGCTGGGTGCTGTCGCGGCTGATGGTGAAGCTGACCCTGCCCGAGGGCTTGTATGCCCTGCTGATCCTGTCTGGCGGCACGCTGGTGTTCGCCGCTACCAATCTCCTCAACGGCAGCGGTTTTCTGGCGGTTTATCTTGCCGGCGTGGTGGTCGGTAACCGGCGCAGTCACGCCACCGAGCATGTGCTGCGGGTCATGGACGGGCTGGCCTGGCTGGCGCAGGCAGGGATGTTCGTGGTGCTTGGCCTGCTGGTGACGCCCTCCCATCTGTTCGAGCATGGGTTCGAAGCCCTGGCCATGGCAGTGTTCCTGATGCTGGTTGCCCGTCCGCTGGCGGTGTTGATTGGTCTGGCGCCGTTCCGCTACAAGCGCAACGAACTCGCCTACGTGAGCTGGGTCGGTCTGCGTGGGGCGGTGCCGGTCGTGCTGGCGATCGTGCCGGTGGTGATGGGGGTGCCCGATTCGCAGTTGCTGTTCAACGTCGCCTTCGCCGTCGTGCTGTTATCTCTGCTGGTGCAGGGGGCGACGGTGCCGGTGGCTGCGCGCTTGCTGAAGGTAGAGGTGCCGCCCAGCGACGAGCCGCGCGATAAGCGCGAAGTGTGGGTCAGTGACGAAGCAGCCGTGGATCTGCTCGAGTATCGCGTCGTTGCCGGCTCGCGTGCCGAGGGCCGCCACCCCGACGATGTGGCGGAGGATTTCCCCGGGTTCGATGTGCGCTGCGTGGCGCTCGTTCGCGAAGGAAGCCTGCATCGGCTTACGGTCGATTCGCGCATGGTTCCGGGGGATTCGGTGTGGTTTGTTGCGCCTGACGAGATCGCCGACCAGATCGCGCGGATCTACGGCGGCACCCGGGGGGAGCTCAGCGCCAACGCGAGCTTCTTCGGTGAATTCGTGGTCGATCCCGGGTGTCTCGCCGGCGACCTCGCCGACGCCTACGGGCTCAGCATCGCCGAGCGCGAACGTCGCCTGTCAGTGGGCGATCTGCTGCTGGCCCGCCTTGGGCGCGCAGCGGTGGTGGGCGACCGCGTAAGTATCGATACCTTCGTGCTGACGGTGCGCGAGATGAGCGCCAGGGGCGTCATCACGGCTGTCGGCCTCAAGTGTCCGCCGCGCGCCTGAACCTGGCGAGGTCCATGCAGACCAGATGACGGCGGCCCTGGGCGCCCCAGCGCCGACGCTTTCGGGTGGGTAGGCAGAGGCAGATAGGCAAGCAAACAGGTGGCGTGACCGCAAGGTCGCTCGGTTGCACCGCACAAGATCGCCGCCGCCGGGTGTGCCTGCATGCTGTAAAATCCTCAGCTTTTTAGGGGCTCTTCCGATGACCGCTCGCATCATCGACGGCAACGCGCTCTCCGCGCGCGTGCGCGGCGAAATCGCGGAGCGCGCCGCAGCATTGACGGCGCGTGGTGTGCAACCTTGCCTGGCGGTCATCCTCGTCGGTGTCGATCCGGCCTCCGCGGTCTATGTGCGCAACAAGGTCGCCGGCTGCGAAAGGGCGGGTATCCGCTCGCTGCGCTTCGACTACCCGCAAGACGCCACGCAGGAAGAATTGATGGCCAAGCTCGCGGAGCTCAACGCCGACCCGTCGGTGCATGGCATCCTGGTGCAACTGCCGCTGCCCAAGCACCTCGACGAGACCGCGGTGCTCGAAGCGATCGACCTGAAGAAGGACGTCGACGGCTTCCACGCCGAGAACGTCGGCCGCCTGTCGCAGTGCCGAGAGGCCTTCATCCCGTGCACACCGCACGGCGTCATGAAGATGCTCGAGACCACCGGCGTGCCCGTGCAGGGCGCCGAGGCGGTGGTGATCGGGCGCTCGAACATCGTCGGCAAGCCCATGGCGACGTTGCTGACCAACGCCGGCGCCACCGTCACCGTGTGTCACTCGAAGACCAGGGACCTCGCTTTTCACACCCGTCGCGCCGACATTCTGGTCGCGGCGATCGGCAAGCCGCGCTTCGTCACCGGCGACATGATCAAGCCGGGCGCCACCGTGATCGATGTCGGCATCAACCGCCTGCAGGACGGCCCGGACGCCGGCAAGCTGTGCGGGGACGTGGATTTCGACTCGGCGAAGGAAGTCGCTGGCGCGATCACCCCGGTGCCGGGCGGCGTGGGGCCGATGACCATCACCATGCTGCTGGAGAACACCGTGATTTCGGCAGAACGTGCCGCCGGTAAGTGAGGACTGCGAGATGAGCGAAACCAAACCCGTCGTCGGCATCATCATGGGCTCCAACTCCGACTGGCCCACGATGAAGGCCGCCGCGAAGATGCTGGAAGACTTCGGCGTGCCCTTCGAGGCCAAGGTGGTCTCTGCCCACCGCACCCCCGACCTGATGTTCGAGTACGCCGAGGCCGCGCGCGGCCGCGGGCTCAAGGTGATCATCGCCGGGGCAGGTGGCGCCGCCCACCTGCCGGGCATGGTTGCTGCCAAGACCACGCTGCCGGTGCTGGGCGTGCCGGTGCAGTCGAAGGCGCTGTCGGGGCAGGATTCGCTGCTCTCCATCGTGCAGATGCCCAAGGGCATCCCGGTCGCCACCTTCGCCATCGGCGAGGCGGGCGCGGCCAACGCCGGCCTGTTCGCGGTGGCGCTGCTCGCCGTCGAGGACGCCGGGCTGGCGCAGAAACTCGCCGACTTCCGTGCCCGCCAGACCCAGGCGGTGCTCGACATGATCCTGGATTGAGACGCGCATCATGATCCTCCCGCCTGCCACCCTCGGCATGCTCGGCGGCGGCCAGCTCGGCCGCTTTTTCGTTTCGGCCGCGCACGAGATGGGCTACAAGGTCTGGGTGCTCGACCCCGACCCGCACAGCCCCGCCGGCCTCATCGCCGACCGCCACCTGGTCGCCGCCTATGACGACTACGTCGCGCTCGACACCCTGGGCAGTGAATGCGCCGCGGTGACCACCGAGTTCGAGAACGTCCCCGCCGATACGCTGGATTACCTGACCAAGTTCATTCCCGTGCACCCCGCGGCGAGCGCGGTCGCGGTGTGCCAGAACCGCATCGCCGAGAAGACCTTCCTCGCCGACAACGGTCTGCCCCACGGCCCGTTCGCGGTCATCCGCAGCGAGGACGATGTGCGCAGCGCCTACGCTGGCCTGTTCCCGGCCATCCTCAAGGTGGCGCGCTTCGGCTACGACGGCAAGGGGCAGGCGCGTGTCTCCGATCGCGACGAGGCGGTGGCTGCGTTCCAGCACTTCAAGGGCGAGCCCTGCGTGCTGGAGAAGATGCTGGCGCTGGATTTTGAAGTGTCGGTGGTGCTGGCGCGCGACGAGGCAGGCAACGTGCGCGCCTTCCCGGCCGGCGAGAACCGCCACCGCAACGGCATCCTGGATGTGACCATCGCGCCGGCGCGCGCATCGGCCTGCCTGCGCGAGGGTACGCAAATGAGCGCGCAGGAGGTCGCCGAGCGCATCGCCGACAGGCTCGGCTACGTCGGCACGCTGGGGGTGGAGTTCTTCGTCTGCGGCGGCGAACTGGTGGTCAACGAGATGGCGCCGCGTCCGCACAACAGCGGCCACCACACCATCGACGCCTGCGACGCGAGCCAGTACGAGCAGCAGGTGAGGGCGCTGTGCGGCCTGCCGCTGGCCACGCCGCGCCAGCACTCGGTGGCGGTGATGGTCAATCTGCTCGGCGAGCTGTGGTACGAGGACGGCAAGGGGCACGGGACTTACCGCGAGCCCGACTGGTCGCTGCTGCACGCCGTGCCCGGCCTGCGCCTGCACCTGTACGGCAAACACCACGCCCGCCCGGGGCGCAAGATGGGGCACTTCGTGGTGACCGGCGACGATGCGGATGCCGTGCTCGAGCGCGCGCTCGCAGCACGCGCCGCGATCGGCATCCGCGACGAGTGAGCACGCAGCGATGAGCGACACCGGGGCAAAGCTGCGCGGCCGTATCGAGCCGCCTACGCTGGTTGCGATCCGCGAAGCGGCCAACCTGCTGCGCGCGGGCGATATCGTCGGCATGCCGACCGAGACCGTCTACGGCCTCGCCGCCGATGCGTTGAATCCGGACGCAGTAAAGAAAATTTTTGCTGCCAAGGGCCGCCCCGCCGATCACCCGCTCATCGTCCACCTGCCCTCGGCCGACCATCTGCCGCGTTGGGCAGCGAGCATCCCGAAGGACGCTGTCGCCCTTGCCCGTGCCTTCTGGCCCGGCCCGCTGACGCTGATCCTGAAGCGCACGTCCGATGTGCCCATTGAGGTCACCGGCGGCCAGGACACCGTCGGCCTGCGCGTGCCCTCGCATCCGATCGCGCTGGCCATGCTGCAGGTGTTCGATTCCGGTATCGCCGCGCCCAGCGCCAATCGCTTCGGCCGCATCAGCCCGACCACCGCCGTGCATGTGCAGGAAGAGCTTGGCGACCGCGTGGCGATGATTGTCGACGGGGGCCCCTGCGAAGTCGGTATCGAATCCACCATCCTCGACTTTTCGCGCGACGTCCCCGAGATACTGCGCCCGGGAGCGATCACGGCCGATGACATCGCGCATGTCATCGGGCGCCGGCCGCGTGTACGGGGTGAGGCCGCGCCTGCGTTGGTCGCCGACAACGCGCCAGCGTCGCCCGCGCCTCGTGTCTCGGGCGCACTCGCCGCCCATTACGCCCCGCGCACCCCGCTGCGCCTGGTGGAGCCCGCCCTGCTCGTTGAGGAGGCAGTCACCCTGGCAGGCGAGGGCAGCCGTGTCGCGGTGCTCGCCCGTGTTGTGTGCAACCCGCAGGATTCCCGTCTCATCTGGCAAACCATGCCGACCGAGTCCGCCGCCTATGCGCAGGAGCTGTACGCCAGCCTCAGGGCGATGGATGCGCTCAGTGCCGACTTCATACTCATTGAAGCCTTGCCGCTGGATGCCGATTGGCGTGCGGTGGCTGACCGCCTTGGACGGGCATCCGTTGGGGCCGGCGTTCGCGATGACCCACCGTCGTGAGGGGATCCGTGCGCTGCGTTTCTCAGGTCACCGATGGTCGGCCGCTTGCCGATCGCACCGGTCCCGCCAGTCGGCGAACCAGTTGAAATAGACTCCCTGAGCACTCCGGGTTCTACTGTCCATGAGCGCTGAGGACAGTTCTGGCAATTCGATCTCTTCGCAGTCGAGATATTCGATGTCCATGGCGAGCCTCTCTGGCTGGCAGTGACGCGCGCGGCGTCGATGGGTCCAGCTTATCTCGGCTCACGGTAGCGCCAAGAGGCGATAAGAATCGTAAAAATCGTCTAATTCGAAATGGCTCCGAGGAGCGGCGTCGATGCTTTCGCGGCGGGGCCTTCCCTTTCGTCGGCTCGCTCTCTATAATGCGCGCTCTTTCAGGGCCGATAGCTCAGCTGGGAGAGCGCTGCGTTCGCAATGCAGAGGTCGGGAGTTCGATCCTCCTTCGGTCCACCACTTTCCAAAGGCCAGACATTGCTCTGGCTGTGCCGTTAAGCATAAAGTGGCCACCCGGTCACTTTATGCTTGATTTCCCGATGGGCCACATTTTGGTTTATTGGGTCGAGCATAGTAGGCTTGCTGGTTTTGCTCTTCGAGCAGGTTGCGAAAGCTCGCGCTGCTCGGAATGTAGGTTGAAAAAAAACGGGACCGTTCGGTCCCGTTTTTGTTTTCGGCGGTGGTTTAGCGCAGGTCAGTGGCGCCGAGAGCCTATGACCTGGCTGATGTGACGGAAGATGCCGGGCACCGACTGTGCCTCGGTGTCGAACTGGTTCCAGATGTCGCGTGCGCTCATCCCCTCGTACCCTGCTGCCAGACGCTCATCAAGGATGTCGCCAATCTGAGCCTGAAGCCGGGCTTGCCGTTGCTCGCCGACTGACGTGCGGTGGCGCAGGTAGCGGTCAGCGAGTGCGCGAGTCTCGAGGTTGGCGCGCAGATACAGGTTTTTCCGGTCGACGCCAACGCGTTCACTCGCTTCATGGACCGACACCGCCACCGGCTCCTTGAGCATCGCCCGCAACTGAGCACGGATGCCGTCCCAGTCCAGTTCCCGCGACTTGATGCCCGCACGAGGCGACTCGGGTAGCTCGATGGACATCTGGATTGGCGTGAGCGGCAGTTCCCAGTCTTCGACATCGCCAGCAAAAAGTTTGTCGAGCCCAATCCCTCCGTGCAGGGCGATGGTCAGCCACG
>NZ_JAVEYL010000087.1:0-2619 GCF_034003485.1 Thauera sp.
TCCGTCAAGGTGCGCCACTACGTCCCCGATGCGGTGGTGTCGAGCTACTCGAACACCGGCGAAAACCCGTGGCTGGAAGTCAGGGCGATGAGCATGCCCAACCCGAGCGCCAAGGCTGGCGGTGACGGCACGACCAATCACGACAACGAGAACAACCTCGCCAAGTTCAAGAACGCCGATGTCATCGGCCATCCGGCCGGGATGGTGTTCAGCCAGTTCGCCAGCGCCTCCGGCTACACCTGCGAAGGCGCTGGCACGGCCTTCATGCCGTATCTGCTGAGCACGCTCGACACGATCGCCTGGCGCTACAACATCCCGGAAGCGTTCTACCCCGAAGCGCTCATCCCCGGCCGGCGCGAAATCGGTACGCGCACCGGCCTGAACCTCTGGGGCAACGTGTATCCCCGCGGTGGCTTCCTGCACCAGACCGACGACCACAAGAGCGGCGCCGTGGTCGCGCAGCGCGCGGGCGACATCGTGACGCGCCGCAACCAGATTCACGTGTATCAGCCCCTGCTGGCCAACGCCCGCGACGGCTACTGGCCGGCCGGCGCGCTGATGGAGACCGACGCCTCGACGGGCAAGTGGCAGGAGCTGACGCCCACGCTCTCGAACAGTTGCGTGGTCTTCCCGCACAGCCGCACCCGCGTGCAGGCCCAGCAGGGCGACTACGCCTGGGCCTTGTGGCGGCCGTACTCCTGCTGCCGGCGCCGTGGCCAGGTCTTCCTCGGCAGCGTCGATTTCATGTGAGGAACCCACGATGAACGCCTCCCTCTCTGACTTCCTCCGCCGCGCGAAATCGCCCCTGGGGGCCACGCTGCTCGTGGCGGCCATCACGCTGGTCGTCGGCGTCGCCTGGGGGCAGACGCGCATCGATCCCAATGGCGTGAACGTCAGCGGCAGCGTGATCGGCGACGACGTGCTCTACAGCATCGGCGGCGGCCGGGCCGTGTCGATGGGTGGTGCCGGCAACATGCAGAGCATCGGCGTCGGCGTCGGCTGGAACAGCAACCTGATCTGCGGCGACATGAGCATCACCACGACGCTGCAGAACCAGCTCAACGGCATCACCAACGGCTTCCAGACGATCATGAGCAACGTGATCCAGAACGCCACCAGCGCCGTGGCCTCGCTGCCGGCGCTGATCATCCAGCGCGCCGACCCGGGCCTGTACAACCTGCTCACCAACGGCATCCTGCAGGCGCGCCTGGATTTCGACCGCTCGAAGATGACCTGCCGCGCCATCGCCAATCGCATGGCGGACATGGCCGGCGGCCAGGCCGGCTGGGACCAGCTCGCCGAAGGGATGGCGCTGCGGGATGCGGTCAGCAGCACCGATGCCGTCTCCGCCATCGAGCAGGCCGAGTCCAACAAAGGGAACAACGGCGTGCCATGGGTCGGCGGCGGCAACGCGGGCGGCTCCGGTCAGAGTTCGATCAAGGTGGTCGGCGACGTGACGCGCGCGGGCTACAACCTGCTCAACGGGCGCAGCGCCACCGATACCTCGTCGATCGCGCGCAGCGCCTGCGGCAACCGCCTGACCTGCCAAACCTGGTCCTCGCCCCAGGCGGCCGCGGACTGGGCGACCCGCGTGTTGGGCGAACGCGAGCAACGCACCTGCGAAAACTGCACGAAGACCCAGACCACGCCTGGCGTCGGGCTGACGCCAATGATCCAGGAAGAGTATGAGACCAAGCTGCAGGTGCTGCAGGAACTGGTGACGGGCGCCCGGCCGACGACGCTGGCCAATCTCGACGCGGCCGGCAGCAGTTCGCTGCCGATCACCCGCGGCGTGATCGAGGCCCTGCGTGACGAACCCGACCAGGACGTGCTGGGCCGGCGCCTCGCGTCCGAGGCAGCGCTGTCGAGCGTGCTGGAGAAGGCCCTGCTGCTGCAACGCACGTTGCTGACCGGCAAGAAGGAGCCGAACGTCGCCGCCAACGAGCTGGCCGTGCAAGCGGTCGACCAGGAGAACAGCGCGCTGGAGCAGGAGATCAACAACCTCAAGACCGAGCTGGAGCTGCGCCGCACGCTGGCCGGCAACTCGGCTATGGCGATCATCCAGCGCCACGGCACCCGCGCTGCCGGTTCGCGCGGCGTCTTCGAGGGCGACACCACACGCGACCGTCTGCGGGAAGTCCAGAAGCCGCGGAGCGGTACGCCATGAGCCGGCTGGCCTGGCTGCGGCTGCCATGGCTGTTCAACCGCCGCGTCGGCGTGGCGCTGCTGTGGACCTTGCTGGTGGCCGCCGCCGCGGTGGCGGTGAACATCGCCGGCATCCACGTGGTCGGCGGCGTCGAAGGCTGGCAGCACTGGCTGCAGGCGCATGCCGGCCATTTCTTCGTGTGGCGGCTGTGCCTCTACGGAGCGACGGCTTACGGCTGGTGGTGGATGCGTCGGCGCCTGTTGCGGCGGGAGCCGTCACGCGAGACGCATCAGCGCCTGCTGCGCACGGAGATCGCGGCCGTGATCGCCGTGGTCGCGCTGGAAGTCAGCCAACTGTTGCGGCACGGCTGAGACCGGGAGGCAGGCATGACGCTCTACACCACGGACTACCTGGAGTATTACCTGACCCTGGTGGCTTGGGTGGTCAACAACGGCATCTGGAGCATTCTCGTG
>NZ_JAVEYL010000027.1:0-52208 GCF_034003485.1 Thauera sp.
TGGTGGATGTCCGGAAAGTGCGGGTGCTTGTGGACCAGCGCCTCGTGGCGGTGCCGATGTTCATGTGGATCGTCACTGTTCCAGGCGAAGTCGTGTTCGTGCTGGTGGTGTTCGTCATGGATGTGCCGATGGCCATGCTCCATCGGCTCATGCGTGTGCTCGTGCTCGTGGTGCTCGGTGAGGTGTAGCCACACCCCCCAGCCCATCAGGGCTGCCGCAATCCAGAATGAGATCGAGGTCGACTCGCCGAGCAGGACCAGCGACACCGCAGCGCCGATAAACGGCGCAGTCGAGAAGTAGGCGCCGGTGCGCGCCGTCCCCAGTCCGCGCAGCGCAAGCACGAAGAGCACCAGGCTGATGCCATAGCCGAACAACCCGACGACCATGGTGCCGAGCAGGACCGGGCCGTCCGGCAGACTCGCGCCGAGCGCAAACGCCAGCCCGACGTTGACCGTGCCCGCCACCGCACCTTTCGTGGCCGCAATGAAGAGCGCATCCGAGGCCGAGACCCGTCGCGTCAGGTTGTTGTCGATCGCCCAGCACAGATAGCCGGCGGCGATGGCGAGCGGGCCGACCCAATCGCTCGCGCCCCCTTCGCCACCCGGCCAGGACAGCACGACACCGCCTGCCACGATCGCGAGCATGCCGAGCACGATGCGGCGGTCGGCGTTCTCCTTGAAGACGACCCAGGCGATGACGGCGGTCAGGACCGCTTCGAGGTTGAGCAGCAGCGACGCTGCCGCGCCCGTGGTGCGCGTGAGGCCGAACATCAGCGCAAGCGGCCCGAGCACGCCGCCGAACACGATCGCGCCCAGCAGCCATGGCCATTCACCCTTGGCCAGGCCCGAAGGCGTCCAGCCGCGATCGCGGATCAGGCGCGCCGCAGCCAGCCCGAGCCCGCTTCCAAGATAGAGCAGCCCGGCCAAAAGCCAGGGTGACATCTCGCCGACGAGCAGCTTGGCGAACGGCGTGCTCGCGCCGAACAAGGCCGCAGCGAGCAGCGCATGGATCACATAGATGTTGTTCATTGCCCTTGCCAGAACGGTGTGGCCGCAATCCGCTGAGAACGAATGGTCGGAAACGCCCCCACCCCGGCGGGATGGGGGCGCTGCGCTTACAGCACGCGCTCGATTTTGGCGTAATCGTCTTGGGTCTTGAGCGTCACCGTGACGTCATAGCCGGAGCGGTTGCGCCAGAACCAGCCGTGCTTGCCGTCGAACGCCGCGACCAGTTCTCCCTTGCTGCCGAGCTCATTACGCCCCTTGCCGTAGCCGTGATAGAAGTTTTTCGGCGCGTCGTAGGGGTCGCCATGGGTATCGAAGTTCACCGGGCCACCGGCGCTCGCCCACTCATAGCGGACACGGCCGTCCTTGTTCATTGCGAGCTTGACCTCGGCGCCCTGGCCGGGCTTGAGCGTGACGGTCATCGTGTCCTGGCGTCCGGCGGCGGCCTCGGGCGCGACCGCTGCGGGCGTCGATGCGGCAACCGCGACCGGCGCAGGTGCCGGTGCGGGGACAGGCGCCGCTTCGGCACGAACCGAAGGTGCGACGGCTACAAGTTGTGCGGGCGCCGTTTCTGTGGCAACGCGCTCTTCTGCGCGGGCCTCGGCCGCGAGCGAGATCTTGATTTCGCCCATCGGCGTGAGTCCCAGGGCACGACCGATGCCCGAGGGGTCGATGCCGTACTCGGCGGGCAGTACAGTGGTGACGAGGAGCCCGCCGGCGATCAGTGCAGCCAGGGCGGTCGAGCGCAGCAGCTTGCCGGTGCTCGGCAGTTCGGCACGGCGGGGAAGATCGGTGTTGTACATGGTGGATGATTCCTTCAATCTCAGGATACGAACAGGCCGGTAAGCTGATAACCGATCAGCATGAAACCGGCGCACATCATGGCAACGTTGGCGGTATAGGCGTGCTGGAAAAAGCCGGCGGTACGGCGCCAGAAGCCCATCGCGATCAGGATCGCGCCGAGCGCGAGCAACTGGCCGATCTCCACGCCGACATTGAACGCCAGCAGGTTGGGCAGCAGGCCATCGCGGGCGATCTCGAACTCCTGGATCTTGGCCGCCAGGCCAAAGCCGTGGAACAGGCCGAAGACCAGGGTCGCCACCTTGGTGTTCGGCTGCACGCCGAACCAGCGCTGGAAGGCACCGAGGTTGTCGAGGGCCTTGTACACCACCGACAGGCCGATGATCGCGTCGATCAGGTAGGCATTGACGTTCACCCCGGCATAGACACCGTACAACATGGTGACCGAGTGCCCGATCGCGAACAGGCTGACGTAGAGCGCGATGTCCTTGAGCTTGTAGAGAAAGAAGATCACCCCTGCCAGGAACAGCAGATGGTCGTAACCGGTGACCATGTGCTTGGCGCCGAGGTAGGTGAAGGGCAGCAGGTGCGTGCCCGAGATCTCCTGGATGTAGCCCTTGTCGCCCTCGGCCACGCCATGGGCGTGCGCAAGCGCGGTAAAAAGCAGGTAGAGCAGCACGCCAGTGAAAGCGTGCAGCAGCGGCCCGGAGCGTGGCAGCACGGCTGCCCGCCCCTGGCTGGGGAAGGAATGGGTCATGGATGTCTTCCGATGAGGTTTGCTGGGTGATCCCGGCGCTTCAAGCGCGCGGGACTCGACAGGTCAAACGATCAGGAGACGTTTTGGCGGGCGCTCGAGCGTGGCGCAGGGCGCGGGATAGACGGAGCGACGGTCGTCGGCGACCCACTGGTCAGAAAGCGGTGGGATACCCATCGCGTGCGCCGGCGGGACGTTTGGCTTGTCGTGGCTGTGGTCGGCCGCGTTGTGACCGTGTTGGTGGGGGCCGCCCTCGTCCTCAAAGTCATCATGGCTGTGGCCATGATCGTCTTGACCCAAGTCTGCAGCGGCAAAGGCATGCACGTGCGTGGTTGCACGCAAGGGGTCGTGAGACAGGGAGATCGCGCTCGAGAACGCGAACAGCGCATGCGAGAGCATCAGCAGCCCGACCAAGCCCCTCGCCAACGCGCGGGCGATCTTTTGCGAGAAGAGGGAGGGGGCGGCAAACACGGTCATGTCGGGTCGGTTTCGCGAGGGCTGGGCGCCTTCGGCGATCCGTGGGCCGTTTTATACAGGAGTCCGGCTTGTTGCGGGAAATTCGAAACAATCGGAAACGTCGGGGCTGTGGCGAGAATTGCCCCGCCCACGCATGGGTGCAACGCCGCTGCCGCCACCGACCCTGGGGGCGAGGCAAGGCGCACAGCCAGTGGACCTGTGGCCCGATCGGCCATCATTCCGATGCGGTTTGCGAGGTCGCCCAGGAGGGATAGGCTGCGGATATTGGTAATAATTGAAACTGCGCGTTACAGTTCAAACATTCATTAGTTTGAGGAGCCCGGTATTGAGCTATCTCGCCCTTTTCGTCAGCCTGCCCACCAAGGCCTCGACCGGCCGCATGCGCGTCTGGCGCTCGGTCAAGGCCCTGGGCTGCGCGACGCTGCGCGACGGGGTGTATCTGCTACCGGACTCGGCCGACAGCGCTGCGGTGCTGGACGAGGTGGCCGGGCAAGCGGTGGAGGCCGGGGGGAGCGGCGAGATTTACCGTCTGTCGGGGTGCGACGAGGCAAGAGAAGACGCGCTGCGCGCCCTGTTCGACCGGGGCGAGGAGTACGCCAACATCGCCGGGGAGATCAAGGACCTCGGGCGGATCCAGGCATCGCTCGACGGCGCCGTCGCAGCGCGTAAGCTCCAGGCGCTCGTGCGCCGCTTCGAGCAATTGACGCACATCGATTTCTTCCCCGGCGAGGCGCAGCGGCAGACCCTGAGCCTGCTCGACGATCTGCGCGATACGCTCATCCGCCGCATGGCTCCCGACGAACCGACTGCCCGCCAGGCCGACATTCCAAGACGCGCACGCGCCGACTATCAGGGCCGCATCTGGGCCACGCGCGCACGTCCGTGGGTGGACCGGCTGGCCACGGCCTGGCTCATCCGCCGCTTCATCGACCCGAAGGCCCGCATCGTCTGGCTGGCGAGTCCCCGCGACTGCCAGGCCGACTGGCTCGGCTTCGATTTCGACGGTGCGACGTTCAGCCATGTTGGCGCCCGGGTCACCTTCGAGACCTTGCTGGCCAGCTTCGGGCTGGAGGCGGACCCCGCGCTGCTGCGGCTGGGCGAGCTGGTGCATTGCCTGGACGCGGGCGGGCTGCCGGTGCCGGAGGCGCCAGGCATCGAAGCGCTGCTCGCCGGCTTGCGGGCATCCGAGCCCGACGACGACGTGCTGCTCGGCCGTGCGTGCGAGGTCTTCGACTGGCTGCTGCAGAACTACAAGGACAAGACCACGTGAACACCTCGCCCCCAACCCAGGCGCGACCCGCCCACCCCTCTTTCCGCGAGGCCTTCCTCTACTGGCTCAAGCTCGGCTTCATCAGCTTCGGCGGTCCCGCCGGGCAGATCGCGATCATGCACCAAGAGCTGGTGGAAAAACGGCGCTGGATTTCCGAGCACCGTTTCCTGCATGCGCTCAATTACTGCATGCTGCTGCCCGGTCCCGAGGCGCAGCAGCTCGCCATCTACATCGGCTGGCTGCTGCATCGCACCTGGGGCGGCATCGTCGCCGGCGTCCTGTTCGTGCTGCCCTCGCTCTTCATCCTCGCGGCGCTCACCTACGTCTATCTGGCCTTCGGCAACCTGACCTTCGTGCAGGGGGTGTTCAACGGCATCAAGCCGGCGGTGGTGGCCATCGTCGTCTTCGCCGCCTGGCGCATCGGCTCGCGGGCATTGAAGAACAATGTGCTTTGGGCGCTGGCGGCAGCGTCCTTCGTCGCCATCTTTGTCTTCGGCGTCCCCTTCCCCTACATCGTGCTCGTGGCCGGCATCCTGGGCTACATCGGCGGCCGGGTGATGCCGGACAAGTTCCGGGTGGGCGGCGGGCACGGGGCCAGCGACAAGGACTACGGCCCGGCGCTCATCGACGACGACACCCCGCCGATGGCCCACACCCGGTTCCGCTGGTCCTACCTCGTCACGCTGCTGATCGCGGCCCTGGCACTCTGGGTCGGGGCCATGGCGATGCTGGAGGATCCCGTACTGCGCGACATGGGCGAGTTCTTCACCAAGGCGGCGCTGCTGACCTTCGGCGGCGCCTATGCCGTGCTGCCCTACGTCTATCAGGGCGGCGTGGAGACCTACGGCTGGCTGACCGGCACGCAGATGATCGACGGCCTGGCGCTCGGCGAGACCACGCCGGGACCGCTGATCATGGTGGTGTCCTTCGTCGGCTTCGTCGGCGCCTGGACCAAGGAAATCTTCGGGCCGGATGCGCTGGCGCTCGCCGGCATGGCGGGCGCCACGGTCGCCACCTTCTTCACCTTCCTGCCCAGTTTCGTGTTCATCCTGGCCGGGGCGCCGCTGGTGGAATCCACCCACGGCGACCTGAAGTTCACTGCGCCGCTCACCGGCATCACCGCCGCCGTGGTGGGCGTGGTGCTCAACCTGGCCCTGTTCTTCGGCTGGCACGTCATCTTGCCGAGGGCGACCGAAGCCGCGCCGTTCGCCGGTGGCTTCGAGTGGTTCTACGCGCTGATCTCCTTGGCGGCCTTCATCGCGCTGTGGAAGTACAAGCAGGACATCATGAAGGTGATTGCCGTCTGCGCCGCCATCGGCCTTGTCTTCACCTATCTGCGCTGACGGCTTCAGCGACTTCCCAAGGCTGGAGGACGGACAGTGATGCTGCTCCCCGCCAGCGCCGCGCCCGAGGCGCGCCTGTTACTGCTGGGGCGGGGGCTGCGGGCGTTCACCGACGGCTTCGTCGCCATCCTGCTGCCGGTCTATCTGCTCGCGCTCGGGCTCGGCAAGTGGGAAGTCGGGCTGATCAGTTCGGCCACCTTGCTCGGATCCGCGCTCGCGACCCTGGCGGTCGGGCACTGGGGCCATCGCTTCACCCAGCGCCGCTTGTTGCTGGCTGCTGCCGGACTGATGACGGCGACCGGTCTCCTTCTGGCCGGCCTCGGTGGCATGGATGGCATTGGTGCATTCTGGCCGCTGCTGATCGTTGCCTTCGTCGGCACGATGAACCCCAGCTCCGGCGACGTCAGCGTGTTCCTGCCGCTGGAGCACGCCCGGCTGGCGGCGTCGGCGCAGGGCGAGGCGCGCACCTTCCTCTTCGCACGCTACACCTTCGTTGGCGCATGCTGTGCGGCGCTGGGGTCGCTGGCGACGGCTTTCCCCGAGGTCCTGACGACGGCCGGCGTATCCCAGCTCGACGCGCTGCGCCTCATGTTCGTCGCCTACGGGCTCGCCGGCGTGGCGATCTTCTTCCTGTATCGCGCATTGCCGGATTCATCCGGACAAGACCAGGCTGGACCGCCCGCAGCCCTGGGGCCGTCGCGCGGCGTCGTGATTAAGCTGGCGGCACTGTTCTCGGTTGACGCCTTCGCCGGCGGCTTGATCGTCAATACCTTGCTCGCGCTCTGGCTGTTCGAGCGCTTCGAGCTTTCGCTCGCCGCCGCTGGCCAGTTCTTCTTCTGGGCGGGGCTGCTTTCGGCGGCCTCGCAACTGGCCGCGCCCTGGGTGGCACGCCACATCGGCCTGATCAACACGATGGTCTTCACCCACATCCCGTCGAGCGTCTGCCTGATTCTGGCGGCCTTCGCCGAGAGCCTGCCGACGGCGCTCGCGCTGCTGTTCGTGCGCAGCGCCCTGTCGCAGATGGACGTGCCGACGCGCTCGGCCTTCGTCATGGCTGTCGTCACACCGCAGGAGCGCGCTGCGGCCGCAAGCTTCACTGCCGTGCCCAGGAGTCTCGCGGCTGCGGCGAGCCCGGCGATCGGTGGCGCGCTTTTCGACGCCGGATGGCTTGCGACACCGCTGGTGGCCTGCGGGCTGCTCAAGATCGCCTATGACCTGATGCTGTGGCGTACGTTTCGGCGATCCGAGGCAGCGTCCCGCGAGGGCAAACACGACCAAGGAGCTCTCTAGCCTGTCGCAGCACGGACCGAACGACGGGCGTCGAGCTCAGTCATGCCCCAGACGGGTTGCGTCTCTTTCATCTGCGATATACCCTACCCCCCTATTGTATTTAGCGAAAAGCCATGAGCCATACCGTTCGTGACAAATCGAAGCTGCTCGCGCGGGTCCGCCGCATGAGCGGGCAGATGGAGGCGCTCGAGCGCGCGCTCCAGGCCGAGAAGGGGTGCGCCGAGATCCTGCACCAGATTGCTGCGGTACGCGGCGCCATCAACGGACTGATGGCGGAAGTCCTCGAGGAGCACGTCCGCACTCACGTCGCCGACCCCGCGATCACCAGCGACGCAGCGCGGATGCTGGGGGCCGAGGAACTGATCGCCGTGCTGCGCACCTACATCAAATGAGAACCGCCATGCATCTGGAGAACCTGTCCAACTGGACTCATGAGCACGTCTTCGATAACGGCAACGCTGCTGCCGAACGCAGTACGTGGCTCGTGATGTGGATCACTGCGGTGACGATGGTGATCGAGATCGGTGCGGGCTGGTGGTTCAACTCCATGGCCTTGCTGGCCGATGGTTGGCACATGAGTTCGCACGCCTTCGCGATCGGCGCCTCCGCGCTGGCCTACGCTGCCGCCCGGCGTTACGCGACCGATCCACGCTTCGCGTTCGGCACCTGGAAGATCGAGATCCTGGGCGGCTTCGCAAGCGCCATCTTCCTGCTCGGCGTCGCGGTGATGATGGTGGTCGGGTCGGTAGAGCGCATCTTCTCGCCGCAACCCATCCAGTACCGCGAGGCGATCCTGGTCGCCATCCTCGGGCTGGCGGTGAATGTGGTGTGCGCACTGATTCTCGGCAAGGCGCACCATCACGATCACGGTCATTCGCACGACCAGGGTCAGGACCACGCACATGATCACGACGATCATCACGATCTCAACCTGAAATCCGCCTATCTTCATGTCATCGCCGATGCGGCGACTTCGATACTGGCCATCGTCGCCCTGCTCGGCGGCTGGATGTACGGCTGGGGATGGCTGGATCCGGCCATGGGGATCGTCGGTGCGGTGCTGGTCGCCATCTGGGCCAAAGGCCTGATCATCGCCACCAGCAAGGTGCTGCTCGACCGCGAGATGGATCACCCGGTGGTCGACGAGATCCGTGACGTCGTCGAGGGCGCGAGCGCTTCAGGCGATACCCGGCTCGTCGACCTGCACGTCTGGCGGGTCGGCAAGCAGTCGTATTCGTGTGCGCTGTCGGTGGTGACTCGCGACCCGACGCTCACGCCAGAGCGCGTGCGGCGCCGTTTGTCGGTGCACGAGGAAATCGCCCATTCGACGATCGAGATCCATCTCTATCCCGACGAACCCGTTCCCTCGCGAGCGGACCCGCTATCTGGCTGACCCCGCGCTGTTGCCCGTTGGCTGCCGCAGGAGAATTTTCGCGACGGTAAGCGCGATAACCCGCAGATGGTCATTGGCCTATTGTGTGCGAGTGACGGGGCCCGATCGCAGTCGAGGTCCTTCCGAGCCACACGGCCGATCCAGCAGCGCCGTCGTCATCCTGGCGTCGCCCAATGCACTGCACCATTCCGAGCTTCGGGCTGCGCGAAAAATGCCTTCACGAATCCGAGCGGCTTGGGGACGAAGGCACGACCCCTGGCCAAAGTGGATCATCGGGCGGCCGGGGGGAACACCGAGCGCGCGTATTCGCTTACCGCCCGCGCCGCGGGATGCGACAGGCGCCGTTCGGCGGAGATCAGAAAGAAGCGCTCGCGAATCTCGGCCGTCTCGCCGACGTAATCAAGGCGATAGTGCTCAATCACATCGGCGACGCCGGAAGCAGGCACAGGGAAAACCCCTGCACCAGCCTCTCCAAAGGCCTTCATCAAGGCGCTGTCAGCGAACTCGCCGACGACATGAACGCGAAGCCCTTGCCGCTCGAGCCAGCGTGGCAAGGCCACGTGAAGCGCGCTGTCCCGCCCCGGAAGCAACAGAGGCGCGCCATCGAGGCTTTTCGGAAAGCCTGGGGCAAGTTCCGCCGCAAGGGCGGGTGCGGCGAGGAAGGCGACCCCCGACTCACCGAGCGGGTGACTGAAGCCCCGAATCTCCGTTCCCGGAGGCATCGGACGGTCGGCCAGCACGATATCGAGACGATGAATCGCCAACTCGGCCAGCAAGCGATCGAGCCGATCCTCCTCGCACACGAGTCGGACTGGCTCCGGCAGCGACAACACCGGAGACAGGAAGCGGTAAGCCGCGAACTTCGGCACCACATCAGAAATACCCACCCGAAAGGTGATGAAACGCTCCTCCGCACCACCCTTGAGCAAATCTTCGAGTTCACTGCCAGCCTGAAAAATCTCCTCCGCATAAGACAGGGCGAGACGCCCCGTCTTCGTCAGTTCTAAGCGGCGCCCAACCCGATTAAACAGGGTAATCCCGAGACGCGCCTCGAACTGCGAAAGCTGCCCGGAAAGTGTCTGCGGAGTCAAATGTAAGCGCTCGGCGGCACGAACGACACTTCCAGCGCGCGCAACGCACTGAAAATAATGAAGATGTTTGTAGTTAAGCACTCTTATGCCATATTCTAGATCGTAGATTTTTTCGATGATAAGCCAGATCTTTATCTGCTTGTCGCGATTATTTGCAGGCCTCACACTTGCTCTGACAATTTACCTGACGGAGGCTTCATGAACATTCAGATCCATGCCAAAGACTTCTCCCTGACCGAAGCGCTGCGCGCGCATGTGACTCGGCGTCTGGCGTACGCGTTGAATCACGGCCAAGATGTTGTATCGCGCACATCGGTACGCCTCACAGATGTGAATGGTTTGCGTGGAGGCGTAGACAAGAGTTGCGCGATTGAAGTACGAATGAAAGGTGCAGCAGACCTGATCGTCGAGGACGTGCAGGATGACATCTACGTCGCCATTGACCGCGCATCAGAGCGCATTGGCCGACTGTTGGACCGCAGGCTCGCCCAGCTACGTGAGCACGCGGGCGTGGCACGCCGCGACCGCGAGTCGCTCGTGGTTGGGGATTCTGACTGACGATTGGGGATCGATAATGCAAAAGATGCTCTGGCTTGAACTGCTTCAAAGCGGTGCATCCGGCTTGCTCCGAAGGCGACGCGGGTTGTTCATGGGCTTCGCCGGCGGGGGATTGATCGTCTTCGCCCTCCTGATCTGGGCGGGAATCGCGCTCTTGGGCTGGATGTGGGGAACGGTACAGCCACTGATAGGGTCCGCCCCGGAGCTTGCGCGGTCGGTCACGGCTCAGGTCGAGCAGGTGTCACCGCGGATCGGCGAGACCCTGCGTGAGGTGATCCCCGGCGCCACCGTTACACCAGCGCTTGACGTGTCGGGGAGCGATATCGGCCCGGTGATCCGCTTTCCCGGTCTCGTCCGCACAGAGTGGCAACGCGAAGGTGCGCGCATTACAGTGCGCTACGAAGGCCGTGCAGTCCATGCGTCCGTACTTGATCATTACCGCACCGGCTTTGTCGGGCAAGGTTTCACTCAAGAGGTGCTCTCGGCGTCAATGGAAGCGGAAAGGCATGTATTCACGAAGGATGACGAGAAAATTGAGTTCGCGATAGAGCGCCTCGAAGACGGAAGGATTGGAGTAACACTGACCACCGCAGACCTCTCACGTCCTGGTGCGCAGCGAAACACCCGGATGAGTTGAAGCTTGTGCCACCACATATTGCGACCGGCCGCTCCCCCTGTGATCGGCAGGCCGCGCAACCAGATGGAGCTAACCTGTGATTCTGGCAACCGAAAAACGCGTTCTGTTTACCGTGATCACCGAAGCGACGCTTGAACAGCCCTTGCTGCGCGAGCTAGATCGCTTGGGCGTTCGTGGCTACACCATTTCTGACGCCCGCGGCAAAGGCAACCGCGGCGTGCGTGATGCTGCTTGGGGGGAGACCGCGAACATCCGAATCGAAGTCATTTGCACTCGCGAACTTGCCGAACGCGTGCTCGAGTTCCTGCACAAACACTATTATGCCAACTACGCGATGGTCGCATTCGTGCAGGACGTAGAGGTCATTCGCCTCGACAAGTTCTGACCATGCCCCATCGGCACCGAATGTTCGGAGACGGGGTTGTCCAGACAACAGCATTCATGGGGGGGGGATCATGATGAGTGCGATAAAACGGATCCACGCAGCAACCGATTTTTCTGAGCTGGGTAACGAAGCAGTGCGTCGAGCAGCGATCATCGCAGCACGCGAGGATGCGGAATTGCTGGTGACCCACGCGTTCCCCCGGCAGAGTGCGTTTGACGCCGTCTTTGCCGGCGAACACGACCTTCAGGATCGGATGCGTGCCCTAGCCGAGGAAAATCTCGCTGCGCAGATCAAAGCGGCGCAAAGTTGCGGTGCGACTCGTGCTCGCGGTGAGATCTTGACCGGCTCCGCGCGTCGTGTGCTGGCGGAGACTTCTGACATCTTTCGCCCAGACCTTTGGGTGATCGGAGCGCACGGCAGCGGTCTGTTACAACAGTTCCTGCTCGGCGGTACAGCAGCGCACATTCTGAACAAGGCCTCGTGTCCGGTACTGGTCACGCGCAGGGCGGTCGAAGGAGACTATCGTCGTGCATTGGCTGCGGTGGACCTGGGCCCACGCTCAGAGGCGGTGTTGCGCGCGGCCTTGATCGTGGCGAAGCACGCCGGGGTCAAGTTGCTTCATGCCTACGCTGCGCCATTCGAGGCCAAGTTGCGGAACAAGCGCTTCCCAGAAACCGAAATCAAGCGTCTGGCGGAAAGGGAGTTCCTTGTTGCCCAGCGCAACCTCGATGCCCTCCTTGCTGACCCGGAGCTGGTCGGGATCGACATTGAGAGCGAACTCTCACACGGAAAACCCAATACGGTCGTGCCAGATGCGGCTCGCGCACTCGGCGCGGACGTGATCGTTGTTGGCAGACACGGGGGAGGCCGTATTCGCGAGTCCTTGATCGGGAGCGTTCCGCGCTTTCTTGCCTATTACGCCCCCTGCGACGTGCTGGTGGTCTAGTTATCAGTCATCAAGCTCGGCGCAGCCCATCCAGTTGCCCCTAAATCAGAACGTTGCCGACTGACTTCGAGCCAGATCGCTCTGAACACCGACTGTTCGACCTTCAGTCGCATTGCGACCGGGCAGGTTATACGGATGATGAGCATGAGATGCTCAGGATCAACAAAATCCCAGAGCACCTTGATCCGGCCTGACGAGTAGGAGATGAAGTCCTCGTTCGCGAGTTTACGGAAGTGCGCTTCAGCCTGCTCCTGCCATTCACGGGTCGCAAGTTCTGCAGCCGTTCTAGCGGTGTCTTCGATGCTGACAAGGTCGCACACCATCGCAGCCGGAACGGGAACCCTCATCAGGTGCAGCACGTATTCGCCGGTGGGCGATACATTCTTGACCGGTGTGGTCAGCAGCAGGCCGTTGGGAAACTCGACAACCTTCCCCGTGACTTGCCCTGCATGGCCATACTCGGCCAAGGTGGTCGCGAACATGTCGATATCGACGACTCGGCCGCTGAACAGGCTGGATTCAATAAGGTCTCCTACCTTGAAAGGCCGGACCAGTGTCAGATAGAGGTAGCCGAGCACACACATCAGCAGTTCCTTGCTGACGATCAGCATAGCACCCGCGACCGCAGCGAGTGACAAGGCAAAGCCCGCGATCGTTGACGCCCAGACCGAAATGATCACGAACAATACGACAAACCAGATGGTGTTGCGGACCCACACCAGGTGAACCCGACGCTTCTCGTTGGAGATGACCTCTCCGCGCGCCAGGTAGCGAGCCCAAAGATGTGTCAGCGTGGCGCCCACCAAAACCATAAGGACGGTTGCGATCGCCCTCTCCCATTGACCAGGAATGGCAATGAAGAGGCGCTCGAGGCTATCGATTGGCATGCGTCACCCTTCTCCGCAGACTACTTTGTGCTTTCTCGGTCTGATCACGATCAGGTAGTAGCCAACTGCGAGGGCGAATGTGATCGCCGCGGTACCGTAGAGATAGCTGGGTTCGACGTCGTTGAAGTCGAGAATGATCACCTTGCGTGAGATCGCCATCAGCGCAGTTCCAAGCACGATCTCCACCGCAAGGTGGTGGCTTTTGTCACTCTCGGCGTAAAGGATGATGTTGTGATAGATCTCTATCGCTATCAGAACCGCCATGAAGGCCCCGAAGGTCGCCAGTATGTCCTTGATCTCGAGCAGCATGAATGGCGGCGACATCAACCTCTGATACAAGACATAAAGAACGTCGGCGACTCCCCAGATGATCACCAGAACCATGATTACCGCCAGCACGCGGGCAACCCGCCCGATGATCCAGTTCAGTAAAGGGATCGTGCCCCCCATGGTCTCTTGCTTAACGCCCTTCTCGTTGCTTGTATTCATCTACGCCTGCGTGAAATAACTTGATTCCAAGGGGGTGCGCACCGTTACTCGGCCGGCCCGCGCGAGCCGCCGGTTTCAGTGCGTTACCGTGCTGCTTGCGCCACGTCTTCTCCAAGCCTTCTCGCCTTCGATCACCAGATAAATGGCGAGGCCGACGGCAACGATCAGCCCCCAGTCGATCCAGCCGATCGGCGCCGTGTGGAAAAGCTTGTTCATCAGCGGAATATAGGTGAACAGCAACTGCACAGCCATCATCGCCCCGATGCCTGCCCAGATCCAAGGATTACTGAACAGCCCGAGACGGAACATGGAGTACCGCAGCGAACGGCAGTTGAGCAGATAGAATGATTGCCCGACCGCGAAGACGTTCACTGCGATCGTCCTCGCCTCCTGCTCGCTGCGCCCGCTATACAACGCCCATTCGAACAGGCCGAAGCTACCCACGAGAAGCAGCAGGCCGACCAGCAGGATGCGTTTGATCAATTCGCCGTTGAGGATCGGTGCCGCGGACAACCTTGGCGGGCGACTCATTATGTCCCGCTCCCGTGGCTCGAAAGCCAGGGTGAGGCCAAGTAGCACGGCCGTGGTCATGTTGATCCACAGCGCCTGAACCGGCAGCACCGGCAGCGGCTGCGCCGCCATCACCGCAGCGATGATCACCAGTCCCTGACCGGCGTTGGTCGGCAAGATCCAGGTGATGAACTTGATCAGGTTGTCGAATACGCCGCGGCCCTCTTCTACAGCAGCTTCGATGGTGGCGAAATTGTCATCGGTGAGCACCATGTCCGCGGCCTCCTTCGAGACATCCGTGCCGGTGATGCCCATCGCGACACCAATGTCGGCCCTTCGCAGCGCCGGCGCGTCGTTTACGCCATCGCCGGTCATCGCGACCACCTCCCCGCGTGCCTGCAAGGCCTCGACCAAGCGCAGCTTCTGTTCGGGCGTCACGCGTGCAAACACCGCCGTGTGCGCGGCAACGTCGATCAAGTCGGCATCAGGGATCTCTTCGAGCGCGCGCCCAGTGAGTACCCCCGCATGTCCCGAGGTGTGCAACAAGCCTATCTGGCCGGCAATGGCAGCGGCGGTCGCGGCGTGATCGCCCGTGATCATCTTGACCTTGATCCCCGCTTCCTGGCAGGCTCGCACTGCGTGGATCGCCTCCTCGCGTGGCGGATCGATCATGCCCTGCAGACCCAGAAAGGTGAGGCCGTCGCAGACATCCTGATGATCGATGTCGGTAGTCCCGCGCGCTACGGCCATCCGGGCAAACGCCAGCACCCGTAGTCCGTGACCGGCCATTGCATTGACCTGACGAAGGACCTCATCAGCGTCGAGCGCGCCCACCGAACCGTCTACTCCGAGCATGACCGTGCAACGCTCGAGGATCTTTTCAACCGACCCCTTGAGATAGACGACCGGGTTGTCGCCGCCGTGCAGGGTGACCATGTATTGATGTTGCGATTCGAACGGAATCGTCTCCAGCCTGGCGGCACGAGCGTTTTCGGTCCTAGCATCGAGACCGGCCTTGCTGGCCGCGACCAGCAGCGCCCCCTCGGTGGGGTCACCCTCGATTCGCCAGGCATCACCGTCACGCTTGAGCACCGCGTCATTACAGAGGAGGCCGGCACGCAGCAACTCGCGCACAACCCCGTGCTCGGCGGCTGAGTGACGCTCGCCATCAAGTCGCAACTCGCCCTCCGGCGCGTAGCCGATGCCGCTGAGCTCGAACGACTGTCCGTCGACCCAGAGTCGCTGGACCGTCATCTCATTGCGAGTAATTGTTCCTGTCTTGTCCGAGCACACCACGGTAGTGCTGCCGAGCGTCTCGACCGCAGGCAGGCGACGGATGATCGCGTTGCGTTTTGCCATGCGCGCTACGCCAATGGCAAGTGTGATGGTGAGCACTGCGGGCAGCCCCTCCGGGATCATCGCAACCGACAAGGCAACGGCGGCCATGAAGAGGTCCACCCAATACTGCCCATGCCACAGGCCCACGGCAAAGGTCAGGCCAGCCAGCCCCAGGATCGCGTAGAGTAGCAGCCTGCTGAAGTGGGCGATCTTGCGCGTCAGCGGTGTGGCGATTACCTCGGCGCTGGCTATGAGCTCCGAAATGCGGCCGATCTCGGTGCTGTCCCCGGTGGCGACAACGACGCCGACCCCTGTACCGTAAGTGACCAGGGTTGAGGAATATGCCAGGTTCGTGCGGTCGGCGAGTGGCGTCTCGAGTTCCAGAATGCCAGGGAACTTGTCCACCGGCACTGATTCACCAGTCAGAGCCGACTCATCGATTTGCAGGCTGCGGCTGCGCAACAGAAACAGGTCTGCGGGCACCTTATCGCCGGAGGCGAGAAGGACGATGTCACCTGGTACGAGCCCGGCTGCGTCGATGCGCTGCTTTTCTCCGGCCCGCAATACGGTGGTCTCCATCTTCAAGGTGCGCGACAGCGCCTCGAGCGCATTGAGCGCCTTACCCTCCTGCACGAATCCGATGATCGAGTTGAGCAGCACCACGCCGAAGATCACCGCTGCATCGACGAAGGCCCCCAAAGAGAGCTTGATGATCACTGCAATAAGCAGAATGTAGACCAGCGCCTGATTGAACTGCAGCAGAAACCTCAACAAGGGTCCATCGCCAACTCGCCTGGCCAGCGAGTTTGGTCCATGTTGATGTTGTCGCTCTTCTACCGCAACCCGATCCAGGCCTGTCTGCCCATTCGTGGCAAGCAGTCTCAGCACCTGTTCGCCGGTCAGATGGTGCCAGTGCTTCTGCTTCGGGTCGCTCACTTGTGATCCTTCATTCGAATTGCGGCCGCAGGCAGATGGATGAGTGGGATTTTACCGCGTCACTCTGCGGGCCGGTCAAACTCATGCACTGGCCTGCGCTTGACGCGCCGCCAGCCCGTTGGCCGGCAAGGCGTCTGGGCGCTGCGCGACTCCCCAGCGGTGGGGGTGTCGCCGCCGCCCCCCTCCGCTGCGACTGCCGGCGCGCTGAGCGCTCAGCGCACGGTGAAACGCACGGTAATGGCCTTCTGGTCGGCGGTGTTGATTGCGGCCACCACCTTTGCCCCCTTGGCGATCGTGACGCCCCTGGCTTCGAGCTTGTCGCCGCTCACGACCAGCGGGGCTTCCGATTTCTCGGTGCCGTTGAGCACAGTCAGCTTGCCGCTCATGCCGGTCGGGACCATGGGCTTGCCGTGATCCTCGACATACAGCATGGCAGCCCCCTCGCCGGCAACGAGTTCGAACGACAGGTCGCTTGCGGTCTGCACGACGCCGCCGTGCTTGGGGGCGGCACCGCCATGCGCGAGTGCCGGGGCGGATGCAAGGGTGGAGCAGGCCAGGATGGCAGCTGCGAGGAACTTGGTGATCATGGGTGATCTCTCCTTGGAAACGCGGTGCGCTTGGCGCAGGCGGCACCGCGAGTGCCTGGTTCTTTAACGAGCGCGTGCTCAGAAAGCCTCGCGCGCGTCGGCCACTGCCGGCGTTTGCGCATCCTCGCCGAGCAGCCGCTCGGTCGGCTTGCGACCGAACATCCAATACATGACCGGGGTAAGCAGGGTATCGAGCAGCGTCGAGCTGACCAAGCCACCGAAGATCACGACCGCGACCGGGTGCAGGATCTCCTTGCCCGGGGCATCGGCGGCCAGCAGCAGCGGCGTCAGTGCGAAGGCTGCAACCAGGGCCGTCATCAGCACCGGCGTCAGCCGCTCGAGCGAGCCGCGCACGATCATGGCCTGGCTGAAAGTCTCGCCTTCGAACTTGCACAGGTTGATGTAGTGACTGATCTTGAGGATGCCGTTGCGCGTGGAGATACCCGCCAGCGTGATGAAGCCCACCATCGACGCCACCGACAGTTGTACCCCGGCGATCCACATCGCCAGCACAGAGCCGATCAGGGCCAGCGGGATGTTCGCCATCACGATGCCGGCCAGCACCGCCGACTGGTAGCGCGAGTACAGCACCAGAAAGATCATCACCAGCGACACCACCGACAGGCCCGCGATCAGGCGCGTGGCCTGCTCCTGGGCCTGGAACTGACCTTCCAGACTGATGAAGTAGCCGGTGGGCAACGCCTGCCCGGCGATCACGCCGCGCACGGCAGCGATCACCTCGCTCATGTTGCTGCCATCGGTGTTGCCATAGACGACGATGCGGCGACGACCGTTCTCGCGTCCGACCTGGTTGGGCCCATCGGTCTCCTCGACGCTGGCGATGGCCGACACCGGCACGCGGCCGGCAGGGGTGTCGATCAGCATCCGCGCCAGATCCTGCGGGCCGCGCCGCTCATCGGGCAGACGCAGCACCAGCTCGTAGCGGCGCGGACCGTCCACGATCTGCGCGCCGTGAGCGCCATCGGTCAGCGCCTGCAGCACGCGGATCGCCTCGCCGGGCGACAGCCCGAGCTGGGCGGCCTTGCGATGGTCCAGCCGCACGGTGATCTGCGGAATCAGCACCTGCTTTTCGACCGTCAGGTCGACCAGGCCGGGCACCCCGCTCAGCCCGGATCGCATCTGTTCGGCCAGGCCGCGCAGCGTGTCGATGTCGTCGCCGAATATCTTCACGGCCACCTGGGCGCGCACGCCCGACAGCAGGTGATCGAGGCGGTGGCTGATCGGTTGGCCGATGGCCACCTGCGCCGGCAGCACCGAGAGCCGGTCCCGGATGTCGGCCATGATGGCCTCGCGGTCGCGCCCGCTGCGCTTGAGGTCCACGTCGATCTCGGCCGAGTGCACGCCTTCGGCATGCTCGTCGAGCTCGGCACGGCCGGTGCGGCGGCCGACCTGGGTCACCTCGGGAACCTGGCCGATCAGCAGTTCGGCCTCACGCCCCATCCGGTTGGCTTCGGCCAGCGAGGTGCCGGGCTGCATCACCAGGCCCAGTACCAGCGAACCCTCGTTGAAGGCCGGCAGGAAGGCGCGCGGGAAGAACGGCACCGTCGCGGCCGCGCCCGCCACCGCCAGCATCGCCACCACGATCAAGAGCTTCGCGCGCCCGAAGGACCAGTGCAGCAGCTTCGTGTCCTGACGCTTGAGCCAGGCGACCAGCGGGCTGTCGCCGTGATCGAGGCGTTTCATCGTCGGCAGCATGTAGTAGCACATCACCGGCGTGACGGTCATCGATACCAGCATCGACGCGCCGATCGACACGATGTAGGCGATGCCCAGCGGCGTGAACAGCCGTCCCTCGATGCCCGGCAGCGCGAACAGGGGCACGAAGACCAGCACGACGATCACCGTCGCATAGACGATGCCCGAGCGCACCTCGACGCTGGCGCTGCGGACGACCTCGAGAACGGGCAGCCGGTCTTGCGCGGCGCGGTTCTGCTTCAGTCGCCGCAGGATGTTCTCGACATCGACCACCGCGTCGTCGACCAGCTCACCGATCGCGATCGCCAGCCCGCCCAGCGTCATCACGTTGATCGACTGCCCGAGCCACTGGAACACCAGTGCCGTGACCGCGAGCGACAGCGGGATCGCGGTCAGCGAGATCACCGTCGTGCGCGCCGAAAGCAAAAAGGCGAACAGCACGATCGCCACCATGATGGCCCCGTCGCGCAGCGCCTCGGCCACGTTGCCGATCGAGGCCTGGATGAAGTCGGCCTGACGGAAGAGCACCCTGGGCGCGGCGAGGCCTGCGGGCAGGCCGGGCCTGAGCTCGGCCAGCGCCGACTCGATCTGCGCGGAGAGCGCCACCGTGTCGGCCTGCGGCTGCTTCTGCACGCTGATCACGACCGCCGGCAAACCACCGTAACCCGCATCACCGCGCTTGAGTCCGGGCGCGAACGAGACGGCTGCCACCTGCTCGAGCAGGATGGAACGCCCGTCCTTCCAGGCCACCGCGATGCCGGCCAGGTCCTCGATGCGGTTGCTGCGCCCCAGGTGACGGATCAGGTACTCGCGACTGTTGAGGTCGATGAACCCACCCCCGGCGTTCCCGGCGTAGCCCTCGAGCGCCTTCTCGAGCTGGTTCAGCGACACGTCGAATTGCGCCATGCGCGCCGTGTCGGGCGCCACGCGCAGCGTGCGCACCTCGCCCCCGATCGGGATCACCTGCGACACACCGGGAATCGACAGCAGGCGCGGGCGCAGCACGAAGTCGGCATACTCGCGCGCCGCCATCGGGCTGACGGCTGGCGTCTGGCCGTCACCGGCGCCCAGCGGCAGCGCGATCAGCATGACCTCGCCCATGATCGACGACACAGGGCCCATGACGGGCGTGATGTCGCCGGGCAACTGCTCGCGCACCAGTGCCAGCCGTTCGGCCACCAGTTGGCGGTTGCGGTAGATGTCGGTGCCCCAATCGAACTCGGCGTAGAGGATGGACAGACCCACGCCCGAGGTGCTGCGTACTCGGGTGACGCCGGGCATGCCGTTGAGTGCGGTCTCGAGCGGGAAGGTGACCAGTTGCTCCACCTCCTCGGGCGCCATCCCGCCCGCCTCGGTCAGCACCGTGACCAGGGGTTTGTTGAGGTCGGGGAAGACGTCGACCGGCGTGCGCCAGGCGGTCATCGCGCCGTACACCATCAGCAGCGCGGCCACGGCAAGCACGAACAGCCGGTTATGCAGGCTGTAGCGAACGATCCAGTTGAACATGAAGGTGACTCCCGTTCAACGGATCTGGGCGATCAGCGCTGCGCCCTGGACGACGACGCGGTTATCCGCGCCGAGCCCCTGGGTGATCACCACCGTGCTCGCATCCAGCGCCTGGAGCCGGACGGGCTGCGCGATGAAGCGCTCGGCCCCCGACTTGATCCACACGATCGGCTCGTTGGTCGCGTTGCGCACCACGGCCTGGGCCGGCAGCACGATGCCCTTGACGCGCTGGTTCGACTGCGCGATCACGGTCACCGGCTGGCCGATCGCCAGCGGGAGTGGCGCACCCGGTGCCACGGTGAAGATCAGCGGCAGCACACCGTCGCGCAACATCTGCGCGCCGCCGACGAACTGCAGGCTCGCCTCGGGCACGCCCTGCAGCGACGCCGCACCGACGCTGGCGGCCAGCGCCGGATCGGCGGTGACCGCCTCGACCAGCATGCGCGACGGGTCGACCACGTCGAACAGCACGTCGTTCGGTGCGACGACCTGGCCGACCGTGACGTCGGCGCGAGCGATCACGCCGGAGACCGACGCGACCAGTGACTCGCGCGCCTCCAGGCTGGCGCCGATGCTGCGCTCGCGCTCGGCGAGCATGCGGGCTTCGGTGCGCGCGGCGTCGATGTCCTTGCGTGGCACCGTACCCTCGAGGCCTTCGAGGCGCCGGACGCGCTGCTCGGCGATCTGGCGCTGGGCGCGCAGCTCGGCGAGCTGGGCCTTCTGCCCCGCCTGGGCATACGGGTCGGCGTGATGGCGGACATGGGCCAGCAACTCGCCCTGCGCCACCCGCTGCCCGACGAGCGGCAGCCCCCTGGGGCCGGGCTCGATGCGGCCGCCATGCACGGTCTGCACGCGGCCGCTGGCGTTGGGGTCGGCGATCACCCGTCCTGGCAGCTCGACCGTGGCCGCAGCCTCGGACTCCGCTGCCAGCAGCGTGCGGATCGCCATGCGGCGTTGCGCGGCCTTCGGCACATTGACGCTGCCGTCGGGCAAGCGCGCCAGCCCGGATGGGCTGGCCGTGGCAGCGGGCGCGTCCAGGTGTTCGCCGTTGGGACCATGCGCGCCCGGCGCCGCGTGGACGGCCGGCGTGAACAGGATCCAGGCCGGCAAGGCCGCCACCGCGAGCCAGGCGGACCGCAGCCGATGAAGGGGGGCGATGGCGTTCATCACTTCACCCCCGTGGCGAGGTTCGAGGTGCGCCGGCGGCGCCAGGCGGCAGCCGCAAGCGCCCCGAGCACGAGAACGCCACCGCCGATCAGGGCTGCACGCTCGAGCGCATGACCATGCGCATGGCCGTGGTCGTCGACGCCGCGACCGCCTCCCGCACGGGCAGTGCCGGCAAGCGGCCCGGTGACCAACGTGCCATCCAGCAGGTCGGCATCGTTGTAGGTGGCCAGCGTGAAGACGAGGGCATGCTCGCCCGGCGCGGCGAGCGCCTCGAGCAGTGCCGTATCGGTGGCGGCGTAGTCGCCACTGTCAGGGCGGAAGGCGGCCACTGACTTGTGCGGGCCGGACTCGACCTCAAGTCGGGCGCCGAGCACGGGCTCGTTGGTTTCGTAGCGATCGACCAGGATGACGAGCTGGTCAGCCTCGAGGCTGGCGACCAGCTCATAGCTTTCCGACTTTGCCTCGAGACGTGGCAGGCCCGCGCTGCCGGCGACGACCGGCTGTTGGTCGAGATGTTCGCCGTTGGGACCGTGCGCCCCGGGGGCGGCCAGGCTGGTCATGGGCGACAGGGCCGCCACGGTCAGCACGGCCAGCAGCCGGCGGCGCAGGTTGAGGATGGATGGGTTCATGGGAGCAATCCGAGCGCTTGTTGGAGACGGGCGCGGGCGAGGCCCAGCGCGGCGGTATGGCGGGCGAGCGCAGCATCGGCCTCGGCAGCGGCGGCCAGCGCGCGCAGCAGGTCCGGCAGCGGTGTTTCGCCGACATCGAAGGATGTGCCGATCAGGTCGGCACGTTCGCGCAACAGACGGGCACGGGTGGTCCCGGCCTCGCGCTGCACCTCTGCGGCGCGGACGGCCTCGCGCGCCAGGGCGACGTCGCTTTCCAGGCGCTCGCGCAGCCGCTGCAAGCGTGTTTGTGCGACATCCAGTTCGGCCAGTGCAGCCGATTCGAGCGGTCGATTTCGTGCGTCGCCGCCAAAGGGCAGGCGCAGACCGACCACGACGCTGCCTTCGGAAGACGCACCGGACCCGGCATGGTCCTGGCGGACGCCGACCGTCAGCTCCGGCGCGTCGCGGCGCGAGTGGCGCATCAGCTCGACCCGCCGCTGCGCCAGCTCGGTGGCCTGGGTCGCCGACTGCAGTTCGGGATGCGAAGACAGCGCAGGTTCGGCCGTCGGCGCGGGCACGGCGTCGGCGACAAGGTCCGGCGCCGCCGTGAGGCCGGTCAGTTGCACCCAGCGTGCGCGAGCAGCGTCCAGGCGCTGCCGAGCATCGCTCAGGGCGGCCGCGGCCGCCAGGTGCTCGGCCTGTGCGGCCAGCGCATCGGCGCGGGCCAGTTCGCCGGCGCGCACCCGGCGCCCGACGTCGTCCGCGAGCCGCTGCATGGACTGGACCTGGCCCTCGGCCTGCGCGACCTCGGCCGCCAGGCTGGCCCATGCCCAGGCCTGCTCGCGCAACTCGCCCGCCAGTTGCAGTCGCGCCGCCTGCTCGGCAGAGGCCGCCTGCGCCGAGGCCGCAGCGGTCACGCCCTGGTGCGCATCACGCTGGCCGGGGAGCCACAGTGGCAAAGCGACGCCCAGCTCGGTCTCGCGGGCGCCATCATTGCTTTGGAGCCGATCGTCGCGATGGCTCAAGGTGAGCGACGGCGGGGCTGCCCACATGGACTGGGATGCGAGGCGCTCGGCGTCGGTGCGACGCAGCTGACCCTCGGCTTCCCGGGCCACGACGGCGCGCTGCCAGGCAGCATCCAGTGCGACACGCAGCGGCACGCGCTCGGCCGCGAGGGAAGGTTTGGGGGATGTGGCCGCCACGGGGCGGTCCTGCACGGAAGAGCTCGGCTGGGCCCAGCACGGCCCACCGACCATGCTGCCGGCGACGACGCAGGCAGATAGCCAGAAAGATGGTCTCACGATGATCCTGAAAGTTGCGTGGGGGTCAGCCGAGCACGCGGACGCGTCCGCAGCGAAGGAACGCGGGACGGAGCGAGCTGGCTGGTTCAGGGGCAGGGTCCGTGGGGGGACGCCTGCCACGCAGGGATTCAGGAGCGCAGACTAGGCGGCCTGAGCAGGCCGTCCGGGAAGGGGTCGGGAACGGCGGCATCGTGCCACTCGGACGGCAGGACCGAGCCTGCTGGCGGGAGCGCGTGCGAGATCGAACCCAGCAACTCGAGGTGACCGCCAACGTGGTCGCCGGAGACGTGCTGCAGCGATTCGTCCGATTGATCCTGGTGGAACGAACCGTCGTGGTGGTGATGGTGACCCGTCGCCTGCCAGTGCAGCGAGCTGTGCTCCAGATCGGAGGGCGAACTATTGGCCGAGTCCACGCGCGCCACTGCCATCGACTGGCAAAGCAGGGAAATCAGCGTGACGAAAAGGACAATAAGCCGGCGCATGGCCGCGAATCCTAACACGGCCGATTTCGCACTCGCACTCACTTCTCTTCACTCACAGGAGGCATGTGACGATCCAAAGCGCGTCCGGGGTACTGCACATCTCTCGGAACACTACCAACGGCGACGTAGGCAAGGTTCGTGGGTCCCCGCTGTATGGGTTTGGTCGTAGCGGCAGCTTGCCGGGCCAACCCGACGCTCGAATGACCGAGGAACGCAAAGATTGACAGACGGCTGATGGCCGGGTGCGTGAGGTCACGAACGGCAGCTTCGGAGCAGCGAAACTCGTGGAATCCCTGGGTACCTGACCGGCAGCTTTGCGGAAGTCGCAACGACCGCTCGGGGTCGTTAGGGTGAGTTGGGAATTTCGGCAACCGGTAATTTCTCTCGCATATCGCAGAGCGGAATAGAGCGACACCATTGGCCGACTTGCTGTCAGCCGCCAGATGCCTTGATTGGCCGCTGATCTCTGGAAACGAGCGCCAAGCATCATGCGGATACGATCGACTGCGTGGTTGATAGTCGCCAGCCGAGCTGCTCAATAGCTGCAGCCGCGCTGTCCGCGCAGGTTGGCCGCACGCTGCAACGTCCAGCGCGGCAGTACACGCCGCTCCAGCAGTCAGCCCCCGAACTTCACGGAACCGCCCTTCTCCCCCCGGGAAACCGGCGATAATCGCGCCCACCTCACTCAGCCCGCCGCTCCAGCCTCCCCCCATGGAAATCAAGGTCAACTTCCTCGACAAGCTTCGTCTCGAAGCCAAGTTCGACGACTTCACGGTCATTGCCGATCAGCCCATCCGCTACAAGGGCGATGGCTCGGCGCCCGGCCCGTTCGATTACTTCCTGGCGTCGTCGGCGCTGTGCGCGGCCTACTTCGTGAAGCTGTACTGCGAAACGCGCAACATCCCCACCGACAACATCCGCCTGTCGCAGAACAACATCGTCGATCCGGAGAACCGCTACAAGCAGATCTTCAAGATCCAGATCGAGCTGCCGACGGATCTCTCCGACAAGGACCGCCAGGGCATCCTGCGCTCGGTCGAGCGCTGCACCGTGAAGAAGGTGGTGCAGACCGGGCCGGAGTTCGTGATCGAGGAGGTGGAGAACCTGGACGCCGATGCCCAGGCCCTGCTGGCGCTGAATCCGGATCCGGACGCCCACACCTACATCCTCGGCAAGGATCTGCCGCTGGAGCAGACGATCGCCAACATGTCGAAGGTGCTGGCGGACCTGGGCATCAAGATCGAGATCGCGTCGTGGCGCAATCTGGTGCCCAACGTGTGGTCGCTGCATATCCGCGATGCGCATTCGCCGATGTGCTTCACCAACGGCAAGGGCGCGAGCAAGGAGAGCGCGCTGGCGTCGGCCCTGGGCGAATACATCGAGCGGCTCAATTTCAACCACTTCTACAACGACCAGTTCTGGGGCGAGGACATCGCCAACGCGCCGTTCGTGCATTACCCGAACGAGCGCTGGTTCAAGCCCGGCCGCAAGGATGCGCTGCCGGCCGGACTGCTCGACGAATACTGCCTGCCGATCTACGACCCCGAGGGCGAGCTGCGCGCCTCGCATCTGTACGACGCCAACTCGGGCAACATCGCGCGCGGCATCTGCGCCCTGCCCTATGTGCGCCAGTCCGACGGCGCGGTGGTGTACTTCCCGACCAACCTCACCGACAACCTGTTCCTCAGCAATGGCATGAGCGCCGGCAACACGCTGGTCGAGGCGCAGGTGCAGTGCCTGTCGGAGATTTTCGAGCGCGCGGTGAAGCGCGAGATCATCGAAGGCGAGATCGCGCTGCCCGATGTGCCGCAGGACGTGCTGGCGAAGTATCCCGGCATCGTCGCCGGCATCGAGGAGCTGGAGCGCCAGGGTTTCCCGGTGCTGGTGAAGGATGCGTCGCTGGGCGGGGTGTATCCGGTGATGTGCGTCACCCTGATGAACCCGCGCACGGGCGGGGTGTTTGTGTCGTTTGGCGCGCACCCGAGCCTGGAAGTGGCGCTCGAGCGCAGCCTGACCGAACTGCTGCAGGGGCGCAGCTTCGAAGGGCTGAACGACCTGCCGCCGCCGACTTTCGAGACCGCCGTCGTCACCGACCCGCACAACTACGTCGAGCACTTCATCGACTCCAGCGGCGTGGTGTCGTGGCGCTTCTTCAGCGCGCGCGCCGATCACGACTTCGTCGAGTGGGATTTCTCCGGCCACGGCCACGACACCAAAATGAGTTCCAACGCCGCCGAAGCCGCGACCCTGTTCGGCATCCTCGCGGACATGGGCAAGGAGGCGTACATGGCGGTGCACGACCAGCTCGGCGCCATCGCCTGCCGCATCCTGGTGCCGGGTTATTCCGAGGTCTATCCGGTGGAGGACCTGGTCTGGGACAACACCAACAAGGCGCTGCGCTTCCGCGACGACATCCTCAACCTTCACCGCCTCGACGACGACGCGCTGGAAGCCTTGCTCGATCGCCTGGAAGAGAGCGAGCTCGACGATTACACCGACATCATCACGCTGATCGGCATCGAGTTCGACGAGAACACGGTGTGGGGCCAGCTCACGATTGGGGAATTGAAGCTGCTGATCCACCTCGCCCTGCAGCAGTTCGAAGAGGCGAAGGAGCGCGTCGAGGCCTTGCTGCAATACAACGAGAACACGGTCGAGCGCGTGCTGTTCTATCAGGCCCTGAACGTGGTGCTGGAGGTGGTGCTGGACGACGAGCTGGAACTGGACGATTACGTCGCCAATTTCCGCCGCATGTTCGGCAATGAACGGATGGATGCGGTGCTGGGATCGGTGGACGGCAGCGTGCGCTTCTACGGCCTGACGCCGACGAGCATCAAGCTCGAAGGGCTGGATCGCCATCAGCGGCTGATCGACAGCTACCGGAAGCTGCACGCGGCGCGGGCGAAGATGGCGGGCTGAGCTGGGCGGTCGGGCGTCGTCGGCAGCGCGTATTCCGCAGGCAAGGTGAGGCCGGCTTTCCGCCGGTCAATTCGGGGCGAACGCCTCCACGCCCGCGGCCTGCGCTGCCTTCTTGAGATCTGCGTCCAGGGTCGCGAGCGGCAGGCCGGTTCGCAGGGCCAGCTCCAGATACGCCGCATCGTACGCAGATAGCTTGTAACGGCGGGCCAGGTGCAGGGTGTCGCCCAAGGCGTGCGCTGCCGTGGCCGGATCGGTCGCGATGTTCAGTCGTTGCAGTAGGACGAGGAAGGCCTGTGAGCGCGCCTCGGTGAGCAGTCCTTTGGCCTCGGCCCGGGCGATGACGTTGCTGGCCTCGAGCGCCCACAGCGAAGGGACCAGCGCCTGTTGCTCCCGCAACGCATCCAGCACGGTCTCGGCGTAAGCCACATCGGCAGGCTTGCCATCGGCCAGCAGCCAGCACATCGCAACCGAGTTATCGAGCACGAAGCTCATGCCCGCCCCTCGTTGATCAGCGCCTTGAGATCGATCCCCTCGACGGGCGGCGCCGCACGCATGAACTGACGCATCGCATCGACGGCCACCGCGGCATCCGCTTGCTTGGCGTCTTCAGCCGGCACCAGGTCGGCGATGGGCTCCCCACGCAGGGTGATCGTGTAGCGCTTGCCCGCCTGCACGCCACGTAGCAGCTCGGGCAGTTTGGTCTTGGCCTCGTAAGAGCCGATTTCAAGGTTCATGGCGATCTCCGATTGGTATAGACCAGTTTATAGACCAGTCCCCGCAGAAATCAAGAACTGCACCACCGGCCGCAGCTGCCGACCTCGCGCCATCCTCGCCTTCCACCGACGCGACCCGCATGCAGTCGCCGCGTCGGCGAGTGACGGACGGCGCGTGCAGCCCGTCGTCTAGAACCCGGCTTCTCTTTGGTGCCTTATCGTCAATATCGTGACCTGGTCGCCATCGAATCGGTAGCGAACCACATAACCAGAATCACCGAACTGTATCGGCCAGTCGCGGAACGCTTCCTCCATATCCTCGACCACCCGCCCCACCTGCGGATGACCCGCCAGGATACTCACGCCCTCACGAATCGCCCTCACCGCGCGTTGGGCTGCGGCAGGGTTCTTCGTCACCAGAAAACGATACAAGCGCTGGACATTGGCCAGCGCCGGTTCCGACCAGACCAGGCGAGGCATCAGATATGCGCTCGGGGTGGCTCGACGTCGTTACCGGCCTCGAGTTCGGCAAGCCAGGCATCCGCCTCGGCGCCGGTCACATGCAGGCCAGTGCTCTGAAAATGCTCCCAGGCGTCGAGCGCTTCCTGGCGGAGGGCCTCGCGCTGCTCCTCACGCGTCACGTATTGCTCGATAGCCTCGCGCATCAACCAGTGGACCGGGCGGCGGCGCTGATCGGCCAGGCTGCGAACGCGTGCCTTGAGGGGTTCATCAAGACGAACCGAAACAGGGGTCGTAGCCATGAGTAATCTCCTGTATTACACCTGACTGCAGTATAGCCCGGGTTTTGCGCATCGACCTTGTCCGGTGGGCATCCTACGGAAACCGCCCGCCCTCACCGAAGTACTCCACCAGCCGGTCGAACACCAGCCGGATGCGCGCCGCCACCGGGCCGCGCTGCGGGCGGTACACCGACAGGCTCCAGGGCTCCGGCGCCAGCTCGGGAAGGACCTCGACCAGCCGCCCCGCGCGCAGGTGCGGTGCGGCGAGGTAGGCGGTGAGCTGGCCGAAGCCGACGCCGGCGAGCACCGCCTCGGCCTCGGCGCCGGTGTCGTCGGTGGCGAAGGTGGGCGTGCGCGGCAGCCACTGCTGGCCGCCGGCCAGGAACCACGCCCACGGCCGCCCGGTGTTGGGGTCGATGGCGACCGTGGTCGGGCGCTCGGCCAGGTCCTGCAGCGTCTGCGGTGCGCCGCAGCGCGCAAGCAGCTCGGGCGCGGCGACGATGTGGAAGGACACGCTCGACACCGCGCGCGCGACGAAGCGGCTGTCGCGCAGCACGCCGACGCGGATGCCGATGTCGATCTGCTCATCGACCACGTCGGCGAACTGGTCGGACGAACGCAGGTCGAGCTGCAGCCCCGGATGCTGCGCGCACAGCTCGGCGAGCACCCGCATCAGCCCGTGACGGCCGAGCGCGCGCGGCGCGGTGATGCGCACCAGGCCGGCGAGCTCGCTGTCGCGCGCCTGCTCGGCGCCCTGGAAGATCGCATCCACGCCCTGCAGGCTGTGGCGCGCGCGCGCGGCGAGCTGCTCGCCGAACTCGGTGATGCGGTTGTGGCGGGTGTTGCGGTGGAAGAGCAGCTCGCCGACGTGGTCTTCCAGCTCCTTCACCGCGCGCGTGACCGCCTGCGGAGACACGCCCAGTCGGGTGGCGGCTTCCTTGAAGTTGCGCGACTCGGCGGCGGTGCAGAAGATGCGCAGCATTTCGAGGCGGTTCAGAATTGAGCACTCCTGACAAGACGGAAAGGGGATGGACGACTATTCCAGTATCAGGAAGACTGAAATCTGAAATTATCCATTTATCGGCTTTAGCGGCGTGAGGATACTTCAGGAGTCGCGGGCCGTGCGCCCGCTTGCCTCCAGGATTCCCCCCATGACCATCAAATCGCGCGCCGCCGTGGCCTTCGGCCCCAACCAGCCCCTGCAGATCGTCGAAGTGGATGTCGAACCGCCGAAGAAGGGCGAGGTGCTTGTGCGTATCGTCGCCACCGGCGTGTGCCACACCGACGCCTTCACGCTGTCGGGCGACGACCCCGAGGGCATCTTCCCGTCCATCCTCGGCCACGAGGGCGGCGGCATCGTCGAGGCGGTGGGCGAAGGCGTGACCTCGCTCGAGGTCGGCGACCACGTGATCCCGCTGTACACCGCCGAATGCCGCGAGTGCAAGTTCTGCAAGTCGGGCAAGACCAACCTGTGCCAGGCCGTGCGCGCCACCCAGGGCAAGGGCCTGATGCCCGACGGCACCACCCGCTTCTCGTACCAGGGCCAGCCGATCTACCACTACATGGGCACCTCGACCTTCTCGGAATACACCGTGGTGCCCGAGATCTCGCTCGCCAAGATCCCCAAGGACGCGCCGCTCGACAAGGTCTGCCTGCTCGGCTGCGGCGTCACCACCGGCATCGGCGCGGTGCTCAACACCGCCAAGGTGGAAGAAGGCGCCAGCGTCGCCATCTTCGGCCTCGGCGGCATCGGCCTGGCGGCGATTATCGGCGCCAAGATGGCCAAGGCCGGGCGCATCATCGTGGTCGACATCAACCCGGCCAAGTTCGACATCGCCCGCGAGCTCGGCGCGACCGACTTCGTCAATCCGAAGGACTACGACAAGCCGATCCAGGACGTCATCGTCGAGCTGACCGACGGCGGCGTGGATTACTCCTTCGAGTGCGTCGGCAACGTCAAGCTGATGCGCGCCGCACTCGAGTGCTGCCACAAGGGCTGGGGCGAATCGACCATCATCGGCGTGGCCGGCGCGGGCCAGGAGATCAGCACCCGCCCGTTCCAGCTCGTCACCGGCCGCGTGTGGCGCGGCAGCGCCTTCGGCGGCGTCAAGGGCCGCACCGAACTGCCGAGCTACGTGCAGAAGGCGCAGAGGGGCGAGATCCCGCTCGACGCCTTCATCACCCATAACATGCCGCTCGAGGACATCAACGAGGCCTTCGATTTGATGCACGAGGGCAAGAGTATCCGCACGGTGATTCACTTCTGATCGCCGCAAGCGCATGAACCGACAGTCCCGTGGGAGCGGGCTTGCCCGCGAATAGGGCGCTCGAGCAGGCACCATTCGCGGGCAAGCCCGCTCCCACAAGATCTGCTCCCACGAGGCCAGCACGGGTTGTCCCGCGCCTGGCTGGGAGAGATCGATCACGCCGCATTCCCGCCCCCTCGAACATCCTGGAGACACACACGTGAGCCTGGAAATCCTCAGCACCCAGAAGAGCTTCGGCGGCTGGCACCAGCGCGTCCGCCACCACTCGAACGTGCTCGACTGCGACATGGTGTTCGCGGTCTACCTGCCGCCGCAGGCCGAGCAACCCGGCGCCCGCCTGCCGGTGTTGTACTGGCTGTCGGGACTCACCTGCACCGACGAGAACTTCATGCAGAAGGCGGGCGCGCAGCGCATGGCGGCCGAACTCGGCATGATCATCGTCGCCCCCGACACCAGCCCGCGCGGCGCCGACGTGCCGGGCGACCCTGACGGCGCCTGGGACTTCGGCCACGGCGCCGGCTTCTATGTGAACGCCATCCAGGCCCCGTGGTCGCGCCACTACCGCATGTACGACTATGTGGTCGAGGAGCTGCCGGCGCTGATCGAGGCGAACTTCCCCGCCTCCGACCGCCGCGGCATCAGCGGCCACTCCATGGGCGGCCACGGCGCGCTGGTGTGCGCGCTGCGCAACCCGGGGCGCTACCGCTCGGTGTCGGCCTTCGCGCCGATCACCAACCCGATGCACTGCCCCTGGGGCGAAAAGGCCTTCTCGCGCTTTCTCGGCGAAGACCGCGCGCAGTGGCGCGAGTGGGATACGTGCGCGCTGATCGCGCAGGCCACCGAGCGCCTGCCGCTGCTGGTCGACCAGGGCGAGGCCGACGGCTTCCTCGCCGAGCAGCTCAAGCCCGAAGCCCTGCAAGCCGCCGCTGCAGCCGCCGGCCACCCGCTGACGCTGCGCCTGCAGCCGGGCTACGACCACAGCTATTACTTCATCGCCAGCTTCATCGAGGATCATCTTCGGCATCACGCAAGGGCGCTGGCGGGGTAAGTTCCAGCGCCTGAAGCAGGCGTCCAAATACGCATCTCCTGGTGCTGTATTCGATGCACACCTACAGGCGCTTCACATGCGTACCCCCCTCGCGCTCGACGACGACTTGCTCGCCAAGGCACAGGCTCTCACCGGCATGACGGAGAAGACCCAGCTGGTTCGCGAAGCATTGCGCGCGCTGATACAGCGCGAAAGCGCAAAACGCCTCAGCCTGCTCTGGGCTTCGAACCGCAGCGCCGGGATGTCCCGCGGCGCCAATCTCTGGACGCGGGAGACGCGGCTGCTGGCTGCAAGCAGTCGCCTCGATATGGCCTACTTGCCCGCACATTGATCAAGGCCTGCGCAGTCGCACCCGACTCCCCCTCACCCCCTGCACCACCTCGATCGCCACATCGATCTGCTGCTTCATCTCCTCCACGTGCGAGATCACGCCGACCGTGCGCCCACGCTGCTGCAGGTCGATCAGCGCCTTCATCGCCATGTCGAGCGATTCGGGGTCGAGGCTGCCGAAGCCTTCGTCGATGAAGAGCGTGTCGAGCTGCACGCCGCCCGCGTAGGCCTGGACCACGTCCGACAACCCGAGCGCGAGCGACAGCGAGGCCATGAAGCCTTCGCCGCCGGATAGCGTGCTCGCGGGGCGGCTGCGGCCGGTGTATTCGTCGAAGACTTCCAGATCGAGGCCGCCGGCGCGGCGCGCGTCGGCGAGGTCTTCGCGGCGCTGGAGCTGGTAGCGGCCGCGGCTCATCGCCGCCAGGCGCAGCGAGGCCGCGAGCAGCACGTCGTCGAGCAGCGCGGCGAGCACGTAGCGCTGGAAGGTGAGGTTGCGCCCGTTGTTGCCGTTGGCGATGTCGGCGAGGTGGCCGACGACGCGGTATTCGGCCTCGATGGCACCGGATTGGCGGGCGATGTCGTCGAGGCGGGCGAGGGTTTCGGCGAGCGTGGCGAGCGCGCTGCGGGCGTGGGCGAGGCGGTCGAGCGCGGCTTCGACGGCGGCGCGCGCGGAGGCGGCGCGGGTGTCAAGGGCGACGAGGTCGGGGCGGGTCAGGCCGGCGATGGCGAGGGTGGCGCGCTCGGCGCGTTCGCGGGCGGCGGCGCGGCGGTGATCGGCGTCGCGGAGTGCGGCTTCGAGGGCAGCGATGCGCTCGGCGGGGATCAGCGCGGCACGCCAGCACGCTTCGGCCTGGGCGAGCACGAGGTCCTCTCCACCAGGCTCCCCGGAAGGCACTTCGTCTCCACCGGGAGCAAACCCGCCCCCGGTGGGAGCGGGCTTGCCCGCGAACAGGGGCGGACTCCCAACTGCAGCGTCGGAGGCACCCAAGGCCTCACGGCTGATGAGTGCATCAACGCCAACCGGCAAGAAGCCCGCTGCCTGCAGCGCAATCCCGAACTGAGCAAGCGCCTCCTCGACCCGCGCCCCGGCCGCCTGCACCGCCTCGCCGAGCGTGGCGTGCTGTGCGCGTAGGGCAGCCGCGCGGCTGGCGGCTTCGCCGTGGGCGGATTGCGCCTGCTGCAGGGCGTGGTCCAGCCGCTGCCGCGTCGCCTGCGCGCCGGCAAGCGCGGCTTGCAGCGCGGCGGGCGTGCGCAAGCTCTCCGGCACGCCGGCGCGACGCTCGTCGGCGACATGCTGCGCGGAGCGCGCCGCGCTGGCCGCCTCGGCAGATTGAGCGCGCGCCTGCTCGCACGCGGCGGCGGCACGGGAGAGGTCGGCGTCGAGTGTAGGCACCTGCGCACGCAGCGGCGCGAGTTCCGCCGCAGCAGCACGGGCGGCGTCGAGCTGGCGGCGCAAGTGGGCCGGTTCATCCGCATCGGCAGCCGGCATGTCTGCGGGTTGAAGCGCGGCTGCGCGGGTGTCGACTTCGGCCGCAGCGGTGGCGCGCGTCAGCTCGGCGGCGTTGAGCGCCTGGCGTGCGACATCGAGCGCGGTTTCGGCTTCGCGCGCGCCGTCCGCCGCCGTCTGCAGCGCCTGCTCGGTGGGCAGCTCGCCCTCGTGCCTGGCGGGCATGGGGTGTTCGCCGCTGCCGCACACCGGGCAGGGGGCGCCGTCGTGCAGGTGGCGGGCGAGGATGGCGGCCTGGGCCTGGCGCCAGCGGGTGTCGAGCGCGCTGAAGGCAGCGCGGGCTTCATTCGCGGCGCGCTGCGCGGCATCGCAGGCCTGGCGGGCCTTGGCCTCGGTGGCCTCATGCCGGACGAGCTGCTTGCGCGCAGCGGCCAGTGCGACGAACGCGTGCGCACGCTGCTCGGCCTGCTGCAGGCGCAGTTCGAGCGCGGCGACGTCGGCGGCGATCGGTTGCAGGGCCTCGATGCGGGCGCCAAGTTCGGTGCGGCGGGTGGCGAGGGTCTGCTGCTGCGCGGTGGCAGTGGCGAGCATCTTGTCGGCGGCGATGCGGGCGACTTCGCAGCGCATTGCCTCCGCGTCGGCCTGGGCCAGGCGGCTGACCGCCTCGCCGAGCGCCTCCAGGCGCAGCAGCTCGCGCTGCGCTGCCTCGCGCTCGGGGGCGCGGGCCGCTTCCGTTTGAAGCGCAGCTTCGGCTGCGCTCAGGCGGCGAGCGGCCTCGGCGGCTTCGTTCGCGACGCGCGCTTCGCGCGCGCGGGCCTCGTCGGCGCTGCGGCGCGCGGCGGCCAGCGCGCCCTCGGCCGGCACCACCTGCAGCGCGCGCCGCGCCTGCTCCAGGCGCAGGCGCTGGGCGTCGAGCTCGGCCTTGCCGGCTTCCAGCGCGTCGAGCGCAGCGGTGGCGGTGGCCGCTTCGGCAAACCGTGCCTCGACGGCCTGGCCCTGCTGCAGTGCGGCGCGCGCTGCAACGTCCTCGGCGCGCGCCTGCTGCTCGGTCGCGGTCAGCGTCGCCAGCTCGGTGTGCAGCGCATCGCGGCGGGTCACCAGCGCCTCGACGGCATCCGCTCCGGCTTGCTCGAGCAGGGTCCGGCGCTGCAGCGCCGCCTTTTCACCACGCTCACGCAGCACGGCGGCCTCGGCCTTGAGCGCGTCCTGCAGGCGCTTGTAGGTGGCGGTGCCGAACAGCGTCTCGAGGATCTTCTCGCGCTCTGCCGAGCTTGCGGCGAGCAGCTTGCGGAACTGGCCCTGCGGCAGCAGCACGACCTGGCGGAACTGCTCGGCCTTGAAGCCGAGGATCTCCTCGACCAGCGCGGTGACCTCGGTGGTCTTCTGTGCCAGCGGCGTCCACGTCTCGCCGTCCGCCTCCAGGCGGTAGAGCTCGGCCTTGGCGAGCACCTTGACCAGCTTGTCGCCGCGCAGCGCGGCGCGCTCCTGCTCGGGGATGCGCTTGACGCGATAGCGACGCTCGCCGAGCGCGAAGTCGAACTCGACCTCGGTCTGCACGCTGGCGTCGGCGTGGTGGCTGCGCATCTCGCGCGCGCTGCGCTCGCCGCCGGAGGTGTCGCCGTAGAGCGCGTAGGTGATGCCGTCGAGGATGGAGGTCTTGCCCGCGCCGGTGGGCCCGGAGATCAGGAACAGCGCGCCGGACGGCAGCAGGGTGAAATCCACCTCCTCGCGGGCAGCGAAGGGGCCGAAGGCCTGCAGGCTGAGTTTGAGCGGTTTCATTCGGCGCGCGCCTCCTGTTCCAGGCGATCGACCACGCGATCGAGCGCGGCTTGCGCGGCGGGCTCCAGCGCCACGCCGGTGGTCTCCTCGTGAAAGCTGGCGAAGAGGTCCTGGATGCGGGTGCGGCGATGGTCGGCCGTGGCGCGTCCGGGGCCGTCGCCGACCAGGGTCGGACGCTCGATGGCGAGCGCGTTCGGGTACGCGCTGCGCAGCTTGCCCATGGCGTCGAGCAGCGCGCCATGGTCGGTGAGGCGGGCGAGCACGTAGTCGTCGCGCGCCGGATCGGCAGGCGCCGCGGCGACCAGCGCGGCGAGCTCGCCTTCGAGGATGCGCAGGTCGCGGCGCGGCACCAGCGCGATGCGCTCGACCGTGCAGTTACCCTCGGCGTCCATCTCGACCAGGTTCACCGACTTGGCGTGGTCGGCCTCGGCAAACGAATACTTGAGCAGCGAGCCGGAATACTGGATGCGGCCTCCCGCCATCGCCTGCGGCCGGTGCAGGTGGCCGAGCGCGACGTAATCGAAGCCGTCGAACACCCCGGCCCCGACCGCGCCGGTGCCGCCCACCGACAGCGGGCGCTCGGATTCGCTCTCCGTGCCGCCCTGCACGAAGGCGTGCGCCACCACCACCGAGCGCCGCCCCGGCACATGCGCGGCGCGCACCGCAGCGGTCTGCGCGGCGAGCGCGGCGTGGTGGTCGGCGATCGTGTCGTCGCCGCAGGCGCTGCGCACCAGCGCGGGCTCGGCATAGGGCAGCGCATGCACGGCGACCTCGCCATGCGCATCGCGCAGCACCAGCGGCGCGGCGTCCAGTTCCACCGGGCCGCGCACGGTGAGGCCCGCGCGCTGCAGCAGGCCGGAGCCGAAGGCGAGACGGTCGGGGCCGTCGTGGTTGCCGGCGATCATCACCACCGGGATCTTCAGCTCGAGGATCAGCTCGCTCAGCACCAGGTCGAGCAGGCGCACCGCCTCGGCCGGCGGCACCGAGCGGTCGTAGATGTCGCCGGCGAGCAGGACCGCGTCGGGCCGGGTGTCGGCGGCGACGCGCACGAACTGCTGCAGCACGTGGGCCTGGTCTTCGAGCAGGGAGACGCCGTGATAGACACGGCCGAGATGCCAGTCGGCGGAGTGGAGGAAGCGCATCGGGACTCGGTATATGGGTACCGCAGGCAGGCGGGGGGTCGGGGCAGCCGGCAAGGATACGGCAGTTCGGCGGCCGGCTCGACCCGCTGCGGACTTGCGCCGCGGGCCGTGCGCGAGCAGTCGTCGCGGCGAAACCTCGCCCTCGCCGGTCGGTGGCGTCCTGCAACGCGCGTGGGCTTTGTCCGACATGCGGATCGGCAAACGGAGGACATCTTTGCCGTCGCGAAATCCATAGCATGGGCTCCACAGTCAGACGCAACGACTGAAGTACCACGGCTCCAGTACCGCAGAAGTCCGGAGCGAAAACCACCCAAAGGAGATCGAACAATGAACATCCTCAATACCCGCAAGCTCGCCATCGCTGCCGTCGTCGGCAGCCTCTCGATCGCTCCTGCCGCGTTCGCCGCCGACACCGCGGCCGAAGCACAGCAGAAGCGCCTGACCGCAGCCGAGAAAGCCGAACTCAAGAAGCGCTGGCAGATGACGTCGGACGAGCTCGAGAAGACGCTCGGCGTCGGTCACGACAAGGCCTACTACCGCCAGCAGCTCGAGAAGCTGGGCTACGCGATCACCGCCAAGAACTACGACGAGCCTGACTACCTCGAGTACGAGATCGTCAAGAACGGCGACTCCTACGAGGTGCAGGTGGACTTCGACAACGGCAAGTCTGACAAGGTCGACGTGACGTTCAACATGTGGCGCGCCGATTCGACCGTCGCCGCGCTGCGCGACAAGGACTACAAATATGCCTATCCCGCCGCGCTGACCGCTTCCGCCGAGAAGTACAGTGACCGCGCGCGCGCCAGGCTCGGGGCCGACGAGAAGGACAAGCTCGAGAACGCGCTGGGCATCGGGCAGGACCGCAACTACTACGGCGCGGCACTCGAGAAGCTCGGCTGGAAGGTCACCTCGGTCAATGACAACGACCCGAACCACCTCGAATACGAGATCGTCAAGGGCGACCAGAGCTACGAAGTGATGATCGACTTCGACTCGAACACCAAGAAGGCCACTGAGGTCGACGTCGAGACCAACATCTGGGAAGCCGAGCGCACCGAGAAGGCGAAGGGCGACGAGTAAGCTTCTCCGCAGTCTCCTCCCATCGGCGCGCACAGAGCTCCCCCTCTCCAGCGCGCCTTCAACGGCCGGGTCGGCAACGACCCGGTTTTTTTCGTGCTTTCGTGCCCGATCAGGCGCCCCGGGCGGCCGCGCACCGCGGCGATGACGGAATCGTCCTACACGGCATTCCGCGTTGTCGGACAGCACGTGTGCGGGATGCGATCTACATTGGAACTGCATCTCGCGCACGGGCACCGCCCGCCACAACAAGCAAACCATCAGGAGACCACCATGAAACACACCGCCGCCAGCCTCGCCCTTTCCGGCCTGCTCGCCTTCACCGCCGTCGGCTGCGCCGTCACCCGCGACCAATCCACCGTCGGCGAATACGTCGACGACGCCACCATCACCACCCGCGTCAAGGCCAAGTTCGCCGAGGACCCGACCGTGAGCGCCATGTCGATCAGCGTCGAGACGCTCAAGGGCACGGTGCAGTTGTCCGGCTTCGCCAAGAGCACCGCCGAGCGCAACCGCGCCGCCGAGATCGCCCGCAGCACGCCGGGCGTGAAGGCGGTTAAGAACGACATCGTGATCCGTCCCTGAGCACACGCGCCGCGGCCCCCGCATGAAGCGGGGGCTGGATCTTGCGCCGGACATTCATCCAGGCGTGGACTAGGATAGGACAGGTTCATGAACGCTCATCCGGAGCCCCTGCCCTTGCCCGCTGCACCGTCCCGCCTGCCGCGCCCGCGTGCGGGCCTGCTGATCGCCGTGCTGTTGCTGAGCTTCGTGCTCGGCCTGGCGTGGCTGGTCGCCGGCCAGTGGCAGTCCGAATCGAGCCGTGCCGCGCTCGAAGACCTGCGCGCACGCACGACCCGCCTGCACCACCTCGATACCCTGCTGCTGCAGATGCTCGACGCCGAGTCGAGCGTGCGCGGCTACCTGCTGACCCAGAACCCGGTGTACCTGACCCCGTATCAGGACGGTCAGGCGGATCTCGAGCACACGCTGGCTGCGCTGCGTGCCGACAACTGGGCGAACGAAGACCAGCACCGGGCGGTGGACCACCTGGCGATGCTGGTCGACATGCGCTGGAGCCTGCTCACCCAGGCCATCGAGCGCGGCGCGCCGCCCAGTGCCGACCAGGCCGACGGCGGCACCGGCAAGCAGGTCACCGACGACCTCCGTGCCCGCATCCTCAAGCTGCGCGCCGACACCCAGGCCGAAATCGATGCCACCCAGGACGGCGCCTTCGCGCGCTTTGCCGACGCGCGCACGATGAACCGCGTGCTCGGTGCCAGCGTGCTGGCGCTGCTGCTGGTGCTGGTCGTGGTGCTCTACCGCCAGGACCGCCTGCGCGAACGCATGGCCCAGCTGCTGCGCTCGGAAAACGAGCGCCTGCACACCGAGGTCGCCCACCGCACGCAGGAACTCAGCAGCCTCGCCACCTACCTGACCAACGCGCGCGAGACCGAGCAGGCGCGACTGGCGCGCGAGCTGCACGACGAACTCGGCGCCCTGCTCACCGCCGCCAAGCTCGACGCGGGCTGGATCGTGCGCAAGCTGCCGACCGAGACCATGACGCCCTTGCGCAGCCGCTTCGACCGCCTGCTCGACACGCTGAACCAGGGCATCGCGCTCAAGCGCAAGGTGGTGGCCGACCTGCGCCCGCCGCTGCTGTCCGAACTCGGCCTGGTCGAGGCGCTACGCGCCCTGCCCGATAGCGGCGACATCGGCGAGCACGGCGGGCGGCTGGAGATCGACCTGCCCGACGACCTGCCGGACGTGCCGGCGCAGACCGCGCTCGCGCTCTACCGCATCGCCCAGGAGGCGCTGACCAACGTGCGCCGGTATGCGCAGGCCAGCCGGGTGCAGCTACGCCTGCGTGTCGAAGGCGACGAGCTGGTGCTGGCGGTGGAAGACGACGGCGTGGGCTTCGATCCGGCGGCGCGCGACCACAACCGCCACGGGCTGGCGGGCATGGCGCACCGGGTGCAGATGCTCGCTGGGCGCCTGGACATCGACAGCGCGCCAGGCAAGGGCACGCGCATCACCGCGCGCGTGCCCTTTGCGCGCATGCACTGAAGCCGATCAGCGCGGAACAGCCGCCTGGACGAAGTCGATCAGCTCGTCGAGCTGGAAGGATTTGTCGAAGAAGCGCTCGACGCCGAGCTGTTCGCAGCGCGCGCGCACCGGTGCGTGGCCGTAGTTGGAAAACACCACTGCGCGCGGGCGGCCGTAGCGTTCGGGCTCGGCCTGCAGTTGGCGCAGCACGCCAAGCCCGCTGCCCGTGCGCAACTCGAGGTCGATGATCGCCAGGTCCGGGCGCTGGGCCTCGAGCGCAGCCAGCGCGCCCGCCTCGTCCTCGGCCTCGGCCACCACGCCGACGCCGTCGAGCTCGGCGAGCATCTCGCACAGCATGCCGCGCAGCATCGCGGAATCCTCCACGAGCACGACGCGCAGCGCGGGCGCGCTGGCAGGTTCGGGATGAAGGGGCGCAGTCATCGACCCGGCGTCCTCAGTCCACGATCAGCCCGTGGCGCAGCGCGTAGGTGGCCAGCTCGGCATTGCTGGCGACGCCGAGCTTTTCCAGCAGGCGGGTGCGGTAGGTGCTGACCGTCTTCACGCTCAGGTTGAGCATGGCGGCGATGTCCGAAACCGACTCGCCGCGCGCCAGGCGCAGGAAGACCTGCAGCTCGCGGTCGGACAGCTTCTCGTGCGGCGCCGCGCTACCGCCGCCGCCGAGTTCGTCAGCGAGCAGCTCGGCGGTGCGCGCCGACACGTAGCGCCGGCCCTGGGCCACGGTGCGGATGGCCTGCAGCAACTCCTCGCGCGAGCAGTCCTTGCACAGGTAGCCGTCGGCGCCGTTGCGGATCATCGCCAGCGCGTAGCGCTCTTCCGGGAAGCCCGACAGCATCAGCACGCGCACGCCGTCAAAACGCTGGCGCACCGCGCGCAGCACGTCGACGCCGCTCTGGCCGGGAAGCGACAGATCGAGCAGCAGCACGTCGACCGGCTGTTCGCGCAGCGATTCGAGCGCCGCCTCACCCGAGGCGGCCTCAAAGACGATGCCGAGGCCGAGCTCGTCGGCCAGCAGCTCGCGAAAGCCGGCCCGCACGATCTGATGGTCGTCGACGATTGCGATACGCAGCATGGGCGAAGGTCCGGGATGCGGTGTAGGGGCGCCAGCATAGCCGAAGCGGGCCGGCGAGGCCGGCGCCGCCTGCGACGCGGGGCATGGGCTCACCGTCCCTTGACGAGGTTGATGACGAAGCTGGCGATCGCCATTACCAGGAACACCACGAACAGCACCTTGGCGATGCCGGCCGCACCCGCGGCGATGCCGCTGAAACCGAGCACGGCGGCAATGAGGGCGATGACGAAGAAGACGACGGCGTAGTGCAGCATGATGTTCTCCTTGAAGGGCGCCGGGCGGTGCAGCCCCGGATCACGTCTCCACTTTAAGCGCCGCGCCCGCCCCGCCCCATCGGCCCGGTCCGAAACCGGTGTCGGACGATTCCGACACGCGGAGCAAGGCGGCAGCACACGGCCACGGGCCCGCATGGCGCGGATCGGCACGCACTGCCCGCGCATCGGCGCCGACTTGCAGCGCACGCCGCAGCATCGCTGCGCTATAATCCAAGGCTTTGTTTTATCTGAAAATCAGGACGCTTCCGTGCTCGTCGCAGCCAACATCACCATGCAGTTCGGGGCCAAGCCCCTGTTCGAGAACGTCTCCGTCAAGTTCGGCGACGGCAACCGCTACGGCCTGATCGGTGCCAACGGCGCCGGCAAGTCGACGTTCATGAAGATCCTGTGCGGCGCGCTGGAGGCGTCTGCCGGCAACGTCTCCAAGGATCCGCACGAGCGCATGGCCTACCTGCGCCAGGACCAGTTCGCCTACGAAGACATGCGCGTGCTCGACGTGGTGATGATGGGCCACGAGGAGCTGTGGGCGGCGATCAAGGAGCGCGACGCGATCTACGCCAACCCGGACGCCACCGAGGACGACTACATGCACGCCGCCGAGCTCGAGGGCAAGGTCGGCGAGTACGACGGCTACACCGCCGAGGCGCGCGCCGGCGAACTGCTGCTCGGCGTGGGCATCCCCACCGAGCTGCACAACGGCCCGATGAGCGAGGTCGCCCCGGGCTGGAAGCTGCGCGTGCTGCTGATCCAGGCGCTGTTCGCCAACCCCGACATCCTGCTGCTCGACGAGCCGACCAACAACCTCGACATCAACACCATCCGCTGGCTCGAGGACGTGCTCAACAACCGCGACTGCACGATGGTCATCATCTCGCACGACCGCCACTTCCTGAACCAGGTCTGCACCCACATGGCCGACCTGGACTACGGCACGATCACGATCTACCCGGGCAACTACGACGACTACATGGAAGCGTCGACGATGGCGCGCGAGCGCCAGTCGTCGGCCAACGCCCGCGCCAAGGACAAGATCCAGGAGCTGCAGGCCTTCGTGCGCCGCTTCTCGGCCAACAAGTCCAAGGCCAAGCAGGCCACCAGCCGCATGAAGCTGATCGACAAGCTGAAGCCCGAAGACGTGAAGCCTTCGTCGCGCCAGTACCCGTGGATCCGCTTCGACTACGACGAGAAGGACAAGCTGCACCGCCTGGCCTGCGAGGTGGACAACATCTCGTTCGCCTATCCGGGCATGGAGAAGCCGCTGATCAACAAGTTCTCGATCGCCATCGAGGCGGGCGAGAAGGTGGCGATCATCGGCGAGAACGGCGTCGGCAAGACCACGCTGCTCAAGCTCCTGATCGGCGAACTGCAACCGCAGAAGGGCGCCATCAAGTGGGCCGAGAAGGCCAAGCCGGGCTATTACGCGCAGGATCACTCGAGCGACTTCGCCGAGGACATCAGCCTCACCGACTGGATCGCGCCCTATTCGCGCATCACCGCCGCCGCCACCGGCGAGGACAACGAGACCCTGCTGCGCGGCACGCTCGGCCGCCTGCTGTTCTCGGGCGACGAGGTGAAGAAGTCGGTGAAGGTGATCTCCGGCGGCGAGCAGGGCCGCATGCTGTTCGGCAAGCTGATGCTGTCGCGCCCCAACGTGCTACTGATGGACGAGCCCACCAACCACCTCGACATGGAATCGATCGAGTCGCTCAACACGGGCCTGGACAAGTTCAACGGCACGCTGGTGTTCATCTCGCACGACCGTGAGTTCGTCAGCTCGGTGGCCACGCGCATCATCGAGATCAAGCTCGATCACAAGATCATCGATTACCGCGGCACGTACGAAGAGTACCTTTCTTCGCAAGGTCTGGACTGAACCGAAGGCAACCGTGGGAGCGGGCTTGCCCGCGAATGGATGGCGCCAATGCCTGGTTTTCGCGGGCAAGCCCGCTCCCACAGGAGTCGGTTCAGCGCCACAGCTCGCGCAGCGGCGTCTCCGGCGCGAACCGGTGCGCCACCTGCGCCTGCAGCAGCTCGGCGGTGGCCAGCGCGTCGGTCAGCGCGTGATGGGCGCGGTAGCGCGGCAGGGCGTAGCGATCGCGGCTGTCGGCGAGGCGGATCGACACCGGCGCCGGCTTGCGGGCGAAGAGGCGCGCGAAGAAGCCCGGCGGCGGCTGGCGGTGCAGACGGGCCTCGAGTTCCATGGTGTCGATGACCGGAAACTCGATGCCCTCGCCCAGGCGCGCCTTCAGCGCCACATCGAGAAAGCGTCGCTCGATCTCGCGGCAGTGCACCACCACCACCCGCCCGGCGAGCGCCGGCAGCAGCTCGTCGAGGATGGCGCCGAAGTCCGGCGCAGCGGCGATCTGCGCGTGGGTGATGGCGTGGATCGCCACCGACTCGGGGTGCAGCTCGGCGCGCGGGCGCACCACCCAGTAGCGCGAGGCGCTCGAGCGGATGCAGGCGGTGTCCATCGGCACCACGCCGATGCTGACGATCTCGTCGCGCGCCGGATCCAGCCCGGTGGTCTCGACGTCGATCGCGACCATCGGCACATCCTTCAGCGCGGTGTCGCCGGCCACCGCACCGGCGGCGTAGAAGGCCTGCAGGCGCGGATCGCGCGTCGCTGCGGCGAGCTCGGCGAAGCGCGCCGGCCAGTCCGGCACGGCATCCGCACCGCGCCGCCTGCTGCGCGCGGGCGCGGCGGCCGCATCCTTCTTCAGATCGCCCAGATGCAGCATTGCCCGCGCCTCAGTTCGCCCGCCCGGGCTGGTAGCGGTACTTGAGGAATTTCTGCGCGTTGCCGAGGATCAGGAAGGCGTCGCGCAGGCTCTTGCGCTCGAATTCGGACAGCTTCTCGGGGTCGATGCTGTTGTCCGGCTCGAGCCCGCTGGCCATGTCCTCGGCCTGGTGGCGGGCGCGCACCATGGAGATGAATTCGAGCGCGTCGTACAGATCCTGACCACGGCCCAGCGGCAGGATGGCGGCGTCGATGATGTCCTTCAGGCGCTCGAAGGAATTGATCGACTGCGCACCGATCGCCAGCGCATGCACCCGCACCAGGTCGGCCAGCGGCGCGGTGCCGCGGCGCTTGATGTTGATCGCGCGCGTGTGGCGGCCGTCGGATTCGACGACGAAATCCTTGAAGAAGCCCAGCGGCGGCGTGCGCAGCAGCGCGTTGCGCGCCATGCAGGCGAGAAAGCGCGAGTTGCCCTTCGCCTTGCGCGCGATCAGCTCGCGCAGGCGCGCCGCCCATTCCACCCGTCCCCACACGCCGTCGAGGTCGAAGAAGATGCCGGCGTTGAGCAGCGACTCGGGCGTCGGGCGCTCGATCCAGTCGGTGAAGGTGCGCTCCCACACCCGCAAAGGCTGGCGCCACTTCTCGTTGGTCGCCATCACCCCGCCCGTGCAGTAGCTGTAGCCGCAGCGCGCCAGGCCGTCGCTGACGAAGGTGGCGAGCGCCTTGAAGTAGGCGTCGTGCTGCGCCGGGTCGAAGCGGTTGTCGAGCACCAGCGCGTTGTCCTGGTCGGTGACGATGAGCTGCTCCTGGCGCGCCATCGAACCGAGCGCGAGGAAGCAGTACGGCACCGGCGGCGCGCCGAGCTCGGCCTCGGCGAGTTCCAGCAGGCGCTGCTTGAAGCTGCGCCCGATCGCGGCCATCGCGCTGCCCACCATGTTGGAGCTGGCGTCCTCGCCGACCATGCGCACGAAGCAGGCGCGCACCTCGGGCACCAGCGCGGCGAGCTCGTCCACCGAGGTCTGGCGGAAGATGCGCCCGACCAGGAACAGGCTGTTGCGCGACTCGTAGCGGATGATGTCCGACAGCGCGATCACGCCCAGCGGGCGCTGGTTCTTGAGCACCGGCAGGTGATGCACGTTGTGGCGCAGCATCGCGAGCATGGCCTCGAACACGAGCTGGTTGTGGTTCACCGCGACCACGCCGCGCGACATGATCTCGGCCGCGGGCGTGTCGTAGGACAGGCCGGGGGCCACCAGCCGGGTGCGCAGGTCGCGGTCGGTGACGATGCCGGAGAGCACGGGGAGCTCGGGCACCTCGGGGTTGTCGTCGAGGATCAGCAGCGAGGACACGCCCTCCTCGCTCATGCGCTGCGCCAGCTCGCGCGCGCTGGCGGTGCTGGGCAAGGTCACCGCGGCGCGCCCGACCAGGGTGTCGACGGTGGCCGACAGCAGGTCGTTGGCGTCCTCGCGCTTGGACATCACCTGGCGCAGCCGGGTGCGGTCCTCGACCTCGACCAGGTCGGCGAAGCTTTCATGCTGGTCGAAGAGCTCGGCGAAGAGCTCGCGCGGGATCAGGTAGAGCAGCGTGTCTTCCAGCGCCGTCACCGGAAAGCGCACCCGGCCATTGCGTAGCAGGCCGAATTCGCCGAAGTAACCGCCGGCGGTCAGGCGGTTGTAGAGCGTGCCGTTGCGGCGGAAGACCTCCACCGCGCCGCTGCGCACCACATGCCAGAACTCGGCCACCTGGCCGAACTCGACGATCGACTCGCCCGCCTTGTAGTAGCGCACATCGACCGCCCCCGCCACGCGCTGCAGCACCTCTTCGGGCAGTTCGCCGAAGGGCGGGTGGGCGCGCAGGAAGTCGAGGATCTCGAGTTGTTCGATCTGCATGAAGGCCTGGATCGCTGGTGTGGGGTGGAATCGCGGCTGCTTTCGCGGGCAAGCCCGCTCCTACGGCTTTCCTCAAGAGGAGGCTGCCCGCCACGGGAGCGTGGCTTGCCCGCGAACATCGTATCGCGCAAGCGCTCAGCGCACGCGCGGCTCCGACATCAGGCCCTTGATCACCGCCACGGTCGACATCAGCAGCACGATCGTGAAGGGCAGTCCGGTCGACACCGCCATCGCCTGCAACGCCACCAGGCCACCGCCGAGGATGAGCGCGATCGCCACCAGACCCTCGAACACGCACCAGAACACGCGCTGCGGCGTCGGCGCATCGACTTTGCCGCCGGCGGCGATGACGTCGATCACCAGCGAGCCCGAGTCGGACGAGGTCACGAAGAACACCACCACCAGGATGATGGCGATGAAGGACGTGATCTGCGCCAGCGGCAGCGCATCGAGCATGGAGAACAGCTGCAGCGGCAGCTCGGCCTGGGTGGCGGCTTCGTAGCCGTCACGCACGAACTGGATGATCGCGGTCTCGCCGAACACCGTCATCCACAGCACGCAGGCCAGCGAGGGCACGATCAGCACCGAGATGATGAACTCGCGCACCGTACGCCCACGCGACACGCGCGCGATGAACATGCCGACGAAGGGCGACCACGAGATCCACCACGCCCAGTAGAAGGCGGTCCAGCCCTGCGAGAAGTTGGCATCGTCACGCCCGACCGGGTTGGACAGCGCCGGCAGGTGCTGGAAATACGCCCCGAGGTTGCCGAAGAAGCCGGAGAGGATGTCCAGCGTCGGACCGACCGCGATCACGAACACCAACAGCAGCACGGCCAGCACCATGTTGATCTGGGACAGGCGCTTGACCCCGGCGTCCAGGCCGGCCACCACCGAGAACAGCGCGATCGCGGTGATGCCGATCACCAGCACGATCTGCGTGGTGTTGCCGAGCGGCACGTCGAACAGGAAGTTGAGGCCCGAGCTGGCCTGCGCCGCACCGTAGCCGAGCGAGGTCGCCAGGCCGAACAGCGTGGCCAGCACGGCGAGGATGTCGATGACGTGGCCGGGCCAGCCCCACACACGTTCGCCGAGCAGCGGGTAGAACACCGAGCGCACCGTCAGCGGCAGGCCCTTGTTGAACGAGAACAGCGCCAGGCCGAGCGCGAGGATGGCGTAGATCGCCCACGGATGCAGCGCCCAGTGATAGATCGTCGCCGCCATCGCCAGGCGGGTGGCCGCTTCCGCATCGCCAGCCGCCCCACCGAGCGGCGCCCAGTCGGTGCGCACGCCGTTTTCCATCGCGGTGCCGCCGAAGGCGCTGCCAAAGTGCGACAGCGGCTCGGACACGCCGAAGAACATCAGCCCGATGCCCATGCCGGCGGCGAACAGCATCGAGAACCAGCCGAGGTAGGTGTAGTCGGGCGTGGCCTCGGTGCCGCCCAGGCGCACCTTGCCCAGCGGTGAGACCACCAGCCCCAGGCAAACCAGCACGAAGATGTTGCCGGCGATGATGAAGAACCAGTCGAGGCTCGAGGTCAGCCAGCCGCGCATGGCGGTAAACAGCGGTTCGACCTGGTTCTGGAAGGCCAGGGTCAGCACCACGAAGGCGACCACCAGCAGGCCGGAGATCGCGAACACGCGGTTGTGGATGTCGAGGCCGAAGGGCCCCACGTTGACGATGATGTTGTCCTGGCCGACCTTGTAGTCGGTGTCGATGGGGTTGACGTCCCCATCCGGGGCCATCGGGTCCCTGGTTTCGGTCATCCTGTTTCCTTGTCGTTATTGCCATCGCTGCGCACGAGCGGCGCAGCGGAACTGTATCTGGAGGGCGCGAATTCTATCACTTTTTTACAGTTTGCTTTTGCACAAATGTTCTTGGGCAGAATCCCGCCCCTGGAAAGGCACCGCGACCGCACCCTCGCCAACCGGCACGGCTCATGGGGTCTGGGCTAGAATCGGGGGCCTGCGGAGAAGCAATATGATCGGCATTTTTCTCGTCACCCACGCCACCCTTGGCGAATCCCTCATCCAGTGCGCGTGCCACGTGCTCAACAAGCGCCCGGCCCAGATTGCGCAGCTCGGTGTGTCGGCGCAGGACGACCCGCTCGACATCCTGCCGCTGGCGCGCAGCATGCTCGGCTGGGTCGATAGCGGCGACGGCGTGTTGCTGCTCACCGATATCTACGGCGCCACGCCGAGCAACATCGCCGCCAAGCTGGCCGTGCCGGACAAGGCGGAGCTCGTCGCCGGCGTCAACCTGCCCATGCTGCTGCGCGTGCTCACCTATCGCGACCGCGACATGCAGACCCTGGTCAAGCGCGCCGTCGCCGGGGCATGCGACGGCGTGCTGCACGTCGCCCACGACTGACCGCCCCCTGCAACAACGACACCGACAAGAACACGGAGACAGCCCCACCATGCCGCGAGGAGACGCCGCAATCATCAACAAGCTCGGGCTGCATGCGCGCGCCTCGGCCAAGCTCACCCAGCTCGCCAGCGGCTTCCCGTGCGAGGTCTGGCTCGAGCGCAACGGCCGCCGCGTCAACGCCAAGAGCATCATGGGGGTGATGATGCTGGCCGCCGCCAAGGGCAGCACGATCAGCATCGACACCGAGGGTGAGCAGGCCGACGAAGCCCTGCAGGCGATCCAGGACCTGGTCGCCGACCGCTTCGGCGAGGGGGAGTGAGATGCCCTTCGTCCTCCATGGCCTGCCGGTCTCCCAGGGCATCGCGATCGGGCACGTGCATCTCATCTCGCACGCGCTGCTCGAGGTCAACCACTACCACGTCGCCCCCAAGTATCTGGAGGAGGAGACCGCCCGCCTCGACGAGGCCGTCGCCAGCGTGCAGGGCGAGCTCCTCGGCCTGAAGGCGATCACCACCTCGGGACAGACGCACAGCGAGGTCGGCGCCTTCGTCGACCTGCAGTTGATGATGCTGGCCGATCCGATGCTGATCGACGCCGCGCGCAAACTCATCACCGAACGCCGCTGCAACGCCGAATGGGCGCTGGTGCAGCAGATGGAACACGTCGTCGAACAGTTCCGCCAGATCGAAGACCCCTACCTGCGCGAGCGCCAGGCCGACGTGGTGCAGGTGGTCGAGCGCCTGGTCAAGGTGCTGCTCGGCCACCCCGGCCGCCTGCCGCCCAAGCGCCGTGACGGGCTGGGCACCATCGTCGTCGCCCACGACCTGTCGCCGGCCGACACCATCAGCTTCCGCGACCACAACATCGCCGGCTTCGTCACCGACGTCGGCGGCCCCACCAGCCACACCGCGATCGTGGCGCGCAGCCTCAAGATCCCCGCGGTGGTCGGCCTGCATCACGTGCGCGACCTCGTCGAGGATGACGAGCTGATCATTGTCGACGGCACGCGCGGGGTCATCATCGTTGCCCCCGACGAGCAGATCGTCGAGGAATATCGCCTGCGCCGCAGCGAGCTCGAGATCGAGCGCTCCAAGCTCAACCGCCTGCGCGACACACGCGCCGCCACGCTCGATGGCGAGACGATCAACCTGCTCGCCAACATCGAAGGCCCCAAGGATCTGCCCGCGGTCAAGACCGCCAACGCCGACGGCATCGGCCTGTACCGCACCGAGTTCCTGTTCATCGGCCGCGACAACCTGCCCGACGAGGAAGAGCAGTACGAAGCCTACCGCGCGGTGGTCAAGGCGCTGCCGAACAAGCCGGTCACCATCCGCACCTTCGACGTCGGCAACGACAAGGCGCTCAACGGCGCACACACGCGCGTGGAACCCAATCCGGCGCTCGGCTTGCGTGCGGTGCGCTATTCGCTGTCCGAGCCGAAGATGTTCATGACCCAGCTGCGTGCGCTGCTGCGGGCCTCGGCGTACGGCAAGCTGCAGATCATGATCCCGATGCTCGCGCACGCGCAGGAGATCGACCAGTGCCTCGTCCTGGTGGAAAAGGCCAAGACCGAGCTGCGCGCCGAAAAGATCAAGTTCGACGAAGGCGTGCACATCGGCGGCATGATCGAGATCCCCGCCGCCGCGCTGTCGCTGGGCATGTTCATCCGCCGCCTGGCCTTCCTGTCGATCGGCACCAACGACCTGATCCAGTACACGCTCGCCATCGACCGCTCGGACGAGGCCGTGGTGCATCTGTACGACCCGCTGCATCCGGCCGTGCTCAAGCTCATCGCCGGCACCATTTCCACCGGCGCGCGCTTCGGGCTGCCGGTGTCGGTGTGCGGCGAGATGGCGGGCGACCCGCTCTACACCGAGCTGCTGCTCGGCATGGGCCTGCGCAACTTCTCGATGCACCCGGGCAACATCCTCGAGATCAAGCAGCAGGTGCTGCGCGCCGACCTCGGCGATCTCGCGCCCAAGGTACAGCGCATCCTCAAGATGGACGAGCCGGCGCGCATCCGCGAGGCGGTGGAACGCCTGGTCGCCTGAGCGCCGCCGGCGGGGCCGCTGGGCTTGAGCGTGTTTTCGCCCAAGCCTCGGGCTGGGTCGACGCGATCCAGCCCACCCCTCGCAGCGTTCCCTTGCCGCGCCTGATTGGACACGATCTGCGACACTACTTGCCTGAAAGCGGGTAGGCGGGTAGACGGGCGCTCGACGCGGCAAATGACGAGATCGACGAATGAGGTTCCACATGAAGTACATGGCGGGAGTATTGATCAATCTTGGTCTTTACCTTTCGAGCGCTACGGCCATGGCCGCAGCGCCTCAGGACGACAATCGCGCTTCACTGTTTTCCATCATCCTGGTGGCCGGCGTGATGATCGTGCTTGTGAAGCTCGTCATCGCTTTCGCAAAAAAGAAGATGGAAGAAGAGATCCAAGCCACCCAGGCAAAGCCTGGTCCGCAGGCACGCGACGATGACTGGCAATCGAATGAGTGATGCCGCCGGGCAGATCCCCTGCTTTCGACATCGCAGGCCCATGGCGACCTGAAGAATGACTTCATACCTTGCGAGATTTTCTGCAGGCTGTGCAATGCCCTTCGCCCATTGTGCCCATCGCGCCCTGCGCCGCCTGGTGCTGCCCTGGCTGCTGCTGGCACTGCACGCAACCGCCGCGAGCGCGGCCGCCCTGGCCGGCGGCCCGATGGCGGGGCCGGCGACCGCCGAGCGCGTCGGCGTGTGGCTGATGACCGACGCCCCGGCGCAGGTGCAGCTCGAGTACTGGCCGCATGAGCAACCCGGCGCGGTGCAGCGCAGCGCGCCGGTCGCCGCCAGCCCCGATCGCGGCCACACCGCGCGCGTCGACCTCGACGGCTTGCAGCCCGCCACCCGCTACGCCTACCGCGTGCTGCTCGACGGCACCCCGGTCGAACTCGACGAGGCGCCCGCGTTCACCACCGCGCCGGCGGAACCGGCGGCGCCGCGAGAGTTCGTCATCGCCACCGCCTCGTGCAACTACGTCCCCGACCCGCCTTACGAGGTCACGAAGGACTCGTTCGGCGCCGGCTTCGAGATCTTCGACACCGTCGCCGCACGGCGACCCGACGTCATGCTGTGGCTCGGCGACAACATCTACTACCGCGACAGCGACTTCGAGCCCGCGGACGAGGCCGCCGCGCGCATGCACCGGCGCTGGGCGGCCACGCGCAGCTTCGCGCCGCTGCAGCGGCTGCTGCGCACCGGCCAGCACGTCGCCATCTGGGACGACCACGACTACGGCCCGAACAACGCAAACCGCGACTTCGCGCTCAAGGCGACGGCGCTGGCGCATTTCAAGGACTACTGGGCGAACCCCAGCCACGGCCTGCCCGACGTGGCCGGCACCTTCACCCGGGTACCGCTCGGCGACGTCGAACTCTTCCTGCTCGACGACCGCTACCACCGCGACGACGACGCCAGCACAGACCCGGCGCGCACAATGCTCGGCGCGCCGCAGCTCGAGTGGCTCAAACGCGCGCTGCGCGACTCGCGCGCCACCTTCAAGCTGGTCGCCAACGGCAGCCGCATGCTCAGCGACCGCCCGTCGCCGGATGAGCGCGGCGGCGAAGGCTGGCACAACTTCCCGGGCGAGCGCCAGGCCTTCCTCGACTGGCTCACGGCGCAGCGCATCGACGGCGTGTTCTTCGTCTCCGGCGACATCCACTACACCCACCTCACCGAGCGCGAGCGCCCCGGCACCTACCCGCTGACCGAGCTGACCTGCTCACCGCTGACTGCGCGCGTGCATCCCCGCCCGTTCCCGGTGCGCGAGGTGCCCGGGACGCTGATCACCCAGCGCAACTTCTGCACGCTGCAATTTTCCGGACCGGCCGGCGCACGCGAACTGCGCGTCGCCGCATGGGATGCCGCGGGCACGCGCCTGTGGGAGGCAGCGTTTCCCGCCGCGCGACTGCGCACGCCGTGAGCGCCCCGGGTAGCCCGCGCGGCGCTTGGCAAAACGCCTCTACTCGATGACGCAGGGCTGCACCTGGTCCTGCTCTGCCGGATGGTTGCGCGCGACCACGGCACGGGCCGCTTCAGTGGTGCTCAGATTGACCGCTTCGTGGGGCACCCCTGCCGGAATGAACAGGAACTCCCCGGCCTCGCTGACCACCTCATTCTCGAGCCTCGTGCCCCAGCGCGTCAGAACCTTACCTGCCAGCACATAGATTCCGGTTTCGTACCCCACGTGGTAGTGCGGCTCTGACCTGGCGCCAGGCGGGATCGTCACCAGGTGCATGCTCAGCCCGCTCGCCCCGACCGTCTGCCCCGAGATGCCGACGAAATACGGAAGTCGCTGACGCGTCAGGACTTCGCGGTCTGGGCGGATCGCTTGAACTTGCTGCATATCGACCTCCTCCTCGATCAGCGGTTTGTGGCTGGAATGAGGCTTCTACCTCCGGACCAGCGCAGAAGTTCCGGGAGAAGTTGTAGCGAATGCGGTTCTGCGGCTACAATCGCCAGCCTTGTCGGACGGCGTCCTCTGCGCCCCGGACCGGCCATGCGGGTGTCGTATAACGGCTATTACCTCAGCTTCCCAAGCTGATGACGAGGGTTCGACTCCCTTCACCCGCTCCACCGCATCAATCTGCGGAGTTCCGCAGAAGTCCAGGAGAATCTGCAAGTCGTTGGCGCACAACGACTTTTCTCTCCTTGACGTTCTGCTGTGTTCCACCGCGATCCGCCGACAGCCGGGACTTTTAAGTCCACAAACAAGTCCATTTTTGAGGGCACGGCGGTTTCCGGATTGTTGATCGAGGGGCGAGGTCGATGTGACCAGCATCTGGTTCCTGACTCATGTTCAGGAGCAAGAGCATGGC
>NZ_JAVEYL010000054.1:0-11658 GCF_034003485.1 Thauera sp.
GGCAAACAGATAGCCTTGGAATCCATCGCAACCGTTGTCCAGCAGGCAGGTGTGTTGCGCATGGGTCTCGACGCCCTCTGCGATCACGCGCAGGCTCAGCGCGTCCGCAAGCGCCATGATGGTGCGCACGATCGCCAGGCTGCTTGCATTGTCCGGCAGGTCGCGCACGAATACGCGGTCGATCTTCAACTCGTCGAGCGGCAGCTGCTGCAGGTAGCTCAGCGACGAATAGCCCGTGCCGAAGTCGTCGATGGAGAAGCGGATGCCCATCGCGCGCAACTGCTTCATGGCGGTGATCGCCTGCTCGATGTCGCTGAGTAGCAGCGATTCGGTGATCTCGAGCTTGAGCCGCTCGGCCGGGGCGCCGGTATGGGCAAGCAGGGCGCTCACCTCGTCCACGAAGCCGGGCCGATAGAGCTGGGCGGGGCTGACGTTGACCGCCAGCGAGCAGGACTGGAGCCGGGGGTCCGCAGCCCATCCGGCGAGGGTGCGGCAGGCCATTTCCATGGCCTGCCGGCCGAGCTCGGGCATCACCCCCATCTGCTCGGCAAGCTTGATGAACTGGAACGGCGGTATGGCACCCTCTCGCGGATGCGTCCAGCGCAACAGGGCCTCCGCTCCGGTGATGCGGCCTTCGCGGTCGAACTGGGGCTGGTAGTGCAGGAAGAATTCGCGGCTCTCCAGGGAGGCACGCAGCGCGGCCTGAGTGCGCATGCGTTCGCTGAGGCTGCTCTGCATGGTCGGATCGAAGCTGCGCACGGTGTTCTTGCCGCTGCGCTTGGATTCGTACATCGACAGGTCGGCGCGCTGCATCAGCTCTTCCGCCGTGTAGGGGCGGTCGCCGAACATCACCAGGCCGATGCTCGCGGTGGTGGTCTGCTGTCGGCCGCCGATGCGGTATGGGGCGCCGAGCCGGGTGAGTATCTTGGCAGCGACCTGATCCGCTGCGGCGACGGCCTCCCTCCTGCCTTGTGGGAGGTGCTCGAGCAGGATCACGAACTCGTCGCCGCCGAAACGTGCCACGGTATCCGTTTCACGCACGATGGCACACAGCCGCGTGGCGGTTTCGCGCAGGAGCAGATCCCCTGCCTGGTGGCCGAAAACGTCGTTGATGTTCTTGAAGTCGTCCAGGTCGATGAACATCAGCGCGCCATGTGCGCTGCCGCGGCTGCCGTCGCCGAGTGCGTGCTCCAGCCTTTCCGTCAGCAGCCGGCGGTTGGGCAGGCTGGTGAGGGGATCGTAGAAGGCGAGATTGCGAATCTCCGCTTCGCTGGCGCGCGCCTGGGTGACGTCCTGCACCAGCGCGACCACCGCACGCTGCCCGTCCAGGGCGTGGTCGAGCGCCTGGATGGAGGCGCGAAAATCGCGTGCGCCGGCTGCGGTGGACAGGGTGTACTCCAGGGTCTGGCGCGCTCCGGTATCCAGTGCGCGTGTGATCGCCGCGAGACCCGCAGCGCCTTGCGCCTCGGGCAGGACTTCATCGAAGCGTCTTCCGATCACGCTCGCCGCCGGCGTGTGGAGCAGTTCGTGCCTGCTCGTGATGACCTCGAGAAAGCGCCCGTCCTCGTCGATTAGGAACAGCAGATCGGGCAGCGCCGCGGTGATTGCGCGCAGGCGAGCCTCGCTCTTCTGCAGCGCGAGCTGCGTGGCGCGGCGCCGTTCGATGTCGAGCAGCAGCATGCCCACCAGGGCGGTGCCGGCGCCCATCACGAGCAGATAGGGCAGGCCCAGTGCTTCGAACACGCTCGCCATGCTCTGTCCGGGAACCTGGGAGATCATCAGCAGGGTGATGAAGTGCAGGACGACCCCGAACGCGAACAGGCCGAGCGGCGCCTTGCTGGCCCCCAGGCTGCGCAGCGTACCGCGGTAGAACAGCCCGCTGGCCACGGCGATCACGATCACCGTAACACCGATCGCCGCGCCGCCCCCGCCAAGCGCGATGCGATAGCCCGCGGCGATGAGGCCTGCGAGCGCGCCGGTCAACGGTCCGCCGAACAGGCTGGCGAGGCTGAGCACCACCGAACGCGGATCGACGATGACTCCCGGTGCGAGGGTTACCGGCATCATCATGCCGGCGACGCAGATCAGCCCGAAGATCAGCCCCGCGCCGAGCTGGGCCTGTAGACTGCCCGACGCCCAGAAACGCTGGTTGACGCCGAGCAGCATGCACAGGGCGAGAAGGAGGGCAGTGGTCCGGATCAGGTCGAGGAGCATTATGGGGGAGGCGCCGAGCCTCTCCGGTCAGGTTCGGGCGCGATGCTACGCCACCCGGAGGCGGGGTCAACCCGAAAATTTCACGCTTTCGGCAGCGTCAGCTTTCCGGCCGGTAGGGCTTGCCCAGCGACACCGGAGAGTTGAGCCGGATCGTGCCGGCGTTGCGCGAGATCGCCACCAGCACGACGATGGTCGCCCAGTAGGGCAGGGAGGACAGCAGCTGCGAGGGGAAGTCGATCTGCAGCCCGGAGCCCTGGATGAAGAGCTGCGTGATCATGACGCCGCCGAACAGGTAGGCACCGATCATCACCCGCAGCGGCCGCCAGGTGGCGAACACCACCAGCGCCAGCGCGATCCAGCCGCGCCCGGCGACCATGCCCTCGGCCCACATCGGCGTGTAGAACACCGACAGGAAGGCGCCGCCGATACCGGCCATGGCGCCGCCGAACAGTACCGCCAGATAGCGGATGCGGACCACCGGATAGCCGATCGCGTGCGCCGAGGCGGGCGATTCGCCCACCGCGCGCAGCACCAGCCCGGCGCGGCTGCGGTGCAGGAACCACAGCAGCGTCCAGAACAGGGCCCAGGAGAAATACACCAGCGCCTGCTGGTTGTAGAGCGCCTCGCCGATGAGCGGGATGTCGGCGATGAAGGGAATGCGGATCGGCGGCACCGCCTGCAGCGCGACCGCTTCATAGGGTTTGCCGACGAAAGCCGCGAGGCCCACGCCGAAGATTGCCAGCGCGAGGCCCGAGGCGACCTGGTTGGCCATCAAGGTCAGCGTCAGCACGCCGAACAGCAGCGCCATCGCAATGCCTGCGCCCATGCCGGCCAGCACGCCCAGCCAGGGGCTGGCGCTGTGGTGGGTGACGGCGAAGGCGGCGACCGCGCCCATGGCCATCATGCCCTCGGCGCCCAGGTTCAGCACACCGGCCTTCTCATTCACGAGCAGGCCCAGCGCGACGATGATCAGCGGGGTTCCCGCCACCACGGTGGCGAACAGGATCGATGTGAACAGGCTCGCATCCATTTCCGTTGCCTCCTCAGTCGCTCTGGGGCGCGCGGCGGCGTAGCCGCAGGCGGTAGTGGATGAACACGTCCGAGCCCAGCAGGAAGAACAGCAGCATGCCCTGGAACACCATCGAGATCGAGCTCGGCAGGTTGAGGTACTGCTGCGCCTGTTCGCCGCCGATGTAGAGCAGGGCCATCAGCAGGCTGGCGAGCAGGATGCCGAAGGCGTTGAGCCGGCCGACGAAGGCGACGATGATCGCTGCGAAGCCGTAGCCGCTGCCCACCTTGTCGGTAAGCTGGCCCATCGGCCCGGCAACCTCGCCCATGCCCGCGAGCCCCGCTGCCGCCCCGCCCAGCAGCAGGCCGATCCACACCATGCGCTGTGCCGAGAAGCCCGCGTAGCGCGCCGCATCGGGCGCCTCGCCGGCCACGCGCATGCGAAAACCGGCGAAGCTGCGGTTCATGAAGGCGTAGCCGGCCACCAGCACCGCCAGCGCGAGCACGAAGCCGAAGTGCAGGCGGGTGCCCTCGAGCATCATCGGCATCAGCGCCGCGTCGCTGAACATGCGGGTCTGCGGGAAGTTGAAACCGTCGGGGTCCTTCCACGGCCCGAACACCAGCCAGGATACGAAGAGTTGTGCCACATACACCAGCATCAGCGACACCAGGATCTCGTTGGCGTTGAAGCGTGTGCGCAGCAGCGCCGGAATCGCGGCCCAGGCCGCGCCGCCGAGCGCGCCCGCCAGTACCATCGCCGGCAGCAGCAGGGCGCTTTCGGTGCCATCGAAAGACAGTGCCACCCCGGTCGCGGCCACCGCGCCGAGCATGAACTGGCCTTCGGCACCGATGTTCCAGACATTGGCGCGAAAGCCGATCGCCAGGCCGATCGCGCACAGCATCAGCGGCGTGGCCTTGAGCAGCAGCTCGGAGACGCCGTACAGATCCTTCACGGGATTGAGGAAAAAGATGCGGAAGCCTTCGGCCGGGTCCTTGCCGAGCGCGGTGAAGATCACCATGCCGCCGGCAAGGGTCAGTGCCACCGCGAGCAGCGGTGAGGCCCAGGACATCAGGCGCGAAGGTTCGGCGCGGGCTTCGAGTTCAAGCATCGGCGGGCTCCGTCGGCATGCCGGCCGGGGGTTGGTGTTCGAGGTCGGCGGCGGGCCACATGCCGCTCATCCACACGCCGATGTCTTCGAGCGTGGTGGTGCCCGCGGGGCGGGTGGGTGACAGCCGGCCCTGGGCGATGACGGCGATGCGGTCGCAGATCTCGAACAACTCGTCGAGCTCCTCGGAGATGACCAGCACCGCACAGCCGCGGTCGCGCAGGTCGATCAGCGACTGGCGGATGAAGGTGGCGGCTCCCACGTCCACGCCCCAGGTAGGCTGGGCGCACACGAGCAGCCTGGGCGCCTGCAGGATCTCGCGCCCGACGATGAACTTCTGCAGGTTTCCGCCCGACAGTGACTTGGCCGCCGCGTCGGGGCCGCCGCACTTCACGTTGAAGGCCGCGATGCATTGCCGGGCGAAGTCGCGCGCGCGCGCGAAGCGCACGAAGCCGCCGGCCAGCATGCCTTGCCCTCGTGCGGCGGTGAGCAGTGCATTGTCGGCGAGCGACATGCCGGGCACGGCGCCGCGGCCCAGGCGCTCCTCCGGCACGAAGCACAGGCCCAGCCTGCGCCGCTCGGCGGGCTTCAGACGGCCGGCTTCGACGCCGCAGATCTGCACGGGAAACTTCTCCGCCAGCACCTCCTCGCCCGAGATCGCGCGCAGCAGCTCCTGCTGGCCGTTGCCCGACACGCCGGCGATGCCGACGATCTCGCCGGCGCGCACGTCGAGGTGGATGTCCTCGAGGTCGGTGCCGAACGGGTCCTCGCTGGCGTGCGACAGGCCGGCCAGGCGCAGGCGCAACTCGCCGTCGGTGCGTGCCGCGCCATGCACGCAGTGCGGGAGGTCCTTGCCGATCATCATGCGCGCCATCGACTGCGGCGTTTCCTGCGCCGGGATGCACTCGCCTGTGACCTTGCCGCCGCGCAGCACGGTGGCGGTGTGGCAGAGCTCCTGAATCTCGTCGAGCTTGTGGCTGATGTAGAGGATGGAACAGCCTTCCGCCGAGAGCTGGCGCAGGGTTGCGAACAGCTTGCGTACTGCCTGCGGGGTGAGCACCGAGGTAGGCTCGTCCATGATCAGCAGGCGCGGGTTCTGCAACAGGCAGCGGATGATTTCGACGCGCTGGCGCTCGCCCACCGAGAGCGCGTGCACACGACGGCGCGGATCCACCGGCAGGCCGTAGCGCTCGGAGACCTCCGTGATGCGCTGCGCCAGCGCGTCCAGCGCGGGTGCTCCGGGCAGGGCGAGGGCGACGTTCTCCACCACGGAAAGCGTCTCGAACAGCGAGAAATGCTGGAACACCATGCCGATGCCGAGACTGCGCGCATGCGCCGGGTTCTCGACATGCACCTCCGTCCCCTCCCAGAACAGGTGGCCTGAGCTCGGGCGGGTGACGCCGTAGATGATCTTCATCAGCGTCGACTTGCCCGCGCCGTTCTCACCCAGCACCGCGCGGATCTCGCCCGGTTGCACCGCGAGGTCGACCCCCTCGTTGGCCACCACCCCCGGATAGACCTTGCCGATGCCGCGCAACTGCAGTCGCGGTGCATCGGAAGGGAGGTGCGGCAGGGAAGACGGGGTGGGCTGGTTGGGCACGGGTTGGTGGCGGGGGGATGTTGTGAGCGCGCTCAGTCGCCTGCCGCCGGTGCGACGGGTTCTGCGGGCGCTGCAGTGCCGGGCTCGGCCATGGCGGGGGCGAGTTCGGCTTCGTCGATCGACAGCGCCTGGGCGCGGCGCAGGTCTTCCGGGTTCAGCTTCAGGGCGACGCTGTCGCGTTCGTGCACGCCCTCCATGTTCATGGCGGCAGCGGCGCGATTGAACCAGACATAGGCTTCGACCGCATCGGGTTCCACGCCGATGCCGCTGCGGTACAGGCGGCCGAACTCGACCATGCCCTCGGGATCGCCTGCGCGCGCCGCCTCGCCGAGCCAACGCGCGGCGAGCTCGAAGTTCTGCGGCGTGCCGATGCCGCTGCGGTAGCGCTTGCCGAGCAGCACCATCGCGCCGGTGTGACCGGCACCTGCCGCACGCTTGAGCCAGTTGCCGGCTTCCTCGCCCTTTCTGGCGTCACTGCCGGCCTCGGCGAGCAGGGCGCGGCCGAGGCGGAACTGCGCCTCGACGTCGCCGTCCTCGGCCGCGGCGCGGGTGGAGGTCGAGGTCGTTGCTGTGTCGACCGCGGGCGGGGCGTCCTCGTCGAATGCGATGATCACGGTGGCCGCGAGGATGGCTGCGACCGCGGCGGCAGCGCCCACAGCAGCCCACATCGGCCAGCGTCGTCCGCTCCCCTGCGGGTGCACGGGCGCGAGGAAGCGGTCACCGCAGGCCGGGCAGCGGAATGGGTGCATGCCCGGATGGGCGGCGCGCTCCTCGTGCGAGCGCCAGCGGGATTTGCGGCACGCAGCCGCGGTGCAGGACGGGCAGCAGACGGAGGTGCTCATGCCGGCGGTCCGGTCAGCTCTTCCAGACGATCATGATCACCACGACCGCGATCACGAGCAGCAGCGTCGAGCCGCCAATGGTGGCGACGAGCGCATTCTCCACCAGCAGGCTGCGGCGTGCCGGCGCGTGGAAGCGGTGCACGCAGGACATGCAGCGCCAGGCGCGCTCGCCCTTGTGGGCGCGCTTCTCGTCTTCGGATTGCCAGGGAGATTCGCGACAATCGGTGCCGTCGCAGCGTGGGCAGGTGGGCATGGGGGCTCAGACAGGTGCGGGCCGCTTGAGCGGCCCGCACCTGCACGATCTCGTTCGGACAGCCGCGATTATAGGCTATGAAGCCCCGGTGTCCGCCTCTGCCGCACGCGTGCTCAACCGCAGGTGCCGACCGCGCCGCAGGCGGTGCAGAAGTCGCAGCCGTCCTTGCGGATCACCGTGTGGTTGCCGCACTCGCTGCACAGCGCGCCCTGCATCAGCTTGGGCTCGCTTTCGTCGCGCGGCGACTCGAGGATGCCCATCTCGCGCGTCGGGTAGCCGCGCTCGTCGAGCACGCCGAGCATGGCGTAGCGGTGGATGATGAGCTGTGCCAGGTAGGCGACCGTGCTGGGCCAGTTCTGCTGGCGGCGGGTACCGGGCACGAAGGCCATGAAGTCGCCCAGCGGCTCGGGGTAGTCGAGCAGTTTGCGCAGCTTCATGCCGATCCAGGCCGGGTCCATGACGCGCATGTCGAGCGACAGGATGCGGGTCAGGCCGTCCAGGGCGCGCGGGTAGTTGCCCGACAGCCACACCGAGTACGGGCGGGTGACGCCGTCCGGCAGGGTGATCTCCTTCAGGCCGAGGACGAAGTCTTCACCCGTGGCCGGGTTGTAGATGTCCACCGTCCACGACAGCGTGCCGTCGGTGCCGGTCTTGGGCTCCTCGAGGCTGAACAGGGTGTCGAGCACGCCGTTGCTCTCGTCTTCCTTGTCGAATACGCCGAGCTTTTCGCAGCGGTAGTTCACCGCCTGGGCGAAGGCCGACACCACGCCGGGCACCAGCTTCTTCTCGCCGTGCGGCGGGAAGGGCATCTCGAACGAACGCTCGCCGACGGTGCGGGCCAGCGTGTCGAGCTTGAGCTTGAGCCAGCCCCGGTCGTTGGCGCGCATGTCCATCGACAGGGTCTTTGCGACTGCGCCGAGGCCGCGCGGCTGGTCGGCGCCGTTCACCCACACCTCGAACGGGAAGCTGCCGCCGTTGTTGCCCACCTGGCCGACGAACAGCGCAAAGCCGCCGGACGGGGTGTTGAGCATGTAGGTCCAGGCCAGGTTGCCATCGGGCAGGTCCGGGCGGCCGGGCCAGCGCAGGCTGGAGAGTACCGGTGCCGGCAGGTTCTTGATCGACAGGCGCTTGTTGGCGTCGGCGATCTCGACGTCGTGCGGCTGCTTCTGTTCGGCGGTCGGTGTGACCGACAGCACCGAACCGAGCACGTTGTTCGGGCGGTAGGTCGCAAGACCCTTCAGGCCGGCCTTCCACGCGGTGAGGTAGAGGTCCTCGAATTCCGCGTAGGGGTAGTCCTCGGGCACGTTCACCGTCTTGGAGATCGACGTATCGATGTAGGGCGCGACCGCGGCGACCATGTCCTTGTGCGCCTGCGCGGAGATCTCCAGTGCGGTGACGAAGGATTCCGGCAGCTTGTCGACGTTGCCGCCGAGGTGGCGGTACAGGCGCCACGCGTAGTCCTCGACCGCATACTCCTTGAAGGTGCCGTCGGCCATGCGCTTGCGGCGGGTGTAGGTGTAGGAGAAGGGTGGCTCGATGCCGTTCGAGGCGTTGTCGGCGAAGGCCAGGCTGATCGTGCCGGTGGGCGCGATCGACAGCAGGTGCGAGTTGCGGATGCCGTGCTTGCGGATCCTGTCCTTCACGTCGGCCGGCAGGCGCGAGGCGAAGTTGCCGCCCGACAGGTACAGGTCGGCGTTGAACAGCGGGAAGGCGCCGCGCTCCTTGGCCAGGTCGGAAGAGGCGAGGTAGGCACGGTTGCGCATGAACTCGGAGATCTTGCGCGCTTCCTCGCGGGCCTCGGGCGTGTCGTAGCGCTGGCCGAGCATGATCAGCGCGTCACCCAGGCCGGTGAAACCCAGACCCACGCGGCGCTTGGACTGCGCTTCGGCATGCTGCTGCTCGAGCGGCCAGTGGGTGGCTTCGAGCACGTTGTCGAGCATGCGGATGGAGACGTCGACCACCTTGCCGAAGCCGGCGTAGTCGAACTCGGCCTTGTCGCTGAACGGGTTCTTGACGAAGGGCGTCAGGTTGATCGAGCCCAGGCAGCAGCAACCGTAGGGCGGTAGCGGCTGTTCGGCGCAGGGGTTGGTGGCCTCGATGGTCTCGCAGTAGTACAGGTTGTTGTCCGCGTTCATGCGGTCGAGGAACAGGATGCCCGGCTCGGCGTGGTCGTAGGTCGAGCGCATGATCTGGTCCCACAGATCGCGCGCGCGCACCTTGCGGTACACCCACATGCCGTCGTCGCGCTGGTAGGCGCCGGCCTGCTTCAGTTCTTCGGTGGGCTCGGCCTTGTGCGCGAGCTCGACGAAGCCATCGGCCTCGACCGCCTGCATGAAGGGGTCGGTCACGCCAACCGAGATGTTGAAGTTGGTGAGGTCGCCTTCGTCCTTGGCGTGGATGAATTCCTCGATGTCCGGATGGTCGCAGCGCAGCACGCCCATCTGCGCGCCGCGGCGGGCACCGGCGGATTCCACCGTCTCGCACGAGCGGTCGAACACGCGCATGTAGGACACCGGGCCGGAGGCGTTCGACGCCGTGCCCTTCACCAGCGCGCCCTTCGGGCGGATCGACGAGAAATCGTAGCCGACGCCGCCACCGCGGCGCATGGTCTCGGCGGCCTGGGCCAGCGCGGTGTAGATGCCGGGGCGGCCATCGACGGCCTCGGTCACCGAGTCGCCCACCGGCTGCACGAAGCAGTTGATCAGCGTGGCGGCCAGCGTGGTGCCCGCGGCGCTGTTGATGCGGCCGGCGGGCACGAAACCCTTTTCCTGCGCTTCGAGGAACTTCGCTTCCCAGTGGGCGCGCTTGTCCTCGGACTCGATCGTGGCGAGCGCGCGCGCGACGCGGCGGCGCACTTCGGCGACGGTCTGTTCGTCACCCTTGGCGTATTTCTCGACGAGGACCTCGCCCGAGATCTCCTGCATCGGCAGGTTGGCTGCGGTGGGCTTGGCGCCTTGCGGTGTGGAGGTGCTGGTGGTCTCGCTCATGGTCTTCTTCTTCGTCCTTGGTAGGCGTGGAAACGGACGAAAGAATAGCGCGTAAGCGTGAGTAGTGCAAAAAAATAAAAACGTTCATAAACAATGAGTTATACGTTTTACTTGTGTTTTCAATGTTTTGCACGCACTAGATCTAGTAGCTCTTGAAGAGGGGCTATTTGCTCGAAAACCCAGTATTCATGCGGGTTTCGGAGGCAGCGCGCGGCACGAAAAGCAAGGGGTATGCAGGGGGTAGTTCGGGTTGGAGCGTGACGTGTTCGATGCTGAAGCGCTCGCGCAGCAAGGTCTGCAGGGCCGCAAGTGCCTCGGGCCAATGTACGGCGGCGTCGAGCACGACGTGCGCGGAGAGCGCGGTGCGGTGCGAGTCCAGGCTCCAGATGTGCAGGTCGTGCACCGAGCGCACCCGCGGCACGGCTGCCATCGTCTGCCCGACCTCGGGCAGCGACAGCCGCTCGGGAACGCCTTCGAGCAGCGTGTTGAGCACCTGGCGCAGCAGGGACAGCGTGGAAAACAGGATCAGACCGCAGATCAGCATGGTCAGTAGCGGGTCGATCGGGGTCCAGCCGGTGTAGAGGATCACGATGCCCGAAGCGAGCGCGGCGACGGAGCCGAGCAGATCGCCTACGACATGGAGCAGCGCGCCGCGGGTGTTCAAGTCGCCTTCGCCGCGGGTGAGCAGCCAGGCCACGACGAGGTTCAGCACCAGCCCGCCGATCGCCACCAGGATCACTGCCTCGCCCGCCACCGCGCGCGGTGTCAGCAGGCGCTCGACCGCATGCCATACCAGGCCGCCAACCACAGCGAGCATGAAGAACGCGTTGACCAGCGCAGCGAGCGCCTCCACCCGGCGCAGGCCGTAGGAATGGCGCACGCTCGGCGCGCGCAGGGCGACGCGCGCGGCGAGCGCGGCCAGCCCGAGCGACATCGCGTCGGTGAGCATGTGCCCCGCGTCGCCCAACAGCGCGAGCGAGCCCGACCACCATCCCGCGACGGCCTCGACCGCTGCAAAGCCCAGCGTGAGTGCGAGTGCCAGTGGCAGGAAGCGGCTTGCCGAGTGGTCGTGGTGGTGGTGGCCTTGCGGTCCATGGCTGTGACCGTCATGAACGCCGCCATGCTGATGGTGGGCGGGGTGCTCTTCGGGCTCTTGGTCGGGACCGTGCCCGGGGTGGGTAGGCATCGTTGCGCGCTCTCGAGGGAAAACCTGGCCGATTATGCCCCTCCCGCGGCTACGCCGGCATTGCGGGCGGCGGTCGGCACAATAGGTAAAACCATCTAGCCCCCTGCCTCATCTCCCCAATTTCTGTAGGGGTATCGAAAGCCTAGAGTGGCACCCACGCCAATGGCTCGTGGAGTACCGCAATGAACAAGGCTTTCCAATCCTCCGATTCCGCTGCCTGTGCCGGCTCGGCACCGGTTTCGGCCTCGCGCCGCAACTTCCTGCGCGGCGTGCCGGTGGTCACCGCCGCGGCGGCGATGGTGCCGACGCCGGCGATCGCCGCCACCGGCAAGCAGCAGTGGGCGATGCTGATCGACGTGCGCAAGTGCATCGGCTGCCAGGCCTGCACGGTGTCCTGCATCCAGGAGAACGCGGTGCCCGAGGGCAGCTTCCGCACCGTGGTGTCGACCTACAGCGTCAAGC
>NZ_JAVEYL010000003.1:0-167676 GCF_034003485.1 Thauera sp.
ACCTCGAGGAAGCCGTGGCCGGTCATGTAGTTGCGGATCGACTGCACCATGCGGCTGCGCGCGACGAAGGTGAAGCGCGTCTGCTCGTTCATGATCATGTCGACGTAGCGCTGGCGGTATTTCTGCTCGACGTCGGTGAGGCCGTGGAACTTGTCGGGCAGCGGGCGCAGGCTCTTGGTGAGCAGGCGGATCTCGGCGGCCTTGACCGAGAGCTCGCCGGTCTTGGTCTTGAACACGGTGCCGACGCAGCCGACGATGTCGCCGATGTCCCAGGTCTTGAACTGGGCGTACACATCTTCACCCACGCCGTCGCGCTGAACGTAGAGCTGGATGCGGCCCGACAGATCCTGGATGGTGACGAAGCTCGCCTTGCCCATCACGCGCTTCAGCATGATGCGCCCGGCCACCTTGACCTCGACCGGGGTAGCTTCCAGCGCGTCGGCGTCCTTGTCGCCGTAGAGTTCGTCGAGCTTGCCGGCGGTGTTCTCGCGCGAGAAATCGTTGGGGAAGGCGCGGCCGCTGGCACGCCAGGCGGCGAGTTTCTCGCGGCGTTCGGCGATGAGGTGGTTTTCGTCCTGCGGCTGGATGTTCGTCTGGTCGGACATGGCGTCTGCTTCGATTCGGTGGAAAGTGCGTGAGCGCGCGCTGATGCCCGCGCCAAAGGCGTGATTGTGGCAGGGCAAGCAGGGCGGGGCAATTCCGGATTCGTTGTTCGCCTGCGCCAGCGCTCAGGGGGCATATAGGGCTAAAGTCCCCGCGTCAGGGACCGATAAAGAAACAGGTATCCACCCATCACAAGCGAAGCACCATGCAGGCATTCAAAGAAATCTACGAGTCGGTCGAGCGCACGTTCTGGAACTCGCTGACCAAGAAGCTGTTCAGCTTCATGCTGCTGTTCGTGGTCAACCTCGGCTACCTGGCGATCTGGATGCAGCAGCGCGCAGCGGTGGACGCGGCCCTGCAGGCCGGTGAGGTTGCCGCGCCGACGCTGGCCGGCGTGGCAGCGGCGTTCGACGCCGGGCTTTACTGGATGCTTGGTCTGTCCGCGCTGGCGCTGTGCCTCATGCTCGCCCAGATTCTTTACCTCCGGCACCTCATCGTGCGCCCGATCCGCGTGATCACCGGCATCTTCAACGAGATCGCGCGCGGCGAAGGCGACTTTTCCCGCGACCTGCCGCTGACCACGCATGACGAATTGCGCGAGCTGGGCGAGGGCTACAACCGCTTTGCCGCCAAGATGCGCGAGATCATCAACAAGGTGCGCACGATGAGCGTCAGCATCGCCCGCGAGGCGGTGCAGGTGAAGCTCGGCGTCGAGCGCTCTGCGCAGGATGCCCGCCGCCAGGGCGAGATGACGCAGACCGTGTTCGAGTCCAGCACGCGCTCGACCGCCGCCATCGGCGAGGTGTCGGACAGCGCGCGCAAGATCGACGTGTCGACGCTGCGCAACCTTGACATCGCGCGCGAATCGCTCGATGAGGTGCGCAACATCGCCTCCAAGATCAACGCCGTGAGCGAGAAGCTGCAGCGCTTCAATCACACGGTCGATGACCTGTCGCAGCGCTCCGAGAGCGTCAAGCAGATCGCCTCGCTGATCCGCGAGATCGCCGACCAGACCAACCTGCTCGCGCTCAACGCCGCGATCGAGGCGGCACGTGCAGGCGAGGCGGGACGTGGCTTCGCGGTGGTGGCAGACGAGGTGCGCAAGCTGGCCGAGCGGGTGAACCAGGCCACGCAGGAGATCGTCGGCAACATCAACGGCATGCTCGATCTGGTGGGCGAGACCCGCGCCGAAAACGACGTCATCAACGACGACGTCGAGCAGACACGCGACGTGGTCACGCGCTCGGCGGCGCAGTTCGAGCACATGGTGGGCGAGTTCGAGCGCACTGGCGGACAACTGACCCAGATCGCCGGTGGCATGGCCTCGCTGACCGAGACCAACGCGCATGTGCACGCGAACGTAACCGAAATCCATCACTTGTCCACCGAGGTGGCTGGGCAGATGGACAACTGCGAACAGCGCACGCTCGGCCTCACCAAGTCCACCGAGGCTGTCCAGGAGCTGGTGTCGCGCTTCAAGATCGGCAGTGGCGCCTTCGACCAACTGGTGAACGAGACGCGCAGCTTCCGCGACCGCGTCCAGGGCGAACTCGAGCAGATGGCCGTGGCGCGCGTCGACGTCTTCGACCGCAGCTATCGCCCGGTGGCAGGCACCAATCCGCCCAAGTTCAAGGTGAGCTGGGGTGACGAATTCACCCGCCGCTGCCAGCGCATCCTCGACGAGAGCCTGGAACGCGCACGCGGCGCGGCATTCGCGGTGGCGGTCAATACCGACAGCTATCTGTCGGCGCACAACACGCGTTTTTCCAAGCCGCTGACCGGCGACCCCGAGAAGGACCTGGTCGGGAATCGCACCTGCCGCAAGTTCGAGCGTCCGCCCGAGCTGCGCGCCGCGCGCAACACCGAGCCGATGCTGCTGCAGACCTATCTGCGTGACACCGGCGAGGTGCTGTGCGACATCGCCATGCCGATCACGGTCAACGGGCGCCACTGGGGTAACGTGCGCATCGGCGCCCCGGCCGACGCGCTGCTGGAACGCTGAGCGCGTTTCGACCCGTTTGCTTGGCTGTGCCCCAGGCGGTAGTCCTCAATCCACCGCCCGCTGCAGCACCCCGATCGGCGGCGCCCAGTCGGTGCCGGGCTGCTTCTTGCGTGTGACCAGCGTGAGCTGCGCCGGGGCGAAGACGTTGGCGTTGTGGGTGACCGGGGTGGTGATCAGGTACTGCGCGCGGGTGGCGCGCAGGAAGGTGCCGACGCGGTCGATGTTGGCGACGTCGAGGTGGGCGAAGGGTTCGTCGATGAACACGAAGCCGCCCGGGCGGGATTCGTCCATCAACAGGCCGATCAAGAGGATCAGCGACTTCATGACCTGCTGGCCGCCGGAGGCCTCGCCGTCGTTCAGCCCCACCGCGCCCTTGCGGTCGAAGTCGAAGCGCACCTCGAGCCCGGCCTGGGCGAGCGAGAGGTCCTCGTTTTCCAGGTGCGGCGTGGGGCAATCGACGTTGACGTTGGCGAGCTCGCCGAGCGCCTTGAGGTTCTTGGCGTACTGGCGCACGGTGGCGCGCAGCTTGGCGATGTAGGCCGCGCGCGCGTTGTCGCTGTGCAGGCGCGCGGTGGTGCAGTAGCCCTGGCGGTTGAGGTAGTCACGCTCGCGCAGCGCGACGTCGGCGCCGAGGCGGTCGCGCACCACCAGCACGGCGGCGTCGGTGATCCAGTCGCCCTCGTCGAGGTGGCGGCGCAGGCGCTCGAGCTGCAGGCGCGCACCACGGGCGTCGCCATACTTGTCGGCGAGCAGCGCGAGCTCGTTCGCGTCCAGCCAGTGCGCCGGCATGCCGCGCCGGCGGCGGCGCAGCTTGAGAATGCGCTCGGCCTGCCCGTGCCGGCGTGGGCCGTGCTCGCGCGCGATGTCGGCCAGGCGCAGGTCGACGGCCTTGAGTTCGCGGTTGCGGCGCTCGAGTTCGATCTGGATGCCGTTCAGCTTTTCGGTGAGGCGGTCGAGCTCGCCGCGCGTCTCGGTGCGTTCGCCGATCGCGTCGGTGAGCGCCTTGCGTGCGGCGGGCAGTTCGGCCTCGGCGCTGGCGTAGGCCTCGCTGCGGGCGGCGAGCAGCTGCGCCGACTGCAGGCCGAGCAGGCGCTGACGGATCGTGGTGAGCTTTGCCGCCGCCGAATCGATTCTGGGGCGCAGCGCCTGCAGTTGCTTGTCCAGCCCGGCGACCTCGTCCTGCAACGCGCTGACGCGCGACTGGCGGGCGAGCTCACCGAAGTGGAATTCCTGCGGCCGGCCGAGGTGGCGGGCGCCGCGGCGTTCGCGGTGGTAGCCGTCGCGGGTGATCCATTCCTGCTCGCGGGGCAGATCACGCGCGGCCTCGGCGTCCTCGACGCGACGGATGCGGTTCACCAGATCGCTGAGCCAGCGCGGCACCGGGGCGCTAAATTCCACCACTTCGGCCAGGCTCATCGGTCGCGGCGGCGGCGCGGTCTCGCGCTCGGGGACGATGAAGTGACGGAAGCGCTCACGCTCGCCGAGCGCCCACGCGGCGTGGCGGTCGGATTCGCGCTCGAGCAGGATAAGGTGGCGGTAGGGGCGCAGGATGGCCTCGAGCGCGGCCTGCCAGGCGGGGTCGGTCACTTCGACCACCTCGGCGAGGCTGTGGTGCGCGATGCCCTCGGCACTCAGCTTCACGCGGAAGCGCGCCACCTCGGTGTCGCCCGGCGGGCCGGCGCGGTTGCGCTCGGCGCGCAGGGTGCCGGTCTTGTCCTCGAAGGCAGCGACGAGTTCGCGCTCCTTGCGACGCAGGGTGGCGAGCACGGTGTCGGCGTCCTCGTGCTCCTTCTCCAGTGCGACCGCGTCGGCGCCGTGTTCGCTGGCGAGCTGGGCGCGCAGGGCGTCACGCTCTTCGAGCAGCTTGTCGAGGTCGCGCACGCGGTCGTGGGCGCCGAGGTAGCGCTGCTCGGAAGCGCTGTCGGATTCCTTCAGGCGCTTGCGCTCGGCCTGCGCGGCGTCCTGCTCGACGCGCACCGCCTCCAGGCGCTGGCGCGATTCGCGCTGCTCCACGAGCTTGTCGCTGCGTTCGCGGCCGACGCGCTGCAGCGCCTCGCGCTCGCTGGCGATCTCGCGCTCCAGTTCGGCGATCTCCAGGCGCGGCACAATCTCGGCCTCCAGCGCCTGCACCTCGTCGGCGAGCTGCTTCCACTCCAGATAGCGGTTGGCCTCGGCCTTCTTCTCCTCGGCCTGGGTCTTCAGGCGCTCGAGGTCGATGCCGAGCTCGCCGAGTTCGCGCTCGGCGGATTTCTGTTCCTCGCGCGCGGCCTGGTAGTTGTCCAGCACCTCCTTGTCGCCGAAGACGTCGAACACGAGCTCGAGCAGCGCCTTGGGCGAGTATTCGCACAGCTTGTCGGTGTCGCCCTGTTCGAGCGCCAGCACCTTGGTGATCGCCGGCGTCAGCCCGCCCCAGGCCAGGCGGTGCTGGTAGTCGCGCAGGCCGATCCAGTCGTTGGTGGTTTCCAGCGCCTCGATCGACAGGTTGCCGTCGACGATGGCGTAGTCGCGGATCCAGTCGCCACCGGCCTTGCGGATGCGGCAGGCGAGCGTGACCTCGTCGGCGAGGCAGGGGAAGAACGGGCGCTTGCCGCTGTGTCCCGGCTGGTTGGCGACCACCGCGCGGATCCACGCGAAGCTGCGATCAGCGCGGCGCACGTAGCGGCGGAAGTCGCGCTTGCCCGAGCAGCGCAGCGCGAACAGCGTGCGCAGCGCGTCGAGCAGCGTGGTCTTGCCCGAGCCGTTGGGGCCGACGATGGTGACGATCTGCGCGTCCAGCGGCAGCGAGAAGCGGCGCCAGAAATCCCAGTGCACGAGCTCGAGGGTCTTGATGTGGAACATGGGGTGTCAGTCTTGATGGGTGACGCCCGAGGGCGATGTCTCGTTGCTGTGGGAGCTGCTGTGGGAGCTGCTGTGGGAGCTGCTGTGGGAGCTGCTGTGGGAGCTGCTGTGGGAGCGGGCTTGCCCGCGAACATCGCCTGCTCGGCAGATGTATTCGCGGGCAAGCCCGCTCCCACGGGCGGTCGTCATCGTCATCGCTTCTGCAGCAGCAGCCCGCACTCGAGGTGGTGGGTGTAGGGGAACTGGTCGAAGGCGGCGGCCGCGTCGATGCGGTGGGTCGCCGACAGCGCGGCGACGTTGGCGCGCAGCGTCTCGGGATTGCAGGAGATGTAGAGGATGTTGTCGAAGCCCTTCGCCAGCGCGATCGTGCCCTCGTCCAGGCCGGCGCGCGGCGGGTCGACAAACAGCGTCGAGAAGCGGTAACTGGCCAGGTTCACGCCCTGCATGCGGCGGTACTCGCGCCCGCCGGCGAGCGCGTCGCTGATCTCCTGACTCGCCATGCGCACCAGGGTCACGTTGGCCACATTGTTGTCGGCGAGGTTGGTGTGCGCGGCATTGACCGAGGTCTTGCTCATCTCGGTGGCGAGCACGCGCCCGAACAGCGGCGCCAGCGCCACGGTGAAGTTGCCGTTGCCGCAGTAGAGCTCGAGCAGGTCGCCCGGGCCTTGCGGGCGGGCGCCGACGCGCTTTGCCTGCGCGCGCGCCCAGCCCAGCATGTGCTGATTCACCTCGCCGTTGGGCTGGGTGAAGCTGCCTTCGAACTGCTGGAAGCGCAGCCGTTGGCCATCGACCGCCAGCACCTCCTGCACCCAGTCGCGTCCGAGCACGATCTTCTGCTTGCGGCTTCGGCCGATGAGCTGGATGTTCAGGTCCGCAGCGAGCGTGCGTGCCGCGGCTTCCCAAGCCTCGTCGAGCGGGCGGTGGTAGATGAGGCTGACCAGGCACTCGCCGCTCAGCGTGGCGAGGAAGTCGACCTGGAAGATCTTGCTGCGCAGGGCTTCGCTGGCCTGGAGGGCGTCGCGCAGGCGCGGCATCAGGGTAGCGATGGGTTCGGCGGCGGGCGGGAAGCTGTCGACCAGGATCGGCTGCTTCGGGTCGGCGCTGTCGAACATGGCGTAGTCGATGCGGCCGTCGTGGTGCCACAGGCGAAACTCGGCGCGCAGGCGGTAGTGCAGCGGTGCGGATCGGAAGACCTGCGGCTCGGGCAGGTCGAACTCGGCGAAGTCGGCGCGGTAGCGCGCGAGCTTGGTGGCGAGCTGGTCCTCGTAGCGCGCGGGGTCGATGATGGGCAGGGGCATGTCGATCAGTTCTCTTCCACCGTGTGGTCGTCGGGCAGCGCCTCGGCGAGGATGTCGACCTGAGCAAAAGCGTTGGTTTCGGGCAGCGCCTGGCCGGCGGTGGCGAGCACTTCGCCGAGCGTGCCGTGGATGATGCGGTCGGCCAGCACGCGGTAGTCGAGCGCGAGGTCGAGCAGCGGGCCTTCGGTGATCAGGCCGTTGCGGCGCTCGATGAAGCCGAGGCGAGCGAGCTTGCCGAGCATGAAGTTGCGTACCTTGGTGCGACCGCCCAGGCGCGGGCCGAAGTCGGCGATCAGCGAGGCTTCGGTGAGCGCGCCCGAGACTGTCTCGCCATGCGCCACCGGCTTGTCGGCGCCGCCGAAGAGGTCGGACTGGCCGTCGTCGACGAGTTCGCGGCGGGTGACCTGGCGTTCGCGCTTGGGCAGCACGATCAGCGCCCAGATGATCACCAGCAGCGCAATTTCGTCGCGCGTGATGCCGAGGTTGCTGGCGGCGTATTCGCGGCCCGCGCCGAACACAGGCTCGGCGAGCTCGGGCTCGAGCGCGACGCCGACATGCGCGGCGTAGGGATTGTCGAGCAGGCGCAGGCCGACGTCGGCGAGGCGGCGGTCGAGCTCGAAGCGGAAAGTCTCGTCGACCAGCGCGCGCCGCACCAGCTTGTCGTTGCGCGGCAGCCAGCGCTGCGCGAGCAGGCGGGCGGTGAGGGTCTTGAGTTCATGTTCCATGGCGGGCGCGGAAATCCTGGCTCATGGTGGGTTCAGACCACCGGGGGGCGGGGCGCGGCGGCGGCCGCGGTCAGCGCGAGGTCTGCGGTCGGAGCGGAAGGGGCGGAGACGGGCTCTAGCGGGCGTGTGCGCGGGCGGACTTCGCCGAGCGTCATCGCGGCGATCTCGTCTTCGCCGACCGCGGTCAGCGTGTCGCCGAACTCGACCTCGACCGGCAGGCGCATGAAGCTGCCGACCGGGCCCTCCTCGGGCCCGGCTTGCGCACCAGAACCCGCACCATCCGCGAGCAGGGCGAGCAGCGACAGCCGGTAGCTGGCGGGCGCAAAGCCACCGCCGGCGACCACGTGATGCAGCGGCTGGGGCGCGGGCAGGGCTTCCAGGCGGTGGGTGAAGTGTTCGAGCAGGCGCAGGTCTTCGGCCTGCAGCGCGATCTCGGTGCCGGCAAAGTCGGGCGGCGGCAGGCCGGCGTCGGCGTCGCTGGTAACGCTGCTGCCTTCGAGCAGGGCCTCGGCGCGGTCGAGCAGTTCGTGGCCGCCGGCGAGCAGCGGCAATTCGGGCACCGCGGCGAAGGCATCCAGTACCAGGCCGGCGACCGCATTTGCATCCAGGCTGCGCAGCCAGGCGGCGACGTCCGAGGACGAGATGCCGGAGGCGCCCAGCGTCACGCGCTGCGATTCGATCTTGTTCAGCGCACGCTGAAAGGCAGCATCCACCCGCGCCAGCCGCGACTGCGCCAGCCCGATACGCTGCGCGATGCGCGCGATGTCGAAGTCGACCTCGGGGTCTGCCAGCAGCGCGTTGAGGATGTCGGTGCCGCGCTCGAGCCAGCGCCCGTTGGCCGACAGGCGGCGGCGGGCGTCGAGGATGCGGAACTCGGAGCCGGAGGCGATCGCCTCCTCGAAGTGCCAGGTGAGGTCGTTGAGCTTGGAGAGCAGGTGGCCGAGCGCTTCGGGCGTGAGGCTGCCCACCGCCTGCAGGCCGGCCAACTGGGCGGTCAGAAAGCCCAGCTCGGCGTCCTCGTCCTCGCCAAAGCGCAGCAGCATCGCGATCGCCGCCACTGCGTTGCGGCCAATGTCGGACAGCGCGTAGTGGCCGTCCTCGCCGATCGTCAGCAGGGCGTTGTCGCGCAGGCGCTTCAGCACCGTCTCGAGCTTGACCGGCTCGAGGTAGGTGAAGCGCGCGCGCAGCGCCTCGGGCGACCAGCGCGGGGCGTCGGCCTGGCGGCCGATCTCGCGCAGCACCAGGAGCCGCATCAGCACCTCGGCCTCGGTGCCGCGAAACAGCGTGATGAAGGCGTCGAGCAGCGGACGCGCCGACGCCAGCGCCGCCAGCTCGGGCACTTCGTCGGCGTCCACGCCGGGGGCGAGGAAGTCGGAGAGGAAGGGGTCAGTCAAGCGGTGAACGCCTTCGCCTTACACGCCCTGCTTCAGGCTCGCCGCGATGAAGTCGTCCAGGTCGCCGTCGAGCACCGCCTGGGTGTTGCCGACCTCGTAGTTGGTACGCAGGTCCTTGATGCGCGACTGGTCGAGCACGTAGCTGCGGATCTGGTGGCCCCAGCCGATGTCGCTCTTGGAGTCTTCCAGCTTCTGCTGCTCGGACTGGCGCTTGCGCAACTCGGCCTCGTACAGGCGCGCCTTCAGCATCGACATGGCCTCGGCCCTGTTCTTGTGCTGCGAGCGGTCGTTCTGGCACTGCACCACGATGCCGGTCGGCTCGTGGGTGATGCGCACCGCGGAGTCGGTCTTGTTGATGTGCTGGCCGCCGGCGCCGGACGCGCGGTAGGTGTCGACGCGCAGGTCGGCGGGGTTGATGTCGATCTGGATCGAGTCGTCGACCTCCGGAAACACGAACACCGAGGTGAAGCTGGTGTGGCGGCGGGCGTTCGAGTCGAACGGCGACTTGCGCACCAGGCGGTGGATGCCGGTCTCGGTGCGCAGGAAGCCGTAGGCGTACTCGCCACTGAACTTGATCGTGCAGTTCTTGATGCCGGCGACTTCGCCCTCGGTTTCTTCCAGCAGCTCGACGGTGAAGCCTTTCTTCTCGCCGTAACGCAGGTACATGCGCTCGAGCATGCCTGCCCAGTCCTGGGCTTCGGTGCCGCCGGCGCCGGCCTGGATCTCGATGAAGCAGTTGTTCGGGTCCATCGGATTGCTGAACATGCGGCGGAACTCGAGGTTCTCGATCGCGCCCTGCAACCCGACGAGGTCGGCTTCGACCGCCTCGAAGGTGTCGTCGTCGTCCTCGGCCTCGGCGAGCTCATAGAGGTCCTTGAGGTCGCGCGACTGGGCGTCGATCTTCTGCAGCGTCAGCACCACGTCTTCGAGCTGGCGCTTTTCCTTGCCGAGTTCCTGCGCGCGCTCGGCGTTGTTCCACACCGCCGGGTCTTCCAGGGCGCGGTTTACTTCCTCGAGCTTCGATGCTTTTTCATCGTAGTCAAAGATACCTCCGTAGTTCGCGACCGCGGGCGGCGAGGTCGGCGAGTTTTTCGGCGAGGGCGTTCTGGCGTTCGGCTTCCATGTGCGAGGCTCCGGCGGAATCTGGGAAACCGCGCATTATAAGGCCACGCGGCGCGCCGCTGTGTTTCGGCTGACGCTGGAGACCTTTCTTCAGGCGCGCGCGCCAAGCTGGTCGGCAAAGGCGTGGTTGACGTCGCGGTGCCCGGCTTCGTCGGCCCGCACGGCAATGATGACGTCCGTCAGGCGAGCATCCGGGGACAGGTTCCAGTACTCGATCGCACGTCTTGGCGCGGGCACGTTCTCGTGGTGGCCGGCCTCGACCTGGGCGAGGTATTCCGAGTAGCTGATCACCGCTTCCTCTTCGAAGTAGCCCACGACCCGATGCGCGGTGCGCGCCGAGATCAGATACAGCATGAAGAACAGGTTGTAGAAGATGCCTTGGGCAAGGATGATCAGCCAGCGCTCGAGGCGGGTCGGCTTTGCAATCTCGACGAAGGTGAGCAGGTGCATGCGCTCGTTCTCGGCTTCGTCCAGCAGCACGCGAATCCAGCCCTCGTCGTCGGACATGTTGCGCAGCGCCTTCAGGTGCTGCAGCGTCGAGCCCACCATGCCGGGGACTGCCGCGACCGTCTCGAGGACGATCGCGCGGTGCCCGTAGCGCTGCGCGAAGAAGGTATCGGCGAAGAAGCGCAGCAGCCGGGTGAAGGCGCGCGCGAACTGGTCGGACACACCGCTTGGCGGATGCGTGCGATCGAGACTGACCGGCTCGCTCATCGCGGGTACGCGCCGATGTGCGTTTTGGGGGGCATCATTTTCATGATGTGCCATCTGCTGCAGCCTTGTGCCGGCCGAGCCGCACGGCGTTGGCGGTGGCGCGGGCATGCAGCGGCTCGAGCGCGCGGCGGGTGAGGTCGGCGGCGGCGTTGGAGAACTGCGCTTGCGTATCGGCGCTGGGCGACATCGCCGCGAACAGCGTGGCGTGGTGCGCCATCGATTCAGCCAGGTTCGAGCTGGTCGCAGCCGACATCATCGCCGTCATGCCGGCCTGCAGTTGCGTGAACATCTGCGTCCACAACTGCTGGTTCAACTGCAGCCAATGTGCGGTCACCGACGAGGATGATTCGGCAGCGGCTTCGAACTTTTCCTGCGTCATCAGGCTGAATTCATCCATGTCGTCGGCGCTCGGCGCAGCGCCGGCCACTGCCATGCGCCCGGTGCGGTGGCTGATGACCTCTGCGGAGGCGAACATCATCTCGCTGGCCTGGTTGGCGAGCGCAGTCCACATCAGCAGGGGGTCGTTGTGCATGGCGGCTGCCGTCGGGTGGGGCTGTGCGGTGGCGGCGTTGGAGGCGTCAGGGGCGGGCCGGTCGTTGCGTCGCGTGCGTTGCAGTGTGGTGGTGGTCATGGATGTTCCTTGTTTAAGGCAGAGGTAGGCGGCGATTCTCGCACAGGCCGGCCTGGCCAAATGATGGCGAAATAGGTAGCGAAAAAGCCCCGACCAGCGGGGCTTCGTGATGCGGGGTGCAGAAGGCCTGGCTTACGCAGCCTTCTTGGGGTTCGGCGTCATGGACGCGGCCAGCTTGTCGCCTGCCTCGCCTGCTGCCTTGACGTTGGTGTCCACGATGTCCTTGGCCTGGCGGCCCAGCTTTTCGCCTGCCTCGCCCGCGGTCTTGATGTTGGCGTCCATCATGTCCCGCGTCTGGCGGGTCATTTTGGACAGCATGTCGAATCCGGCCTGCATGTTTGCGCTGGCGTTCGAACCCAGACCGAGCGTGCCGAAGTAGTTCTTGAACACCTCGCCCGCCTGCTGCTGGGACTTGGTGGCGATCTCCTGCACGCTGCGCAGATAGTCTGCAAGCTGCGCGACGACCGGCGCGGTCGCCGAGGTCTGCAGGTTCTGCAGCGCATTCACGTCGCGGACGGCGAGCAGATCGTTCGATGCTGCCAGGCAGTCCTGCATTGCAGCACGGGCCAGTTTCTGGTTAAGCGCGCTCAGGCGCTCGACGCTGGAGAAGGCGATCTCGGACAGCGCTCCAACTGCATTGGTGTAGGTCTGGGCGGTGCGCTTCTGTTCAGTGGTGGCAGCTTGCATTGGGTCTTCCTTGTGGGAATGTCTGCGTGAATTAGCCTGGTGCGGGACAGTGCATGGATGGCTACTGTCCCGTCTCCGGCATTTATGTTGCGCCGCAGCACGCAAGCCCAGTGTGGCCTCATCCCGCTGAGAGTCAAGGCTTTTTTCGTTTCTTTCAGATTGTCGATGATGGGGCGGGTGGTGGCCTATAGTGAAACAGTCGATCGACTGATGGGTGTCGCTGACGCCCGGAGGAGAACGCAATACTCGTGTGAGGCCATCGATGTCCAAGAATGTTTTCCCGCTGTCTGCCGTGGAACTGAGCCATATCGACGCCTGGTGGCGCGCGGCCAACTACCTCTCGGTCGGGCAGATCTACCTGCTCGACAACCCTTTGCTGAAAGAGCCCTTGCGCCTCGAGCACATCAAGCCGCGGCTGCTCGGGCACTGGGGTACGACCCCCGGGCTCAACTTCATCTACGCGCACATGAACCGGGTCATCCGGCGTGACGACCTCGACATGATCTACCTCGCCGGGCCAGGGCACGGCGGGCCGGCGCTGGTGGCCAGTACCTGGCTCGAGGGCAGCTACAGCGAGCTCTATCCCAATGTGTCACGCGACGAGGAGGGCATGCGCCGGCTGTTCCGTCAGTTCTCCTTTCCCGGTGGCATTCCCAGCCACGTCGCCCCGGAAACCCCGGGCTCCATCCACGAGGGTGGCGAACTCGGCTATGCGGTGGTGCACGCCTACGGCGCCGTTTTCGACAACCCCGATCTCATCGCCTGCTGCGTGGTCGGCGATGGTGAGGCCGAGACCGGGCCGCTGGCCGCGGCGTGGCATTCGAACAAGTTCCTCAATCCGGTCACCGACGGCGCGGTGCTGCCCATCCTGCACCTTAACGGCTACAAGATCGCCAACCCGGCCGTGCTGGCGCGGATCAGCCACGAGGAACTGGAACAGCTCTTCCTCGGCTATGGCTACACGCCGTATTTCGTCGAGGGCGACGACCCCGCACAGATGCACCAGGACATGGCCGCCGCGGTCGACACGGTGGTGGCCGAGATCCGCGCCATCCAGCGCCGTGCACGCGAGGGAGGAGGCGAGGGCGAAGGCGCGGGGGGCCGCGACCCGAGCCGGCCACGCTGGCCGATGATCATCCTGCGCAGCCCCAAGGGCTGGACCGGGCCGCGTTCGGTGGATGGCAAGCAGACCGAAGGCTCGTGGCGCTCGCACCAGGTGCCGCTGTCGGACATGGCCAGCAAGCCCGAGCACGTGCGCCTGTTGCAGGAGTGGATGGAAAGCTATCGCCCCGAGGAGCTGTTCGATGCGGCGGGCGCACTCATTTCAGAGCTGGCCGCGCTGGCGCCGGTAGGTGAGCGCCGTATGGGCGCCAACCCGCATGCCAATGGCGGCCTGCGCCTGCGCGAGCTGCGCCTGCCCGATTACCGCGACTATGCGGTGGCGGTGGCGCGCCCCGGCCAGGAAGACGCCGAAGCCACCCGGGTGCTGGGCACCTACCTTCGCGACGTCATCGTGCACAACCCGGACAACTTCCGCGTGTTCGGCCCGGACGAGACCTCCTCCAACCGGCTGGGTGCGCTGTTCGAGGTCACCGACCGCGCCTGGATGGCCGAGCGCGTCGACGGCGACGACCATCTCGCCCCCGACGGGCGGGTCATGGAGGTGCTGTCCGAGCACATGTGCCAGGGCTGGCTCGAGGGCTACCTGCTCACCGGTCGCCACGGCTTCTTCTCGTGCTACGAGGCCTTCATCCACATCATCGACTCGATGTTCAACCAGCATGCCAAGTGGCTCAAGGTCACGAGCATGGAGATCCCGTGGCGGCGGCCGATCGCCTCGCTCAACTACCTGCTCACCTCGCACGTCTGGCGTCAGGACCACAACGGTTTCTCGCACCAGGACCCGGGCTTCATCGACCACGTGGTGAACAAGAAGGCCGACATCATCCGCGTCTATCTGCCACCCGACGCCAACACGCTGCTGGCGGTGGCCGACCATTGCCTCAGGAGCCGCAACGACATCAACGTCATCGTCGCCGGCAAGCAGCCGGCGCCGCAGTGGCTGTCGATGGACGCGGCGGTCAAGCACTGCAGCACCGGCATCGGCATCTGGGAATGGGCCAGCAACGACTGGCAGGGCGGTGGGGAGGCTGGCGTCGATCAGGCCAGCGAACCCGACGTCGTCATGGCCTGCTGCGGCGATGTGCCGACGCTCGAGACCCTGGCCGCGGTGGCGCTGCTGCGCGAACTCGCGCCCGATCTAAGGGTGCGCGTGATCAACGTCGTCGACCTGATGACGCTGCAGCCCAAGGAGGAGCACCCCCACGGCCTGACCGACAAGGACTTCGATGCCTTGTTCACCCGCGACCGCCCGATCCTGTTTGCCTATCACGGCTACCCCTGGCTGATCCACCGCCTGGCATACCGTCGCAGCAACCACGCCAACCTGCATGTGCGCGGCTACAAGGAAGAGGGCACCACCACCACGCCCTTCGACATGGTGGTGCTCAACGACCTCGACCGCTTCCACCTCGTGTCCGACGTCATGGACCGGGTGCCGAAGATGCGCGCGCGCGCGCCGCACATCAAGCAGGCGATGCGCGACCGCCTGGTGGAGCACAAGGAGTACATCGAGCGCCATGGCGAGGACATGCCCGAGATCCGCAACTGGAAGTGGCCGTGGTGAGTCCCGGTCCGGGCGCCGGGTGGACGGCGACACGTCTCGAGAGGGCGTTATGTGCGGCAGCAGACAGACGCGATCGGCGCCCGGCCTCACGATGACGTTATCCGAGCCGACGGGCGCGCGGGATTTTCCAGCGATGCGATGCATCCTTGCTGATCCCCGCAGCCTTTGGCGAAGTGAGGTGCATGACCAGCGTAATCCGCCAAGGCATCACTTCCCGCTTCATCAGATCAAGGAGTAATGCCATGAGAACAATGCACAGATTAGCCGTCGGTACGGTCGCAGCCGCGATGCTGCTCGGCCTCGCAGGGTGTGCCGGCATGTCGAATCAGGACAAGAACACAGCCGTCGGCGCAGGTGTCGGCGCGGTCGGTGGTGCAGTGCTCACCGGTGGCAGCGCGGTTGGCACCGTCGGTGGCGCCGCGGTCGGCGGCATCATCGGTCATGAGGTCAGCAAGTAAGGCCGTGTGAAGGCCGTTTTACGCGCACACGGCGCAGGCCTTCGGGCTTGCGCCGTGTGCGCTGTCAGTCAGGCCCCAGCTTGTGCTCCAGCACGTAGCGCGTGATTTCGGCGTTGGACTGCATGTTCAGCTTTTCCAGGATGCGCGAGCGGTAGGTGCTGATTGTCTTCACGCTCAGATGCAACTGTTCACCGATTCTGGTAAGCGAAACGCCCTTGCTCAGAAGCAGCATGACGGACATCTCGCGCGGTGACAGCGTCTCGTGCGGCAGGCGCCGCGCCCCATTGATCGTGCCGTCGATCAATCGCTCGGCCAGTGCCGGGCTGATGTAACGGCCTCCCCCCACGACGGTGCGAATTGCGCTCAGGATCTGCGTGGGCGGACTGTCCTTGTTCAGGTAGCCCGCCGCGCCTGCGTGCAGCGCCGGCATCGCGAACTCGTCCTCGGCGAACATGCTGAAGATCAGCACCGGCAGGCCGGGGCGGACCAGCTTGATGCGCTTGAGCACTTCGAGTCCATTCATGTCGGGCAGGGTGATGTCGAGCAGCACGACGTCCGCCTCGGTCGAACCCACCAGCGCAAGCAGCTCGCCACCTGTTGCGGCTTCGGCCGCGACCTCGAAGTCGTCGGTTGCGACCAGGAACTGGCGCAGGCCGCTGCGCACCACCGCGTGGTCGTCGACGATGACAACTCTGACCATGTTCAGCCCTCTCCCTGAATCGCCGGCGTGGCGCCCGCGTCGAGCGGAAGGCGCAGCATCAACTGGGTTCCAGTCTGTGGCGTGCCGGTCAGTGTCAGCTCACCGCCAAGGTGCTGCGCACGTTCGAGCATGCCGATCAGTCCAAACGAGTCGTGCTTGCGCAGGCTGTCCTTCGGCAGTCCCTTGCCGTTGTCCTGCAGCCGAAGGATCAGGTTCCCCTTGCGCTTGATCATGGTGATGCTCACCTTTTTCGCCCCCGAGTGCTTGGCAATGTTGGTCAGCCCTTCCTGGACGATACGGAACACCGCGGTACTGGCCTCAGCCGACAGGCGGACATAGTCCGGCATGTGCAACTCCACCTCGATGCCGGTCATGCGCGAGAACTGTCCGGCATGCCACTCGATCGTCGCGAGCAGGCCGAGGGTGTCGAGCATGGCGGGGCGCAGATGGGTGGAGATGCGCTTGACCGTGTGCAGGGCTGCATCCACTTGTTCGACCATGCCCTGCAACTGGCTCACCATCGGCGAGAAGGTCGCCAGGTTGTCGATCGTCGTCACCAGACTGAGCTTGAGCATGGTCAGCGTGCCGCCCAGTTCGTCGTGCACCTCGCGCGCGATCCGGGTGCTTTGTTCCTCGCGCACGGACTCCAGGTGCGCTGCAAGACGTTGCAGGCGCTGGGATGCTTCACGCTGCGCGGTCGCCAGTTCCTTGCGCCGGGTGATGTTGTCATGCACCACGACCAGGCGTACCGGTCCGTCACCGGGAAAGCGCGAGACCGTGACTTCATACCAGCGCACCTGGGTAGGTGTGCTGCACTCGTACTCCAGCACGAACGATTTCTGCTTTCCAGCCAGGACGTCACGAATGCCGTTTGCCACCGCAAGGGCGCTTCCGTGCTCACGTCTTGCCGCAGCGTCGCACACGGCGAGATAGTTGGCTCCTTCGCTGACCGCGCCGGAGTCGCCGCTGTTGGCTACCGCGAACTCCCGCCATGCCTTGTTGACCGTGACGATGCTGGCGTTCTCGTCCAGCACGCACAGGATCGAAGGCAGTGCATCGATCGTTGCGCGGAAAAACCGCTCCGACTCGGACAGGGCCAGGGCGCTCGCATCCACTTCCGCGGTGCGTTCGGCGACCTCTTCTTCGAGCACGTCGTTCATGTGCAGGAGTGCGGTCTCGGCCTCCTTGCGTGCAGTGATTTCGCGTGCGAAACCCACGGTGCCGAGCAGATTGCCATGCTGGTCGAGCACGGGCGCCTTGTAGGTCTCTGACCAGGTCGACCTGCCTTTGTTGTGGGTCTCCTCCTCGAGCATGATCTGCCGGCGTGAAGCGAGGACCTCCCGGTCGGTGGCTTGATAGGCTTCGGCCAGCGCTGGCGGAACGAGGTCGAAATCGGTCTTGCCGACAAAGTCCTCGGCTCGATCGCCGCCGAATGAATTGACAAACGCCCTGTTGACGGCGAGAAAGCGGCCTTCCGTGTCCTTGAGCCACACCATGAACGGGAAGTTGTCGAGCAGCGCCCGCTGGTAGCGCTCCTTCTCCTGTAGCGCCTGCTCCAGCAGCTTGCGCTCGCTGATGTCTTCGAGCGCGATCCGCAGCACCCGCTTTCCTCCCTTCTCCAGGTGGCGGTGGCCGACCAGGCGCGCCCAGAAGCCGTCGCCGTCACTGTGTCGCAGTTTCAGCTCACAGGTGTGCGTGTCGGCATGCTTCAGATCGTTGCGGAGAAATCGGCGCCAGGTATCGGTCGCATCGGCGTGAAGAAACTGGCTGAAACGACGATGGAGCAATCTACGGCGATCACTTCCGAGCAGGGCGGCAGCCGGCAGATTGAGTTCGGAAATGCGGCCCTTCTCGTCGAGCAAGAGGTAGGCGGTCGGCGCGTGCTCGAACAGGCTGATGTACCGATCGCGCGACGCCTTCAATTCACGCTCGATGTCGTGCAGGGCCTCGGTCTGCGCCTGGAGCTCGACCTGATGCTCCAGCAACTGGTGCTCCAGCGCATCGACGGCGCCCTGCAGCGGGGCGGCGCCTTGTTGCCCCGCCGGCTTTGGTCCGCATGCTGCATCGGGTACGGGCAGGTTCGGTTGTGTGCAATCGGGCTTCATGATCGAGAAACAACTCCATCAGGCAATCCGGAGCGGACACCGATTCGAGCGTACTGCAATCGCTGCAGAATGGGTATGCGTGCATTCGAGTAATTGATCAGCGTAGGAAAAGCCCTACGTCAGCCATCTGATGATCTGACGCCGGTTCAGCCATTTGCCGACAGACTGCGATTGATTGAATATGCATAATCCGAGTGGGAATTCAATGAAGCTCGAGTATGCAGCAACAGGCACAAGGCCGGTTTTCCCGACGACCCCGAAAGCGCTGCGCGAGATGACTGCGGGAGGGCATGTCGTACAGATACGAGACCGAGTGGCCGAAGAGCCACCGCATGGAGGAGACAGCTTTGCAGGACTCACTACACAGGTTCATCGCACCACGACAGCAGCGCAGGCCGGATCAGGCGCTGATCGCTGTCGACTCATTGCGCCCGGGTATTTACCTGCGGGCACCCGTGGTCACAACGAAACCAAGTCGACGAGGTGCGGGGGCCGGGCGCGAGCCCGCGACCGTGCTGCTCGGCCCCTTTTCATGTGAAGTCGAGGTCCGTTTCATTCAGACCAGTGCTCAGGCCTTGGGCCTGGTGGTCGAGCCCATGGATGTGTTGCCATTCGGAGCCGGCCAGCGGGACGTGCGCGCCAATCGGAATTATCCGACACGGATCGACTTCTTTTCCGGCACTGATCGGGCGCTGAACTGACAGACAGGTGATCAGTTGCGCAGGCAGCATGCAGGCTTAATTCAATTGGGGTTGCGGTCGCCGCAAGACGGAAGTCATTGAGCAGCGACGGACCCCGCCACTCTGTAACCTTGAGGAACACAGGATGAACTCGATCACGCCCTTGCACGAAAAGATTTCTGAAGTCGTCACCGCCAACGGCGATGCTTTCAACGCCATCGTCCATATTGCGCTGGACACGTCCGAGCAACTGTTCGCGCTCAACATGAACGCGCTGCGGTCGTACAAGGCTGGCATTGCGGTGCCCAAGAGCGGCAATCTTCTCGAGCAACTGACTGCGCAATCCGGTTCGCCGGCACGTTCGCTGGAACTGGCCAGCGACTATCTGCGCAACTTCAGCGGCATCTGCATCAAGTCGCAGGTCGAAATCGGACAGATCACGGTCGAGCGCAGCAACGAGCTCGCCGAGGCCATCGGCGCGCTGCTCGACACCATGGCCAAATCCGGCCCGACGGGCAGTGTCGAAGCGGTCGAGCAGATCAAGTCGACGCTGAGCAGCGCCACCGAAGCTTACGAACGCATGATCAACGCCAGCGCCGAGATTGCCGAGCGCAGTCTGGCGGCTGCAGACGATGCCGTGCAGCCGATGATTGCAGCGGCCAGCACGACCGAGAAGAAGGTCATGAAGAAGGCCGCGTAAGCAAACCAGGCCGCATGAGCAGACGTTTTCGGACAATTCAAGCCGTGTAATTTGAGGCCCCTGAGATTCAGGGGCTTTTTTTTGGTTGAGTGTTTTCGTCGAGTGCGCCCAGCCTGGGCGCACTCGACAGGTTCCTCAATTGGTACCCCTCGCTCGGTCCCCCTCTCGCCGCGCCCGCGGCAGAGCCTAGATCCGCCCCATGAGGAACAGGATCAGCACGATCAGCAGCACCACGCCGAGCAGTCCGCTGGGCGCGTAACCCCAGCTGCGGCTATGCGGCCAGCTTGGAAGTGCGCCGATCAGGAACAGGACCAGCACGATAAGCAGGATGGTTCCTAGTGACATTTCAAGTCTCCTTGCAGTAATTGAGTGCCTTCAGCACAGGATCAGGAGCCAAGGTCGCGCCATGTTGCGCGTCGTGCGCACCGGCCTTGGGCAGGACGGGATGAACGGCGCCCAACGAGCCTTGGCCGCACGGCACCCTGGCCTTGGCCCAGTCTTGGCGAGGCGTGACCTGCGGTCTGTTGGCTAGCGCACAGACGCGGGGTGCCGCAAGGATGAACATGCCATTCAGCGTATCCCCGGCGTTATTACTAGGGAATACCCGCCCGGATTCGAACCGTCGGGCCAACGACGTCCACAGGAGGAATGATGAATACAGAATTGAACGCCGAGCACGGGGCCGTTGCCGATATGCGCGCTCAGGTGGTGCAGGACCTGAAGGGCCTCGTCGCCGATACGGAGAGCTTGCTCAAGGAAGTGCTCAACGCCAGCAGCGAAGAGTTCACCGCGGTGCGTGCGCGCATCGACGACCGCCTGGGTGAGGCCAGTGTGCGGCTGGACAAGGCGCGCGTGGCGGCTGGCCGGCGGATGGGCGAGGCCGCCGAGTGCACCCACGAGTATGTGGTCCAGAACCCATGGAAGGCCCTCGGCGTGGCTGCCGTGGCCGGGTTGATCATCGGCACGATGTTGCGCAGCCGGTGATGCACGAATCCGGCGCGGGGTGCCCGCTACCGGACTGAAGCAGCAGCAAGAAGTCCTGCGTCATCAAACTTTGGAGATTTCGATCATGAAACAGTTTGGCAAATACCTGTCCGCGCTTTTCCTATCGCTCACCCTGATCACCGCAGTGGGCTGTGCCTCGACCTCGAAACAGGAGGGCATGGGCGAGTATGTGGACGATAGCGTCATCACGGCCAAGGTCAAGGCGGCCATCTTCGAGCATGCCAGCCTCAAGTCGGCTGAGATCAACGTCGAGACCTTCAAGGGCGTGGTCCAGCTCAGTGGCTTCGTCAATTCGCAGGCCGACATCAACACCGCAGTCGGACTGGCGCGCGGCGTCAAGGGCGTGCAGTCGGTCAAGAACGACATGCGTCTGAAGTAAGCGATGTCTTTCCCGCGGCCACTGCTGAAGCGCATCATCGACGGTGGCCGCGGGGCTTTCCTTGCGGTCTTTCCAGCGTTGCGCTCCCGGAAAGGGAACCCTGCCGACGCTGAGTCGCCATTGCGCGCGGAGTTGTTCAGCAGCGAGCAGATGGTGCAGCACGGCAAGGCCCTTGCCGCCGCCCATGAACTCGCGTCGGGCCGTCGTCCGGATCAACTGCTGACCCGGCTCGCGGACAACGAGCACGCACTTGTCGAAGCCTCGCGGCGTCTCACCACCGCCGTCACCGAGAGCCGCCGCATCACGCCGGCGGGTGAATGGCTGCTCGACAACTTCTACCTCATCGAGGAACAGATCCGCACCGCACGGCGACACCTGCCGCGCGGCTACAGTGTCGGCCTTCCGCGCCTGGCCAGTGGGCCCTCGGCCGGGCAACCGCGCGTGTACGACCTCATGCTCGAGATCGTGTCGCACGGCGACGGCCGGGTCGACGCCGAGGAGTTGCGCCGCTTCATCGCCGCGTACCAGACCGTCAGCGCATTGAAGCTGGGCGAGCTGTGGGCCATTCCGATCATGCTGCGCCTTGCGCTGGTCGAGAGCCTGCGCCGCACCGGCGTGCGGGTGGCCGATGCCTGCGCCGAGCGCGATCTGGCCGACAGCTGGGCGGACCGCGTGATCGAGGCCGCCGACACCGACCCCAAGAGCCTGATCCTGGTGCTGGCGGACATGGCGCGCTCGAACCCGCCCATGAACTGCACCTTCGTCGCCGGGCTCGTGCGTCGCTTCCAGCATCGCGGTCCCGCGCTCGCCTTGCCGTTGTCGTGGATCGAGCAGCAGCTCACCGAGCACGGCATGACGATCGAGCAGTCGATCCAGGCCGAGAACCAGAAGCAGGCCGCCGACCAGGTGTCGATCAGCAACAGCATCGGCAGCCTGCGCCTGTTGAGCGCGCTGGACTGGCGCGCCTTCGTCGAGACCATGAGCGTGGTCGAGCATGCGCTGTGCGAAGACCCCAGCAGGATGTATGCAGGGATGGATTTTGCGACCCGTGACCGCTACCGGCACGTGGTCGAGGCGATCGCGAAGAAGAGCGCCTGCACCGAGGGTGAGGTGGCGCACCAGGCCGTGGTGCTGGCGGGCGGCGGTGTCCCGGCCAGCGAGCAAGCTGGGGATCGCGCGGCGCAGGGCGGCGACGGGTCAGCTCGCGCCGGCCACGTTGGCTTCTATCTCATCGACAAGGGCCGGCCGGTGCTCGAGCGTGCGGTCGGGTTTCGGCCCTCCTGGTGCGCGGCGCTGAGGGCACGGGCGCGGCGTTGCCCGCTGGCGCTTTATCTCGGCGCCATTGCGCTGCTCAGCGTAGCCATCGCCGGCGGTTTGCTCTGGCCCCTGGGCGCCAGCGTAGGGGAAGGCGGTGCGGTGGGCGGTGCAGTGGGCGGAGAATGGGCCTGGTTGCTGGCCCTGGCAGTCGCCCCTCTTGCGCTGCTGGCCGCGAGCCGGCTGGGCGCAGCCCTGGTGAATTGGCTGGCCACGCTGCTGGCGACCCCGCACCCGCTGCCGCGCATGGACTTCTCTGCCGGAATCCCACCGCAATGGCGCACGCTGGTGGTGGTCCCGACCATGCTCACCAGTGCGGACAACGTCGATGAGCTGGTCGAGGCGCTTGAAGTGCGCTTCCTGGCCAATCGCGACGACAGCCTGCATTTCGGTCTGCTCACCGACCTGCTCGACGCCCGCCACGAAACACTGGCCGAAGATGCCGTGCTGGTCGAACGTGCGCGCCTCGCGATCGAGGCGCTCAATCGTAAATATGGCGATCGCCGGCCCGACGCCGAAGGCGACATCTTCTTCCTCTTCCATCGCCCCCGGCGCTGGAACCCGAAGGAAGGCGTGTGGATGGGGCATGAGCGCAAGCGCGGCAAGCTCGCCGAGCTCAACGCCCTGCTGCGCGGCATCCCCGCCGCCCCGGGTGCGGGCTTTGCGTGCGTGGTGGGCGATACCGCTGCACTCTCGGGGGTGAAGTTCGTCATCACCCTCGACACCGATACCCAGCTGCCGCGCGATGCGGCGCGGGCGCTCGTGGCGGCGATGGCGCACCCGCTCAATCGCCCGCAGCACGATCGGGTCACGCGCCGTGTCGTTGCCGGCTACGGCATCCTGCAGCCCGCGGTGGCGATCAGTCTGCCGGGCGCGAGCCGATCCCGCTATGCCCGCCTCAATGGCGGCGAGCCGGGCATCGATCCGTATACCCGGGCGGTCTCGGACGTGTACCAGGACCTCTTCGGCGAAGGCTCCTTCGTCGGCAAGGGCATCTACGACGTCGAGGCGTTCGAGCACTGCCTCGGCGATCGTTTCCCGCCGGACCGCATCCTCAGTCACGACCTGCTCGAGGGCTGTTACGTGCGTTCCGGGCTGCTCAGCGACGTGTCGCTCTACGAGGACTATCCGGCACGCTACGGCACCGACGTGAGCCGCCGCCACCGCTGGATTCGCGGCGACTGGCAGCTCGTCGCGTGGCTGTGGCCGCGGGTGCCGGTGCAGTGCGAGGATTCGGCGGCAGGCGAGGGTGCCCAAGTCCATGCACCCCAACTCCGGACGACCCAACCCCGGACCACCCCGGCACGGGCCCCGTGTCGCGAGCCCAACCCGCTGTCGGCGCTGTCGCGCTGGAAGCTGCTCGACAACCTGCGCCGCAGCCTCGTCCCCGCAGCACTGGTGTTGCTGCTGGTGCTGGGCTGGATCGTTCCCGGCGTGGCATGGACGTGGACGCTTTCGGTGATCGCCATCGTGCTGCTGCCGCCGGTGCTCGCGACCTTGCACGAGTTCGTGCGCAAGCCGCCCGAGGTGACCTGGCGGCAGCACGTCACCGCGGTAAGAATCGCGGCGGCGCGCCGCGGTGGCCAGGTGGCGTTCGAGCTTGCCTGCCTGCCGCACGAAGCCTGGTTCAGCCTCGATGCGATCGTGCGCAGCGTGTGGCGCATGGCGGTGTCGCACCGCGGGCTGCTGGAGTGGAACCCCTCCAGCGAGGCCGAGCGTGCCTCCGCCCGGCGCGGCGCCCACGGTTTTGCCAGCGTGCTGCGCGCGATGTGGATGGGCCCGGCGCTCGCGCTTGCCTTGGCGACGCTGCTTGCGCTGACCAACCCGGCCGCGCTCGGTGTGGCGCTGCCCGTGCTGCTGCTGTGGTTCGCGTCGCCGGCAATCGCGTGGTGGATCAGTCAGCCGCTCGCGCGCCCGGTGGTCGAACTCTCGCTCGAGCAGCTCCGGTTCCTGCGCCAGTTGTCGCGCCGGACCTGGGCCTTCTTCGACACCTTTGTCGGCCCGCTGGACCACTGGCTGCCGCCGGACAATTTCCAGGAGTATCGCGTGGCGCTGATCGCCCACCGCACCTCGCCGACCAACATCGGCATGGCGCTGCTGGCGAACCTGTCCGCCTACGACTTCGGTTACCTCACCGCCGGTGGCGTCGTGCAGCGCACCGCAGACACCCTGCGCACCCTGGCAGTGCTCGAGCGCCATCGTGGGCATTTCTACAACTGGTACGACACGCGCACGCTGCAGCCGATGCCGCCGCTCTACGTGTCCACGGTAGACAGCGGCAACCTTGCCGGCCACCTCATCACCTTGCGCGCAGGCCTGCTCGCGCTCGGTGCCGACCCCATCGTGCCGGCACGGCTCTTCGAGGGCATGAGCGACACCTTCGCGCTGGTCGAGGCGGAGTCCGACATTGCACCGGAGCGCCTGGCGGCATTCGGCCGCGCGCTGGCAGACGCGGCGGCCCCCTCGGCAGCCTCCCTCGCCGCGGCGCGGGCCAGCCTGGCGACGCTGGTGCGCCTCGCGACCGAGCTCCTTCCCGAGCCGGGCGGCAGCGCGCAGGGCGACCCCATCGTGGTCGACAGCGCTCGGGGCGACAACGCGCTGATACGGGAGCGCCGCACGCCCGACGGCGCCGGGGGCGAATGGCCTCGGGCGCTTGCGCGTCAGTGCCAGGCGGCCGCGGACGAAGTCGATGCGCTTGCCCCCTGGCTGAGCTTGCCCCCGCCTGCGCTGGGGCTGGCGGCCGAGCTTACCGGCGAACTCGCTTGTATCGGTCCGGACGCGCGCATTCCGACCCTGCTCGAACTCGCCAGCGTGGACGTGCGCTGCGCGCCGCTGATCACACACTGGCTGGCCGCAGCGGCGTCCTCATCCACCGCAGCGGCAGCAGCACAGCACGCCTGGCTGAGCGAGCTGCAGCGCCACCTCGCCACGGCTGGCGCGCGTGCCCGCGAGCGCCTGGCCACCATCGACAGCCTGGCGCACCGGGCGGGCGAGCTGGGGCACATGGAGTTCGGCTTCCTGTACGACCACTCCCGCCACTTGTTCACCATCGGCTACAACGTCGCGGAGCAGCGCGTCGACGCGAGCTATTACGACCTGCTGGCCTCGGAGGCGCGCCTGAGCACCTTCGTCGCCATTGCCCAAGGGCAGATCCCGCAGGAGAGCTGGTTCGCCCTCGGGCGCCTGCTGACCCGCACCGCGGGCGAGCCGGCGCTGCTGTCGTGGAGCGGGTCGATGTTCGAATACCTGATGCCGCTGCTGGTGATGCCGACCTACGACGACACCCTGCTCGACCAGACCTGCCGGGCGGCAGTGGCGCGGCAGATCGAGTATGGCCGCCAGCGCGGCGTGCCCTGGGGTATCTCCGAGTCCGGCTACAACACGGTGGACGTGCACCTCAATTACCAGTACCGCGCCTTCGGCGTCCCCGGGCTGGGACTCAAGCGCGGCCTGGCCGACGATCTGGTGGTCGCGCCCTACGCCTCGGCGCTGGCGCTGATGGTGGCGCCCGAAGAGGCGTGCGCCAACCTGCAGCGCCTGGCTGCGGCGGGCTACATGGGCCGCTTCGGCCTGTTCGAAGCCATCGACTACACGCCGGCGCGTCAGCGGCGCGGCCAGGAATGTGTTGTGGTGCGCTCGTTCATGGCGCACCACCAGGGCATGTCGCTGCTCGCGCTTGCCTACCTCGTGCTGGCGCGCCCGATGCAGCGCCGTTTCGAGGCCGATCGCGAGTTCCAGTCGGTGCTGCTGTTGCTGCAGGAGCGCATCCCGCGCGCGACCGAACTTTTCCCGCACACTGCCCAGCTCGCCGAGATGCATTCGGCCGCGATCGGTGAGGAACCACCGATCCGGTTCTTCGATACGCCCCACACCCCGATGCCCGAGGTCCAGTTGCTGTCCAACGGGCGTTACCACGTCATGCTCAGCAACGCCGGTAGCGGCTACAGCCGCTGGAAGGAGCTCGCGCTCACGCGCTGGCGCGAAGACGGCACTTGCGACAACCGCGGCGCGTTCTGCTACCTGCGCGAGCTGAGCACCGGGCAGGTGTGGTCGACCACCTACCAGCCCACGCTGACGCCGCCGGCCACCTACGAGGCGATCTTTTCGGAAGGCCGTGCCGAGTTTCGCCGCCACGACGTGCTCGGCGAGGGGCAGTCGGGAGAGGGCGGCGCGGCGGACGGCAGCGGCCGGACGAGCGCAGGCAGGGCGGACCAGATCGAGACCTACACCGAGATCGTCGTCTCGCCGGAGGACGACATCGAGCTGCGCCGGGTGCGTCTCACCAATCGATCGGGCCAGCGCCGGGAGATCGAGCTCACCAGCTACGCCGAGGTGGTGATCGCGCCGCCGGCCACCGACGCGCTGCATCCGGCGTTCAGCAACCTGTTCGTGCAGACCGAGATCGTGCGCGCCCGCCAGGCCATCCTGTGCACCCGCCGGCCGCGTTCGCGCGACGAGCAGGCACCATGGATGTTCCACCTGATGGTGGTGCGCCCGCAGGTGTCCGGGGGTGGGTCCGAGCCTGGGTCCGAGGCCGGGCCGGGCACGGTGTCCTACGAGACCGATCGTGCGCGCTTCATCGGCCGCAACGCCAGCACGGCGGAGCCGCTGGCGATGCGCGCCGCGGGGCCGTTGTCCGATAGCGAGGGCTCGGTGCTCGACCCGATCGTGGCCATCCGCTGTACCGTCACGCTCGAACCCGACCAATCGGCCATGATCGACATCGTCACCGGCGTCGCCGAGCGCCGCGAGGTGGCCGAGTGCCTGATCGACAAGTATCAGGACCGTCATCTCGCCGACCGCGTCTTCGAGCTGTCGTGGACCCACAGCCAGGTCGTGCTGCGCCAGCTCGACCTGACCGACGCCGACGCCCAGCTTCATGCCCGCCTGGCGAGCGCCGTGCTCTACGCCAACGCGGCGCGCCGGGCCGATGCCAGCGTGCTGGTGCGCAACCATCGCGGTCAGTCCGGGCTGTGGGGGTACGCGATCTCGGGCGACCTGCCCATCGTGCTGTTGCAGATCGCCGATGCCGCCAATCTCGACCTCGTCCGCCAGCTTGTGCAGGCTCATGCCTACTGGCGGTTGAAGGGGTTGGCGGTGGATCTGGTGATCTGGAACGAGGAGCACGTCGGCTACCGCCAGCGTCTGCAGGACGCGATCATGGGTTTGATCGCCTCGGGCGTGGGTGCGAGCGTGATCGACCGCCCGGGCGGCATCTTCGTGCGCATGGCCGAGCAGATCGCCAGCGAGGACCGCATCCTGCTGCAGTCGGTGGCTCGTGTCGTGCTGTCCGACGCACGCGGCACCCTCGCCGAGCAGCTCGACTTGCCGCTGCTGGCCAGGGTGCCCGAGCCGGACTTCCGGCCCAGGCGCAGCGATGCGCCAGTGCCTTTACATCGCCTGGAGACGGCGGGGGGCGCGCCGCGCACCGATCTGATCCTGTGCAACGGGCTCGGTGGCTTCACTGCCGATGGGCGCGAATACGTGATCACGCTCGCGCCCGGGCAGGTCACGCCCGCACCATGGGTGAACGTGCTGGCCAACGCGTCCTTCGGCACCGTGGTGTCGGAGAGCGGGGCGGCTTACACCTGGGGCGAGAACGCGCACGAGTTCCGTCTGACCCCGTGGGACAACGACCCGGTCAGCGATACGGGCGGCGAAGCGATTTACCTGCGCGACGAAGACAGTGGCCAGTCGTGGTCGCCGACGCCGCAGCCGATGCGGGCCGAGGCCACCTACGTCATCCGCCACGGCTTCGGCTACAGCGTGTTCGAGATGCAGGTGCATGGCATCGTCTCCGAGCTGTGGGTGTATGTCGCCACCGATGCTTCGATCAAGTTCTCGGTGCTGAAGCTGCGCAACGCGTCCGGACGGCCCCGCCGCTTGTCTGCGACTGCCTACGTCGATTGGGTGCTGGGGGATTTGCGGCCGAAGTCGGCCATGCATGTCAGCACCGCGATCGACCCCGACAGCGACGCGCTGCTGGCGCGCAACCCGTTCAACGCCGAGTTCGCCGAGCGTGTGGCCTTCCTCGACGTCGATGATCCGACGCGCAGGGTGAGCGGCGACCGCACCGAATTCATCGGCCGTAACGGCAGCCTGCGCAATCCCGCAGCCCTGGGGCGAGCGCGCCTGTCGGGGACGGTGGGGCCGGGGCTGGACCCGTGCGGGGCGATCCAGGTGACCATCGAGCTGGCCGCGGCGCAGACGCGCGAGATCGTGTTCCGCCTGGGCGTCGGTCGCAACGCCGACGAGGCCAGCGCGCTCGTGCGCCGCTTCCGTGGTGCAGATGCCGCGCGCACGGCGCTCGAGGCAGTGTGGGAGCACTGGAATCACACCCTGGGCGCGGTGCAGGTCGAAAGCCCCGATCCGGCGGTCGACGTGCTCGCCAACGGCTGGCTGATGTATCAGACCCTGGCGTGCCGGATGTGGGCGCGCAGCGGCTACTACCAGTCGGGTGGCGCCTTCGGCTTCCGAGATCAGTTGCAGGACGCGATGGCGCTGGTCCACGCCGAACCCGCGTTGGTGCGCGCGCACTTGCTGCTGTGCGCGAGTCGCCAGTTCCAGGAGGGTGACGTGCAGCACTGGTGGCACCCGCCCGCGGGGCGCGGCGTGCGCACCCAGTGTTCGGACGACTACCTGTGGCTGCCGCTGGCGGTGTGTCGCTACGTCAGCACCACTGGCGACACCGGCGTGCTCGACGAGCGCCAGCCCTTCCTCGAGGGCCGGCCGGTCATGCCCGAGGAGGATTCGTACTACGACCTGCCCACCCGCTCGGGCGACGAAGCCAGCCTCTACGAGCACTGCGTGCGCGCCGTCCGCCACGGCCTGCGCTTTGGCGAGCGCGGCCTGCCCTTGATGGGCTCGGGCGACTGGAACGACGGCATGAACCTGGTCGGCATTCAGGGCCGCGGCGAGAGCGTGTGGTTGGGCTTCTTCCTGTGCGAGGTGCTCGGGCGATTCGCCGAGCTGGCCGAGAACCGCGGCGAGCATGATTTCGCCGCCTTCTGCCGCGGCGAGGCCACCGCGCTGCGCGAGCGCATCGAGCACCATGCCTGGGACGGCGACTGGTACCGTCGCGCCTGGTTCGACGACGGCACGGTGCTGGGTTCGGCGCAGGGCGTGGAGTGCCGCATCGACTCGATCTCGCAGAGCTGGTCGGTGTTGTCGGGTGTTGCCGACGAAGCGCGCTCGCGGCGGGCGATGCAGGCGCTCGATACGCATCTCGTGCGGCGCGCCGACGGCCTCGTCCAGTTGCTCGAGCCGCCCTTCGACAGCGCCAGCCACAATGGCGCCAGCCTCGACCCCGGCTACATCCGCGGCTACGTGCCGGGCGTGCGCGAGAACGGCGGGCAATACACCCACGGCGCGATCTGGGCGGCGATGGCTTTTGCCGCCCTCGGCGACGGTGAGCGGGCTTGGGAACTGCTGCGCATCATCAATCCGGTGAACCACGCGCGCGCGCCCCAGGCCATCGACATCTACAAGGCGGAGCCCTACGTCGTTGCCGCGGATGTCTATGCGCGCGCGCCGCACACCGGGCGCGGTGGCTGGAGCTGGTACACCGGCTCGGCGGGCTGGATGTACCGGCTGATGGTGGAGTCGCTGCTTGGGCTACGCGTGGAAGGCGATCGGCTCTGGTTCGTGCCCAAGCTGCCGGCAGAGTGGCCGCAGTTCAGGCTTCACTACCGTTATCGGGAAACCGTCTACCACATCCTCATCGTGCAGTTGCCCGCCCGCGGCGATGCGGCGGGCGGTCTTCAGCGTGTGAGGCTCGATGGGGTGGAACTGGCTGACCGCAGGATCGCGCTAGTGGACGATCGGCGCGAGCATCGGGTCGAGGTGGATTTCTGGCGCAAGGCCGAGGCCGCAGGCCTGGGCGGCGGGGTGTGAGCGCAGCGCGCCGGACACCGTCATGCAGGGGTGAGCACGCAGGTGGCGTGCGCCCGGTTCAACGCGGGGTGATCAGCGGTGCGGTGTCGTTGGCGTGCTTCTTGGCCTGCTTGGCGGCTTTCTTTTCCTTCGGGTCGAGGGCGGGCTGTTTCTTGGTTTCCTTGTTGCTCTTTCTGATCTTGTTCATGGTCGTGCTCCTGATGCGGACCGGCGAATGTCGGCCCCTCCCCACTATAGGCCGTTAGCGAGCAGAAAACCGGCGTCGGCAAAAGATAGCTGCGCGGGCGCGGCGCACCGCGGCGCCACGCTCGCCGAGTGAATTCAGACTGTTCGTTCAGATTTCCGACGACTCGGCCTCGAGCTTTGCCACGTCCTCGGCCAGTGCCAGCGCGTGACGAGCGCGCTCCAGCGCAAGTCTGGATTGATGGCGTGCCGCAACACGAAACTCGGGATGGTCGAACGCGGACAGGGCGCGCAGGGTTTTCTGCAGCCGGATGCCGACCGCGAGCGTGCCGGCGCCGGATTCGGAAATCGGCGAGAAGGCATCGTCGAACAGATCGTCGATCGTCAGCGCCGGAATGAAGACGTGGGGGTAGAAGATCTCGCTTTCCGCTTCGCGCGGCTCGGCCAGGATGGCGAGCACGCGCACCAGGGCGGCCATCGTTGCGATCGCCGTGCCGGGGTCGTTGATGGCGGGGGAGAGCGCCTTCGACGCAATCTCCGACAACACGATCAGACCGAAGCGCGGGTCCTGGTCGAACGAGCGCCGGGCGCCGACGTTGAAGGCATCGCGCACGGCCTCGAGTGCGGCTTCGTCCGGGGTGAAATCGAGCCATGCAATAGGGCTTGCGGTGTCGACGAAGGCGCCCGGCAGGGCGTCGACGTGGATCTGGCCGCCAGCCACCGACGCTAGCCGCTCCAGCGCCTCGACGTCGATGTGCCGGACGTAGCCGATTCTGGCGCTGGTAACTGCTGCAACCGTCGGTGCCGGCCCGGCCCGCATGCGCGCGCCGATGCAGGGGTGCTTCGAGCGCGCGCGCATCGCATGAATGGCCGCAGATTCGACGCGGTCGATGGCATCGCCAACCCGGCCGAAGCGGGCGAGCAGATCGATCCAGCGCAACAGGGTGATGACGATGACCGCGATGACCCCGATCGTGCCGACGAACAGCACCACGCGACCGCTGTCGCCATACACGCCGGCGTTGAGCGCGATGATGCCGACCAGGCTGAACAGAAAGCTGCCGACGAAGGTGGCGAGCGCGTTCTGCGCGCTGCTGTCCTGGATCAACAGTTCGGCAACCCGCGGCGTGGTCGCGCTCGAGGCGGTGGCGTAGGCCGACACCATGGTCGCCAGCGAGAAGGTGGTCACCGCCAGCATGCTCGAGGCCAGGATCTGCAGTACGTTGCCGACCGAGGCCGCGCCGATCTTGCCTGACCAGTCGGCAGGAATCAGGGGTGCGAGGGCAATGCCGATGATGGCGGTGAAGATGCCCGCTACGGCAAAGATGCTCGCCCGCACCCAGAGGCGGCGGGCGAGTTCGGTGATCAACCAGCGCAGATTTGGCACACTCGACATCCCGGTGTTGTTAGAGCCGGGATTATGGCGCCTGGAGCGTGGATTTCGCTGCTTCGGCAGGCCCCTTGGCGTGCGCCTCGTCGATCAGCGGCGGCGTCCGTTGATGACCTGCAGCAGGACGACGATGATCGCGATCACCAGCAGGACGTGGATGAAGCCGCCGATGGTGGTCGAGGTGACCAGTCCGAGCAGCCACAGGATGAGCAGTATGACGGCGATGGTGTAGAGCATGGAATCCTCCGTTCTCGTAAATGCAGGATTCACTATCGACGCCGGTGCCGCTGGCGTCTGTACCCTGGCGCACATAAGGGTTTTGCCGTGCGCCCCTGCAGGCAGCCGCCCTCGAGCGCGCGCGGTTGCGGTCTCAGACTGGAGTATCGAGTGGCATGGAGCGGGGCAGGATGGGGCGGGGCAGGCCCGCCCATTTCTGCTTCCAGTGCATGACCCAGGCGGGCACCTCGGCGGCCGGCATGGGCCGGGCGATGCCGTAGCCCTGCGCCAGTTCGCACCCCAGCTTGAGCAACAGCTCGCCATGGGCCGATGTTTCCACGCCTTCGGCAATGACCTCGCGGCGGAACGCGCGCACCAGCCCGATCACGCCTTCCACGATCGCGCGGTCATCGGCATCTTCGAGCATCCCGGAGACGAAGCTCTGGTCGATCTTGAGGAGGTCGGCAGGAAGGTGCTTGAGGTAGGTCAGGGAGGAGTAGCCCGTGCCGAAATCATCGAGCGCGAAGCGCACGCCCAGCGCGTGGCAGGCTTGCATGATGTCGGAAACCTGGCCCATGTTCTCGAGCGCGCTGGTCTCCAGCACCTCGAGCTCGAGGTGGCGATGCTCGAGTTCAGGGTGGGCGGCGAGCATCGCGGCAAGGCGGGTGACGAAATCAGCTTTCTGCAATTGATACGCGTCGATGTTGACGCTGACCGCCATGTCTGCGCCGCTGGCGTGCCAGGCGCTCATCTGCGCCAGTGCCGTATTGACGACCCATTCGCCGATTTCCACGGTCAGCGGATGGCCCTCGATGGTCGGCAGGAACGCGGCGGGCAGCAGCAGCCCGCGCTCGGGATGTTGCCAGCGGATGAGCGCCTCGAGTCCGATCACCCCCCCCGTGCGCTTGTTGATCTTGGGCTGGTAGTACAGCACGAATTCCTGCTGCGTCAGGGCGAGGCGAATGCGTGCGATGTTCTCGTGGCGGCTTTGCTGCTCGACGTCCTGGTGTATGTCGAATACGTGGTAGCGGTTACGGCCAGCCTGCTTGGCCTGGTACATCGCCTGGTCGGCGTGACGCAGCAGTTGTTCGGCGTCGGATACGTCTTCCGGATAAATCGTCACACCGATGCTGGCAGACACCTGCAGCGCCGCGCCTGCGATGGAGACCGGTGCCGAGGCCGCCTGCAGCAGGCGGGCGAGCACGGGCGTGGAGTCCTGCAAGTGCGCGAGGTCGACCAGCACGGCGACAAACTCGTCGCCCCCGATGCGGGCCAGCGTATCGCCTTCGCGCAGGGCAAGCTTCATGCGGTTTGCAAGGGTGACCAGAAGGTCGTCACCCACGCTGTGTCCGTGCCGGTCGTTCACCTCCTTGAAGCCGTCGAGGTCGAGATAGGCCACGGCGAGCGCGCGGCCGCGGCGCTGACACTGGATCATGGCGTGCTGCAGGCGGTCGGCGAGCAGCACACGGTTGGGGAGGTTGGTGAGTGGGTCGTAATGCGCGATGTGTTCGAGCTGCTGTTGCTGTGCCTTGACCTTGGTGATGTCGGTGAACAGGGCGACGTAGTTCACGGTGTGTCCGTCCACCCCCCTGACCGTGCTGATGGTGGTCGCCTCGAGGTATTCCTCGCCGCTCTTGCGGCGCCTCCATATCTCGCCGGACCACTGCCCGTCACGCGCGAGGGTCTTCTCCATCTCGGCATAGAACGCGGCGCCCTGGCGACCGCTGTTGAGCAGGCTGGGCGCTCGCCCCACCACTTCATCGCGCTGGTAGCCCGTGATGTGGGTGAAGGCCGCATTCACGTCGAGGATCCTGCCCGCCGGATCGATGATGACAATGCCTTCGCGGGCATGCGAGAACACGCTGGCGGCCAGTTGCAGCCTGGCGTTCGCCACCTTGGCTGCGCTGATGTCGGTCACGACCGCGTTGCAACTGAGTGCGTCCGGTGCCAGGGTGGCCTCGATGCTCACGAACCGGGGCGGCTCATGGTCGCCGGCCAGGCGCAGCTCACGAGCGGATGCGGGCCGTGAACCGAACACCTCGTCGAGAAAGGCATTCAGCGCGGGCAGGTCCTGGGCGGCCAGGAAGGCACCCAGCCGCGTGTGGCCGAGGCGGGTGCGCTCCACGCCGAGCAGTTTTGCACCGGCAAGGTTCGTCTGCAGGACCGTCCCGATGCGATCGAGGGTGAAGTAGGCCAGCGGAGAAAAATCATAGAGTTCGGTGTAGCGCTTGAGCGCCGCCTCGACCTGCGCGCGCGAGGTGCGCAAGTCCTCGTTCTGCATCTCGAGCTCGATCTGATGGACCTGGAGCTCATGTAGCAGGCGCTCGTTGTCGAGCACGCCCGGCGCCGCGCTGGTGGCCTTGACGGTGCGTGCGAGGCGCTGCAGCCGCCGCTCTGCGCGCAAGCGCAGACGCGCTGCGGCGTCGCTATCTTGTGGTTCGGGCAAGTCGCAGCTCCAGAATGTCCTGTGCCTTCGTCAGCACGGCTTCAAGGGTTCGAGAGCGGTCCAGTTCTTCGCTCTGCTCGGCAAAACGGCCCTGCAGCGCCTCGAGCGCTTCGCGCAGTGTGTCTTCCTGAGTCTTGGCCAGGGTGATGTCGACGAAGGTGATCACCACCCCGTCGATGCGGTTGTCCTGGGTGCGGTACGGCATGATGCGCACCGCGAACCAGCGCCCGTCGCGTGCAGGTACATGGCATTCGTGAAAGATCAGCGAGCGCAGCACCTCGCGCACGTCGTCGGCCAGCCCGGCGTAGTCCAGCTCGGTGACGAGGTCGGTGACGGGGCGGCCGGCGTCGCCCGGAATGAGCTTGATGATGCTCGTGGTCTGGTCCGTGAAGCGGCGCACCTTGAGGTCGTCGTCGAGGAAGAGGGTGGCGATGTCGGTGCTGTTGAGCAGGTTCTTCATGTCGTCGCTGGCCTGCGACAGCTCGTCCACCTTGGCCTGCAGCTCGTGGTTGACCGTCTGCAGCTCCTCGTTCATCGACTGCATCTCCTCCTTGGAGGTGGTCAGCTCCTCGTTCGTGCTCTGCAGTTCCTCGTTGGTGGACTGCAACTCCTCGTTCGCGGCCTTGAGCTCTTCCTGCGAGCTCTGCATCTCCTCGCGGGTGATGTGCAGCTCGTCGCGGCACTGCTTGAGTTCCTCTTCTGCCGCACTCAGCCGGGCGCGATGCGCGCTCAGGTGATCGGCCGCCGCGACCACGGGCGCGGTGTTGGGCCCGGCGACGTCCTTGAACACGACCAGCACCATGTCGCGCGCGGTACCGGGTGCGGTCATCGGCTGCAGCGTCACGTCAACGTACTGTGTGCCGCCGTTGGTGCCGACTCGCAGTGACTTGAGCGACACGGTGGCCTTCTGGCGCAGCGCCTTGGCGAAGCCCGAATGCACGGCGCCGCTCAGGCCCTCGCGCGCCATGGCGAAGATGTTCAGGTTGGCCTTGCCGGCGGCCGGCTCCAGGTATTTTCCGGTCTTGCCGCTGATGTACGCGATGTCCCCTTTTTCATTGAGCAGCACCGCCGGCGGGCAGTGGTGCAGCAGAAGCTGGGCTTCGGTGAGCGCCTGCAGGCTGGGGGCCGACATTGGCGAGGGCTCGCTGTCCGTGATTGCACCCGTCGCCACCGTCATGGAGCCGCGCGATTGTCCAAAAGCCGTCGGAAAGTCCGCCAGATCGGTGCGCGTGTCCTGATCCCGACGGCGGTACAGGCGAGTCCGTCCAGGCAGCGGGGCGAACAGATCGCTCGCGTCGCCAATCGTCTCCGCGCTGCCCAGGATCAGGATGCCACCCGGCTTGAGGCTGTAATGGAACAGCGGCAGCAGCTTCTTCTGCAGCTCGCCTTCGAGATAGATCAGCAGGTTGCGGCAACTCAGCAGGTCCAGCCGGGTGAAGGGTGGGTCCATCACCAGGTTCTGCGGCGCGAAGATGACCATTTCGCGGATCTCGTTGCTCACCCGATAACCGCGCTCGTCCTGTACGAAGTAATGCCTCAGGCGCTCCTCGCCGACGTCGGCGGCGATGTTAGCGGGATAGCTCCCGGTGCGCGCCTTGTCGATGGCGTCATGGTCGAGGTCGGTGGCGAAGATCTGCAGGCCATAGCGTGCCGGGGGCGTGAGGTCCCTCAGTACCTCGCGAAAGGTGATGGCGAGCGAGTAGGCCTCCTCGCCGGAGGAGCAGCCGGCCGTCCACGCCCGCAGCACGCTGCCCTCGGGGTGGGTGGCGAGCAGCGCCGGCAGGACGTCGGTGCGCAGTTGCTTCCAGACCTCGGGGTCGCGAAAGAAGCGGGTGACGCCGATGAGCAGTTCCTTGAAGAGGAGCTCGGCTTCCTGGGGGTTGTCGCGCAGGTAGCGCACATAGGCGCTGATGTGGGGGATCTGGTGCAGTCCCATGCGGCGCTCGATGCGCCGGTAGAGCGTGCTCTTCTTGTAGAGCGAGAAATCGTGGCCGGTGCGGGCTCGCAGCAGCACCAGGACCTTATCCAGGCCACTCTGGTTGGCGTCCAACGCTGCGTCGACCTGCCGTTCGTCGAGGGTGGGCAGGTGCTGCAGATAGCTCATGATGCGGGCCGGCAGTTCGGCCGCGCTGGCCACGACGTCTGCCTGGCCATCATCGACCGCGCTGCGCGGCATGCCGTCGAACTTGGCCGAGGCGGGGGCCTGGACGAACACCGCCCCCGCTTTTTCCTTGATCGCGCGCAGACCCAGCATGCCGTCCGAGCCCATGCCCGACAGGATCACGCCGATGCTGCGCGCCTGCAGGTCGTCGGCGAGCGCGCGGAAGAAGAAATCGATCGGCAGGCGCAGTCCGCGCGGGGCGGCCGGCTCGAGCAGGTAGAGCACGCCGTGCAGGATCGACAGATCGCAGTTGGGCGGGATCACATAGACGTGGTCGGGCTCGACCTTCATGCCGTCTTCGGCCTGGGCGACCGGGATGGCGGCGGCGCGCTGCAGCAACTCCACGATCATGCCCTTGTAGTTGGGGTCCAGATGCTGGACAACCACGTAGGCGAGGCCGGAGTTGGGCGGCACGCTGCCCAGGAACTGCTCGAGCGCCTCGAGGCCGCCCGCCGACGCACCGATGCCGACGATCGGAAAGGCGCTGGTGGGCGTGCCGCGCGGCGACTCAGCGGCTGCCGTGGCGGCTGGAGAGGGTGGCGACTTTGAGTGCGGGGTCGCGCGCGGGCGCTTGGACTGTGTGGTCATTGACTGCCTGATACTCGGGATCCGTGTGACGGCGTCCATGATGCACCGATTGCGTGCACGCCGCGATGTCGATCACCGCCATCTGGCATTCCTGACCGCTCTCATCGGCAACGGCCTGGATGCGCACCGGCCGTTCCGGGCGATGGGCGGTGGCAAGCAGCACGAGCTCGCAGCTTCGCCTGCACTTGCCGCGCAGCATCTCCTCGAGATAACGATTGAAGACGGGCAGGAACTCGGGCTTCACGAATGCGGCGAAGCGGTGAGGCCGTGTCTGCGAGCGCGGAATGTCGAGCAGGATTGCCCCGGCCAGGTTGAACTGGACGATCACGCCCAGCGCATCCAGCGTGAAATACGCAATGGGTGAGAAGTCGTAAAGGTCGGCGTATTTGCGGTGCAGCGCATCGGCCTCGTCATAGGCCTGACGCAGGGCCTCGTTGCTCATCTCGAGCTCGATCTGGTGCACTTCGAGTTCGTGCAGCAGCCTTGCTTGCTGCCATTGCGGGTCCGACGCTGCGTCCGATGTCGCGGCCCTGTCGGCTTTTTCCGTTTCCAGTCGCGCTTCGGCCCGTTTGCGCAGGGTGGCGGGATTGGGCCGCGCGCGGTCGCCGGGCAGGATCGCCTGCGGGAGGTGAAACAGGCGCTCGTATTCGGCGCTGACGACGCCGTAGCACTCGCAAACGCGCGCTTCGAGGCCGGGGCGGTCGGTGACCGTGATCTGTCCGCGCCGGTACTGGATGAGCCCGGCGGCCTGCAGCTTGCCCGCCGCCTCGGTGACGGCCTCGCGGCGCACGCCGAGCATGTTGGCGATCAGCTCCTGGGTCATGTTGAGCTGATTGTCGGGCAGCTGGTCCAGGCTCAGCAGCAGCCAGCGGCACAACTGCTGATCCACCGCGTGATGGCGGTTGCACACCACGCTCTGCGCCATCTGCGTCATCAGCGCCTGGGTGTAACACAGCGCCAGGCGTTGCAGATGGCCGTGCTGCTCGAGTTCCCAGGTCATCACCTCGGCGCGCAGCCGCCAGGCCGTGCCTGCGCACTGGACCACCGCCTTGTGCGTGGAGGTGCCGCCACCGAGCACGAGCGCAATGCCGACCAGGCCATCCTTGCCGGTCATGGCCACCTCGGCGGTGGAGCCGTCCTCGGTGGTGAACACCTTGGACACGATGCAGGAGGTCGGGAAGTAAGCGAAGCTGAGCACCTCTCCCGGTTCGTAGAGCACGTGGCCGAGCTTCAGGGTGACCAGCTCGAGGTCCTCCATCAGTCGCGCGCGCTCGTTGACCGGAAGCGCGGCGAGGATGCGGTTCTCGCCGGTAGCCGGTGGCAATGGGTCGCTCATCCTGGTCTCCTCGGTTGTTGCGCGCTGTGCGCGCCGTGCTGTGTTCCGGGCGGAGGTGCGCTGGCGAACAGATGCATGCAGCCAGAATGCAATACTGATTGATAGAAAATGAAAGGCGTTTTGGCAATGTACCCGCTGGGCATGCCGGGGCCTGGGATGTCGAAAGCAGCACGTTCGTTGCGACGAACACCGAAGGCCTGGTCGCCGGGCGCGCTGCCAACGACGATGATTGCGGCTGACTGAGCCGAACCTCTTTGGGAGCGTAGCGATGAGATCACTGTCTCGCCACCTTGAACGCCACCGTAGCGATCGCATCGGCTGGCTGCGGGCCAGTGTACTCGGGGCCAATGATGGCATCGTTTCCACCGCCAGCCTGCTGGTCGGCGTTGCCGCGGCCGGGCCGAGCAAGGAGAGTGTGCTGGTGGCAGGGGTGGCCGGGCTGGTCGCCGGCGCGATGTCGATGGCCGCGGGCGAGTACGTGTCCGTGCATTCCCAGGCCGATACCGAGCAGGCCGACCTGGCGCGCGAGCAGGACGAGCTCGATTCGGATCCAGCCGCCGAACGTCGCGAGCTGGCATCGATCTATGTCGGGCGCGGACTTCAGCCCGAACTGGCGCAGCAGGTGGCCGCGCAACTGATGGCGCACGATGCGCTCGGCGCCCACGCGCGCGACGAGCTCGGCATCACCGACACGCTCGGCGCGCGCCCGGTCCAGGCCGCGCTCGCCTCTGCCGCCAGCTTCGCAGTCGGGGCGGCGCTGCCGCTGGGCGTGAGCGTCGTGGCCTCGATGCAGGGCCTTATTCCCTGGGTGTCCGGGACCTCGCTTGCCTTCCTGGCCGTTCTCGGCGCCGCGGCCGCGCACGTGGGCGGCGCGGGGAAGGTCGCCGGCGCGTGGCGCGTGAGCTTCTGGGGCGCACTGGCGATGGCGATGACCGCGGGTGTTGGCGCGCTGTTCGGCGCCGTCGTGTGACGCGAGCTGGCGATATGGCAGGTCAACACCTCCGAGCTGCAGGAATCGGCGGGGAAAACGGCGGACCTCGGGAAGCGCGCTCCTCGTGACCTGCTGGCGGGTGGCTCTGCCCTCCTTCAACCCGGCAGTGCGCGCAGCCAGTTGCGCAGGATCTCGGTGACCTGTTCGGGCTGCTCGAGCGGCGAAAGGTGGCCGCAGTTCTCGATGATCTCCAGTTTCGCGCCGGGTATCGCTGCGACCAGTTCTTCGTGCACGGCGGGTGGCGTGATCTCGTCCTCCCGGCCGCAGATCACCAGGGTCGGACACTTGATGCGGGCGAGGCTGGGGCGGCTGTCGATGCGGCCGATGATGGCGCGCTCCTGACGCACGAAGACCTCTTTCCCCAGACCGTTTGCGGATGACTGAAACATGCCGCCTACCTCGGGTGTGCGTGCATGATCGGGGTGCGCCATGCGCGTCAGCAGGGTTTCGATGACCGTCTGGAATTGCGTTTCGGCGAGCTTGATGAGCTTCTCGCGCGCGGCGGTGGCTTCGCGTGTCTCGGGGTGCGCGCTCGTGCTCATGAGGACCAGGGCACGGACGCGCTCCGGGGCCTGACGCATGATTTCGAGGGCGACGTAACCGCCCATCGAAAGGCCGACGAGCACGAACTGTCCGTCCGGCGCTGCGGCGAGGGTGTCGGTGGCAAGCTGGCCGATCGTGTCAGCACCGGTAAGGTCTGCGATCGTGATGCCGGCAACGTCTGCCAGCGCGTCGGCTTGTTGCTCGAACAGGCTCGCGTCGTTGAGCAGTCCCGGCAAGAGGATGAGGTTGGGGTTCTTGATGATCGTGTCTCCTTGGGCGGTGAATTCGATATGCGGTCTCTCCCGAGCGGGCTAAACCCCCCAGACCACGGGCACGCCTTCAGCCCGCGCGCGCTCGAGAAGCTCGAGCATCGGCAGCGCACGCTGGGCGAAGCTGACCGGTTCGTCGTCTTCGCCGGCTCCCGTCTCGCGGGTCCCTGTCCCTATCTCGCCGGCCCCTTTCGTGCCGGTCCCGTCCTTGCTGGCGGTATCGTCCGATCTGCGCGGCTCGGTCTTGTCGGCAGCCATAGCCATCCTGACGCTGTCGATGGCGGCCGGAAGCTGCTCGACCGTGATGATCCCGGTCGCCTCGTCCGGCGCCTTGCCGATGCAGCGCAGGAAATCCTTCGCGGCAGTCTCGAACATAAGCACATTACTGCTGGCACTCGATTTGAACGTGATCAACATGGCGGCTTGCCTCCTCGAAGACGGAAGTGCCCCCCGTCGCGTGATTCGGACTGGGGGGCAGGGTTCTCGACGTGCACTCAGGCGGTCGGGTCATCCCGATGCGGCTGGGTGCCATAGTACGAATGGATCGTGCTCGTCCACGCGGGGTCCGCCATGTTCGGCCATTTGCCCTTGTCGAAGCCGGGGGCCTCGTCGAGACGCTCCTTGTCGACGTTCAGCACGAAACGCTTGTTCTCGGTGTCGAGCTTCAAGGCGCTCCACGGAACGGCGAAGAGCTTTTCGCCCATCCCCAGGAATCCGCCGAAGGACAGCACGGCGTATGAGACGCGCCCGGTCTGCACTTCCAGCATGATCTCCTTGATTTCGCCCACGTTCTCGTCGTTGTGGTTCACCACCTCGTTGCCGATCAAGGTGTCTGCACCCATCAGGTGCGGACCTGGCCCGGTCTCCATGTCGGGCCCCAGCGTGGCCGGGGCGATGGCTTTGTACATCCCGTAGTTGTCGCGTTCTTCGTAATTCATCTCATCTCCTGGCGGTGCATGGGGTCGATCGGCATGGGCTCGATCGGCGTGGTGTCAAGCAGGCTTCTTGACGGCGTCCTTGATGTCTTCCTTGACGTCGCCAAAGTCGGACTGGACCTCGCCGACCACCTGGTCGACCTTGCCTTCTGCTTCCAGACTTTGATTGCCGACGACCTTGCCGGTGACTTCCTTCACCTTGCCCGTGGCTTCCTTGATCCGGCCCTTGACTTGATCCTTGTTCATGCTGATCTCCTTGTTGCTTGGTTGGCCTTTCGGAGCCGCTGCGGGGACGGTGCCGGGCAGCGGGTTCATGCAGGATGTGCGTATCCACGAGCGCGGTCTGTACGTCAGGGCACATAAGCCGCGGTTGAATCTGCCGTGGTGCCCGAGTTCGGCAGTTACGCGCGCCCGCGTTCTGCTGCGTGCGGAAAGTCGACACCCCCCGCCAACTGCGCGCGGTCGTGCAGGCGCATTACTTCCGGAAAAGCTAGTGACTCTCCGGTTTCAAGCGCTGCAATGCGAGCGCCAGTTCCGGTAACGAGCGGAACTGCATCTTGCTCATGACGTTGTGGCGATGGACCTTGACCGTGCTCTCCGAAATTCCCAGATCAAGGGCGATGACCTTGTTCGCCCTGCCTTTGGTGGCCATGACGAGAACTTCTTTCTCGCGCGGTGTCAGCTGGTCGTAGCGCGCCTGCAATTCCGCGATTTCGAGTTTTTCGTGAAACGTACTGCTTACGCGGGAAAGCGCGGAGGTGATCGCATGCAGCAGGGCGAAATCCTCGAAAGGCTTCTTCAGGAAATCGATCGCGCCCGCCCTCATGGCCCGAACAGCATCCGGTACGTCGCCATGCCCCGTGATGAAGATGATCGGGACCTCCCAGCCACGATGCGCCAGTTCGTCCTGTAGCGACAAACCGTCGAGGCCGGGCATGCGGACATCCAGCACTACGCACGCGAAGTCCTTGAGACGCTCGATCGCCAGGAAATCGAGCGGCGACGCAAACACCTCGACCATCATGCCTTCCGCCCGGATCAGGCTGCTCAGGGATTCGCGGATCGAAACGTCGTCATCGACGACATAAACCGTGGGGGTGGTACTCGCCGCAGTCTTCATGACAATTTCACCGGGACGCGGAAAGCGAAGCGCGACCCTTCCGCGTTCGAGGCATCGAGCCACAGCGTACCGCCGTGGTTCTCCACGATCGTTCTGCTGATCGCCAACCCCATTCCCAGACCATCGCTCTTCGTCGAGTGGAACGGCTCGAAAATCGACGCCGCAAGCTCGGCCGGCACGCCCGGCCCGGAATCTTCCACCGAAAAGAGAATGCCTCCGATGGGGGGCTCCTGCACCTCGACGACGATGCGCCGAGCGCGCCCGCCCTGATTGCGCATGGCGTCGATGGCATTGACCAGCAGGTTCAGCAGCACCTGCTGCAATTGCACCTGATCGCCCCACAGCTCGGGAAGTTGGGGGGCGATACGTACGGTCACACGGATATCCGCCTGCATCAGTATCCGTTGCAGCATCTGGATGAGTGCATCGATCATCCCGGGAATGTCCACCCGCTCGCGTTTCAAACCCTCCTTCTTCAGGAAGCCGCGGATACGGGTAATGACGTTGCCGGCGTGCGCTGCGTCACGATGCACGCGCTGCAGCGCGGCGACGACTTCCTCGTAATTCGGCTCATCACGCTCCAGCCAGCGAAGTGCGGCGTGGCTGTTGGTCACGATGGCGGCCAGCGGCTGATTCACCTCATGGGCAATCGAGGCGACAAGTTCTCCCATCGTCGTCAAGCGCGAGACGCGGGCGAGGTCGGCCTGTGTTGCCGCGAGCGCATCCTCGGCAGCCTTCTGCGCTGAAAGGTCCTCGACGATCACGGCGATCCTTGGCCCTTCCAGGTCAACGGCCGGAATGACCGATGCGCAGACCTTGGACCACAGGAAGCTGCCGTCCTTGCGCTCGTAGCGCTTCTGTAGCTGGTAGCTGCCGCGCCGGCCCTGCAGCAGACTGAACACGTTGTCCCGCGTCGTCGCGCGCTCCGAAGCTTCGCTGAGGTCGACGAGTGAAACGTCCAATATCTCCTTTGGGCCATAGCCAAGCATCTGTTGCAGCGCAGGATTGGCCTTCATGATCTTGCCGTCGGAATCGACCAGGGCAATGCCGACTGCCGTGTTTTCATAAAAACCCAGCCAGCGGCGCTCGGAGATCTGCAGGGCGCGCATGCCTTCCTGCAGCGACTTGCGGCTGGCGATCAATCCATTCGTCAATTCACTGATGTCCGAAGCCTGCGAATTGAGCTCCTTCTGGAGAATGTCGACCGTACGCTTGACCGTGACCAGGTTGCGCACGCGAGCACGCAGCTCCTGGGGCGAGAAGGGCTTGGTCAGGTAATCCTGCACGGACTCCTCGAGCAGCGTCTCGCGCAACGCATCGTCGGCACGAGCCGACAGCACCAGCACGGGGATGTGGGAGGTCTGCCGACTGCGCAGCTCGTGAACGAATCGTTCGCCATCCATTTCCGGCATCATCAGGTCGGTGATGATGAGATCGGGGGGATTGGCGAAAACGAGATTGAGCGCGACTTCGCCATTCTCGGCGAGCGTCACTTGATAGTCATCGCCCAGTACGTCGTACAGGAACTGGCGAACGTCCGGATTATCTTCGACGACCAGAATGCGTGGATTACCCGCTTTTTGGGGGAGTCTCGGCAACTCGCAATGGCGGGACAATTCGACGGGCTGCAGCGCGGGCACCCAGCCCGCATCGCGCGCCCTGACGAAGGCGCCAGGCGGTGCGTGCAGCGGAAGTTCGACCTGGAACAATGCACCACGCTCGGGCGCGTCCAGTACCGAGATCGTGCCGCGATGCAGTTCCACGAATTCCTTCACGATATTGAGTCCGAGGCCGCTGCCTTTGGACGAAAGCTCGTCCGCCCCCTGCGCGTATCGATCGAAGATGGGGCGTTTCAGATGATTGGGGACCCCGGGGCCACTATCCTGGATGCTGAGCAGGACCCGTTCCCCGGGCAAGCGCTCGACCGAACAGCGAATCCGTCCCCCTGGCGGGGTGAATTTAAAAGCGTTCGAGAGCAGATTGGTCACGACCCGAACGAATTTCGCCCGGTCGACATCGGCGTAGAGCGCCTCCTCACCCGCAAACGACAGGCTGATTCTGCGCTCTTCCGCGGCGCCCCCGAAACCGTCGGCCACCTCGCGCGCCAGACCGGCGATATCGGTGCACGAGTACACCAGAGGCATTTCCCCCGCGTCGATGCGGGCGAGGTCAAGCAGGTCGTTGACCTGCTGAAGGAGCGCCTGGGCGTTCCGCTTGATGGTCAACAAGCGGAAATGCTCACGCTCCGGGATTTTGCTCGAGGACTGCAGTAACTGGTTGACCGGCCCGAGGATCAAGGTCAGCGGCGTTCTCAGTTCGTGACTGACATTGGCGAAGAATTTGGTCTTGAAGCCGTCGATCTCGAGCAGCTTTTCCATCGCCGCATGCACTTCGTTGTTACGGCGGGTCAGCTCCGCCTCGATGGCGATCTTCTCCGAAATGTTGCGTCCCTCGGGCAGCAGGAACGCGACCCGGCCGGCGTCGTCGAAAATGGGCGTCAGGGAGAAATCGACGACGATCGTCCGGCTGCCTCTGGATTCACCGTAGACCTCGATGTCGCAGCGCACGAATCTTCCCGTTGCGGCTTCCGCAACCATCGAGCGCACGCGGCTGCGGGCCTCTTCCGACGAAGCCCACCAGCGTGCTTCCCAGAAGGGTCTGGAGACCACTTCTTCCAGCTTGACCCCGGCGCCGTCAAGCGCGGCCTGGTTGATTTCGATCACGTTACCTTCGACGTCCAGCAAGCCGAGAAACTGGTACATCGAGTCGAGGATGATTCGAGCCAGTTTCTGACGCCTGACATCGTTCGAGTCATCGTCCGCGAGCTCGATGCCCTTTACCGAGATTCCCCGCCGAATCATTACGAAGCGTGAATTTTGGGCCATGAATACATTGCAGACATTAACGTTTGTAGAGCATCCAACACTCTCCGGAAAAAAGCGAGGCAGCCTCTCGCCACTGCGCTCGTCAGAAAAAGCGGTCGAAGTGGATCTGGCCGAATGGCACTTTGTGACCGACCATCAGCAGTTCTTGCAGGGCCTGCGTCATGGGAGGCGGACCGGCGAAATAGAACTCGTAGTTGGAAAGTCCTTCGGGCAATACGCGTTCCAGGTGGTCGTGGACGTAACCGGTCGCGCCCGACCATTGCCCATCGTCACCGGGCAGGGAGACGACGGGGATGAAGCGGATTCGATCGCCAAATCCTGCCAGTGACGAGAGCAGGTCCTCGCCGCACACATCGCGTGCCGTACGTGCGCCGTAGAAGAAGTACAGCGTCCGCTCGCCGAGCATCCCGGCTTCGACCGCACCCCGTGCGATGGATACCATCGGCGCCAGGCCCGATCCGCCGGCGACGCAAACGATGTCACGCGGGCTGTCGGTGCGCAGATAGGCCACGCCATACGGTCCGTCGAGTCCGATTTCGTCGCCCCTCGCAAGGCGATCGAACAAGGCATGCGTGCCGAGGCCATGCGGAACACGGCGAATCTGGAAATGCCACTCGCGCTCGGCGTTGGGCGTGTTCGCCAACGAATAGGCGCGCGAACCGGTCACCCCGGGGAGATCGAGCATCGCATACTGGCCTGGCAGGAAGTCGGCCCCGGCCGTTGCGACAAAGCGGAATTCGCGGATGTCGTGGGTAATGTCCCGCACCAAGGCCAAGCGGGCGGACTGGCGCTGCGGCGGGCGACGGGGCGCGTACTCGGCTGCACTGGGTGCTGAAATCGTGATGTCGCCGCGTGGCACGCACTGACAGGCCAGATGCCGACCGCGCCGCTTGTCGCGCTCGGTAAGGCCTGGTGCTTCGGGCCACAAATTCTCGACTTCGCCTTCAATCAGCTCGAACTTGCACCCACCACAACCCCCGGAGTTGCATTCGTAGCTCAGCCCGACACCGGCTCGCAACGCAGCGCGCAGAACGCTATCCCCCGGCGCGTGGGCGAAAGTGGTGCCATCCTTCTGATTGGTGATTCTTGCCTGATCGCTCATGGTCCCTCGGTCACGAAAAGAGGTGCTTCCGGGTCGGCTCTGCGCCCCGAACCGTCAAAGACGTGGCGGCCCTTACAGCCCGAGGGAATGACGGAATTCGCGCGTTGCCGATTTGGCGGACGCGGCGGCGTCCGGAACATCGGGCAGAAGCGAGCAGTAGGCCTCGATCGCCTTGTCGGCGAGCGGTTCCCACCTGGCAATCCAGCCCCGGATGGTTTCCAGGTTGCCCGGTGTTTCCAGCGCCATCTTGATGAGGGCGCTCACCCAGCGGCGGTGGCGGGCCGAATCGATCAGTTGCACGTCGGTGATCATCCCGAGCAGCGTATCGCCGTTGTGGCGTCCGGAATCGCCCAGCTTGCGCAGCACGCTTTCCTCGATCGCCGGCTTGGCAACCAGGTTGAGCACGATCACCGCCTCGCCCCAGTCCCAGACCGTCAGCGTCTTTTCCATCAATTCGCGGAAGCCCTGCCAGACCGGGTCGTGCTCCCAATAACGCCGCTCATCGGTGCCGAAGCCCTTGTCGGGGAAGGCCGTAGACAACTCCTTGGTGCGATAGGCGGTGTGGCTCAGCCAGCGCAGGCTGTCGGCCATCTGGAAGTAGTTGCAGTTGGTGATGGTGCTCGCCGGTGACACCTGACCCACATAGGCCGAAGCCATCTGCAAGGTGTGGAACAGATAACGCGACGGCGTGTAGAAGCGAGCCAGCGAGCCCGCCCAGCGCGGATCGAGCGCCCTGTCGTTCTCGCGCTGGTTGAACTGGTCGAACAGCCCGAAAACATAGGTTTCCTGACCGTCCTGCATCATGTTGTAGGTGCGGTAGACCACTTCGTCCGGATCGCGGAAGGCGTTCCAGTCTTCATGCTTGAGCGGGGTCGCGAAGGTGTTCTTCTTGTACCAGCTGTTCATGAACGTGTTGGGATCCTGCTCGAAGGGCGCATTCGGATCCCGATCGTTGTAGTGCAGGTTGGTGCTGACGATCTCGTACTCGCTCGGCTTGCGGCGGCGCGCGGCGAGATGGCTCCAGGTCTTCAGCGGCTTCAGTTGCTGGACTTCCGACATTTCCTTGTCTCCTCTGTTTTTCGTGTCAGGTGCGGTCGGGCAGGGCCCGATCCGCACTCAGAGCTTCTTGTTGAAGTAAAAGCGCACGGCGTTGTCCTGGCTCTCGATCTGGCCCGCGAACGAACTCAGGTCCACTTCCAGGTCATTGATCTTGAAAGGTCGCCCCAGCTCTTCTTCGATGGTTTGCTGGCGCAGGATCATTTCCTGTTCGGCATGAATCCGGACATACGCGCGCTTGTCCTCCACGAATATTTCCTTGCCCGGGTTATCGATCCTGGCCGCCTCGATCACTGCCATCGCCAGGTCGCCGGCACGCATCACCGGGCCGACCATGTTGTTGTGATAGGACTGTCCTGCATTCGACGTGCTCATCTTTTCTTCCTCGTTCCTTTCCGTCACCGCCGCATTCGCCGGCGCGGATGGCTCAGCTATGGGCAAACAGGGGGCTCACGCCCTCGGTGCGGACCAGGATGTCGTCGCCGTCGAGCTTGACCGGGTATTGCGCCAGCGCGCAGTCGTCCGGGTTGATGCCCTGGCCCGAAGCGGCATCGAACTGCCACAGGTGGGCGCGGCAGATGATCTTCTGGCCGTCGAACTTGCCCTCCGACAGCGGGATGTCCTGATGTGGGCAGATTCCCTGGAAAGCCTTGAACTCGCCCCCTTCGGCGCACACCAGCAGGATGTCGTGGCCATTGACGGTGAACGACTCCATCTCCCCTTCCCACAGGTCCTCGACCGTGCACACCTTCGTGAAGCTCATGGTTCTCTCCCAGATCGTCATGAATGCCGGGCCGTCAGTGGGGCGCAGCTTCCCAGATGATTTCGACGGTTTCCGTCGGCTTGAGGCCCGATTCGGAAACCTTCATCGTGCGCGGCAGAAATGCCTCGCCGCCCTGGCGACGGATGCGCATGACGCAGTCGGGGCGCGCGCGCACACGTCGACCGACGGAATGCACTGCGGCAGCGGCGGCGACCTCGTCCATGGTGTTCTCGGAATCGACGGCCACCAGTTGCAGCACGAAGTCCCCCTCGAAATTGGAGGTCAGTGGAAATAGCGCCATAAGTCTTGTCTCCTTGATGGGCCGGCGGCTGTAGCGCCGGCCTGCCTGATTGGTTTGCTTAGCTGACTTTCTTGGTGGCACGCAGCGCGCGGTACACTTCGGCCCACGCGTAGTTGTGCGCGTCGTCGCCAATTTCGCCGGGTGCGAGGTCCATGTACTTGAGCGCGCCGCCCAGATCCATCGGCTGGATCATCCCGGCCAGGAAGCGATCGACGATGGAGAGGTGGCCGGCATAACGCTCCGGATCCTGCTGGAAGACCCAGCGATCCACCTCGGAGCCGAAGTGGTACAAGCGGCCGTTGTATTCGAGCGGATAGTCCTTCACGTTCCAGCCCTTGCCCGGCGTGCCGAGGATCGGCAACTGGCACATGTTGCAGACGTAGGGCAGGGTTTCCGGGTAGGTCATGGCCATGTTGCCGTCCACCACGTTGTCGATGAAAACGTCCCAGCATTGGCCCCAGGTGTCGTTCCAGCCGGGATATTTCTCCTCGAGCCAGGCGCGCTCGTCCGGCGTGACGCCCGCGGCCGGATTCCACCACAGGGTCGGGCGCCAGAAGTAGGAGCCCAGGTGCATGCCGTGGTGGGTCTGACTCAGGTCGTTCAGGAAGATGTCCCAGTACCAGGGCAGATCCAGGCCCATGTCGGTCAGGGCGCGCTCGAACTGGGCGACGATCCATTCCTCCATGAACTCCTTGAACGACTGCTGGCGGTGCTCAAGCGGGGTGTAGTAGTCCATGATCGGGCCAGTCAGCACCGAGAACAGCTTCCAGGCGCGCCAGACGGCAATGTCGACGCGCTTTTGCGCCTCCGCCTTATGGCCGTTTTCGATGAGCACCTTGAGCGCCGGGCCGCCAATCTGGGCGTGGCGCGATTCATCGGTCTGGATACTCGAGATCAGGTTGGCGAAGGTGTGGTCGCCGGCTTCTGCCGCATCCGCCGCCAGGCCAAGGAACTGCATGTTGGTGAAGCCGGTTTCGAAGCTGAAGGTCAGCATGATGGAAATGCTGATCGCATCGCGGACCATGATGTCGTCGAAGAAGTGGCGCGCGGCGATCATCGCCCACTCGTTGGTGTCGTAGGCCTTGAACGCCCAGTCCATCTGGCGGTCCTTGGACACATGCTCGTGCGGGAAGTAGAGCTGTAGCTGGCCGTGGCGGATTTCATCCATACAGCCCAGCGTCGCCATGTTGCGCATGCCTGGCGCCTTCGAGAAACGCATCATGCGGGCCTCGGCACTGGCTGCCGCATATTCGCCGCGGGCAATGGCGCCGTAGTGGGCCTTCATCACCGACTTCCAGCCCGGATCGGCATTCTCAAAGATGCGGCTGCGCTCGAGCGCGGCTTTCACCGAGTACGCGCCGGCATCCTTGTCGCGCTGGACTTTCACATATTCCGGATAGGTCTGCTTGTACGGTTCGTCATATTTTTCCCACGCGCTCAGCGGCAGTCCGAATTCGCCCGAGTGCTTCGGCGGGAACAATTCGTCTTCGGTCACATACGAGGGCGTCCAGTTCGTGGTTCTCGCCAGGTCGTACCAATCCATTCTGTTGAGCAAAGCCATCCATGTCTCCTTTCTGATTAGTCTCGAGAGTTCGGCGGCCCTCGAAGTACGGCGAACCCTTTCGCCACGTGCCGGTGCGCGTCAAAACCACTTAACACCGAGCGCGAAGAGAAGGTAAGCGGAAGCGGGGCGTGCTGGAATTAGACTTTGGTTTAGATTTCCGCCTGACCCGAGGACCCGATCCTGTCCCGCAGCTACGCGATCGTGCCGATTGCGGCGATCTTCAAACCCGCGCCAGCGCTGAAGGCACTTTCCGAAAAGGGGTGAAATTCGGGGGGAGCTGCCGAACCTTGGGGGCTCGTCTTCGGCACTTACGTGCGCCGTCGAACAGATGCGTGCCGACATAAGGAATACAAATTCCACCGGACACGCGTCGCGCTGCGGGTCTTTGTGCGCAGCGCACACCGATTGGCGGTATCAGCAGCAGTGGGGCAACAAGGTGGGGTTACCGATGGACGATCCGCGCCAGAACCAGATTCTGGCGGCGCTTCCAGATCGCGATTACGCGCGGCTGGTGGGGGAGTTCGAGCATGTCACCCTGGTGCCGGGTGCGCTGCTTCATGCACCGGGTGCGCCCTTCGAGTTCGCGTACTTTCCCACCACCGCCATCGTGGCGCTGATCCTTGCCAACGACAGCGGCGCGTCGGCCGAGCTGGCGATGACGGGCAAGGACGGCCTGGTCGGCATTCCGCTCGTGCTCGGGGGTGTGAGCACGCGCTTTGCGATGACGGTGCAGAGCGGGGGCGAGGCCTGGCGCCTGCCGGCCGAGGTGATGTGCCGGGAACGGGATCAGGGCGGAAGTCTGCAGCGCCTGTCGCTGTGCTATGCCCAGGCGCTGATGGCGCAGATGGCCTACAGCATCGTCTGCAATCGCCACCACCTCGTTGACCGCCAATTGTGCCGCTGGCTGCTGTCGAGCCTGGACCTGTTGCCGGGCAATCAGGTCGATGTCACCCAGGAGGTGATCGCGCACATGCTCGGCGTGCGCCGCGAGGCGGTCACCGAGGCGGCGGGCAAGCTGCAGGCGGAGGGCCTGATCCGTTATCGGCGCGGACACATCACGGTGAATGATCGCGCCGGCCTCGAGGCGCGCGCCTGCGAGTGTTACCGCGCGGTGCGGGCGGAGTGCGACCGCCTGTTCGAAGCTCAGGCCGCTTCGAAATGCTCCAGCATCAACTGCACGCTCGACACGCCGCGGAACTCGTTGATCCCCAGGCGGTAGGCTGCGTGGATCTGATCCGGCGCGCCGCCGGCGTGGTTGAACTGGATGGCCTCGTAGCGCGAGGCGTTGCGGCACAGGTCGAGCTTGAGGTGTTTGTCCTTCAACAGGCGCTGGCGCTCTACTCGGAATACGTCGTCGAACACCGGCGCCGGAAAGCCCTGGCCCCAGATCTCGTGCTCGAGCAGGCGCACGGCGTCGAGCGCGAAATAGCCGGATTCCAGGCTGCCGTCGGTGTCGATGCGGCGCTCGAGCTGGGCGGGCTCGAGCAGTTCGCCCACCGCCTCCTCGAATGCCGCGTCGAAGCGCGCGAGCTCGGATTCGCGGATGGTGAGGCCCGCCGCCATGGCGTGGCCGCCGAAGCGCACGATGAGATCGGGCTGGCGCTTGGTGACGAGATCGAGCGCGTCGCGCAGGTGCAGGCCGGGGATCGAGCGCCCGGAACCCTTGAGTTCGCCGTCGCCGGCGCGCGCGAAGGCGATCGTCGGGCGGTGCAGGCGTTCCTTGATGCGCCCGGCGACGATGCCGATCACGCCCTGGTGCCAGTCGGGCTCGAACAGCGCGACGGTGGCGCGGTTGCCGGCATCGAACCCCTCCAGCCGGACCAGCGCATCTTCCTGCATGCCGGCCTCGATGCTGCGCCGTTCGCGGTTGAGCTTGTCCAGTTCCTGGGCGATGTTCATCGCGCGCCCGGCGTCGTCGGTGATCAGGCATTCGATGCCCAGGCTCATGTCCGACAGCCGGCCGGCGGCGTTCAGGCGCGGGCCGATCATGAAGCCGAGGTCCGTCGTGCTGGCACGCCCCGGGTCGCGCCCGGCCACCGCGAACAGCGCGCGGATGCCCGGCTGCAGGCGCCCGGCGCGCATGCGGGTGAGGCCCTGCGCGACCAGGATGCGGTTGTTGCGGTCGAGCTTCACCACGTCGGCCACGGTGCCGAGCGCGACCAGGTCGAGCAGGTCGGCGAGGTTGGGCTCCTTGGCGCCGGCAAAGGCGCCGCGCTCGCGCAGCTCGGCGCGCAGCGCGAGCATGGTGTAGAACATCGCGCCCACGCCGGCCAGCGCCTTGCTCGGGAAGTCGCAGCCGGGCTGGTTGGGGTTCACGATCACGTCGGCCTCGGGCAGCACGTCGCCCGGCAGGTGGTGGTCGGTGATCACCGTGGCCATGCCGTGGGCGCGCGCGGCGGCGATGCCTTCGACGCTGGCGATGCCGTTGTCGACGGTGATGAGTACATCCGGCTCCAGGCGCGCGGCGATCTCTACCATGGCCGGGGTGAGGCCGTAGCCGAGGGTTACGCGATCGGGCACCAGGTAATGCACGTCGGCACCGAAGGCGCGCAGCGCGCGCACGCCGACCGCGCACGCGGTGGCGCCGTCGCAGTCGTAGTCGGCGACGATGACCATGCGCGCGCCGGCCTCGATGGCGTCGGCGAGCAGGATCGCGGCCTCGGTCGTGCCGGTGAGCGCCTCGGGCGGCAGCAGGTTCTTCAGGCTGGTGTCGAGCTCGTCGGCGCGACTGATGCCGCGCGCGGCGTAGAGGCGGGCGAGCAGCGGGTGCAGGCCGGCATCGGCGAGGCGGTTGAAGGCTTGCTGCGGGATGGCGCGGGACTGGATGCGGGTCATCGGTTTGCGTGCGGATTCATGGGAGGCGGGGCGTCGGGCAACTGCACCGGCGCCGGGGCGATCGACTTCAACAGGGCGTCGAAGGCGTAGGGCTTGCGCCAGAACTTCCAGCGTTCGCTGGCGCGCACCTCGAGCTGCAGCGTGCCGCGGTCGCCGGGGGCGAGCAGACGCAGCGTATCGACCCGGCCGCGCTGCACGGCGTCGGCGAGCGGGGCGAACCAGTCGCGCTCGAGCGCCTCGAGGCCGCGGCGCCAGGTGTCGAGGTCGAGCTGCTGGGCGGGTTTGCGCAGCGCATCGAGCACGACCAGAGTGTCCTGCTTCAGCGCCGAACCCGGGTCCGGCGCGCCGACCGCCGCGCCGGCCGCGCGGGCGAGCCCGATGCTGATCGGGTCGGTGGCCTGGACGTGGCGCGCGGGCGCCTGCGGCGGTGTGTCGAGCGCGCCGGCGCCCCACAGCCACACGCTATTGACCGCGCGCCGGCCGGCCTCTTCGCGGGCACGGCTGCGTGCGTGGTTGTGCAGCACGATCTGCGCCTCGTTCATCGTGCGCTGCCACAGGCGGGCGTCGTCGCCCTCGGGCAGGAAGTGCTTGACCGGGCGCCCGGTCACATCGTCGAGCGGGTAGAGCGTGACCGCGGTCGGCTGGTGCAGGCGCAGGTACCAGCGCGTGGGGGTGCAGGCCTCGAAGCGGCCGAGGTCGGCGAAGATCTCGTTGAGCTCAAGGACCAGCTCGGCGCATTCCGCCGCGTCCAGTTCTTCGTCCGGAAACGCCTGCAGCAGCAGGTGTTCGCGGGCGAACGACAGGTTTACGGGGTCTGCGCACAGCCAGTGGCTACCGGGCTCGAGCGCTGGCGCATCGGCTTCGCCCAGGCGGCGCAGCGTCGCCAGCGGCAGGGTGTCGCCGTGCAGGCCGAACAGCCGCGCGAGCTGGCGGTCGTAGGGTTCGAAGGCCGTAACCTGCCGCCGCCCGCGGCCGAGCAGGGTCGCCAGCCCGTCGAGCGCGAGCCCGGAGGCCGGGCCGAGCAGAGTGGCGACAGGCCATAACAGGCCGGGAATCAGGAGCTGGATCTGCATCGGGAACGCTTCGTTGGAAGCGCGCGAGTCTAGCACGTGCGACCAGAGCGACCCGCCGTGCGAATCCCCGCTGTAGCCGGTGCGGCGGCTTGACAGATTGCAGTCGAAGGGATTCAATTGATTCACGTTTAGCAATCAGGTGATAACGATGTCCGCCAGCAAACCAAGCCCGTCGACCCGTGAACCCGCGGTCCCTTACGCTGCGCGCGGCGCAATGGGTGGCGTGAGGGGCGGGGCCAGCATCGAGCACTACTTGCACGCTGCGTCGGCGCTCGAGCGCGACCACATGGTGCGCGAGGGCTTCGAGCCCGGCTCGCTCGATGCCTTTGCCCACGGTTTCGGGCGCAGCGGGCGCAGCCTGGCGCAACTGCTGGGCGTGGCACCGGCCACCTACGACCGCCGCGTGCGCGAGGGCAAGCCGCTGTCGCAGGACGACTCCGACCGCGTCGCCCGCCTCATCGACGTCGAGCGTGCGGCAACGCGCGTGTTCGGCGACGAGGCCGCCGCCCGCGAATGGCTGGGTGCGCCCATCCCGGTGCTGGGCGGTGCGATTCCCATCGAACTGCTCGTCACCACGCCGGGCCACCAGGCGGTGATGAACGCCTTGCGCCGCATCATGGCCGGCACCGCCGCCTGATGGCCGCACGCACGGCCACGCTGTGGCGGCTGGCGCAGGACTGGATCGACCTCGACACGGGTGCGCTGCTTTGCGCCGCCGAGGATTTCGCCTGCGCGGGCAACGGCGCAGCGGCGGTCGGGGGGCGCTGGAACAGCGTAGGCCGGCCGGTGATCTACCTCGCCGACAGCCTCGCGCTCGCGCAGCTCGAAAAGCGCGTCCACACCCCCCTGCGCCCGCCGCGCGACATGGTCGCGGTCGAGGTGACGCTGCCCGCCGCGGCCGTGGCCGCCGCCGAGGGCGTGGTGCTGCCTCAAGACTGGGCTGCGGATAACTTCGATTGGTCGGTGGGCAGCGCCGCTTCGCAGCGCATCGGCGACGACTGGCTCGCGCGCGGCGCGTCAATGCTGCTGCGCGTGCCTTCGGTGGTGGTGCCGGTGGGCTGGAATTACCTGCTCAACCCTGCGCACCCGGATGCGCGGCGGGTGACGACGCGGCGTGTCGACTACCGGCCCGATGCGCGGCTGTGGTGATGGGCTTGCGAACGGCGGGCGGGTGAGTCCAATCAATCGACTCTGGCTTTATTGTTTTGCAGAAGAAAGAAATATGAACTAAAATTTCTGGAGAAAGGAGGTGCGCCATGACTGCCGCCGCTGCCACCAACACCGCCGCTGCTACCATCAACACTGCCACCGCAACCGTGCAAACCGCCAACGCGGCGGCTGTGCTCTCGAAGGCGGTCGCGCGCGCTGCCGAACGGCTCAACGTTTCGCGCGCGCTGCTTGCCAAGGTCTTGGGGGTCAGCCCGTCGACCATCACGCGGCTCTATGCCGGCGACTACCAGCTCGAGCAGCACCGCAAGGAGTGGGAGTTTGCGCTGCTGTTCGTGCGCCTGTTCCGCTCGCTCGATTCCATCGTGGGCGAGGAGGGCACCGCGCGCGCATGGCTCAACAGCGACAACAAGGGGCTCAACGCGCGCCCCATCGAACTCATCAGCCAAACCGAAGGACTCGTTCGTGTCGTCCACTATCTGGACGCCTCTCGCGGTCTCGTCTGAGGCTCGCGCATGGGCGGCGCCGGCCTGGCGCATCGTCGAAGCCCAGCACGTCGCCTCGACCATGAAGATCGTCGATGACGCCGCCGAACAGGATGTGCTGGAGCTGCTGCTCGAGACCAGCAAGCCCCCTCAGCCTTCCAGCGTTTCCGCGCTGGACTATCTGCTGGCCACGCCGTTTCGCTATGACCCACGGCGGGGCGGTTCGCGCTTTCGGGGCGCCACCGATCCCGGGGTGTTCTATGGCGCGCAGCGTGTGCGCACGGCCTGCGCCGAGCTGGGGTACTGGCGCTGGAAATTCCTCCAGGACGCCGTCGATCTCGAGCGGATCGAGCCCGTGGCCCACACCGCATTTCGGGTCAGGCTCGCCACCGCTGTCGTCGACCTGCGCGAGCCGCCCTTTGCCACCGACCTCGGTGCCTGGGAGCATCCCACCGACTACAGCGCCACCCAGGCCTTTGCCCGCGTCGCGCGTGAAGCCCCGATCGGCGGAATCATTTACCCGTCGGTGCGCGACCCGGAGCCGGCATGGTGTATCGCAGTCCTCGATCCAGCGGCGTTCGCTTCCCCCAGGCCCGATCCTGCCATGCAGACCTGGTGGCTCGCCGTGCAGCGGGACGCCGTGGTGTGGCGACGCGACAGTGAGCGACTGGTGTTTGCTGCGAGCCCCTGGCTGGCCTGAATCCGGAAACGACAAGGGTGCTTCCCGGCGCATGCGGGCGAGGTCGTAACGATGGCGCGTCCGTCCCTGCCGCCCGATACAATGGCGCCCATCATGCGATCACTCCCTGCCTCCGACGCCGCGCTATCCGCCGGCGAATCAACGACCTCCAGCATTGACGACGGTGCCGTCACGGGCCGCCGTGCCGCGCCTTTCCTGCCCATGTCGCGCCAGGAGATGGACGCGCTCGGCTGGGACGAATGCGACGTCATCCTCGTCACCGGCGACGCCTACATCGACCACCCGAGCTTCGGCATGGCGCTGGTCGGGCGGCTGCTCGAGGCCCACGGTTTTCGCGTCGGCATCCTCAGCCAGCCCGACTGGCAGTCGGCCGAGCCTTTCCGTGCGCTGGGCAAACCGCGGCTGTATTTCGGCATCACCGCCGGCAACATGGATTCGCTGGTCAACCGCTATACGTCGGACCGCAAGATCCGCTCGGAAGACGCCTACACGCCCAACGCCGAAGCCGGCAAGCGCCCGGACCGTGCGGTGACGGTGTATGCCCAGCGTGCGCGCGAGGCGTATCCGGGCACGCCGATCGTGATCGGCAGCATCGAGGCCAGCCTGCGCCGCATCGCGCACTACGACTACTGGTCGGACAAGGTACGGCGCTCCGTGTTGCCCGACTCCAAGGCCGACATCCTGCTCTTCGGCAACGCCGAGCGCGCGCTGGTGGCGCTGACCCACCGCCTGGCTGCGGGCGAGCCGATCGAATCCATCCGTGACCTGCGTGGTACCGCGTTCATGGTCAAGCCGGGCTGGCGGCCGGCGGACGCATGGCACGAGATCGATTCGCTTGCGCTCGACAAGCCTGGCCGCATCGACACCCACCCCGACCCCTACGCGATGGAGCCGGCCTCCGCTGCGCCCAGGCCCGCCGCCGACGGCGCCCAGCCGGTACGCATCGTGCCGGCAGCCGAGCGCCTGGCTGCGCGTCGCGCCGACCGTGCGCACACCTTCATCCGCCTGCCGTCGTACGAGCAGGTCAAGGAAGACGCGGTGATGTACGCCCATGCCTCGCGCGTGTTCCACCTCGAATCCAACCCCGGCAATGCGCGCGCGATGGTGCAGTGTCACGGCGAAGGCCCCGGCGCGCGCGACGTGTGGATCAACCCGCCGCCGGTGCCGCTCTCCACGCCCGAGATGGACTTCGTGTTCGACCGGCCTTTTGCGCGTGCGCCGCACCCGAGCTACGGCGGCGCGCGCATCCCGGCGTGGGACATGATCAAGTTCTCGATCAACATCATGCGTGGCTGCTTCGGCGGCTGCACCTTCTGCTCGATCACCGAGCACGAGGGCCGCATCATCCAGAGCCGCTCGCACGAGTCGATCATTCACGAGATCGAGGAGATCCGCGACAAGTCGCCCGATTTCAAGGGCCACATCACCGACCTCGGCGGGCCGACGGCGAACATGTACCGCATGGCGTGCAAGAGCAAGGCGATCGAGGAGAACTGCCGGCGGCTGTCGTGCGTGTATCCGGGCATCTGCGAGAACCTCGACACCGACCACTCGTCGCTGGTCGAGCTGTATCGCAAGGCGCGCGCGGTGCCGGGCATCAAGCGCATCACCATCGGTTCGGGCCTGCGCTACGACCTGGCGGTGCGCTCGCCGGAGTACGTGAAGGAGTTGGTGACGCACCACGTCAGCGGGCTGCTCAAGATCGCGCCCGAGCACACCGAGGAGAACACGCTCTCCAAGATGATGAAGCCGGGCATCGGCGCGTATGAGGAGTTCCGCCAGATGTTCGAGAAGTTCTCGGCGCAGGCGGGCAAGAAGCAGCACCTGGTGCCGTACTTCATCGCCGCCCACCCCGGCACGACCGACGAGGACATGCTCAATCTGGCGCTGTGGCTGAAGAAGAACAACTTCCGCCTCGATCAGGTGCAGACCTTCCTGCCCACGCCGATGGCGCTGGCGACCACGATGTACCACTCGCGCAAGAACCCGCTCAGGAAGGTGTCGGCGGATTCGGAGGTGGTCGAGACCGCGCGTGCGGGCAAGATCCGCAAGCTGCACAAGGCCTTCCTGCGCTGGCACGATCCGGAGAACTGGCCGCTCCTGCGCGAGGGGCTGATGCGCATGGGGCGGGCAGAGCTGATCGGCAACGGACCGAACTGCCTGGTGCCGCGGCATCAGCCGGCGGTGGCGAGCACCAGCACTGTGTGCGGGAAGCAGGCGGGGATGCAGAAGGCGCCGCCGCGCAAGGCCGAAGCGCGAGACGAAGACCCGCCCAAGGCCGGTTTGAAGAAGCCCGGCGCACGACAGCACAGCGGGTTGCAAACGGGTGCGGGGAAGGATGGCGCCCGGCGCGGCAGGCGCTAGACGGGCTGCGCGCTGTTCGTCTCCAGCCGATTTCGGCCCGCTGCCTTGGCGCGGTACATGGCCGCGTCGGCGCGCCGCAACAACTCCTCGGCGTGCTCGTCCGTGCTGCCGAAGCAGGTCATGCCGATGCTTGGCGTGTTCTGGTGCAGGTCGCCGTCGATCTCGAAGGGCTCGTTGAGCGCGGCGAGGATCTTGTCGCCGATCGCCGCGCCTTTTTCGCGGGCCGCCTCGGCGCTGTCGCTGAGATCCTCGAGCATCACCACGAATTCGTCGCCGCCGAGGCGGCCGACGGTGTCGCCCTTGCGCACGCTCTGGCGCAGCCGCCGCGCGACCTCGCACAGCAGCCGGTCGCCGGCCTCGTGGCCATAGGTGTCGTTGATCGATTTGAAGTGATCGAGGTCGATGAACAGCAGCGCGCCGTGGTTGCCATGGCGGCGGCTGTTTGCCAGACCCTGGCGCAGCCGTTCGAGCAGGAAGCGGCGGTTGGGCAGGTTTGTGAGCGTGTCGACGAAGGCGAGGTTGCGGATCGCCTCCTCGGCTTTCTTGCGTTCGGTGATGTCGATGATGACGCCGTCCAGCCACTGCGGTTGGCCGTTGCTGTCGACATAGACGTGGCCGCGCTCGCTGACCCAGTACGTCTGCCCGGTGCGCGACTGCATGCGGTATTCCACCTCGTAGCTCGTGCGCTCGCGCAGCGCGGTCGCGATCGCGTCCTCGATCGTGGTGAAGTCTTCTGGGACGATGAAGTCGCCGAAAGAGACGTGCGCCGACACGAACTCCTCGGGCGCGGCACCGGTAAGCGCCCGGATGTTCGGGCTGATGTGGATGACGGACCAAGGCGCGGCGACCTGGCAGCGGAACACCACGCCGGGGACGTTCTCGACCAGCGTGCGAAACTCGTCGCGACTTTGCGCGAGCCGGGCGGCGGCGGTCTGCATGCGGCGGCGGTGACGGGCGTTGATGTTGAGGAGGGCGAAGAGCATCAGGCTCATCGTCGTGCCGCCGAACAGGATCAGCCCAGGTTCGGCGCTGTCGTTGTCAGCGTCGAAGGCCGGCGTGCTGCTGAAGCGCGCCAGCCAGGTGCGGCCGGCAATGTCCACCGGATGGTCGACGACGAAGCGTGCGAGCGCGCTGTGCTGCGCGGAGGCGAACAGCAGGCTGTCGGCCGTCGGCGCGCCGTCGAAGAGTTCGAGGGCCACATCGTTCAGTCTGTCGCTGAAGATGCTGTCCATGATGTCGTGCGCGCGAAACGGGCTGTAGACGAACCCGAGCAGCGCCTCGCGGCGCGCGTTCACCGTTTCCGGCTCGGTACCACGCGCGTAGATCGGCAGGTAGATCAGGAAGCCGGCCTGCACCTCGGGGCCAGATTCCTGCACCAGCGTGACCTTGCCCGACAGGGCGGGCGCGCCAGAGTCGCGGGCGCGCTGCATTGCCTCGCGGCGCACCGGCTCGGAGTACATGTCGTAGCCGAAGGCGCGCAGGTTGCGATCGGTGAAGGGCTCGAGGTAGAGGATGCTGCTGTAGGCGTCGCGCTCGCCTGGCGGATTGATGACGTAGTCGGGAAAGCCTTCCGCGCGCACCCCGGCGACGTGCGCGGCCAGTTGATCGGCGGAAATCATCCGCGTGAAGCCCGTGCCCTGGATGCCGGGCAGGGATCTGTCGAGCTCGAGCGCGGCAATGTAGGCCCGCCATTCCGCGCGGCTGACGTGATCACTGGCGGCAAAGAGTGCGGCTGCGCCGCGCAGGATCTTCTCGTGTGCCTGCATGCGTGACAGCAGCAGGTTCTTCGCGGCTTCGGCGCGATGAGAAAACCGGTCGCGCGCGCGCTCGGCGAAATGCGTGCCGAAGTACTGCCACAGCCCGAGCGTCACCACCAGGCCGATCGCCAGGATCAGCCACGCGGCTGCGCTGCGGTCGAGCAGGGCGTGGAAGCGCCCGGGCGAGGGTTTGTCTTGCGGCGGCATGGGTCGCAATGGCGATACCGGGATCGGGAACTCAGTTTTTCACGAATCGAAGCGGGCTGCCAGCCGTACTTCATCGCCCTTGAATGCCGGTCCGGGGGCGTGTCGTACGACGGATGGGTTGAGGGCGTGGATTCGCGACTTACATTCACATGCGCTTTGCTGTCGCGTGCGGACCCATCCGCGGGCACAATGCCGGCCTTGTTGCCAAAGGATTCGGGAAGCCAGGTGTCGATGCGTTACGAATTTCTCGTCGGTCTGCGCTATACGCGCTCGCGTAAGCGGGCGCAGGGGCGCAACCGCTTCATCTCGTTCATCTCCTTCGTGTCGATGCTCGGCATCGCGCTGGGGGTCGCCGCGCTGATCGTGGTGCTGTCGGTGATGAACGGTTTCCAGGAGGAATTGCGTACGCGCATCCTCGGCGTGGCCTCCCACGTGCAGGTGCAGAGCGTCGACGGCGGGCTGCTCTCGTGGCAGCAGGTGGCGGACGAGGCGATGCGCCATCCGTCGGTGAAGGCGGCGGCGCCCTACGTGCAGGAGCAGGGCATGCTGTCATTCGACCAGGGCGTGCGCGGCACCATCGTGCGCGGCGTGATCCCGGCCGAGGAAGACAAGGTGGCGGATTTCGGCAGCTACATGAAAGCCGGCGACTTCGCCGCGCTGCAGGCCGGGCGCTTCGGCATCGTGCTCGGCCGCGATCTCGCCCAGGCGCTGCGCGTGCAGATGGGCGACAAGGTCACGCTGATCGCGCCCCAGGGCCTGGTGACGCCGGCGGCGGTGCTGCCGCGGGTGAAGCAGTTCGAGGTCGTGGGCATCTTCGAGGCCGGCATGTACGAGTACGACTCCGGGCTCGCCCTGGTGCACGTCGCCGATGCGCAGGCGCTTTACCGGCTGGGTGACGCGGTGAGCGGCGTGCGCCTCAAGCTCGACGACCTCTTTGCCGCGCCGAGGGTTGCGCGCGAGCTGGCGATGACGATCACCGAACCCGGCTTGGTGGTGGCCGACTGGACGCGCAGCCACGCCAACTTCTTCCGCGCGGTGGCGCTCGAGAAGACGATGATGACGCTGATCCTGTTCCTGATCGTCGCGGTGGCGGCGTTCAACATCGTGTCCACGCTGGTGATGGCGGTGCAGGAGAAGTACGCCGACATCGCCATCCTGCGCACCCTGGGCGCGAGCCCGGCCTCGATCATGGGCATCTTCGTGCTGCAGGGTTCGATCATCGGCCTGGTCGGCCTGGCTGCAGGCGTGATCGGCGGCCTGGCAATCGCCAACAACCTCGACGTGGTCATCCCCGCGCTCGAGATGCTCACCGGTGCCACACTGTGGAACAAGGAAATCTATTACATCAACGAGCTGCCCTCGAAGGTGCTGCCGGCCGACGTGACCTGGATCGTGTCGGTGTCCTTCGTGCTGACCCTGCTCGCCGCGCTGTACCCGAGCTGGCGGGCGTCGCGGGTGAATCCGGCGGAGGCCCTGCGCTATGAGTGATCGCCAATTCCTCACGCCCGCCGCGGCGACGCCGCCGGTGGTGGCCTGCACGGGCCTGAGCAAGCACTTTCGCGAAGGCGCCGAGGCGGTGCGGGTGCTCGACGAGGTGACGCTCAGCGTCGGGCGCGGCGAGCGCATCGCCATCGTCGGTGCGTCCGGTTCGGGCAAGAGCACGCTGATGCATCTGCTGGGCGGGCTGGACGTGCCCAGCGCGGGCAGCGTGCGCCTGATGGGGCAGGATTTCTCCGGGCTGTCGGAGACCGCGCGCGGCCGGCTGCGCAACGAGGCGCTCGGTTTCGTCTATCAGTTTCATCACCTGCTGCCCGAGTTCAGCGCGCTGGAGAACGTCGCCATGCCGCTGTACATCCGCCGCGTGCCGCGCGCCGAGGCCGACGAGCGCGCCGCGCAGATGCTGGGCGAGGTCGGGCTGGCGCACCGGCTCGATCATGCGCCGGGCGAACTCTCCGGCGGCGAGCGCCAGCGCGCGGCGATGGCGCGCGCCCTGGTCACCCAGCCTGCGTGCGTGCTGGCCGACGAGCCCACCGGCAACCTCGACCGGCGCACCGCCGGTGCGGTGTTCGACCTGATGCTGTCGCTCAACGAGCGCTTCGCGACCAGCTTCGTCATCGTCACCCACGACGAGGCGCTCGCCGCGCGCGCACAGCGCACGCTGCGCCTGTGCGACGGCCGCCTGTCCTGAACAGGCGCAAGGAACAGAATCGCTTCGAACTCGGTAAAGTTTGGCGGTGGGGCGCCGATAGGCCTGTGGTCAGCATCAAATCCCGGCCGTGGTGTCGGTGCCCCGATCATGAAACTGCTCTTCCTGCCTGCCATCCGCCTGCTCGATCGACTGAGTTACCCACTCAAGTTCGGCCTGATCATCCTGGTGTGTGCCGCCGCCTCGGCGGTCCTGCTCACGCAGATCTTCAACAACCTGCGCGGCGAGATTCGCGTGACCCAGCAGGAGATCTCCGGGCTGGAGCTCTTTGACGCCGGATTCGCGGTCATCCTCAAGACGCAGCAGCACCGCGGCCTGTCTGCAGGCGTGCTCGGCGGCAGCGCGGATCTGGTGCCGAAACGGGAACAGAAGGCGCAGGAGCTCAAGGCCGCGATGACGGCACTCGATGCTGCGATCGCGGGCGATGTGAGCTGGGCCCCGCTGCAGCCCGGTTGGCAGCGTGTGCGTGGCACTCTGTTGAGCCTGGCCGACGAGGGGCTGCGCCTTGAAGGCCCGAACAATTTCCGCACCCACACCGAGGCGATCGCCGACTTGCTGCGCTGGCTTGGTGACATGGGCGACGTGTCCGGCCTCGCGCTGGATCCGGACCCTGTCAGCGCGAACCTGATCGCACCCCTGCTCAATACCCTGCCGGAACTGAGCGAGCGCCTCGGCCAACTGCGCGCCCGCGGCACCAGCCTCACTGCGCGCCGTGAGCTCACGCAGGCCGACGAGCACGCCGTGGTGTCCTTGCTGGCCGAGATTGGCCGGGCCGAGACTGCACTCGTCGAGCGCCTGCAACGCACGGCGCGCATCAACGCGGCGCTGGCCGCGCGGCTCGACGCTGCGGGCAAGGAGATTTCTGCGGGCGTGGAGGAGGTCAGGGTGACGACCCGGCAGGAGATCCTCGACCAGCGTTTCACGATCGGCTCGGCAGCCTTCTTCGAGCTGGTCACCCGCTCGATCGACACCGCGGTGCGCAATTTCGACCAGGTCCTGCGCCCCGAAGCCGGTCGCCTGCTCGAGGCGCGTCTGCAGACGCTGGAGGATCGGCTGGTGGTGCAGATCACCGTCTCGGTGCTGGCGATGCTGCTCGCGGCCTATCTGTTCGTCGCGGTGTATCTGGCCATCCTGCGTTCGGTGCGCGAGCTATCGACCGGAGCGCAGCAGTTTGCGGGGGGTGACTACCGCGCCCGCGTCCGGTTCTCTGCGCACGACGAGCTTGCCGAGGTCGCCCGCCAGTTCAACGGCATGGCTGACCAGGTGGCGGGGCTGATCCGCGAGATCCAGCTTGGCGCCGAGCACGTCGGCGGTGCGGCGACCGAGCTGTCGGCGTCGGCGCGGCGCGTGCTGCAGGGCTCCGAGGCGCAGAGCGACGCCGCATCCGGCGTGGCCGCCGCCGTGGAGGAGATGTCGCGCGGGGTCGACGGCATCGCCCACCACGCGCTGACGGCGCAGAAGCTGGCCGAAGACTCCGGCCGCCTGTCCGACGAAGGCCGCGACGTGATGCAGCGCTCGGTGAGCGAAATGGAGCGCATCGCCGAGGCGGTCGACCTGTCGAGCGACGCGATCCGCGAGCTCGGCGAGAAGTCGCGCCAGATCAACACCATCGTCGATTCGATCCGCGACATCGCCGACCAGACCAACCTGCTCGCGCTCAACGCGGCGATCGAGGCGGCGCGTGCGGGCGAGAGCGGGCGCGGCTTTGCGGTGGTGGCCGATGAAGTACGCAAGCTGGCCGAACGCACCTCGCTGGCGACCCATGAGATCGGCCAGATGGTGCAGGCGATCCAGCAGGGAACCGGGCGCGCCGTGGAGACGATGCAGCAGGGCGTGCAGCGGGTACGCGACGGCGTGGCGATGAGCAACCGCGCCGGTGAATCGATGGCGCAGATCAGCAGCGGCGCGGGCGAGGTACTGACCGCGGTGCGCGAGATCTCGACCGCGTTGAACGAGCAGAGCCTGGCCAGCAACGAGATCGCGCGCAACATCGAGCGCATTGCCGAGATGGCCGAGCACAACAGTGGATCGGTACGCGAGACCACCGGCACCGCGGAGACGCTGGAACAGCTTGCGACCACGCTGCGCCAGCAGGCGAGCCGCTTCCACGTCTGAAAGCGCCGCGCACGGTGTTCAGGGTCCAGGGGCTCGCGGCTGACGCGGGCCCTTGTGCTGTTTAGACCACGGCCGTCTGCGCCATTGCCGGATCAACCACAGCCGCCAGCCCCAGCGCACGGCCAGGTAGGACAGCATCGACAGGCTGGCGGCGAGCACGATGAGGCCGAGAAAGAGCGGCTTGCCGAGCGATGACGCCCACGCGGCGAGGTCGCCGATCCACACCGCCGGATTCATCCCCACCAGATCGGGCGGCGGCGTGAAGTCGAAGTCGCCGTTGCCCAGGATCAGGCTGCCGATGCCAAAGGCGAGCACGTAGAGCGGCACGATCGTCAGCGGGTTGCTGTACAGGGTGGTGATCAGCGCCAGCGGCAGGTTCACCCGGAACAGCACGCAGCAGATTGCCGCGCCCATCATCTGCAGCGGCCCCGGGATCAGTCCGCAGAACATCCCCACCGCAACCGCGCCCGCCGCCGAATGGCGGTTGAGGTGCCACAGCCGTGGGTGCAGCAGCGTGGACGCAAACGGCCGCAGCCAGCGATTCGAACTGACTGTGTGGTGGTCGGGAAGAAGCCGCTTGAGTGTCTTGCGCATGGTCGGTCGGGTCGGCGAGAGTCTAGCAGTTGTCAGCGTGCGCGCCGTCAGCGTCGGATGCGCCTTACGCGCGCCGGGTTCGCAGTGGCGATGTTGCGCTTTGTATCCGCGACCGGGAGCTTTGCCATCGGAGGCGGATCTGGCGCGCGGGCTGGCCTAAAGGGTTTGCGATTGGCATCATGCTATGCCATGAGAATGTTTGCACTCGCCTTCCTGATCGGGGTCTGTGTGGTCCAGACGCGTGCTGCCCTCGACGGCTGGGCGGCGGCCGGCATGCTGGGCCTCGGTGCGGCGCTCGTGCTGCGCATCGCGCTGCTGCGGGGGGCTGCGCGCCTTCCATTTCAAGCTCGAGTGGCGTGCGCCGTGCTGACGGTGGCGATCGCGGCCGCGGCAGGTGTCGCCTGGTCCGCGTGGCGGGCCGAATTGCGGCTGGCGGACGAGCTGCGCGGTGATCTGGAAGGCGCCGATCGCGTGATTCAGGGGCGCATCGCCGGCCTGCCGCAGGCGCTCGATCAGGGCTGGCGCTTCGTCTTCGAGCCGGATGCGGGTCAGGACGGCGTGCCGCGCCGGGTGCTGCTGAGCTGGCGCGAGCGCAGGGGCGAGGACGGCACACTGCCGGTGATGCCACAGCCCGGCGAGCGCTGGTCTTTTGGCGTGCGCTTGCGGCGCCCGCACGGCTTCGTCAATCCGGGCGGGTTCGACTACGAGGCCTGGCTGCTCGAGCGCGGCATCCGCGCCACCGGTTATGTGCGCGACCCTGCGATCCGTGTCGATGATGGCGTCGGCGGCCCGATGCAGCAGGTGCACCGAGTCCGCGCCGCGGTGCGCGAGCGTCTGCTTGCCGCCATGCCCGGCGGCGATCACGGTGGCCTGATGGTGGCCCTCGCCGTGGGTGATCAGGGCGGCATCCCAGCTCAGGACTGGGAGGTGTTCCGGCGCACCGGCGTCGGGCATCTGGTGTCCATCTCCGGGCTGCACGTCGCGCTCGTCGGCCTGTTCTGCGGCGGCGCGGTGGCGATGGTGTGGCGTCGGGTGCCAACCCTGGCGCTGCGCGTGCCGGCGCAAAAGGCCGGCGCGCTGGCGGCGCTGGCAGGGGCGAGTGCCTACGCCCTGCTGGCGGGGCTCGGCATTCCGGTGCTGCGCGCCTGGCTCATGCTCGCCGTGGCGGTGTGGGTGCTGTTTACCGGGCGAACGGTGGCGCCCTCGCGCGTGCTGGCGATTGCGCTGCTGGTCGTGCTGGTGGCCGATCCGTGGGCGGTGCTGTCGGCGGGGTTCTGGCTGTCCTTCGGCGCGGTCGCGATCATCCTTGCCTGTGTCGGCGGGCGGGTTCGCGCGCGAACGGGATGGCGGGGCGCGGTGCGCGTCCAGCTTGCGATCAGCGTGGCGCTGATCCCCTTGCTGCTGGCTCAGTTCCAGTCCTTTCCGTTGCTGTCGCCGGTCGCGAACCTGGTGGCGATTCCGGTGGTGAGCTTCGTGATCACGCCGCTGGTGCTGCTCGCGCTGCCGTGGCCGAATGCCTTGTTGCTCGTGCCCGCGGATGTCGCCGCGGGCTTGATGATGGCGGCGCTGAACGGGCTGGCCGCATGGGACCAGGCGCTGTGGGAGCAGGCGACGCCACCGCCGTGGTTGCTCGCCGGCGGGCTGGTGGCGGTGGCCGTGCTGCTGCTGCCGCGCGCCACGCCGGGGCGGCTTGCTGCGCCTGTGCTGCTTGGCGGCTTGCTGGTCTGGCAGCCTGCGCGACCTTTGGAGGGGGGCTTCGAGGTGCAGGTGCTCGATGTGGGGCAGGGCCTGGCCGTGCATGTGCGCACGCGCGGTCACGACCTGCTCTTTGACGCCGGGCCGCCCTATGGCAGCGAGGCGGACGCTGGCAGTCGGGTGATCCTGCCTTACCTGCGTGGAGCGGGCACGCGCGCGATCGACCGCCTCGTGCTGTCCCACGGTGACGTCGATCACGTGGGTGGGGCGGCCAGCGTGATCGGCGGCCTGCCGGTCGGTGACGTGCTGGCCGGGCAGCCCGAGGCCGCAGCCGGCGCGCCGGGCGGTGACGAGCCGTGGCTGCAGGCCACGGCGCTGCGTTCTTGCGCGGGTGCAGCACCGTGGATATGGGATGGCGTGCGCTTCGAAGTGCTGCACCCCGTTGCCGAGCTGCTTTCCGGGCGCAACCACGACAACGATGCGTCCTGTGTGCTCAGGGTGTCGGGGCCGTCGGGGGCCTTGCTGCTGACAGGCGACATCGGGGTCGCGGCGGAAGCCGCTCTGCTCGCGCGTGCGCATACGAGCGCATTGCGCAGCGAGGTCGTCGTCAGCGCTCACCACGGCAGCCGCTCTTCTTCATCGCAGGGCTTTGTGGACGCGACGCTGCCGGCGCACGTGGTGCATTCGGCGGGCTACCGCAACGCATTCGGTCATCCGCATCCGCAGGTGTGGGCGCGCTGGGCGGCAGCCGGTGCGCGCAACTGGCGTACCGATGCACAAGGAGCCATCGGCATGGTGTTTGCGGCCGATGCCGACGAGGGGGTGACGGTGTTTGCCGAACGTGAGCGGACGCCGCGCTACTGGCATGGACGCTGAGCGCTGCGACGTGCGGACCGCGCTGAACAAGGTTTGCGCCGCCACGGCCGCTTCGGGCTAGACTCAAGGCCTTCGATAGCCTCGGTTCACGGATCGCCCAGACCATGTCCCTCCAGTCCGCGCTGCAGCATCTGCTCCACTCATCCCCGTCGCCAGTCCCTGCCATGCGCGAGGCTTCGGTGCAGTGCATGGGCCCGCATGGGCTGCACCGCATGGCCTATACGGAATGGGGCGACCCCGACAACCCGCGGGTGCTCGTCTGCGTGCATGGCCTGACCCGCAACGGACGCGACTTCGACGACCTGGCGCGCGCGCTGGCCGACGAGTACCGCGTGGTCTGCCCCGACGTGGTCGGCCGTGGGCGTAGTGACTGGCTGGACGTGAAGGCCGACTACGGCTTTCCGGTGTACGTGAACGACATGGTCACCCTGATCGCGCGCCTGAATGTGGATGAGGTGCATTGGGTGGGCACATCGATGGGCGGGATCATCGGCATGGTGCTGGCGAGCCAGCCACGCACCCCGATCACCCGCCTCGTGCTCAACGATGTGGGGCCGGTCATCACCTCGGCCTCGCTGCAGCGCATCGCGCAGTATGTCGGCAGGGCCCCCGAGTTTCCGGACCTGGCGGCGGCGGAGGCGTGGATTCGCGAGGTCGGTGCGCCCTTCGGTGCGCTCACCGACGCGCAGTGGCGTCATCTGACAACGTATTCGGTGTGCCCGCTGGAGGGGGAGGAGGGCGGGTTCGCGATGGTGTACGACCCGGGGCTAGGCGACGTTTTCCGGGCGGCGCCCATCCTGGAAGACATCGACCTGTGGCCGGTGTACGAGGCGGTCCGCTGTCCGACCCTGGCCCTGCGTGGCGCCGACTCCGACCTGCTCGAGCCGGCAACGCTGAGCGCCATGGCGGCGCGCGGTCCGCACGCGCGGACGGTGGAGTTCGCCGGCGTGGGCCACGCGCCGATGCTGATGGACCCGGCCCAGATCGCCGTGGTGCGCGACTTTCTGCTCGCGCGCTGAGCGCGATCGTTCTTGCCCTGTCGGCTCGCTGGCGCTGGGGACTCACCAGCCCGGATTGAGCTTTCTCGCCGCGGCGATCTCGCTGCGGATGTTGCGGAAATGCTCCCAGCGCCGCGGGTGAATCTGCCCCGACGCCACCGCGCCCAGCAGCGCGCAACCCGGCTCGCTGTCGTGGCGGCAGTCGCGGAAGCGGCACTTGCCGAGAAAGGGGCGGAACTCGATGAAGGCCTCGGCGAGGCTGTCTGGTGTCAGGTGTGCCAGGCCGAAGACCTGCAGGCCGGGGCTGTCGATCAGCCAGCCACCGGAGGTGGGATCGGCTGCGTTGGTTTCGGCTGCTTCTGCGCTCTCGCCCCCCGGTGTCAGGGGGTAGAGCCGCGCGAAGGTGGTCGTGTGCTTGCCCGAGTCCAGCGCGTCCGATATCTCGCGCGTGGCCGCGTTGGCTTCCGGGATCAGGGCGTTGGTCAGGGTCGATTTACCCATACCCGACTGGCCGACGAAGATCGCGTGCAACTCGCTCAGGCGTGCGCGCAGGCCGTCGGCGCCGTGCAGGGCGGAGACCTCGATCACTTCGTAGCCCAGCTTGCGGAAAGGCGCGAGCTGCGCGCGCGCGCCGGGCAGGCGCTCTTCGAGGTCGGCCTTGTTGAGCACGATCAGCGGCGTGATGTCCTGGCTTTCGGCGGCGGCGATGCAGCGCGACACCAGCAGGTCGGAGAAGCCGGGTTCGGTGGCGACGACGATGACGATGTGGCTGAGGTTGGCGGCGATCAGCTTTTCGCGGAAGGCGTCGGAGCGCCACAGCAGGTTGCGGCGTGGCGTCAGCTTCTCGATGACGCCCTGGCCGTCGCCGCCGCGCACGATCTCGACCTCGTCGCCGCAGGCGTAGCTGCTCCGCTTGCCGCGCGGGTAGCATTGCAGGCGGCCGGCGGCGGTGTTGACTTCGTAATGGCGGCCGAAGGCGGCGACGATGACGCCCTTCAGGCGTGCCTCGGTAGGCTTGACGGGGTGGGCGCTTTTTTTCACTCGAACTTGTAGTAGAGCTTGTTCAGGTAGCCGGCGAGGTGATGCTCGTCTTCCGGGAAGAGGTCGAGGTTGAGCATCGTCGTGCACGCGGTCAGTTGTTGCGACAGGGCGCTCGGCGTGGTCACGCGCCGATCGGGACGGAGGTAGATGGCCGAGCCGTCCTCGCCGCCGTACTTGCGCTCGTGGCATTCCACGCACAGGCGGGCGTGCATGTCCTTGCCGGCGGCGTGGTCGGCGTTGGGGAAGGGGTCGGCCTGGGCGGCCAGCGGCAGCGCCAGCAGGAGGGTGGCGGTAGCGGCGGTGGCGGCGGTGGAAATGCGCGTTCTCATGTCTGTCTCCTCTCTCTCTGTTGTGGGGGTGTCACTGCTGCAGGGTCTGCAGCCGCGCGACGCGTAGCGCCGCCGGCGGGTGCGAGTCGAAGAAGCGCGAGTACAGCGGATCCGGTGTGAGCGTCGAGGCATTGTCGCGATAGAGCTTGACCAGCGCAGCGACCAGGTCGGCAGCGCGTGTCTGGCTGGCGGCATAGGCGTCGGCTTCGTACTCATGCACGCGCGACCAGTGGCTGAAGAAGGGCGCGAGCGGGAAGGTGAACACCGGCAGGATCAGCATGAACAGCGCCAGCGCGCTCGCGATGTCGGTGGCCGTCATGCCCAGACTCGAGAAGAACCACGGCTGCTGCATCAGCCAGCCGAGCAGGGCGAGCATGCCCAGGCTGCCCGGGGCGAGCACGGCCAGGCGCTTGAAGATGTGGCGATGGCGGAAATGCCCGAGCTCGTGGGCGAGCACCGCCTCCACCTCGTCGGCACTGAGCTTGTCGAGCAGGGTGTCGAAGAACACGATGCGCTTGGCGGCGCCGAAGCCGGTGAAGTAGGCGTTGCCATGGGCCGAGCGGCGCGAGCCGTCCATGACGAACAGGCCCTTGGACTGGAAGCCGCAGCGCGCGAGCAAGGCTTCGACGCGGGCCTTCAGCGCGGCGTCGGCCAGCGGCGTGAACTTGTTGAACAGCGGCGCTATGAAGGTGGGCCACACCAGCATCACCAGCACGTTGAAGCCGAGCCAGAACGCCCACACCCACAGCCACCACAGCTCGCCCATCGAACTCGTGATCCACAACACCACGGCGAGCAGCGGCAGTCCGATCAGGGCGGCGAGCACGGCTTCGCGCGCGGTGTCGGTGACGAACAGGCGCGGCGTCATGCGGTTGAAGCCGAACTTCTTCTCGATGACGAAGGTGCGGGTGAGGACGAAGGGCAGTTCCAGCACCCAGCCGAGCACGCCGAGCGTGGCGAGCAGGGCGACGCCGTGGGCGAGCCCGCCCGGTGCGAGCACGGCCGACCAGGCGTCGTGCACCGACTGCAGCCCGCCGCCGAGCGTCATCACCAGCAGGAAGACGGCGCTGGCGATGGTCTGGCGCGCCGAGAGGCCGGCGCGGGCGGTGGTGTAGTCCGCAGCGCGCTGGTGGGACGACAAGGGGATCGAGGTTGCGAAGGCTTCGGGTACGGTGTCCCGGTGAGCCTGGACGTGGTGCACGTGGCGTCGCATCAGGGCCAGCTTGGCGGCCATACCGGCCAGCAACAGGCCGACGAAAACAAGGGCAAAGGCGTTCATGGCGGTTCCGGTGGCGAGGATGAGAAAGGCCGGCGAGTCCTGAAGCAGGCTCTTCACAGGGTCGTCTGCCGCCTGGTCGGGATGCGTTCAGCCGGGGCAGCCTGGCTGAACGCGCCGCAGAACCGGGGCGGACAGGAACTGTGACACAATCGCGCCCTTGATTGTTTCGCACCAAGGTGCCCGAAAAAGGCGGATGGATTATGGCACAGGACCCGAAGACGCTGATATGGCTGGACATGGAGATGACCGGCCTCGAACCCGACCGCGATCGCATCATCGAGATTGCGCTCGTGCTTACCAATGAGGCGCTGGAAACCATCGTCGAAGCCCCGGTGATCACCGTGCACCAGCCCGACAGCGTGCTCGACGCGATGGACGAGTGGAACCGTACCACGCATGGCAAATCCGGCCTGATCGATCGCGTGCGCGCCTCCAAGGTGTCCGAGGCCGAGGCCGAGGCGCAGGCGCTGGCCTTCCTGCAGCAGTGGGTGCCGGCGCGCACGTCGCCGATGTGCGGCAACTCGGTGTGCCAGGACCGCCGCTTCCTCGCGCGCTGGATGCCGTCGCTGGAGAACTGGTTCCATTACCGCAATCTGGATGTATCCACGGTCAAGGAACTCGCGCGCCGCTGGCGTCCGGAGGTGTACGCCGGGGTGAAGAAGAGCGACAGCCACACCGCACTGGCCGACATCCACGAGTCGATCGGCGAACTGCGCCACTACCGCGACCATTTCCTGCGCCTCGAGTGAGGGGCTGTGCGGGAAGTGGTACCAAGAAGCGGCGCTGATCAGGGCGTTGCGCGGCGCAGCAGCCGGAAGGTTTCCTGGCGCTTGCCTGCGCCGCGGCGGAATTCCCACACCGTTTCCCATTCGGGTGCGAACTCGCCGAAGCTGCGCAGGCGCTCGGTATGGACGAGCAGCAGTGGGCAGGGCGTCGCGCCGTCGGTGATGCGCTGGGTGCGCAGCGCGGCGAAGTAGTCCATCGAGCTGCGCATCGCGTCGGGCAGGCCGGTGGTGGCGATGCAGGCGTTGGGGCGTTCGGTGCGTTCGCCGCGCACGGCGATGTCCAGCGACTGAACGACCGCCCGATAGCTGCGGCCATGGTCGAACCAGGGCATCAGCAACACCACGGCCAGGCACCACAGCATCACCAGCCCGATGGTCCAGTTTGCGGGCGCGCGTGACGGAGAGCGCGGCAGGCGTGCGACCAGCAGGATCCACAATGCGCTGATCGCAATACCCGCGCCGAGCTGGAAGCCGCCGTCAGGGAGCACGAAGTCGGGCGCGTTGCGCGCGGCGTGACGCGCCAGCCCGGGTGGCCAGCCAACTGCCTGCGCCGTCCATGCCAGCCAGACCAGTACACCGAAAGCCGCAAGGCTCATCAGCGCGAACCAGTCGAAGGCGCTCGCGGCGCCGCGCCGCAGCGTGGATACACCGCTGGCCGCGAGCAGGGCGCCAGCCGGAATCAGCAGGAGCATGCGTGCCTGCGACGAATCTCCGCTCGTTACCAGCCACAGCAACACCAGCATGAGGCTCAGCAGCGGCAACATGAGAGGCAGGGTGGCGAGCCTGCGGCGACCTCGCCACAAGGCCCAGAGCACGAGCGGCCACAAGGGCCACAGGAACCAGCCGGCCAGTTCGAGCAGGTCGACGAGCTCGCGGACCTGGAGCGCCGGGCCGGTCAGCCGCAGCCACTCGGCACGCAGCCACAGCGTGAGCAGTTCGGGCTGGGTCAGCTGCAGCGCGATCGGCCAGGCGGCCGCGAGCGTGAGCGCAAGACACAGGCCGATCAGCAAGGCACCGCTTGCGCGCGGCGTGCGGCACTCGCGGGTGAACAGGAGGACGAGCGGCAGCAGCGGCGCGGTGACGAGCAGGCCCGAAAAACCACCGCCAAGAAACGCCAGCGCGCTGCCGATACCAGCCTTGAGACTGCCCGCGAGTGGGCGTTGCGGAAGCTCGGCCAGGCCGTTCACGACCAGCGCCAACATTGCGAACACGGCGAGCAGGGGCTGGGTTTCGTGCGCGTGCAGCACCAGGCCGAGCGCGCCTAGGGCGAGCAACGCGCCCGGCGTGCGCACCGACCGGCCATGCAGGGTTTCGGTGGCGCGGGCGACGAAATACACCGCAAGGGCGACGAAGAACGCACTTGCCAGGCGTGCGGCACCATGCGCGGGGAGAAAGTTGCTGCCCATCCAGGCGAAGGCCGATGCCGTCCAGAAATACAGCGGCGGATAGTCGGCGAGCGGCTCGCCTGCCAGCATCGGGAACAGCCAGGATTCGCCGCGCAGCGTCGCCAGGACGGGACCGAAATAGCGCGCGTCGTCCCCGCGCCACGGGTCGTGCACGGTCAGCCCGACAAGCAGATAGAGCGCGACGAGCACAGCCAGGCCGACCGTGCCGTAAATACGGCGCTGGAACAGGGTGGGGGTGACGGGGTCGCGAGTCATGGGGGGCATTTTGCGGCGGACCGGTAGCGCAGGCCAAGTGCGATGCAGCCGATGAGGGCTGCGGACAACAAAAAAGGCAGCCTGGGCTGCCTTCTTGTCGGGAGGTCCGCTCAGGGGGCTATCCCCGAGGGGCTTGACCGCGGGCGCGCTGTCTTGCGCCCCTGGGGCCCGGGACCTGTACCGCAGGGCCTGTCTTCCAGGCCCCCGTGTACTTAGCTGGCGCGCTGGACGCTGCCGTACTTCTGGCGGAAGCGCTCGACACGGCCGGCGGTGTCGACGATCTTCTGCTTGCCGGTATAGAACGGGTGGCAGGCCGAGCACACTTCGACGTGGTACTGGGGCTTGCCGAGGGTGGAGCGCGTGGTGAAGGTGTTGCCGCAGGAGCAGGTCACGCTCACTTCGTTGTACTTCGGATGGATGTCCGCTCTCATAGTGTCTTCCTGGAATCTTGCGGGCGGCGGATGTGACCGCCCTGAGTAGTAAAGCGCAGGATTATCCTGCACTACGTTGCGCCTTGCAAGGGAATTGGGTTGAAACCGCGGGGTCGGCAGGCCGCTCGCAGTACAATCGCGGCCCGGTATGGAAAGGAACCGCGCTGGCGGTGGAGGAAAGGGTGCGCCTGCTGCTTGCGCCGATGGAAGGCTTGCTCGATGACGTCCTGCGCGCGGTGCTCACGCGGCCGGGTGGCTATGACTATGCGGTCAGCGAGTTTGCGCGCGTGTCGGGGACGCTGTTGCCGGATCGGTTCTTCCGTCGCATCGCGTCCGAACTCGATCGCGACAGCTTCACGCCCGGCGGCACGCCCGTGCGCGTGCAGCTGCTCGGTTCCGACCCCGAGTGCATGGCGGCCAACGCAGCCCGTCTCGCTCGGCTCGGTCCGGCAGGCATCGACCTGAACTTCGGCTGCCCGGCGCCCACGGTCAATCGCCATCGCGGCGGCGCCGTGCTGCTCGACGAGCCGGAGTTGCTCGTTCGCATCGCACGCGCGGTTGCCGACGTGCTTCCGCCAGGGCTGCAACTGAGCGCAAAGATGCGCCTCGGCGTCAGCGATCCCGGCCGCGCGGCCGAGTGTGCGCAAGCCCTGACCGATGGCGGGGCGAGCCTGCTGGTGGTGCATGCGCGCACCAAGCTCGATGGCTACCGGCCGCCGGCGCACTGGGAGTGGGTGGCCAGGGTGGCCGAGGCGGTGGCCGTGCCGGTGGTGGCCAACGGTGAGGTGTGGACCGCGGCCGACTGGACACGCTGCCGCGCGGTCTCGGGTGTCGCCGACGTGATGCTCGGGCGCGGGGCGGTGGCCGACCCCTTCCTCGCCCGCCGCATCCGCGCCGGGCATCTGGCCGAGCCCGATGCCGACGAACGCGCTGCCGAATGGCAAGCCCTGCTGCCGCTGCTCGGTGAGTTCCGCGATCGTGTACGGCTCAAGGTGGAGGCGCGCCATGCCCCGGGCCGCATCAAGCAGTGGCTGCATCTGCTCGCGCGCAATTACACCGGTGCACGCCTGCTGTTTGCCGAGATCCGTGGCCTGCGCTCGCTGGCCGAAGTGGACCAGGTGCTGGCGCGGCATGGAGCGAGTGGGTAGGCCTCGCCGTCGCCGACAAGGATCTGAAATACGATGAGTCACGCCAATTGAGTTACGCCAATTCCCGTATCCCGCAAAGCGCGCAGCAAGGCGTGCATGAGGCCCTGATCGAGCGCGTGCGCAAGCATCTCGCCGAACCGTTTCGCAAACCCTTCGCCGAGTACAACCGTGCCGCGCTGCAGGCGGCGCTGGCAGGCTGGGACGGCAAGGCGCCGCTGATTCTCGACGCTGGCTGCGGCGTGGGACACAGCACGATCCAGATCGCGCGCCAGTATCCCGGGCACTGGGTGATCGGCGTCGATCAGTCCGAGGATCGGCTCAAGCGCCGCAAGCCGTATCCCGATGCGCTGCTGCCCGGGAACATGGTGTTCGTGCGCGCCGACCTCGTCGATTTCTGGCGTCTGCTGGATGAGGCGGGCTTGCGCCTGGCACGGCACTACCTGCTGTATCCGAACCCGTGGCCGAAGATCGGTCATCTCGGTCGGCGCTGGCATGCGCACCCGGCGTTCCCGTGGATTGCGCGCCTTGGTGGCGTGCTGGAATGTCGCAGCAACTGGCGTGTCTACATCGAAGAGTTTGCGATTGCACTGGAGGTGGCGATCGGGCAGCCGGTCGTCTGGGAGGCATTCTCGGCCGAGGTGCCGCTGACGCCCTTCGAGCGCAAGTATCGCGATTCGGGCCAGACCCTTTACCGGCTCGGCGTCGATCTGTCTGCCGCCGCGGCCCTCACGAAGAATTGACTTGCCCGCCATGGCGCCTTGGGCCACCCTTGGCGCCGATAAAAGGAGATTGCCATGAACAACGCCCCCGACTCCACTCCTGATGATGTCCCTGGCGCTGCCGCCGAGATCGAACTGCCCGCCACGACGCTGATGAGCGACGAGGACTTCGAGGCACTCGAGGAGATCCTGACTTCGGACGTCGTCCCCGAGGACTGCATGGATCTCGAGATGCTCGACGGCTATCTCGCCGGCGTGCTCATTTCACCGCGCCCGATTGCCGCCGAGCGCTGGATGCCGGGCGTGTGGTCGGCGCACGGTGACGAGGTCGGCTTTGGTTCGGGTACCGGACTGCAGCGCGCCATCCGCCTGGTCAAGGCGTATCACAACGAGCTGCTGGCCACGCTGGGGCTCGACGACGACGACGAGGCGTGCTGGGAGCCGTTCTGCTTCGCGATTGCCGATGGCGACGGGCTCAAGCTCGGCGAAGCCTGGATCGACGGTTTTGCGCAGGGCCTGGACCTGTGGCCCGAAGGCTGGGAAGAGGGCCTCGACGACGAGGCTGTCGAAGCGGTGCGCGAGACGCTGGATGAGGTGCTCACGCCCTGGGGCGAGGATGACGCCGCCAAGGCCGACGACGAAACCCGCCTCGGCTGGCTGGCGGCGGTTGGCGAGGCGGCCAACGACATCTTCTCGCACTGGCGCGACCTCGGGCTGCCTGCCGCGGCGGCGCTGTCCACCGCGCCGCCGCGCAAGCCGGGCGCACCCACCCCCGGGCGCAACGACCCGTGCCCCTGCGGCAGCGGCAAGAAGTACAAGAAGTGCTGCGGTGCCGAGGCCGGCGACACGGATGCGTGAGGATCACTGCACGCGCTGCGGCGCTTGCTGTGCAGCGTTCCGGGTGGATTTTCACCATTCCGAACTCGCCAGTCGCACGCCGGGGGGCGTGCCCGACGCGCTGACCGTACCGGTGACGGCGACCCTCGTGCGCATGCGCGGAACCGACGAGGCGTCGCCGCGGTGCGTGGCGCTCGAAGGCGAGATCGGGGTGTCGGTGCGCTGCGGCCTGTACGCCAGCCGCCCCTCGCCCTGTCGCGACTTCGCGCCGTATGCCGCGCTTGGTATCGGTGACGATGCCTGCAACCGGGCTCGCAGCCGCCACGGTTTGCCTGCGCTGTAAGGGGGATCGTGCGTCAGCCCGGCGCGCGTCCCACCGCGGCCAGTACCGCGAGCGGGCCACAGGCGCGCAGGCGCTCGATCTGCTCGCGGTCGCGCACGAAGAGCGATCCGGCGTAGCCCAGCGAATTGACCGATACGTCCTGCCACTTCTCGTGCACGCGCGGGACCAGCAGCAAGGCCTCGCGGGTCACCAGCAGGTTGTAGGGTGGCATCGGATCAGCTGCGCAGGGCAATCCGAGCGCGGCGCAGGCAATGCGGAACGCGGCGGCCAGCGTTGCGCCGTCGAGCTCGGTGTCGGAGCGCTCGCCGCTGGCCAGGCGGACAAAGGCGTGCGCCCACGGCAGGGCAGGATTGGCAAAGGCTCTTGCGCCGGCCGCCGGTGCTTGTGCCGGAAGATCTGCCGGAATGAAGGCATCGAGCGTGGCCGCGCTTTCCGGCACCCACTGCAGGTGCTTGTGGGCCTGACTCGCACCGGCCGTCCGGCCGCCGTTGTAGAAGCCGAGTCCGCCATGCGCCGCAATCACCGCCGCCAGGGCGTCGAAGTCGGTGCGCGAGAGCGGGGTGTGCTGATCCTCGAACTGGCGCGTCACGATCAGCAGGTGGCGATCGATGACCGGAAACTTGTTCAACACCACCAGATGCGCGTCACCCAGCTCCGCCACCGTCAGATCGGCCTCCGGTGGGAGGAAGGGGTTGAAGTCGGGCTTGCGGTGGATGACGGTATCGACGCGGGCGCGATCCTTGAGCGCGAGCGACGACACCCAGCGCACCGAGAAGCGGAAGGTGCCATCGGCCAGCCAGCATTGCTCGGTGCGGATCGGCTGCAGCGCGCCGCGGTGCAGGGCGCGGCGGATGACGTCGTCGGCGCGGTCGAGAAGGCTTTCGATTGCCGGATCGTCGAACGGGGAGCGGTGGCGGGTGGGCGTGCTGGTCATGCTGGAGAGGGCGGGCGAGAATGCCGCCATTCTGACACGGGGCGTGGGCCCAGCGAGATGCGTCGGGAAAGAGAAACCGCCGCCAAAGACACACAACGGGGAACGATATGGCAGTCCAGTTTGCAGTGCGGGGTGATTACATCCAGCTCGATCAGTTGCTCAAGGCAGCGGGTCTGGTGGACTCGGGCGGTGCGGCACATGCCGCTGTCGAGCAGGGGCAGGTACGGGTGGATGGTGCCGTCGAAAGCCGCAAGCGGGCAAAGCTGCGGCCCGGGCAGCGGGTCCGCTTCGCCGGGGAAGAGATCGAGCTGGTTGCGGCCGAGTAGCCGAAGGGCCGTTCCGCTTCAGGGAATCCGTGCGCGCACCGGCGCCTGCTTGCGGCGCGCCATCCGCTCCCAGATCCAGCCCCCGGGCAGGTCTTCGCCGGTGAGGATGTAGGCCAGCGTGTGTTCGTTGGCGATGATGAGCCCGATGTCGTTGAGCGCCGCGCGCGTGCCGGCCAGCAGCAGCTCGTCACCGGCGCGGATCCGGCTGTCGCCGGCGGGCATCAGCAGGTGGTCGTCGTCGTCGCGGTCGAGGAAAAGCACCTCGCACTCGAGCATGCGGTCGCGGTTGGACGGTGAGCGCAGCAAGGTGTCGAGCGTGATCGTTTCGCCGTGCATCAGGCGCCGGTATAGGGCAGGCGCGCGACTGACGTTGATGCGTTCGCTGCGGATCTCGGGCACCGTCCACCCGAGGCGGCCGGTCAGGCGTTCGAGTTGGGTGCCGCACCAGGCCTCGTCGCGGGCGCGCACCTCGTCGAGGAAGGGCACCAGCAAGGGTGTGCTCAATATCGCAATGCACTCGTGTGCGATCACCCGGCTCGGCACCACGGTGATGTCGGCGTCGTAGGCATCGAACAGGGCACGGTTAGATTCGTGGTTCTGGCGCACGATCACGAACAGTTCCTTGTTGAGCTCGCGTGCGGTCACGGCGATCGACAGGTTGTCGGTGTCCGAGCTGGTGCCGCACACGATGCCGGTCGCGTTCTCCACCCCTGCCTGATGCAGCGCGTTGGCGCCGGTGCCGTCGCCCTGAATCCAGCGATGGATGCCGTCGGGCTTGGGCTCGAGGTCGATGATGGTCACGGGCAAAGCCTCGGAGTCCATCGCACTCACCATGAGTCGCCCGAAGCGGCCGTGGCCGCACACGATCCAGTTTCCGCGCGGCGGGTCGCGGCGCTGCTCGACCTCGGTGCCGGGCACTCCGGTCAGCCAGCCCATCAGTTGCGAGGCCTTGGGCGCGTGCAGCGAGAGCGCAAGCGTCTCACTGAAGCGCTCGAAGGGGTTGATGATGTGGCGCGTGCCGAACGAGGCCATGTTGTCGGCGGTGGCGTCGTGCTCGGCTCGGCACAGCGCGGGCACCCGCGGTGCGAGCAGGCGGGCGCTGATCGCGATCGCGAGGTTGGTGGGGTCGTCGTTGGTCAGCGCGATCACGCCGATGCAGCTTGAATGCGTCAGGCCGGCGAACTTGAGCGTTTCCGGGTTACCGGCGTCGGCGCACAGCGCCGGCACATCGGCCGCGTAGGCGTGCAGGTCGAGCTCGCCGACCTTGCTCTCGTCCACTTCCACCACCACGGCACGCAGGCCCATCCGGTCCAGCGCCTGACAGATCAGGCGGCCGGTCTCGCCGTAGCCGCACACCAGATAGAACGGTTCGCTCAGGCGCCGCACGGCGCGCACGAAGCCCTGCATCGCGATCGCCTGGCGCAGGCTGCGGTCCGACAGCAGGCTGAAGATCGAGCCGAGCGTGTAGGCCCAGCCGATCACCGAGAGATAGATGCTGAAGATCACCCACAGCCGCTGCTGGTCCGAGAAGGTGTAGGGGATCTCCCCGAACCCGATCGTGGTGGCGGTGTAGCTGATGAAGTAGAAGGCGTGGAAGAAACTCAGGTAGCTCGTCCGGCCGTCCACCTCGGGCCCGGGCGCCAGCGTGAGTCCGAGGACCGAGATGGCAAACAGCGTGATCAGCAGGATCAGCGGCGCACGCAGGCGCCGCAGGATCAGGAAGAAGACGCTGTGATGGCGGGCGAGATCCTGCACGGCCGCGTTCCCGGCTCGCCTGTCAGCGGCGCTGGATGATGGTTTCGGCGATCAGGATGATGACCGAGACCATGTTGGCGAACAGCGCGCCGCCCGACAGCGAAACCACCTTGGCCGTCATGTCGGGGCTGAGGCCCGTCTCAGAGACATGCGCCGCATACCCCCAGACCAGCGCGGCGGCGATCAGTTGAAGATCTGCTGCGAGGCTGGTCGAAAGATGCACCGCGCCGATCTGCGTGCGGTCGCCGAACTTGAGCACGGTGGCGATCAGGCTGACCACGAGTGCAGCGAAGAGCTCGTAGATGTCATGGTGTGCAGGGTTGTCGATGTCGCCGACGAAAAAGCCGAAGTTCAGGGTGGCGGCGAGCACGATGAAGAAACCGAAGATGACTTTCTCGAGGTTCATGGTGGGGCTCCGGTTCAGTAAAGGGTGCCATCGACATAGAGCCAGCGTCCGTCCTCGCGCACGAAGCGGCTGAGTTCATGCAGGCGCTGCGCGCGCCCGCCGATGCGGTAGCGTGCGACGAACTCCACTTCGGCATGCTCCGCGTCGAGCTGCCGCTGCATCCTGATCTGCAGCCCAATCCATTTTGGCGGCTGGGCCTCGTCGTGATCGAGGGAGGCGGGGCGGGTGGTGTGATGCCAGGTGGCGAGCAGGTAATCGTCCAGGCCGAGGACGAAGGCCGCGTAGCGCGACCGCATCAGCGCTTCGGCCGAGGGTGCTGCGGCGCCTGCGTGCAGTGGCCCACAGCAACGTGCGTAGGGGCGGCTCGAGTCGCAGGGGCAGGGCTGGTCGGGCTTCATCGGGCATGGGCGTGAAAGGCCCTGCAATTCTGCACCATGGCGCCCCACGGCAGTGATAAAAACCCGTCGATGAGGGCAAAAACGCGTGCGCGTCGGCGTGCAGCGCGGCAGATGGCGCAGTGCTTGCGGTATGCTCCTGCCACTTCGCACATGGCCCGAGAGCAGACGCTCGCGATGGACAAACATACCCAAGAACGCATCCGCACCACCCGGCGCTACCTGCTCATTGGCCTGCTGACGGCTGCACCGCTCTGGGTCACCTGGCTGGTCTTCGATTTCATCTTCACGCAGTTGTCCAGGCTCGGCACGCCCTGGGTGATCGCGATCTCGCGCGGCCTGCAGCGCAACTACCCGGCGGTGGCGGACTTCATCCTGCTGCCGCAGTTTCAGTCGGTGCTGGGCGTGATCTTCACCGTGGTGGTGCTCTACGTGCTGGGCTGGCTGGCTTCGCTGGTGATCGGCCAGCGCATCATCGGCTGGCTCGAGCGCGTGGTGCAGAGCATTCCGCTGGTGGCGGCGATCTATGGCGGTACCAAGCGCTTCCTCGCCGCAGTGAAGGAAAAGCCGGAGGGTGTGCAGCGCGTGGTGCTGATCAGCTTCCCATCGCGGGACATGAAGGCAGTCGGCTTCGTCACCCGCGTCATCCGCGACGAGACCACCGGCGAAGAGCTCGCAGCGGTCTACGTGCCGACCTCGCCCAACCCGACCTCGGGCTACATCGAGATCGTGCCGGTGTCCCAGGTGGTGTCGACCGACTGGACCATGGACGAGGCGATGAGCTTCGTCATGACCGGCGGGGCGACCTCGCCCACCCGGATCCGTTACCACAACCCTCCGGCCGGCGGGCAGGGGGAGAGCGGGCAGGGCGCTTCGCCCCAGGTCGAGCCGGCATCGGCCGGCACGATCACGCCGGCGCCCGATTCCGGGCGGCTTGCGGGGCAGGTGGGTGATCTGGGCCTGCGCCCGCGAGAGGAGTAGAATTTTGCGGGTTTGTCACCCGGAAGGGATGTCTTGGTGTTGCACTGCACCGCAAGTCTTATAAAAGACATATAATCCAACCTGTCCCGCGCGGGCGTCGCCCGTCCGGAGCCTGATCACCGCCACGAACAAGTGAGGAATTCGCCGTGCTTGAAGCCTACCGTGCCCATGTCGCCGAACGTGCCGCCCTCGGAATCCCGCCGCTGCCGCTGAGCAAGCAGCAGGTCACCGAGCTGGTCGAGCTGCTGAAGAACCCCCCCGCGGGCGAGGAGGCCTTCCTCGTCGAGCTCCTCACCTATCGTGTTCCGGCTGGCGTGGACGACGCCGCCAAGGTCAAGGCCGAGTTCCTGGCCAAGGTCTCCAAGGGTGACGAAGCCTGTGCGCTGGTGTCGCGCGCCAAGGCCACCGAGCTGCTCGGCACCATGCTGGGCGGCTTCAACATCAAGCCGATGATCGACCTGCTCGCCGACGCCGAAGTCGGCGCGGTCGCCGCCGAGGGTCTCAAGAAGACCCTGCTGATGTTCGACTACTTCCACGACGTAAAGGAACTGGCCGAAAAGGGCAACGCCAACGCCAAGGGCGTCATGCAGTCGTGGGCCGACGCCGAGTGGTTCACCAGCCGCCCGGAAGTCCCCGCCTCGCAAAAGCTCACCGTGCTCAAGGTCACCGGCGAAACCAACACCGACGACCTGTCGCCCGCCCCGGACGCCTGGTCGCGCCCCGACATCCCGCTGCACGCGCTGGCCATGCTCAAGAACCCGCGTCCGGGCATCGAGCCGGAAGAAGCCGGCGTGCGCGGCCCGGTCAAGTTCCTCGAAGACCTGCGTGCCAAGGGCAACCTGGTCGCCTACGTCGGTGACGTGGTCGGTACCGGCTCCTCGCGCAAGTCCGCCACCAACTCGGTGCTGTGGTTCACCGGCGAAGACATCCCCTTCGTCCCGAACAAGCGCTTCGGCGGCGTGTGCCTGGGCTCCAAGATCGCCCCGATCTTCTTCAACACCATGGAAGACGCCGGCGCGCTGCCGATCGAGATCGACTGCGGCCAGTTCGACATGGGCGACGAGATCGAGCTCAAGGTCGACGCCCAGACCGGCAAGGTCACCGCGCTCAAGAACGGCGCCGTGGTTGCCGAGTCGCAACTCAAGACCCTGGTGATCCTCGACGAAGTGCGCGCCGGTGGCCGCATCCCGCTGATCATCGGTCGGGGCCTCACCACCAAGGCGCGCGAAGCCCTCGGTCTGCCGGCCTCCACGCTGTTCCGCCTGCCGCAGGCCCCCGCCGATTCCGGCAAGGGCTACTCGCTGGCGCAGAAGATGGTCGGCCGTGCCTGCGGCATGCCGGAAGGCCAGGGCGTCCGTCCGGGCACCTACTGCGAACCGCGCATGACCACCGTCGGCTCGCAGGACACCACCGGCCCGATGACCCGCGACGAACTCAAGGACCTCGCCTGCCTCGGCTTCTCCGCCGACCTGGTGATGCAGTCCTTCTGCCACACCGCGGCCTACCCGAAGCTGGTCGACGTCAAGATGCACCGCGAGCTGCCGAGCTTCATCAGCACCCGCGGCGGCGTCTCGCTGCGTCCGGGCGACGGCGTGATCCACTCCTGGCTCAACCGCCTGCTGCTGCCCGACACCGTCGGCACCGGCGGCGACAGCCACACCCGCTTCCCGATCGGCATCTCCTTCCCCGCCGGCTCCGGCCTGGTCGCCTTTGCCGCAGCCACCGGCGTCATGCCGCTCGACATGCCGGAATCGGTGCTCGTGCGCTTCAAGGGCACGATGCAGCCGGGCGTCACCCTGCGTGACCTGGTCAACGCCATCCCGCTGTACGCGATCAAGGCCGGTCTGCTGACCGTCGAGAAGAAGGGCAAGAAGAACATCTTCTCCGGCCGCATCCTCGAAATCGAAGGGCTGCCGGACCTGAAGGTCGAACAGGCTTTCGAGCTCACCGACGCCTCGGCCGAGCGCTCGGCCGCCGGCTGCACGGTCCACCTCAACAAGGAGCCGATCGTCGAGTACATGAACTCGAACATCACCCTGATGAAGTGGATGATCGCCAACGGCTACGAGGATGCGCGCACCCTCAAGCGCCGCATCAAGGCGATGGAAGAGTGGATCGCCAAGGGCGAGCTGCTCGAGGGCGACGCCGATGCCGAGTACGCCGCGGTTATCGAGATCGACCTCGCCGACATCAAGGAGCCGGTCGTCGCCTGCCCGAACGACCCGGACGACGTCAAGCTGCTGTCCGAAGTCGCCGGCGACAAGATCGACGAAGTCTTCATCGGCTCGTGCATGACCAACATCGGCCACTTCCGCGCCGCCGGCAAGGTGCTCGAGGGCAAGTCCGACATCCCGACCCGCCTGTGGATCGCCCCGCCCACCAAGATGGACGCGATGATCCTCAACGAGGAAGGCTACTACGGCGTGCTCGGCAAGTCGGGCGCCCGCATGGAGATGCCGGGCTGCTCGCTGTGCATGGGCAACCAGGCGCAGATCCGCAAGGGCAGCACCGCGATGTCGACCTCGACGCGCAACTTCCCCAACCGCCTCGGCATCGACACCCGCGTCTACCTGGGCTCGGCCGAGCTGGCCGCGGTGTGCGCGCTGATGGGCAAGATCCCGACCGTGCAGGAGTACATGGCGCAGGTGGAGGTGGTGAACAAGAAGGCCGCCGACATCTACCGCTACATGAACTTCGACCAGATCGAGGAATTCCGCGCGGTTGCGGATACGGTGGAAGTTTGAGTCGGTAAGTAGCTGGAAGGCTGGGACGGCCGGGAGGCCGTCCTGGTGGAGAGACCCCTCGTCAGAGATGGCGGGGGGTTTTGCTTTATGTGGGCGTGAATGCGCACGAAATTCCGCATCTATAATGTGGGCACTTCTTTCACGAGGCGACTCCATCATGATGCACACGACTGTTCCCGGCGCTGCCCGCAAAGCGACGAACGTGACGCTCGATGAAGCCTTGCTTGTAGAGGCGAAGGCCCTGCGCATCAATATCTCACAGGCGGCCGAGGCCGGTTTGGCGCTTGCCGTGGCGGAGCGTCGTGCAGCGCAATGGCTCGAAGAGAATCGTCGCGCGCTAGACAGCTCGAACGCATACGTTGAGCAGCACGGCTTGCCGCTCGCGCAGTTTCGGAACTTCTGATGGCACGCTTCGACGTCTACCGAAACAGCGCGGGCGAGGGCTTTCTGCTCGATGTTCAAGCTGACCTGCTGAGCCACCTGAACACCCGGGTCGTCGTGCCGCTGCTGCCGAGCGGTGGTGAGCTCCAGCCAGCCAGAGGGCTCAATCCCGTCTTTGAGATCGAAGACGGCCGTTTCGTGATGGCTACCCAGTTCATGGCGGCGGTACCGGCCAGCCTGCTCAAGGTGCCGGTGGCGCGACTTGGCGCTTTCAGGGCCGAAATTACGACAGCGCTGGATATGCTGTTTCAGGGGTTCTGAAGTCTCAGGGACCATTCGCCACGGCGGAGGACCAGCGGGAATCGTATGACACTGCCTGATGGTCTCTACGACCAACTCCTCACCGAGGCCCTTCGCGACGCCGTCACCCGGACGACGGACGAGCACGCCCACAGCCTCAAACCCCTCACCGTCGAAGACGCCCCCGAGCGCCTCGCCGATGCGCTCGCCTCCCAACTCTCCCGCATCCTCGATGACCTGCACGGCGAGGGCGCCGAGAAGCTCCGCCAGCAGCTCGACCTCGTCAATTTCCTGCTCGTCAGCCTGAAGCAGCGTCTCGGCAAGCGCGCGGGCGAGGCCGAGACGCTGTCCGCGCCGCCCCACATTCTCCAGGCCATCCACCAGCGGTCGCCCAAACCTGCAATCCCGGAAACCGGTCTGGCTTTCCCCTGGCTGTTCACTGCGGGCAAGGGTTCGCCGTCGCTACTGACCGAGCTGCGCCGCGAGCTGGCGGCCTGCGATCAGGTTGACATCCTGGTGAGCTTCATCACCCATTCCGGCGTGCGCAAGCTGCTTGATATCCTGCACTGGATCACTGCGGTCGGGCCGGATGGCATGCCGCGCACGCGGCTGCGGGTGCTGACCACCACCTACACCGGCGCCACCGAGATCCGTGCGCTGGACGAGCTCGCCCGGTTACCGGGTTGCGAGATCCGCGTGTCGCTGGATGGTCGTCGTACCCGGCTGCATGCCAAGGCCTGGCTGTTCCGCCGCCGCACCGGCTTTGGCTCCGCCTACGTGGGCAGTGCCAACCTGTCGGGCGCCGCCTTGATGGGCGGGCTGGAATGGACGGTGAAGTTCACCGAGCGCGGCCAGACCGATCTGTTCGAGCGTGCCAGCGCGCACTTCGAGACGCTCTGGGAAGACAGCGAGTTCCAGTCCTATGACCCCGCCAACCCCGCGCATCGCAAGGCGCTGGGCGAGGCGCTCAGGCGCGAGTCGGGGGACGACTTGATCGCGCGCCCGACCTATTTCGATCTCGAGCCCAAGACCTACCAGCAGGAGATGCTCGACCAACTGCAGATCGAGCGCGATCACGGCCGCTGGCGCAACCTGGTGGTGGCCGCGACCGGCACCGGCAAGACGGTGGTGGCGGCCTTCGACTACAAGCGCCTCTGCCAGCAGGAAGGTGGGCGGCCGCGGCTGCTGTTCGTGGCGCACCGTGAGGAGATCCTGAAGCAGGCGCTGCGCGCCTATCGCGAGGTGCTGCGCGACCACGCCTTCGGCGAGGTGCTGGTCGGCGGCGTGCAGCCCGAGGGCTTCGACCATCTGTTCGCCACCATCGACAGCGTGTCCGCGCGCGCGCTGGTGTCCCGCTGCGGTGCCGATTACTGGCACACCGTGGTGGTCGACGAGTGCCATCGCCTGGCGGCGGATCGCTTCGATGCCTTTGTCAGCGCTGTGCGCCCGCGCGTGCTGCTCGGCCTGACGGCGACGCCGGAGCGCAGCGATGGCAAGCCGATCCTGGGTTATTTCGACAACCGGCCGGATGGCTCGCCGGCGGTGGAGCTGCGGCTCTGGCATGCGCTCGACCAGCAGTTGCTGAGTCCGTTCGAGTATTACGCCTGCGACGACGACACGGATTTCTCCGCCGTGCCTTGGCAGCAGGCGGGGGAGGTCGCCGCAATCGAGAAGCTGGTCACCGGGAACGATGTCCGCGCGCGGCTGGTGCTCGACGAGTGGCGGCGCCTGACGGGCGACCCGGCGCGCGGGCGGGCGCTGGTGTTCTGCGTCTCGGTGGCGCACGCGCAGGACATGACGGCGCGGCTGAACCGGGCCGGCATCAAGGCGCTGTGCGTGGTGGGCGATACGCCCACGGACGAGCGCCGCCGTGCGCCCGAGCTACTGGCGCGCGGCGAGGTCGCCGCGCTGGTGACCTGCGACCTGTACAACGAGGGCGTCGACCTGCCGCTCGTCGATACGCTGCTCCTGCTTCGTCCGACGCAGAGCCCGGTGCTGTTCCAGCAGCAGATCGGCCGCGGCCTGCGTCTGGCCAAGGGCAAGGAGAGCTGCCTGATCCTGGATTTCGTCGGCCGACACCGCGAGGAATTCCGCTTCGACCGCCTGCTGTCGACCATCACCGGGCTGTCGCGCACGCAGTTGATCGATGCGGTGGACAAGGGCTTCGGCATGCTGCCGCCCGGTTGCCACATTCATCTGCAGCGCCAGACGCGCGAGCAGGTGCTGCGCAGCCTGCGCAAGCTGGTGCAGCAGAACTGGCGGCGGCTGAAGACGGAGCTGCAGGCCTACGCCGCGCTGCGCGGACGCACCGACATCCGGCTTGCCAGCTTCCTCACCGAGCAGGCGATCGAGCTCGACGACCTCTATCGCAGCAGCGGGCGCTCGGGCTGGACCAACCTCAAGCGCGACGCGGGCTTGCTGAGCACGCCGCCGGGTAGCGAGGACGATTACTTCGGGCGGCGGTTTGGGGATCTGCTGCACTTCGACGATCCGGCGCGGACCGATCTGCTGTGCTCGCTGCGCGAGCCGGACGCGGCCTACCGGGTGCGGGACGAGCGGGACCGGCGCCTACTGCAGATGCTCGCCTATCAGATCGATGCGCAGCAGCATCAGAAGGGTAGCGGCGAGGATTTCCTGCAGCGGCTGCAGCATAACCCTGAGCAAGTGGCGGAGCTTGCCGAGCTGGGCGGTGTCTTGCAGGCGCGCAGCAGCTTGCGGGCGCAGGCTGTGCCGGGACTGGAGGATGTGCCGCTCTGCCTGCACGCGGCTTATGGCATCCGCGAGATTCTCACGGCGCTGGGCTGGCTGAGCCCGAGCCGGCGCACGCCTTTCCAGGCCGGCGTTCTCGCGCTGCACGAGCGCAAGGTCGAGTTGCTGTTCGTGACGCTGGACAAGCGTGAGGGCTATCACGAGCGCATCGCGTATCGAGACTACGCGATCAGTCCCGAGCTGTTTCACTGGCAGTCGCAGAACTCGGCGGGGCCGGAGACGCCTGCGGGCCGTCGCTATCTGGAGAGCCCGGGCAATGGCTGGGGCTTCCAGCTTTTCGTTCGTACCGCCAAGGGGGAGCCATACCGTGCGTGTGGCCCCGTGATTCTGGATAGTGCGAAGGAAGGTGGTAAGCCAATGAGCATTCACTGGCGATTGATCGTGCCCTTGCCGAGTCGCTTGTTCAGGGAATTCAGCATCTTGCGGGGCGAGTAGGTGCCGTGCCGGCCGGGCGACTTGGCCCGCAGAGGCCTACAATGAAATTCAGAGAACCCGCTACCGGAGCCGCCCATGAACACAATCCTTCCCGCCACTTCCGCCCTTGCAAGCGGCGCTTTCCAGCCCGCCGACGCCGCCCGCCAGAACAGCGCCGCGGGTTCGCGCGTGCAGCGTCAGGAGCAGGTGTCCGAGGCCGCGCTGCGCAAGGATCTGAACGTCGGCATCCTGCAGGCCTCGATGGCGGTGTCGATCCGCGCGGGCGATCAGTCGCAGGCCTTGCTGTTCCGCTCCGCGATCGAGGGCATCAACGAGGCGCTCGCGCCGATGCTGGGCCCGGATGCCATCCAGAACGCGATGGGCCAGGACAACTCGGCCGAGGCCACCGCTGGGCGCATCGTGTCGATGTCGACCGCGTTCTTCGATGCCTATGCCGCGCGCCGTCCCGAGGATGACCCCGAGACCGTGCTGCGCGACTTCATGGACGTCATCCGCGGTGGTTTCGAGAAGGGTTTCGGCGAGGCGCGCGACATCCTGAGCGGGCTCGGCGTCTTCAACGGCGCGCTCGAGGCCGACGTGACGAAGACGCGCGAGCTGGTGCTGCAGGGGTACGACCGCTTCATGCTGGAACGGCTGCCGAGCTCTGATCAGCAGGCGTGAAGGCAGGGAGCTCGTTGGCGTTGATGACGAGCCGCTTAAGAAGGATTCTGGCTCTCGCGCCAAGCCTTGGCGTCAGCCGATGCATTGTCATCGGTGATGTCGATACGGGCTAGTTCGTCCTGAATATGCCTTCCTGCTTCGATGAGTGCGGCCTGGTCCTCGCTTGTGCCGAGCTCTGCAGCCGTGGTCCCCGTGAGCCCCCAGGCCTGGGCAATCAGCTCAAACGACTTCAACCGCGCCGCGTGATCGAAGATCTGCGCGGTGAGCACGAGTTCGTCCGCGCCGGTGCGTTCGATCAGCGCCTGCAGCCCTTCGCGCACCGTGCTCGGCGAACCGACCGCGGAGCACGCCAGCGATTCGTCGGCAAACGCCAGCTCGGCGGCTGACCAGTCGGCCTCGACGAAGGCGTCGGGCGCCTGCAACTGGCCGCGCACGCCGCGCGCCATGCCCGCGAAGCGCAGGCGCAGCGAGCGCAACAGGCGGTGGGCTTCGGCGTCGGTGTCGGCCGCGATGGCGTTGGCGGCGACGGCGACATAGGGCTTGTCGAGCTGCGCGGAGGGCTGGAAGCGGCTGCGGTAGAGGTCGATGGCCTTGAACAGGAAGCGCGGCGCAAAGTGCGAGGCGAACGCGAAGGGCAGGCCGAGGTGGGCGGCGAGCTCTGCGCTGTACAGGCTGGAGCCGAGCAGCCAGATCGGCACGTCGAGCCCGGCGCCGGGTACGGCGCGCACGGCCTGGTTGGGCTGGACGGGCTGGAAGTAGGACTGCAGCTCGAGCACGTCCTGCGGGAAGTTGTCGTCGCTGCCGGCCAGGTGGCGGCGCAGGGCGCGGGCGGTGTTCTGGTCGGTGCCCGGCGCGCGGCCGAGGCCGAGGTCGATTCGGCCGGGGAACAGGGACTCGAGGGTGCCGAACTGCTCGGCGATCACCAGCGGCGCGTGGTTGGGCAGCATGATGCCGCCGGCGCCGACGCGGATGCGTTCGGTGGCGCCGGCCACGTGAGCGATCACGACCGCGGTGGCGGCGCTGGCGATGCCGGTCATGTTGTGGTGTTCGGCGAGCCAGAAGCGGGTGTAACCGCTGCGGTCGGCCAGTTGCGCCAGTTCGCGCGTGTTGCGCAAGGCGTCGGCGGGCGTGCTGCCGGCGGTGACCGGGGCGAGGTCGAGTACGGACAGCGGGATGGAGTTGGGGGAAGGGCTGGGGGACAGGGAATTGGACATGGGAGTCTTGCTAGAATCGCGGGCTTTCATTACGCCACAGGCCCGCGATGAATGCCAAGCCGATCGACGTGGTGATCCTGACCGAGGATCGCTATGTGCATCCCGACCTGGATGACTGGTACCAGGCCCAGATTGCCCGCGAGGAGGCGCTGGTGGGCGATGCCTTGCAGGCGCTGGGGCTGACGGTGGTGCGGCGCTCGTGGGCCGATCCGGAGATGGATTGGTCCGAGTGCGGCTGCGTCCTGTTTCGCTCGACTTGGGATTACTTCGAGCGCTTTGCCGAGTTCTCGCCGTGGCTGGATGCGGTGTCGGCGCAGACACGCCTGTTCAACGACGCAGGCCTGATCCGCTGGAATGTCGACAAGCATTACCTGGCCGAGCTCGCGCAGCGCGGCGTGGCGGTCGTGCCGACGCGCTTCCTCGCGCGCGGGGCGCAGCTGTCGCTGGCGTCGATCATGGCGGAGGAGGGCTGGGACGAGATCGTCTTCAAGCCGGTGGTGTCGGGCGCGGCGCGGCTGACCTACCGGGTGGGCACGGAGGCGCTCGCCGGGCACGAGGCCGTGTTCGCGCGTTGCCTGGCGCAGGAGGCCATGATGGTGCAGCGCTTCGAGCCGGCGATCGTCGCTGAGGGCGAGCTGTCGCTGATCGTGATCGACGGGCGCAGCACGCACGCCATTCGCAAGACGGCGCGAGTGGGGGATTTTCGGGTGCAGGACGATCACGGCGGCACGGTGCATGCGCATGCACCCAGCGCAGAGGAGCGCGCATTTGCCGAGGCGGCAGTGGCCGCGTGTCCGTCCCAGCCGGTGTATGCGCGGGTGGATTTCGTGCGCGACGCCGCCGGTGGTTTCCGGCTGATGGAGCTCGAGCTCGTCGAGCCCGAACTCTTCTTCCGCTTTCATCCACCGGCCGCCGAGGAGCTGGCGCGCGCGCTTGCCGAAAAGCTGTATTGAATCAACGGCGTTTTTGCGCTGCAGCAATCGCTGATTGCGGTCAAATGCGCAATCGGCGCAGCGGCGCAGCGGTTAGAATGGCGAAATTCTTACAATTCGAAGGGTTCAACATGATCCGACGCACGCTGATGTTTGCCGCAATGGCCCTGGCCATGCAGGGCGCGATGGCCAAGGACTGGGACAGCATCCGTTTCGCCACGGAGGGCGCCTACCCTCCGTTCAACACGGTCGACACCAGCGGTGCAGTGCAGGGGTTCGACGTGGACATTGCCAACGCCTTGTGTGAAGAGATGAAGGCGAAGTGCACCTGGGTGAAGCAGGAATGGGACGGCATGATCCCGGCGCTGCTGAGCCGCAAGTTCGACGCCATCTCGGCATCGATGTCGATCACCGAGGAACGCAAGAAGCGGGTGGATTTCACCGACAAGTACTACGCGACCCCGCTCGCCCTGGTGGCGAAAAAGGGCAGTGTGCTCGTCCCCGAACTGGACGCGCTCAAGGGCAAGCGCATCGGCGTGCAGCGCGGCACGGTGGCGGATGGCTTCGCGACCCGCTTCTGGGCGGACCAGGGTGTGAACGTGGTGCGTTATGCGCGCCAGGAAGAGGCCTACCTCGACCTGTCGGCCGGTCGCATCGACGCGGCGTGGGCGGATGCGCTGGTGGCCGACGGCGGCTTCCTCAAGCAGCCCGCGGGCGCCGACTATGAGTTCTCCGGCGGCCTCTACCATGGCCGCAGCGCGGACGAGAAAGGGGTGATCGGCGAGGGTGTCGGCATCGCGATTCGCAAGCAGGACGCCGAACTCAAGCAGAAGCTCGACAAGGCGCTGGCGGCGATCCGCGCCAACGGTAAGTACGACGAGATTCGCAAGAAGTACTTCGACTACGACATCTACGGTGAATGAATGCGGCGGGTGGCCGGGTAATGGTTCCCGCCCGACCCGTCACCTGACTACCCGGCGGCCGCAAGGCCGCCTTCATGTTTCTGACCGCTGCGCTCTCGGCTGCCTGGCCTGAGCGCGCGGCGATCCCGATGCTCTACGGCTATCTACCTTCCCTTCTCGATGGCGCCTGGGTGACGCTGCGGATCGCAGTGTTCTCGCTGCTGCTCGCGCTCGTGCTCGGCCTGCTCGGCGCGTCGTCGCGCCTGTCGCCGAACCGCCTGCTGCGCCTGCCGGCGACCGCCTACACGACCATCGTGCGCGGCATCCCCGACCTGGTGATGATGCTGCTGATCTTCTACGGCGGGCAGGTGGGCATCAACGTGCTGACGGACGCGCTCGGCCTCGAGTATGTCGACGTCAATCCCTTCGTCGCCGGCGTGGTGACGCTGGGCTTCATCTTCGGCGCGTATTTCACCGAGACCTTCCGCGGCGCCTTCATGGCGGTGCCGGCCGGGCAGCTCGAGGCCGGGCGGGCGTACGGCATGAGCCGCTGGCAGGTCTTCAGCCGCATCCTGTTCCCGCAGATGCTGCGTCACGCGCTGCCGGGCCTGGGCAACAACTGGCAGGTCATGCAGAAGAGCACCGCGCTGGTGTCGATCATCGGCCTGTCGGACATCACCTGGCTGGCCGACCAGGCCGGGCGCACGACGCACGAGCCCTTCCTGTTCTATGCGGTGGTGTGCGTGTTCTACCTCGCGCTGACCGCGGTGTCCGGGCTGGTCTTCAACTGGCTGGAGCGGCGCTATTCGGTCGGTGTGCGGAGGGCCTCGGCATGATCGAGTGGAGCCTGTTCACCGAGAGCTGGCCGTCGTATGCGGCGGGGCTGTGGCTGACGCTGCAGCTCACCGCGCTGTCGCTGATCGTCGGCCTGGTGCTGGCGATTCCGCTCGCCGTGCTGCGCGTGTCGCCCAGTCGCTGGGTGTCCGGCCCGGTGTGGGCGTACAGCTATTTCTTCCGCGGCACGCCGATGCTGGTGCAGGTGCTGCTGATGTACTACGGCCTTGGCCAGTTCGAGTGGATCCAGGCGCAATGGGCCGACGGCAACGCGTTCTGGCTGATCTTCCGCGACCCATACGGCTGTGCGCTGGTGACCTTCGCGCTCAACACCGGGGCCTACACCACCGAGATCATCGCCGGTGCCTTGCGCGCGATGCCGCACGGCGAGGTGGAGGCGGCGCGTGCGTGCGGCATGAGCCGGTTCACGATGCTGCGCCGCATCCTGCTGCCGGGCGCGCTGCGGCGCGCGTTGCCGGCGTACAGCAACGAGATCATATTCATGCTGCACGGCACGGCGATCGCTTCCACCGTCACCCTGATGGATCTGACCGGCGCCGCGCGCAACGCCTACTCGCAGTTCTTCGCGCCGTTCGAGGCCTTCGTCTTCGCCGGCCTGATCTACCTCTGCATCACCTTCGCCCTCGTCGCCCTGTTCCGCGTCGCCGAGCGGCGCTGGCTCGCCCACCTGCAGCCGCGCAAGCCGCTGCGCAAGGGTGCGTGAGCCTGCTCCAAGGACATCTTTCAATGACCCAGCTTACCGTCGAAGACCTGCACAAGCGCTACGGCGACCACGAAGTGCTCAAGGGCGTGTCGCTGTCGGCCGAGGCGGGCGACGTCATCACCATCATCGGCTCGTCCGGATCGGGCAAGAGCACCTTCCTGCGCTGCATCAACTTCCTCGAGCAGCCCGACGCCGGGCGCATCACGGTCGCGGGCGAGGAGATCCGCCTGGTGAAGGGCAAGGATGGTCACCTGCAGGTGGCCGATGCGAAGCAGTTGCAGCGCCTGCGCACCCGGCTGGCGATGGTGTTCCAGCACTTCAACCTGTGGGCGCACATGACGGTGCTGGAGAACGTGATCGAGGCGCCGGTGCATGTGCTGGGCGTGCCGAAGAAGGAGGCGCGCGAGCGCGCGATGGCTTACCTCGACAAGGTCGGCATCAGCCGTTTCAAGGACAGCTATCCGGCGCACCTGTCGGGCGGGCAGCAGCAGCGGGTGGCGATTGCGCGCGCGCTGGCGATGGAGCCGGCGGTATTGCTGTTCGACGAGCCGACCTCGGCGCTGGACCCGGAGCTGGTGGGCGAGGTGCTGAAGGTGATGCGCGGCCTGGCCGAGGAGGGGCGCACCATGGTGGTGGTGACCCACGAGATGGGTTTTGCGCGCGAGGTGTCGAGCCAGGTGATGTTCCTGCACCAGGGGCTGGCGGAAGAGAGCGGCCCACCGACGCAGGTGTTTGGCCAGCCGAAGAGCGAACGCCTGCGCCAGTTCCTGTCCGGCAACCTCAAGTAGGCAGGCGGCGCAGCCACAGCGCGACGGCGCCGGTCGCCAGCACGCAGGCGCCGAGCAGCAGCGCCAGCCCGGGCCAGTGCCCGGCCGCCCAGGCTGTACCGGCAACGCTGCCGATGACGCTGGCGCCGAGGTAGTAGCTCGACAGGTAGAGCGCCGAGGCCAGCGCCCGGCGCTCGCCGGCACGCCGTCCCACCCAGCCGCTGGCGAGCGCGTGGGCGGCAAAGAAGCCGAAGGTGAACACGCCCACGCCGGCGATGATCAGCCACAGCGGCTGCCCCAATGTCAGCGCCAGGCCGGCGCCCATCACCGCGACCATCCGCCACATCACCTTCTGCCGGCCGTGACGCTCGGCCAGGCGGCCGCTGAGCGCCGAGGCCCAGGTGCCGACGAGGTAGAGCAGGAAGATCGCGCCGATCGCGGTTTGCCCGAGCAGGTAGGGCGATTCCAGCAGGCGAAAGCCGAGGAAGTTGTACAGTCCGACGAAGGCGCCCATGGCGAGGAAGGCGACCAGGAACAGCCAGGGCAGGCCGGGGTCGCGGTAGATGGCGACCGTGTCGCGCACGATGCGCGCCGGGGTGGCCGCGCGCGGCTGGAAGTGGCGCGAATCGGGCAGGCGGCGCCAGAACACCACGGCCGCCACGAGGCCGAACCCGCCGATCACCGCCAGCGCGGTGCGCCATGAACCGAGATCGGTGAGCAGCGCGGCGACGAAGCGTCCGCTCATGCCGCCGAGCGCATTGCCGGCGATGTAGAGGCCCATCGCCCGCGCCTGGGCATTGGCGGCCACCTCCTCGCCGATATAGGCCATCGCCGCCGCTGGCAGCCCGGCGATCACCGCGCCGAGCAGGGCGCGCAGTACCAGCAGCGTCAAGAAGTCGGGCGCGAAGGCGGTCGCAAGCGCCAGCACGGCCGCGATCGCGAGCGCGATCTTCATCACCTGCTGGCGCCCGAGCCGATCCGCCAGCACGCTGCCCGGGATCAGCATCAGCGCCAGCCCCGCGGTGGTGGCCGAGACGGTGAGGCTGGCGCTGGCCGCGCTGACGCCGAACTCGTCGGCGAGCAGCGGCAGCAGCGGCTGGGTGCTGTAGACGAGCGCAAAGGTGGCGAAGCCGCCCACGAACATCGCCAGGTTGGCGCGGCGGTACTCGGGGGTGCCGGCTTCGAGGTGCGCCGGCAACGCATCGCCGGTGCTTGGGGAAGGGGGCAGGGACATGGTGAGCGGCGCGGCGACCGATGCGTTGCAGGTTCTCGGCGTCAGAGCGCGAAGAAACGCTGTCGGGCCTCGCCGGGAAGCTCCACGCCGGTGTTGCGCGCGCGCTGCAGCAGCTCCCAGTAATAGCGGTAGGACGCGCGATCGTGCAGCCGTCCCCTGTGCTGGATCGGGCCCCAGGCGTTGTCCTGTGCCGCGGTCAGGATCTCGGCGGCTTCCTCGACCTCGGTGAAGTCCGGCTGCATGGCTGCGATGATCGGCATGATCTGGTTGGGGTGGATGCTCCACATGCGCAGGTAGCCGAACTCGCGGCGGGCGCGTTCGGCATCGTGGCGGATCACCGCGACGTCCTGCAGTTCGGTGGTGACGTTGTGCGAGGGCACGACGCCATTGGCGAGCGCGGCAGCGGTGATGTCGGCCTTGGCGCGCACGATGAGCGGGTGCTCGAACTGGCCCGGGCTCTTCATCGCGCTACCGGGGATGGCGCCGTGGTGGCCGGAGACGAAATCCATCAGGCCGAAGTCGAGCGCCTCGACGCCGTCTAGCGCGGCGATCTCCCATGCGTCGCGCAGGGCACCGTGGGTCTCGATCAGCACGTGCACCGGCAGCGCACGCTCCAGGTTGCAGGCTGCCTCGACCCGGCGCAGCTCGGTGATCTGTTCGGCGGCATCGGCGGCGGAGCGCACCTTGGGGAGGGTGATGAAGGCCAGTCGATTGCCGGCACCGCCAACGAGGATCTCGAGGTCGCGCTGCCAGTGCGCATGGGTGATGTCGTGGATGCGCGCACCGACGCGGCCGAAGTGGTTCTCGGCGCCATTGACGAGCTCGACCACCATGCGCGCGTGCTCGGCCTCGGCCCCCGCGCGTGCGCCATCCTCGCAGTCGCAGGTGATGTCGAACACAGGGCCGAGCTCCTGCTGCAGCTTGAGCGCCTTGAGCATCAGCTTCTCGGCGCCGGCATAGTGGTCGACAGCGGGGAGGGCGGGGAAGGGCTTCTCGCCTGAGAACAGGACTTCGGCGGGATGCAGGTGCATGTCGGACTCCTCGATGGCGGCGGTGAATGCCTCGTTCTGCCGCGCCAGAACTGGGGGTGCGTCGAGAGACGAAAAAGGGCGGGGCGGAGAACGGGGGGCAGAAAAGAAAAAAGCCACGGGATTCTAACCCCGTGGCCCTCGGCGAAGGCGGCTTGACGCCGCGCTTGCGCTGGTATTACTTCAGCATGTCGGCAACGGCCGCGCGCTCGTCTTCGAGTTCCTTGAGCGTGATGTTGATCTTGCCCTGGGAGTACTCGTCGATCTCCAGACCCTGGATGATCTTGAACTGGCCGTCCTTGCACTCGCACGGGAAGCCGAACACGACGCCTTCGGGGATGCCGTAGGAACCGTCGGACGGAACGCCCATGGTGACCCAGTCGCTCGAACCGAGCACCCAGTCACGCACGTGGTCGATGGCGGCGTTGGCAGCCGAGGCAGCCGACGACAGGCCACGGGCCTCGATGATCGCAGCGCCGCGCTTGCCGACGGTGGGCAGGAAGACGTCGTTGTTCCAGGCGTGGTCGTTCACCAGGGCCTTGACGCCGTCGCCGTTCGACTCGCAGAAGCGGTAGTCGGCGTACATCGTGGGCGAGTGGTTGCCCCACACGACCATCTTCTTCAGCGACGACACTTCACGGCCGGTCTTGGCGGCGAGTTGCGACAGGGCACGGTTGTGGTCCAGGCGCAGCATGCCGTGGTAGTTGGCCGGGTTGGTGCGGCCGACCTTGATCGCGGCGGAGCGGGCGATGTAGGCATTGGTGTTGCAGGGGTTGCCGACGACCAGCACGCGCACGTCTTCCTTGGCGTTCTCGGCGATGGCCTTGCCCTGCACCGTGAAGATGGCGCCGTTGGCGGTCAGCAGGTCGGCACGCTCCATGCCGGGGCCGCGCGGACGGGCACCGACCAGCAGGCAGACGTCGGCGTCCTTGAAGGCAACGTTGGGGTCGTCGGTGGCGACCATGCCGGCGAGCAGCGGGAAGGCGCAGTCTTCCAGTTCCATCATCACGCCCTTGACCGCTTTCTGGGCCTGGGGCAGATCGAGCAGTTGCAGGATGACGGGCTGGTCCTTGCCCAGCATTTCACCACTGGCGATCCGGAACAGCAGGCTGTAGCCGATCTGGCCGGCGGCGCCGGTGACAGCAACGCGCATGGGGGCTTTGCTCATGTAGATACTCCCTCGAGTGAGACGGTCGTTAATGTGCTGGAATCCTGCCCTGCACTTGCGATGAAGGACTCGACGCGGATCTGGTCCGGATGCACGTCGTGTCGCCCCGCAGCGCTTGGGAGCCCTTTTTCGAGGCCACCGATAAGGCGCACGGATACTAATGGGTTGGATCGACTCTGTCAAATATGGTCTTATGTCTTATATAAGATATAAGAAGAGTGATAGACGTTCGCGTATTTTTATGATCAAATGCGCGCATGTCGCATGAATCGCCTACCTTCAGCCCGCTATATCGCCAGATCAAGGCCTTGATCCTTCAGGCACTTGAGACGGGTGAGTGGCGCCCCGGGCAGGCCATTCCCAGTGAGCAGGAGCTCGCCGGCCGCTTCAGCGTGTCGCAAGGTACGGTGCGCAAGGCCATCGACGAGATGGCTGCCGAGAACCTGCTGGTGCGCAAGCAGGGCAAGGGCACCTATGTCGCGTCGCACAACGACCCGCGCGCGCTCTTCCGCTTCCTTCGTCTGGTTCCGGTCGATAGCGATCTGTCGGCGCCGCAGAGCATACCCCTCGACTGCTGGCGGGCAAAGGCCGGGCAGGAGGCCTCGCGGATGCTCGCGATCGAGCCTGGCGCGCCAATCATCATCGTGCGTCGTCTCCTCAAATTCGCAAACAAACCCGTCGTCATCGACGAGATCTATCTTCCTGGTGAGCTTTTCCAGGGTCTGAGCGCGGAAACTCTTCAAGGCTGGCACGGGTCTCTCTACAGCCTTTTCGAGAGCCGGTTCGGGGTGCGCATGATACGCGCGCAAGAGCGCATCCGCGCGGTGGCCGCCGATCGTGGCGCCAGCGAGGCGCTCAAAGTTACGGAGGGTACGCCACTGCTGTCGGTCGAGCGCGTCACTTACACCTATGGCGACAAGCCGGTCGAGTGGCGGCGCGGGCTGTATTCGACCGCGGAACATTTTTATCTGAACGAGTTGAATTGACGGGTGTGGTTGTAAGTTGTCGGCAAGCTCCGACGCTATAATTATGTCTTTTTCGGAGTCCGCGACGGGAGTCCGTCGCACATGCAGAGGGGAGTCTTCATGTCAGAAGCGACAGTGCGCAAACAAAGGCCGAAGCACCTGGCCTTGAATCAGATCCGGCTCCCGTTGCCGGGTATTGTTTCGATTCTTCATCGGGTGAGTGGTGCAGGCCTGTTCCTGCTGCTTCCCTTTCTGCTTTATCTGCTCGACCGCAGTCTCGGTTCTGCCGAAACCTTCGAGACCTTCAGTGCTGTGGTTGGTCACCCGCTGGTCAAGCTGCTCCTGATGGGCCTGCTCTGGGCCTACCTGCATCACTTCTGCGCTGGCATCCGCTTCCTGCTGCTCGACATGCACAAGGGCCTGGAGCTCGAGGCTGCGCGCATGTCTTCCAAAATCGTCCTCGGCGTGAGCATCGCGCTGACCTTGATCATCGGGGTGGCACTATGGTGAAACAGCGTATCGTCGTCGGCGCCCACTATGGCCTCAAGGACTGGATCGCGCAGCGTGCGACCGCGGTCTATATGGCGATCTTCACGATCATCTTCGCCTTCAGCGCGTTCAGTCTGTCCGAGTTGAGCTACGAGGCGTGGTCGGGTCTGTTCTCCGGCGGCCTGTTCCGCTTCCTCAGCTTCCTGTTCTTCCTGTCGCTGTTCTATCACGCCTGGATCGGCATCCGCGACATCTGGATGGACTACGTCAAACCGACGGGTGTGCGCCTGGCGCTGCACCTCGTCACCCTCTTCCTGCTCGTCGGCTATGCCGGCTGGGCGGCCCAGATCCTGTGGAGGCTTTAAGCGTGAACGTCGCTAAGCGTACCTTTGATGCGGTCATCGTCGGTGCCGGTGGTGCCGGCCTGCGTGCAGCCCTGCAACTCTCCGAGTCCGGCCTCAAGACCGCCGTGCTGACCAAGGTTTTCCCGACTCGCTCGCACACCGTAGCGGCGCAGGGTGGCGTGGCCGCCTCGCTCGGCAACTCGACCGAGGACAACTGGCACTGGCATATGTACGACACCGTCAAGGGGTCGGACTGGCTGGGCGACCAGGATGCCATCGAGTTCATGTGCAAGAAGGCGAACGAAGTCGTCATCGAGCTCGAGCACTACGGCATGCCTTTTGACCGTACCGACAACGGCAAGATCTACCAGCGTCCGTTTGGCGGTCACTCGATGAACTACGGCCAGGCGCCGGTCATGCGCTCCTGTGCCGCGGCCGACCGTACCGGTCACGCCATGCTGCACGCGCTGTACCAGCGCAACGTGCGCGCGAACACCCAGTTCTTCGTCGAGTGGATGGCGCTCGACCTGATCCGCGATGCCGATGGCGACGTGCTCGGCGTGACCGCGATGGAAATGGAGACCGGCGAGGTTTCGATCTTCCACGCCAAGGCCACCATCTTCGCCACCGGCGGTGCCGGCCGTATCTATTACTCCTCGACCAACGCTTTCATCAACACCGGCGACGGCGTGGGCATGGCAGCGCGCGCCGGCATTCCGCTGGAAGACATGGAGTTCTGGCAGTTCCACCCCACCGGCGTGGCCGGCGCGGGCGTGCTGATCACCGAAGGGGTGCGCGGCGAAGGCGGCATTCTGCGTAACTCGTCCGGCGAGCGCTTCATGGAGCGCTACGCGCCCAACCTGAAGGACCTCGCCTCGCGCGACATCGTGTCGCGTGCGATGACGACCGAGATCAACGAAGGTCGCGGTGCGGGCCCGGACAAGGACCATGTGCTGCTCGACATCACCCACCTTTCGCCCGAGACCATCATGAAGCGCCTGCCTGGCATTCGCGAGATCGCGATCCAGTTCGCCGGCGTCGATCCGATCAAGGCGCCGATCCCGGTCGTGCCGACCTGCCACTATCAGATGGGCGGCATCCCGACCAACTACAAGGGCCAGGTCGTGGTGCCGAAGGACGGCAGCCCGAACAGCCCGGTCGCCGGTTTCTACGCGGCGGGCGAGTGTGCCTGCGCCTCGGTGCACGGTGCCAACCGCCTCGGTACCAATTCGCTGCTCGACCTGCTGGTGTTCGGCAAGTCTGCGGGCGAGACCGTGGTCGAGGACTTCCAGTCGGGCCAGCTCAAGCTCAAGCCGCTGCCGGCCGACGCTGCGGAGGTTTCGCTCGCTCGCCTGGCGCGCCTCGATGGCCAGACCAACGGCGAAAGCGTGTTCGACGTCGGTCTAGAGATGCGACGCACCATGCAGAAGCATGCGGGCGTGTTCCGCTTCGACAATCTGCTCAAGGAAGGCGTGCAGAAGATCGGCGAGGTCGCCGAGCGCGCCAAGCGTACCGAGATTGCGGACAAGTCCAAGGTCTGGAACGTGGCCCGCATGGAAGCGCTGGAGCTCGACAACCTGATCGAAGTTGCGCGCGCCACCATGGTGTCGGCCGAGGCCCGCAAGGAGTCGCGTGGCGCCCACGTCCGCGACGACGCGCCGGATACGGCGGCAAATCCGAACGGGCGGGATGATGCCAACTGGCTGAAGCACAGCCTCTGGTACAGCGAGGGGAATCGCCTCGATTACAAGCCGGTCAATCTCAAGCCGCTGTCAGACGATGTCGAGCCGATCAAGCTCGCCACGCGCTCCTACTGAGCGCACGGGAGAAATACACATGAGCAAGCGTACCGTTCATTTCAAGATCTACCGCTACGATCCGGACAAGGACGAGAAGCCCTACATGCAGGACATCTCGGTCGAACTCGAACCGTCCGACAAGAAGCTGCTCGATGCGCTGATCCGCCTGCGCGCGAAGGACGACTCGATGTCGTTCCGTCGCTCCTGCCGAGAAGGCGTGTGCGGTTCGGATGCGATGAACATCAACGGCAAGAATGGCCTGGCGTGTCTGACCGACGTGGAGGGCCTGCAGGAGCCGATCACGCTGCGTCCGTTGCCCGGCTTGCCGGTCATCCGCGACCTGATCGTGGACATGACGCAGTTCTTCAAGCAGTACCACTCGATCAAGCCCTACCTGGTCAACAACGATCCGGCACCGGAGCGTGAGCGTCTGCAGTCGCCGGAAGACCGTGAGGAACTCAACGGGCTGTACGAGTGCATCCTGTGCGCGTGCTGCTCGACCTCGTGCCCGTCGTTCTGGTGGAACCCGGACAAGTTCGTCGGCCCGGCCGGCCTGCTTGCCGCGTACCGCTTCCTGGCCGACACTCGCGATCAGGACACCGGGGCGCGCCTCGACAATCTCGAGGATCCGTACCGTCTGTTCCGCTGCCACTCCATCATGAACTGCGTCGATGTCTGTCCGAAGGGTCTGAATCCGACTCGCGCGATTGGCAAGATCAAGGACATGATGGTCCGGCGTGCGGTCTAAGGGCAGGTCGACCGTATGACGATCAACAGAGGGCGCGTGCGCTGGCAGTGCCGTCGGGCTCTGCTAGAGCTCGACCTGGTGTTCACGCGTTTTCTCGAAAAGCATTTCGATCGTCTGACCGACGATCAGGTGGCGGATCTGGACGACCTGCTGAGCTGCGATGACTACGATCTCTGGGCGTGGGTAAACGGCAGCAAGGCTTGTGAAAATGACCGCTGGAAGGAGATGATCGGGCTGCTGCGTCAGGGGTGACGCAGTGTTTTTCGGTTCGATTACGACGATAAGCAGTTAAACCGGCAAGTAGAAGGGACGATCTATGAGCACTGAACGCACTGCAACCCTCAACGTCGATGGCCAGTCCGTCGAATTTCCGGTCATGACCGGCACCCACGGCAACGATGTCATCGACATCCGTACCCTGGGCGGCAAGACTGGCCTCTTCACCTACGACTCGGGCTTCCTGTCGACGGCCAGCTGCAAGTCGAAGATCACCTTCATCGATGGTGACAAGGGCGAGTTGCTGTATCGCGGCTACCCGATCGAGCAGCTTGCTGAACACTGCAACTTCCTCGAGGTTGCCTATCTGCTGAAGAATGGGGAACTCCCGAACGCGCAGCAGAAGACGGCTTTCGAAGGCACCATCAAGAACCACACGATGGTGCACGACCAGATGACCAAGTTCTACTCGGGCTTCCGCCGTGACGCACACCCGATGGCGGTCATGGTGGGTGTCGTCGGTGCGCTGTCGGCCTTCTATCACGAGGCGATGGACTTTTCCGACGCCGAGCACCGCAACATCTCGATCAACCGCCTGATCGCCAAGCTGCCCACCATTGTTGCGATGGCCTACAAGTACAACAGCGGCCAGCCGTTCATGTACCCGCGCAACGACCTCGACTACACCGCGAACTTCATGCACATGATGTTCGGGACGCCGTGCGAGCGTTACGAGCCGAACCCGGTGCTCGTCCGCGCGCTCGACGTCATCTTCACCCTGCACGCCGACCACGAGCAGAACGCCTCGACCTCGACCGTCCGTCTGGCCGGTTCCTCGGGCGCCAACCCGTTCGCCTGCATCTCGGCCGGTATTGCCTGCCTGTGGGGTCCGGCGCACGGTGGCGCGAATGAAGCCTGCCTCAACATGCTCGAGGAAATCGGCGACGTGTCGCGCGTGGGCGAGTACATCAAGCGCGCGAAGGACAAGAACGACAGCTTCAAGCTGATGGGCTTCGGCCACCGCGTGTACAAGAACTTCGATCCGCGCGCCAAGCTGATGGGCAAGGTCTGCTCCGACGTGCTGGCCGAACTGGGGCTGGAGAACGACCGCCTGTTCAAGCTGGCCAAGGAACTCGAGAAGATCGCGCTCGAAGACGAGTACTTCGTCGAGAAGAAGCTGTACCCGAACGTCGACTTCTACTCGGGCATCGTGCAGAAGGCACTCGGTATCCCGACCTCGATGTTCACCTGCATCTTTGCCCTGGCGCGTACGGTCGGCTGGATCACCCAGTGGGAAGAAATGATCACTGACCCGGAATACAAGATCGGTCGGCCGCGCCAGCTTTACGTTGGTACTGCACGCCGCGACGTTCCGGCACTCGGACAGCGTCCGTAAGAGACGATGGAGAGGGGAGGGAGGCTTCGCCGACTCTGAAGTGTACGGGGTGGCTGCGCATGCGTGGCCATCCCGTTTTTCCTTCCGACAGGCGCCGGGGCGTTCCCGAACACCGCATCACCCCCAAGCGGGGCAATGGCACATAAGCACATAACAGGTGGCTTTCATCATGATGAAGCAACTCGAACAAACTTCGCACTTGTTCGGCTCGAACGCGCCGTTCATCGAAGAGCAATACGAAAATTACCTCGCCGACCCGGCGTCAGTGACTGCCGAATGGCGCGAATACTTTGACAAGCTGCAGAGCCAGGCCGGTGCGGCCACGCGCGACGTTGCGCATGGCCCGGTCATCGCGGCTTTCGAGCAGATGGCCAAGCGTGGCCCGGTCCGCACCATCGTTTCGGGTGGTGGTGAGGACAAGCAGCAGGTTTCGGTCCTGCAACTGATCAACGCCTACCGCTTCCTGGGCAACCGCTGGGCGAACCTCGATCCGCTCAAGCGCACCGAGCGTCCGCAGATCCCCGAACTCGAGCCGTCGTATTACGGCTTCACCGAAGCCGACCTTTCGAAGAGCTTCAACGTGGGCTCGTTCCACGGCTTCACGACCGAGCACGCCAGCCTGCGCGAGATCCTCGAAGCCCTGCGCCAGACCTACTGCAGCTCGATCGGTGCGGAGTACATGTACATCTCCGACATCGCCCAGAAGCGCTGGATCCAGAGCCGACTCGAGAGCGTACGTGGTACGCCCAAGTTCTCGCTCGAAATGAAGAAGCGCATTCTGGAGCGCACGACGGCTGCTGAAACGCTGGAACGTTACCTGCACACCAAGTACGTTGGTCAGAAGCGGTTCTCGCTTGAGGGCGGTGAAACCGCCATCGTCGCCATGGACGAGATCATCCGCGTGGCCGGTGGCCTGGGGGTTGCCGAGACGGTGATCGGGATGGCGCACCGCGGTCGCCTGAACGTGCTCGTGAACACGCTCGGCAAGTCGCCCTCGATGCTGTTCTCGGAGTTTGAAGGCAAGGCCGCTGCCGATCTTTCGGCGGGCGACGTGAAATACCACATGGGCTTCTCCAGCGACGTGATGACGCCGGGCGGCCCGATGCACCTGACGCTGGCCTTCAACCCGTCTCACCTCGAGATCATCAACCCGGTGGTCGCGGGCTCGGTTTTCGCGCGCCAGGTGCGCCGCAAGGACATCGAGAAGCGCGAGGTGCTGCCGGTGCTGATCCACGGTGACGCTGCTGTCGCCGGTCAGGGTGTCAACCAGGAGATGCTCAACTTCTCCCAGACCCGCGGCTACGGCACGGGCGGGACGATGCACATCGTCGTCAACAACCAGATCGGCTTCACGACTTCCGATCCGCGCGACTACCGCTCCTCGCTGTATTGCACCGACATCTTCAAGATGGTCGAGGCGCCGATCTTCCATGTGAATGGTGATGATCCGGAGGCGGTGGCCTTCGTGACCGCGTTGGCGATCGAGTTTCGTCAGGAGTTCAAGAAAGACGTCGTGGTCGACATCATCTGCTTCCGCAAGCTCGGCCACAACGAGCAGGACGAGCCGATGGTGACCCAGCCGCTGATGTACCGCACCATTCAGAAGCATCCCGGCACCCGCAAGTTGTATGCGGATCGCCTGGTAGCTGAGGGCTCGATCACCGCCGACGAGCCCGAGAAGATGATTGCCGAGTACCGCGAGCACCTTGACCGCGGCGAACTGCTCTACAACCCGGTGCTCTCCGGTCACAACCGCCAGCATGCGGTGGACTGGACGCCCTTCCTCAAGCAGCCATATACCGACGCAGCCGATACCGCCATCCCGGGCCAGGAAGTGAAGCGTCTGGCCGAACGGCTCACCACGCTGCCCGAAGGGTTCGCCCTGCATTCGCGCGTCAAGAAGATCATTGACGATCGCGCTGCGATGGGTCGTGGCGAACTGCCGCTCGACTGGGGCATGGGTGAGAATCTCGCTTATGCCAGCTTGCTGGCACAGGGCTACGCAGTGCGTATCTCGGGTGAGGACGTCAATCGCGGCACCTTCTTCCACCGTCACGCTGCACTGCACGACCAGAAGCGTGAGCGCTGGGACGAGGGCACGTTCAAGCCGCTCGAGCACATCCAGGAAGGCCAGGCGCGCTTCCAGTGTTACGACTCGGTGCTGTCCGAAGAGGCCCTGCTGGCTTTCGAATACGGATATTCGACTGCTGAGCCCAATGAGCTCGTCGTGTGGGAAGCGCAGTTCGGTGACTTCGTGAACGGCGCTCAGGTGGTGATCGACCAGTTCATCAGCTCTGGCGAGGCCAAGTGGGGCCGACTGTCCGGCCTGGTCATGATGCTGCCGCACGGCTATGAAGGCCAGGGTCCGGAGCACTCTTCGGCACGTCCCGAGCGCTTCATGAACATGGCCGCAGAGAACAACTGGCAGATTTGCGTGCCGACCACGCCGGCACAGATCTTCCATCTGCTGCGCCGGCAGATGGTGCGTCGTCTGCGCAAGCCCTTGATCATCATCACGCCGAAGTCGCTGCTGCGCCACAAGGAAGCGATTTCGTCGATCGACGAGCTGGCGAACGGTTGCTTCCAGACCGTGATCCCGGAAGTCGAGAAACTCGATCCGAAGAAGGTGAAGCGCGTTGTCCTGTGCCAGGGCAAGATCTACTACGAATTGCTGGCGCACCGCCGCGAGAACAACATCACCGACACCGCCCTGGTTCGTGTGGAGCAGTTGTATCCGTTCCCGGCCGATGCGTTTGGCAAGGCGATCGCGCAGTTCCCGAACGCCAAGGAAGTTGTCTGGTGCCAGGAAGAGCCCCGCAACCAGGGCGCGTGGTACTGGCTCGCCTCGCGTCAGCATCTCGTCAATGTGCTGGGCACCAAGCGCAAGCTGTTGCTCGTGAGCCGTCCGGCATCGGCCTCGCCTGCAGTGGGGTATTACGCAAAGCATAACCAGCAGCAGAAGGACATCCTCGAAAACGCTTTCGGTCCGATCCAGGACGCGACGCCGCAATCCCCTAACTAATACAGTACCTTGGGAGAGAATTCATGCTTATCGAAGTTAAAGTACCGCAGCTGTCCGAGTCCGTGTCCGAAGCGACGCTGGTGTCGTGGCACAAGAAGGAAGGCGACGCCGTTGCGCGTGACGAAAACCTGATCGACATCGAAACCGACAAGGTCGTCCTCGAGACGCCGGCGCCGGCCGCCGGTGTGCTGGTCAAGATCATCAAGACCGATGGCGACACCGTGACCTCGGGTGAATTGATCGCACAGATCGACACCGAGGCTACTGCCGCTGCTGGCGGTCCGGTGGTTGAGCCGGTTCAGGCCGTCACCCCGCCGCCCGCCGCCGTCGCCTCGAGTGCGGCCGGTGCAGCCAGCCCGGCAGCGCGCAAGATCCTCGACGAAAAAGGTGTCGCTGCCGGTGACGTCGCCGGGTCGGGACGTGGCGGTCGCGTGACCAAGGAAGATGCCGTCGCTGCCCAGCCCAAGGCTGCCGCTGCTGCCGCACCTGCGGCAGTGGTCGCTACCGGCGATCGCGCCGAAGAACGCGTGCCGATGACGCGACTGCGCGCCCGCATCGCCGAGCGCCTGCTGCAGTCGAAGAACGAGAATGCCATCCTCACGACGTTCAACGAAGTGAACATGGCCCCCGTCATGGCGCTGCGCAAGCAGTACGGCGACAAGTTCGAGAAGGCGCACGGCGTGCGTCTGGGCTTCATGGGCTTCTTCGTCAAGGCCGCGGTGGCCGCGCTGAAGAAGTTCCCGATCCTGAACGCATCGGTCGATGGCAACGATATCGTCTATCACGGCTACATCGACATCGGCATCGCGGTGGGTTCGCCGCGCGGTCTGGTGGTGCCCATCCTGCGCAACGCCGAGTCCATGTCGATTGCCGAGATCGAGCTCAAGATCGCCGAGTTCGGCCAGAAGGCCAAGGACGGCAAGCTGTCGCTGGAGGACCTGTCGGGCGGCACGTTCTCGATCTCCAACGGGGGCGTGTTCGGCTCGATGATGTCGACGCCGATCATCAACCCGCCGCAGTCTGCCATCCTCGGCATCCATGCCACCAAGGATCGCGCCGTGGTCGAGAACGGCCAGGTCGTCGTGCGTCCCATCAACTATCTGGCCATGTCTTACGACCACCGCATCATCGACGGTCGCGAGGCGGTGCTGGGCCTGGTGACGATGAAGGAAGCGCTGGAAGATCCCGCTCGCCTGATCCTCGACGTCTGATCACAACGAACAGGGGCGCGTCACGCTGCCAGGTGAAGACCTGCGCGGCGGGGCAGCGCCCCGTTTTTCCGTAGGGAGAGATTTATGTCCAAAGAATTCGACGTCCTCGTCATCGGCGGTGGCCCCGGCGGCTATGTCGCAGCCATCCGTGCCGCGCAACTCGGCTTCAAGACCGCATGCTGCGAATCCAACCCCTATGCCGACCCCAAGGGCGAGCCGCGCCTCGGCGGCACCTGCCTGAACGTCGGTTGCATCCCGTCCAAGGCGCTGCTGCATACCTCGCACCTGTTCGAAGAAGCGGGTCACAGCTTCGAGAGCCAGGGCATCAGCGTGGGTACGCCGAAGATCGACGTTGCAAAGATGATTGCGCGCAAGTCGGGCATCGTCGACCAGCTCACCGGGGGCATCAAGGGCTTGTTCAAGAAGAACAAGGTGACCTTGCTCAACGGCCATGGTGCTTTCGCCGGCAAGGGCGACGCAGGTTGGCACGTCAAGGTGGGTGACGAGCTCGTCGTCGCCAAGCAGGTCATCGTCGCCACCGGATCGTCGCCGCGCCACCTGCCGGGCATCCCGGTCGACAACAAGATCGTGTGTGACAACGTCGGCGCGCTCGACATCGACGCGGTGCCGAAGAAGCTCGCCGTGATCGGCGCGGGCGTCATCGGCCTGGAGATGGGCTCGGTGTGGCGCCGCGTGGGTGCGGACGTCACCGTGCTCGAAGCCATGCCCGACTTCCTTGCCGCTGCCGATCAGGATGTGGCAAAGGAGGCGCTCAAGGTGTTCACCAAGCAGGGCCTCAAGATCAACCTCGGGGTGCAGATCGGCGAGGTCAAGATCGGCAAGAAGGGTGTGACGATCAACTACAAGGACAAGGACGGCGCAGATCAGAAGCTGGAAGCTGATCGCCTGATCGTGTCGGTTGGCCGCGTGCCCAACACCGAAGGCCTTAACGCCGAAGCGGTGGGACTGAAGATCACCGAGCGCGGCATGATCGAGGTCGACGACCACTGCAAGACCAACCTGCCCGGCGTGTGGGCGGTGGGCGACGTGGTGCGTGGTCCGATGCTGGCGCACAAGGCGATGGAAGAAGCGGTCATGGTCGCCGAGCTGATGGCTGGCCAGGCGGGGCACTGCAACTTCGACACCGTACCCTGGGTGATCTACACCAGCCCGGAGATTGCCTGGGTCGGCAAGACCGAGCAGCAGTTGAAGGCCGCCGGTGTGGCCTACAAGGTCGGCAAGATCCCGTTCATGGCCAACGGCCGTGCGCTCGGCATGGGCGACCCGACCGGCTTCGTCAAGATGCTGGCGGACGCCAGCACCGACCGCATCCTCGGCGTGCACATCATCGGCGCCAATGCCTCCGAGCTGATCTCGGAAGCGGTGGTGGCGATGGAGTTCGCCGGCTGCTCCGAAGACCTGGCGCGCATCTGCCACGCCCATCCGACGCTCTCGGAAGTGGTGCACGAGGCTGCGCTCGCCTGCGACAAGCGCCCGTTGCACTTCTGATCGGGTACTGATGCACGGGAGGGTGAGCTGCGCGGGGCCGGTCCTCGCCACTCACCCTTTTTCCGTCTACCCTGCCGTCTGTTTTTTCTGCATCCGTTCCGCGCTTCTTGCCCGGCGCGCGTAAGTGGCCCTGACCCATTCGGGGCGCCGAGCCATCAATCCGTTTCGTTCGCCTGACACCATGCCGCATCGCACTCTCAACGTTCCCGAACACGGGATGATCGACGCCTACGAGAACCAGCTCAGGACGCGCGGGTTCAAGTCAGACCCCGCGCAGCGCGCAGCCGCGCAGCGGCTTCAGGGGCTCTATACGGAACTCGTTGGCTTCAAGGCGGCTCGCCAGGGCAGCAAGATCAAGCAGCTTTTCAACAAACCGAAGATGCCGCGCAGCGTCTATTTCTGGGGCGGCGTGGGGCGAGGCAAGAGCTTCCTGATGGACTGTTTTTACGACGCCGTGCCCTACAAGCGCAAGCGTCGGGTGCACTTCCACGCCTTCATGCAGGAAGTACAGAACGACCTCAAGGACCATAACCACGAACCCGATCCGCTGCAGAAGGTGGCCGACCGCATCGCCCGCCACACCCGGATGCTGTGCTTCGACGAGTTTCACGTCTCCGACATCGCCGACGCGATGATCCTCGGCCGCTTGCTCGATGCGCTGTTCGCGCGCGGCGTGATCTTCGTGATGACCTCGAACTACCCGCCCGACGGCCTGTATCCGAACGGCCTGATGCGCATCAACTTCCTGCCCACGATCGAGATGATCAAGCAGCGCTTCGACGTCATCGAGGTGGACGACGGCACCGACTACCGGCTGCGCACCCTTGAGAACATGGAGATGTACCTCGTCCCGCATGATGAGGGCGCCGAGCGCAAGATGGCCGAAGACTTCCGCCGCCTCGCGGCGAGCGAGGGGCGGGGCGGGGCAGTCGAGGTGCTCGGCCGCAGCCTGCCGGTGGTACGCCAGGCACCGGGGGTGATCTGGTTCGACTTCGTGACGCTGTGTGGCGGCCCGCGTTCGCAGAACGATTATCTGGAGATCGCCCGCGAGCATCACACGGTGATCCTCTCCGCCGTACCGAAGATGCTGGTTGCCAATGCGTCGGAGGCGCGCCGCTTCACCTGGCTCATCGACGTGCTCTACGACCACCGGGTGAAGCTGATCATGAGCGCGGCCGTCGATGCCTACGACCTCTATACCGAAGGCCACAACGCGCACGAATTCGTGCGCACGGTCAGCCGCTTGATGGAGATGCGCACGCGCGACTATCTTGCGGAAGCGCATCGCACCGAGTGAGCATCCGGTGCGCGTCGCGCGGGCGTACGGTGGCGTGCGGGAGGGGCTATCTGTCGAGCATGATACAATTGCGCAAAACTAATCGGCCGCACGCCACTTGCGCTGACCTCCCGGGCTAGAACGAGGCAGGCGAGCCAGGCGTCTCCCGCTGCGGGGACATCGTGCGGCCTCGGCACCCCCTGGCGGTGCCGAACCCCGACCATCCCCACTCCAGGAGCCCCGCCATGACGCACATGCTCATGGCCTGCCGCGCGTTTGTATTTGCGCTTCTGCTCGCAGGCCTCTTTCCATCATCCGCGCTCGCCGCCGAACCCGCGGTTCAGACCGCCTCCGGCGAGGCCGGTCACCAACGCCTCGCCGACCTGCTCGAGGATGAGGCAGCTCGCGCCGCGCTCGTCGAGCAACTGCGCAAGCTGGGCGACAATGTCAGCGCAGACGCCCTCGCCACCGCGGCGCCCGACCCGTCGGTCGCCGCGCGCGTTGCCGACTTTTCCCAGCGCGTGGCGCAGGGCACGGTGCGCGAGACGCGCAACGCGGTCGAATCGGTCGGCGATGCATGGGCTCGGCTGCTGAGCGCCGACCCGCAGGCGCTGCTCTGGCTGGTGGGGGAGTTTGCGGCCCTGGTCGTGGTGACGCTGGTCGCGTTCCGCCTCTTGTACATCGGCGCCGGTTTCATCTTCCGCACGCTGGATCGCTCCGCCGCTGCGTCCGGTGGCCCGCGTGCCGTCATCTGGGTCCGGCGCGGGCTCGCGGTTGCGGGTGCTGCACTGACCGACGTGGCGACGATTGCGCTTGCCGGTGCGGTTGGGTATGCGTTCGCATTGTTCCTGCTCGGCACCGCCGGCGAGCTGCGCCCCCAGGAGTCGCTTTTCCTCAATGCCTTCCTGGTCGTGGAATCGCTGCGCGCCGTGTTGCGGCTTGTGTTCTCGCGCTATGGTGAGCACCTGCGCGTGCTGCCCGTGTCGTCCGAGGAAACGGCCTACTGGTATGCATGGGCCTCGCGCATGGTGTTCTTCCTCGGCTATGGCCTGCTGCTTGCGGTGCCGCTGATCAACCATTTCGTCACCGCCGAGCTGGGGCGTGCGGTCGCGATCGTCATCATGCTCGCCGCGCTGCTGCGGGCGGCGGTGATCGTGATGCAGAACCGGGTGCGCACCGGTGCCGCGCTAGAGGCGCTGGGCGAGCGCATGGCCTCGCCGTTTGCGCGCGTCAGCCTCGCGATCGGAGCGCGTATCTGGCATGTGGTCGCGATCATCTATCTCGTCGCCATCCTGGTCACCTCCATCCTGTATCCGGAGGAAGCGCTTCCGTTCATGCTGGCGGCGACCGGACAGACGATCGTTGCGGTGGTGGTGGGCATTGCACTGGCCGCGCTACTGACGCAGGTCATCCTGCGCCGGATCCGCATCGGCGACGAGTTGCGTGCGAAGTTCCCGCTGCTCGAGGCCCGACTCAACGCCTATGTGCCGACTGCGCTCAAGCTCGCGCGCTTCGTCATCCTTGCGGTCGTGCTTGCCTTCATCGTCGACGCGTGGACGCCCTTCGATCTGGGGGCCTGGGTGGCATCGGATGCAGGGGCGGGCATGATCGGCCGCCTGCTTTCGGTGGCGCTGATCGTCGTACTCGCCTTGTTGGTGTGGCTGGTGATCGCGAGCTGGATCGAGTTCCGCCTCAACCCTGAAGCCGGCGCCACGCCCAATCCGCGTGCGCGCACGCTGCTCACCATCTTTCGCAACGCGGTGGCCATTGCGCTCGTGGTGGTGACTTCAATGGTGGTGCTGGCCGAGATCGGCATCAACATCGCACCGCTGCTGGCCGGAGCCGGCGTGCTCGGCCTGGCGATCGGCTTCGGCGCGCAGAAGCTTGTTCAGGACGTGATCACCGGTGTGTTCATCCAGCTCGAGCGCGCGATCGACGTTGGCGATGCCGTCACCGCGGGCGGCATCACCGGCACGGTAGAACGGATGACGATCCGCTCGCTCGGCTTGCGCGACCTCTCCGGGACGTATCACCTGCTACCGTTTTCTTCGGTCGACACGGTGTCGAACTACAACCGCGACTTCGCCTACCACGTCGGTGAGTACGGGATCGGCTATCGGGAGGACACCGACGAGGCGATCGAGCATCTGCGGGGGGCGTTCGATGAACTGCTGCAGGATCCGGCGCTGCGTGCTCAGATTCTCAGCGACGAACTCGAGGTGCATGGTGTCACTGCACTTGCGGATAGCTCGGTCAATCTGCGGGTGCGGATCAAGACGCTTGCGGGCTCGCAGTTCCCGGTCGGTCGGGCCTACAATCGCCTGGTGAAACGCCACTTCGATGCGGCTGGCATCGAGATTCCGTTCCCGCACATGACGCTCTACTTCGGTGAGGACAAGCAGGGCAAGGCGCCACCGGCTTACCTGAAGCTGCTCGGCGCCGACGGCGGCAATGTGCGCGCAGCCGGGGAGGCTCTGGAAATCACCGGCGAAGGGAAATCGAGCGACGAGAAGCCGAGCGCAGCGTAAAGAATTCGAGCCTGCCACGGACGTGACTCCGGGGCAGGCTCGATGGTCTTGCGACCGGCAGGTCCCGCACAGCGCCTGACGGGACTATGCGGGCTGCGCGGCTGATGCCGTTCGTCAGGTGCCGATCACGCCGCCGTCGTTCTTGGTGACGATGACGGTGGCCGAGCGCGGGCGGCCACCGCTCGCATCCGGCCATTGGCTGAACGCCAGCGGGTTGGCCGCAATGTAATCGTCCATCGACGTGCCCGCCGGCGGGGTCGGGCGCTTGGGGTGACTGCCGACTTCGCCGGGGTGCTGGACGTTGATGAACATCGTCTTGCCGTCCGGGGTGAAGGTGAGGCCGGTGATCTCGCAACCCGACGGGCCGACGAGGAAGCGGCGGATCTCGCCGGTCGCGGGGTCCGCGCACAGCATCTGGTTGTTGCCCTGGCCGGCGTAAACCCCGGTGTTGCTGAAGTTGCCGTCGGTCTGGATCCACAGCCGGCCATCGGCGTCGAAACCGATGCCGTCCGGGCTGTTGAAGGTGTTCGACGTGTCGATGGCCGACGAGCCGGCATTGAGGTCGCCCGGCGCATACACGTTCGGGTTGCCGGCGATCACGAACAGATCCCACTCGAAGCTGAGCGCCCCAGCGTCGTTGCCGCCTTCGCGCCAGCGCACGATCTGGCCGAAGCGGTTTTGGGCGCGCGGGTTCGCATCATCGATGGCGCCTGCGCTGCGGCCGCTGTTGTTCGTCAGCGCGCAGTAGACCTCGTTGGTCCCCGGGTGCACCGCAATCCATTCGGGGCGGTCCATCTTGGTCGCGCCGACCGCGTCGGCGGCGAGGCGTGTCTTGATCAGCACCTCGGCCTGGTCGGCGAAGCGGGCGTCGGCAGCCAGGACCGGATTGGCCTGCTTGTCGAGCAACACCCACTCGCCGGTCCCCATGAAGTCGCCGGCGGTCGCGCCGTTGCCGAACCTGGCCACGTAGAGCTTGCCGTGGTCGAGCAGACGGCGGTTGGCGGCATCCTTGCCTGGCACGAAGCGACCGTCGGATACGAACTTGTAGATGTAGTCGTTGACCTGGTCGTCACCCGTGTACACGACGATGCGACGGTCGGCGGTGAGGGCGTAGGCGCAGTTCTCGTGCTTGATGCGGCCGAGCGCGGTGCGCTTGACCGGCATCGAGGTCGGATCGAAGGGATCGATCTCAACCACCCAGCCGAAACGGTTCGACTCATTCGGCTCCTTGGCGTAGTCGAAGCGATCGTCAAACTCTTCCCAGCGATAGCCGGTGCCGCGGGCGCTGATGCCGTAGCGCCGCATTACGTCGTCGCGGCCATCCACACCACTGGCGGTGCCGAAGTAGCCGTTGAAGTTCTCTTCACAGGTCAGGTAGGTGCCCCAGGGCGTGAAGCCGTTGGCGCAATTGTTCAGCGTGCCGAGCACGCGCGTACCAGTGGGATCGGCCTTGGTCTTCATCAGGGCGTGGCCGGCGGCCGGGCCGCTGATCTGCATCGGCGTGTTGCCGGTGATGCGACGGTTGTATTTGGAGTTGAGGACGATCTCCCACTTGTTGCGGTGCTGGCGAACGTGGATGACCGAGACACCGTGCGCGTTCTGCGCCTTGAGCACCTTGTCGGCGGTCCACGGTTCCATGAACTCGGCACCGAACAGGTACTCGTAGTTGGTGTACTCGTGGTTCATCACCAGCAGGCCTTCCTGGCTCGACTTCCCGTGAATCGGGAAGAAGTGCATGCCGTCGTGGTTGTCACCGATCTGGCGGGCCTGGTCGGCGCCGGTGTTGGTGCCGTCCGGCTTCCACATCGGCGAGTCGGTGAACAACGGATCGCCCCACGGCGCGAAAGTCTGCGCGCTGTAGCCCGGCGGAACGACGATGGCGTCTCCCTCGGAGATGGCAACCGGCGCGAAGCCGATCTTCGGTGCCTTGCGGGGACCGTTGTTGCCGAAGCCGGCACCCATATGCTGGTGCGCGTGCTGCGCGGCCTGGGCGGCGAGCGGCGCAGCGAGGAAGGCGGCGGCGCCGAGGCCGAGCCCACTCTTCAGGAAGCCGCGGCGCGACACCACGCGGTCCACGACTTGTTGGAAGTGCTCGTTGTCGGAAAGGTTGCTGGGCAGGTCGTCGAGGTCGAACTGACTCATTACGGGCTCCGTGGATCGGTTGGCTGAAGGGGAGGCTGGATTGTCCCGAGTGCAGGTTTCAGGTCCGTGACTGCGGTGTGAAGATCTTTCTCAGCGTGCTTGTCTGCTATGACAAACAACTGGTTCGCGGAGCGCCGCCAGCGAGGCTTGGGGCGCTATACTCCACGGTTTCAACGAGTTTTCAGAGTCGATGTCCGACCCCACTCCGATCTTCGCCGCCGACGGCCCGCTCGCCACCGCGATTCCCGGCTTCCGCGCCCGTCCGCAGCAGATCGAGATGGCGCAGAAGATCGCTGCGGCGCTGCGCGAGAACCGCGTGCTGGTGGCGGAGGCGGGGACCGGTACCGGCAAGACCTTCGCGTATCTGGTGCCGGCGCTGCTGGCTGGCGGCAAGGTCATCATCTCGACGGGCACCAAGACGCTGCAGGACCAGCTCTTCAACCGCGACCTGCCCACCGTGCGCGCAGCACTCAAGGTGCCGGTCACGATCGCGCTGTTGAAGGGCCGCGCCAACTACGTCTGCCACTACCACCTCGAGCGCAACGCGCGCGACGGTCGCTTCCTCACCGCGCAGGACGCCGCCGACCTGCGTGCGATCGCCCGCTTCGCCCAGGTCACGCAGACCGGCGACAAGGCCGAATGCACCGATGTGCGCGAGGACTCGATGGCCTGGATCGCCGCCACCTCGACGCGTGACAACTGCCTCGGCCAGGACTGCCCGAACAAGGAAGAGTGCTTCGTGATGCAGGCGCGGCGCAACGCGATGGACGCCGACGTGGTGGTGGTCAATCACCATCTGTTCTTCGCCGACGTGATGCTGCGCGACGAGGGCATGGGCGAGCTGCTGCCGGCGTGCAACGCGGTGATCTTCGACGAGGCGCACCAGTTGCCCGAGACCGCGAGCCTGTTCTTCGGCGAAAGCGTGTCCACCGCGCAGGTGCTGGAGCTCGCGCGTGACACGCGCTCCGAGACGGTGGCCGCGGCGCGCGACTGCGTGGCGATGATCGACCAGACCCGCAACCTCGAAAAGGCGGCGCGCGACCTGCGCCTGGTGTTCGGTGCCGAGAGCGCGCGGATCTCCGCCGCGCAGGCCGCCGAGCGCGAGAACTTCGACGCCATGGTCGAGGCGCTGGAAAAGGTGCTCGCCGACTTCCAGGCCGTGCTCGACACCCAGGCCGAACGTTCCGAGGGCCTCGGCAACTGCCTGCGCCGCACCGAGGAGATGGCCGAGCGCCTCGCGAGCTGGCGTAACCCGGACGCGAAGGATCTCATCCGCTGGGTCGAGGTCTTTTCCCAGTCGCTGGCGCTCAACGCCACGCCGCTGCATGTGTCGGACGTGTTCAAGCGTCAGCTCGAAGGCCATCCGCGGGCGTGGGTGTTTACGTCCGCCACGCTCGCCGTGGGCAAGGCCGACTTTGGTCATTATTGCCGCGAGCTGGGCCTGGCATGGATGGACCCTCCACCGCTCACCGCGGTGTGGGGCAGCCCCTTCGACTACGCCGAGCAGGCGCTGTTGTATGCGCCCGCCGGCATGCCCGACCCCAACTCACCCGATTACATCGAGCGCGTGGCAAAGGTCGCGCTGCCGTTGATCCGCGCGGCGCGCGGACGCGCCTTCGTCCTGTGTACTTCCCTGCGCGCAATGCGCCGTATCCACGAACTCATCCTCGACGGCCTGCAGCAAAGTGGCGACGACCTGCCAGTGCTGCTCCAGGGTGAGGGCTCGCGCACCGAACTTCTGGAACGCTTCCGGCGCCTGGGCAACGCGGTGCTGGTAGCGAGCCAGAGCTTCTGGGAGGGGGTGGACGTGCCCGGCGATGCGCTGTCGCTGGTGGTGATCGACAAGCTGCCATTCGCGCCGCCTGACGACCCGGTGCTGGCTGCGCGCGTCGAGCACATGCAGAAGCAGGGCCTGAGCCCCTTCGTGCATCACCAGTTGCCGAAGACGGTGATCAACATGAAGCAGGGTGCCGGACGCCTGATCCGCAGTGAGCGCGACCGCGGCGTGCTGTGCATCTGCGACCCGCGCATGATCGAGAAGTCCTACGGCAAGGTCGTCTGGCGCAGCCTGCCGCCGATGCGGCGCACGCGCGCGGAGGCAGATGCAGTGGCCTTCCTGGAGAGCCTTCCGCCGCCGCGGCAGGGCGCCTGAGGGCGGTCTGTTGTATCCTCTCGGGTCACGCATCTCCAACCCGACTGCGGCCTTTCGATGAACGTTTTCGGTTTCGCCGGCTGGTCCGGCTCTGGCAAGACCACCCTGGTGGAAAAGTTGATCCCCGTGTTCACCGCGCGCGGTCTGCGCGTGTCGGTGATCAAGCACGCTCACCACGGTTTCGATCTCGACAAGCCCGGCAAGGACTCCTGGCGCCACCGCGAGGCCGGCGCCACCCAGGTGCTGATGCTGTCCAACGACCGCTGGGTGCTGATGCACGAACTGCGCGGCGCGCCCGAGCCGACGCTGGAAGATCAACTCCGCCTGCTCGAACCCTGCGACCTGGTGCTGATCGAAGGCTACAAGGCCGCCGCCGTGCCCAAGATCGAAATCCACCGCCGGTCGCACGGCAAGCCGCCGCTGTGGCCGGAAAACCCGCACGTGGTCGCGGTTGCCACGGATGCCGGCGACGCTGCCGAGCTCGACTGCCCGCTGCCGTGCCTGCCGCTCAACGAGCCCGGCGCCGTAGCCGATTTCATCCTCGATTATCTGAAGACCCGATGAACGCCAACATGCTTTCCTTCGACGAAGCCTACGAGAAGCTGCTCGGCTTCGTCCGCCCGGTACGCGAGATCGAGCAGGTCGACACGATGTTCGCCGCCGGCCGCGTGCTCGCCGTGGCGCAGCACTCCACGATCAACCAGCCGCCGATGGACAACTCGGGCATGGACGGTTACGCGCTGCGCGCAGCCGACGTCCCCGTGGCCGGCACCCGCCTGCCGGTGAGCCAGCGCATCCCCGCCGGAAACGTCGGCCACGAACTCGCGCCCGGCACCGCCGCGCGCATCTTCACCGGCGCGCCACTACCGCCGGGCGCGGATAGCGTGGTGATGCAGGAGCTGTGCGAGTACGACGGCGACGATGTCATCGTCAACACCGTGCCGCGCCTCGGTGAGGCGGTGCGCAGGATGGGCGAGGACATTGCCGTGGGTGACCTGATCCTGCCCGCGGGCCTGCGCCTGACGCCGCAGGCTGTGGCACTGGCGGCCTCGGTCGGTCTGGCCCAGTTGCCCGTGCTGCGACGGGTCAAGGTGGCGGTGTTCTCCACCGGTTCCGAACTCGTGATGCCGGGCGCGCCGCTGCCGCCGGGCGGCATCTACAACTCCAACCGCTTCATGCTGCGCGGCCTGCTCGCCGCGCTCGGCTGCGAGGTCGAGGATTTCGGCATCGTGCCCGACCGCCTGGACGCCACCCGCGAGGTGCTGCGCCGTGCGGCCGAGGGCCATGACCTCATCCTCACCAGCGGCGGTGTCTCGGTGGGCGAGGAAGACCACGTCAAGCCCGCGGTAGAGGCCGAAGGCAGCCTCGACATGTGGAAGATTGCGATGAAGCCCGGCAAACCGCTGGCTTACGGCCACGTGCATGGCGCCGCCTTCATTGGCCTGCCGGGCAACCCGGTGTCGAGCTTCGTGACCTTCCTGATGATGGTGCGCCCCTTCCTGCTCGCCACCCAGGGCGTGCGCGAGGTGGCGCCGGCGTCGCTGATGCTGCGGGCCGACTTCGACTGGCCCCGGCCCGACCGTCGCCGGGAGTTCCTGCGCGCACGCATGAACGCGCAGGGTGGGGTGGAGTTGTTCGCCAACCAGGGCTCGGCTGCGCTCAACTCCACGGTGTGGGCCAATGGTCTGGTCGACATCCCGGCCGACACGGCGATCGCCCGCGGCGAGGCGGTGCGCTTCCTGCCCTATGGCGATCTGCTGTATTGAGCATGATCGTGGCTTCGTGCCCAAAGAATCGAATACGGATGACCGAGCGATGACGACGAAGGTGAAGGTGCTTTACTTTGCAAGCCTGCGTGAGGCAGTGGGGCGATCGGGTGAAGAGCTCGAATTGCCGGACGAGGTGACCACGGTGGGGGCCTTGCGCGCCCATCTGACTGGCCGCGGCGAAGGCTGGCAGGCCCTCGCGACGGGGCGCAACGTTCGCGCCGCGCTCAATCAATGCATGGTCGGCGCGGACGCGGCGGTTTCGGCTGGCGACGAGGTCGCTTTCTTCCCGCCCGTTACCGGGGGCTGAGCCATGGAGATGCGTTCCGAGGTGAGTGTCCAGGAGACCGATTTCGACGTTGGTGCCGAGATCGGTGCACTGAGCGCCGGCCGCAGCGACGTCGGCGCGGTGGCCAGTTTTGTTGGTCTGGTGCGCGACGTGAACGATGGCAGCGGTGTGCAGGCGATGACGCTGGAGCACTATCCGGGCATGACCGAACGCTCGCTGGTGGATATCGTGGCGCAGGCGAAGGTGCGCTGGTCGCTGCTTGGCGTGCGGGTGATTCACCGCTACGGCCGGCTTGAGCCCACCGATCGCATTGTCTTCGTCGGTGTGGCGAGCAGCCATCGTGGTGATGCGTTCGCTGCCTGCGAGTTCATCATGGATTATCTCAAGACGCGCGCGCCGTTCTGGAAGCGCGAGGAAACGCCGGACGGTGCGCGCTGGGTCGATGCACGCGAAGCCGATGATTCGGCTGCAGCACGCTGGGCGGAAGATGCGGCGACCGATGCAGGCGTCGAAAGCTGGGAGGAGATCGAGCGCCGGCGCTGAGCACGGCGATCGGCTGGCACGTGCAGCGGACCGGTAAACGCGGAACGGCGCCTTGCGGCGCCGTTCGCGTGTGAGCCCTGCGGGCTCAGCGACGGACCGGCTCAGCGACGGCCCTGCGTACCCTGCTGCGTCATGGCCTGAAAGGCCTCGGTCGAAGCACGCGTCATCTGCTCGAAGGCTGCACGGGTGGTGTCCATTGCAGTCTGCATCGCGCCCAGCGCGTTCTGGTCGGAGATCGGCATGCCCTTGAACATCTTCTGCATGGCTTCGAACATGTCGGTGCTGCCGCTGGTCAATTGCTCGCCAACCAGCTTGCCGACTTCGGCCTGGGTCGCGGCGGTGATCTCGGCGATCTGACGGGCACATGCGAGCATCTGCTCGGTGGTGCTCTGCGCGTAATTCGTGCGCAACTCCATCAGACCCTTCGGATCCTTGGCGCTGGACAGCGCCTTCGCGTTCTGAACGCCTTCCTCGAACAGGCGCTTCGCGGTCGTGACCTGGATTTCCATGATGCGCTGCGAATTCTCGATCGACAGCTGAGCCAGCCGCATCGCAGCCTCCAGGTTCTTCTTCTGAAGTTCGTTCATCTGTTCTTGCTTGCTGGCCATAGGGTCCTCTCCACTCGCATTCAATGATTGTCTGGTTTGTTCCGAGCCGGCGGTCGCGCTGCAAGGTTCATGCAGTCCTGCACAACGATGCGTTCAGCGAAATGCCGTCTCACCTTTACAATAGCATAGGTCCCATCGGGCGCCTGACCGGAATGACGGACACAGGTCGACTGGACGCAACTGTGTCGCAGTGCGGCTGCACAGTTGCCGCACTGCGCATGGCGACAGCGTATTCGCTCAGCGGATCGTTGGCCGGTCAGGTAGTCCCGGGTCGGCGCGGGAGGTCACCCCGTCTTCGTGAGCGCAGGGGAAATGCTCGGCCAGCGCTGCGCCCACGACATCCACGGCAGTGCTCAGCCCTTCCTCGATGTGCCCGGCGCGGCAGGCCTGGGCGACGCGCTCGACGAGGGTGTGCCAGTGCGCCTCGTCCGTGCACCGGGCAAGCGCACGGTCGGCGACGATCTCGATGCGATGTTCGGCAAGCAGCAGGTACACGAGTACGCCGTTGTTGTATTCCGTATCCCAGACGCGTTGCTTGCCAAAGAGCGTGACCGCACGGTCGCGCATCACGTCCTCGATCGATTCGCCACGCGCGACGTGTCGCCAAAGGTAGCTGGGGGGGAGGCTGGCCTCGACGCACAGGCAGATCTGGCCGGTGTGTTCCTGCTCGCTCGCGCGCACGCGAGCCTCGAGTCGTCCGATGCCCGCTTCGCCGAGTGCGTGACGTGCATCATCGGCGTCGAGCCAGAGGTGGCGCAGACATCGCAGCAGCAGCTTCATCACCATCCTCCGGATGCGCCGCCGCCGCCGAAGCTGCCGCCACCGCCGGAGCGGAAGCCCCCGCCGCCACTGCGCCCCCCAAGGCCGCCGCGGCCGCCCAGCCCGCCGAAGCCACCGCCGCCGATGATCGGCCCACTGCCGCGGTGTGGTGGTCCGCCGCGGCCGCTGCTGCCGACGCCAAGCGCCAGCACGAACACGACCGCGAGCACGCCGCCGACGACGGCGAGCAGCAGACTGGCGGTCAGCACATGCACGATCAATCCGGTGAGGCCTCCGGTGAGCAGCGAGCCGGGCTTGCGACCGAGCACGCCGATGAGTACGGCGCCGAGCATGGGTACGGCAACGAAAAGCAGGGCGCCGAGATCCTCCAGGTTCATGCCTGCATCCTGCGCTCGGCCTTGCGCGGGAGCGGGGAGTTCTTCGCCACGAACCAGCGCCATGAGCCCGTCCACACCGGCATCCAGTCCGCCTGCAAAGTCGCCGCGCCGGAAGGCGGGCGTGATGATGCCGTCGATGATGCGCCAGGCGGCGAGGTCCGGTACCGCGCCTTCGAGAGTACGCGCGACCTCGATGCGAACCTTGCGATCTTCCTTGGCCACGACGAGCAGGATGCCGTCGCCCACTTCGCGGCGCCCGATCTTCCAGGCGTCCGCGACGCGAAAGGCGAAGGCGGCGATGTCCTCGGGCTGGGTGGTGGGCACCAGCAGGACGACGATCTGGCTGCCGTGTGCCGCTTCGAATGCGGCCAGCTTGTCTTCCAGCGCCTGCTGTTGAGGGGCGCTCAAGGTGCCGCTGCGATCGATGACGCGGGCCGTCAACGCCGGCACCGCCTGGAGTGCTTGGGCGAGCAGCGGGGGAGCGAACAGGGCAGCAGACAACGCGAGCAGCCAGGCGATCAGCACCCTCAGCAGGGCGGTGGCGAGCAGGGGGCGCACGGGAAAGCCTGCTACGCGCCGCCTGGCGTCAGCGCGCCTTTCGCGGGCAAACGCGCTTCCGCCGGGCGGGCGACTGCAAGCCGCGCGGCACGGGATCGAAGGGCTTGGCGACATGCGGGCGTCAGCGCTTGTCCTGAGTGCCGAAATCCACCCGCGGCGGCGCGGAGATCTCGGCTTCATTGGCGACGGTGAAACCGGCCTTCGGCTTGTAGCTGAAGATCATCGCCGTGAGGTTGCTCGGGAAGCTGCGCGTGAGCACGTTGTAGGCCTGCACGGACTCGATGTAGCGGTTGCGGGCCACGGTGACGCGGTTCTCGGTGCCTTCGAGCTGCACGCGCAGATCCTGGAAGCCCTGGTTGGCCCTCAGGTTGGGGTAGTTCTCGGACACGGCGAGCAGGCGCGACAGGGCGCTGCCGAGTTGCCCTTGTGCCTGCTGGAAGCGCTCCATCGCCTGCGGGTCGTCGAGCATCTCGGGTGTGACCTGGATCGCGGTCGCACGCGAACGCGCCTCGATCACGCGGCTCAGGGTCTCCTGCTCGAAGTTCGCCTCGCCCTTGACCGTCTCCACCAGGTTGGGGATCAGGTCGGCGCGACGCTGGTACTGGTTCAGGACCTCGGCCCAGGCGGATTTCGTCTGTTCGTCGAGGCGCTGGAAATCGTTGTAACCGCAGCCGGACAGCGTGAGCGCGGCGGCTACGGCCAGGGCGATGGTGAAGTGGCGGCTAAGGGCTGCGAACATGGTGTTCTCCGGATCATGCTGTCGTTATAGCGCGCACTGTAGCAGCGCGAGGGGCGTTTTTGTTCTTCCTCAAGGATTCGGCAAGACGCCGCATCTAAGCTGCGCAGGCTGCGATTCCGGCCGCAGAACGAGACCGGAGCCCATCCGATGGAAGAGATCACGATGTCCGAGAATACTGTTCACCCCTTTGATGCGCGTGGCGTTGCCAAGCGTTTCCGCCATGCCGCGATCTTCGGTGCGCTCGAGTCGCTCGATGACGGTGAGGTCATGCGCTTCGTCAACGACCACGACCCGCTGCCGCTGCTGGGCCAGATCCAGCAGCGCTACGGCAACCAGGTCGGCATCAATTACGTTGCGCGCGAGCCGGGCAACATCGTCATCGACTTCATGATCCAGCTCGGCGCGCCCGCCACGGCAGGTGCTCCGGCTGCAGCAGCGGCCGCCGTGGGTGGCTGCGGCGGCGGCGGCGGTCACGGCTGCTGCTCCTGAGTCTTCGCATACTTGCGAAAGACCGCGCGGGCGTCAGCCTGCGCGCGCTCCAGCGTGCATATCGACGGGTCGTCGTCGTGCCCGCTGAAGAAGTCGTCCGCCTGGGCGGCCATCACCAGTTTGATGGCCGCCTCTTCGCTTTGATCGTAGTGCTCGTAGAGCAGGGTGGTGACTTCGTCGAGGTGTTGTTCATAGGTCATCGGCATTGCAGGCTCTCCCTTAGCGCATGGTCACGAATTCTTCGGCGCTGGTCGGATGGATCGCGATCGTGTCGTCGAAATCCGTCTTGCGCGCCCCCATCTTCACCGCCACCGCAAAGCCCTGCAGCATCTCGTCCGCGCCCTCGCCGATCACGTGGGCTCCGACGATGCGTTCGTCCGCGCCCGCACACACCAGCTTCATCGCCGTCTTCGGGCGGTGCTCCGTGAGGGCGTGGTACATGCCGGTGAAGCGCGTGGTGTAAACCTTCACGTCCGCGTGACGGCTGCGCGCCTCGTCCTCGGTGAGCCCCACGGTACCGATCGGCGGGTGGCTGAAGATCACGGTCGGGATGGTGTCGTAGTCGAGCTTGCTGTCGGGCTGGTTCAGGAACAGGCGCGCGGCGAGCCGGCGGCCGGCGGCAATCGCGACCGGGGTCAGCTCGGCGCGGCCGGTGATGTCGCCGATGGCGTAGATCCCCGCAACGTCGGTGTTCTGGAAGGCGTCGGTGGCGATCACACCCTTAGCGTCGACGGCGAGACCGGCGGCGACGAGGTTCAGGTCGTCGGTGTTGGCGCGGCGGCCGGTGGCCCACACCAGGGCATCCGCTTCGCGCGTGTTGCCGTCGCTGCATGCGATGCGCAGTGCGCCGCTGGCATGGCGCGTGACACCGCGCACCTCGGTGCCGAAGTTCAGGCGCACGCCGTCTTCCTGCATCTGCGTCATCAGCTCGTCGCGCAGCAGGGTGTCGAAGGGGCGCAGCAGGTGCGAACCACGGACCAGCATGCTCACCTCGCTGCCCAGGCCGTTGAACACCCCTGCCAGCTCGACCGCGATATAGCCTGCTCCCACCACCGCAACACGGCGCGGCTGTTCCTCCAGTGCGAAGAAGCCGTCGGAGTCGATGCCCAGGTCCGCCCCCGGAATGTCCGGCACCAGTGGCCGCCCCCCGGTGGCGATGACGATGTGTGGTGCGCTGAAGCGCTCGCCATCCACCTCGATGGTGTGCGCATCGACGAACCGGGCAAAGCCGCGCACGACATCGACGCTGGCCTTCTCGAGCATGTTGGCGTAGATGCCGTTGAGGCGCGTGATGTAAGCGTCGCGGCGGGCCTTGAGTGTGCTCCAGTCGAAGCCCGCTTCGCCAACGGCAAAGCCGTAGCCGGGCGCATCACGCAGGGTCTGGGCGATGTTCGAGGCGTACCACATCACTTTCTTGGGGACGCAGCCCACGTTGACGCAGGTGCCGCCGAGGCGGGCCGCCTCCACCACCAGTGCGCGCGCGCCGTATTCGGCTGCGCGCCGCGCTGTGGCGACGCCGCCACTGCCACCGCCGATTGCGATGTAGTCGTAGGTCTTCATGATGTGCTCCGATGCCGGTGATTCTCTGGAACCGATCTCCGTGACGTTCTGGAGTTCGGGGAAAGCTGCATTTTCGCCCGCCTAGGCATGCTTTTGGGCGTCGGTTTCGCGAAGGCGGGCAGGGCTGAGTTTGGCGGCTCCCACCGAGCTCGATCCTGAGAATAAAGAGATAACTTTATATTCTTTTGAGCTCTTAAAGGGCTGGTTTATCGTACTGCGACGCCAATTTCGCACTGCAGCACGAAACCATGATCCTCCCCGAAAGTGTCCATGCCCTGATCGTCGGCCTCGTTCTGGTCGGGCTGTTCGTCACTTTCATGCGCGAGTGGGTCAAGCCCGACGTTGCGGTCATTGCCGCAGTGGCGCTGCTGCTGGCACTGGGCCTGCTCACTCCGGCGAAGGTGCTCGGCGTGTTCAGTAACAGCGCGCCGATCACCATCGTCTGCCTGTTCATCATCAGCGGTGCGCTCGGGCGTACCGGCTGTGTCGACCGACTCGGCGAATGGATCGGTAATCTCGCCGGCCACAGCGAACGCCGCCTGTTGCTGGCAATGCTGCTGGTCGGGGTCTGCGTGTCGCCCTTCATCAATAACACACCGGTCGTCATGGTGATGATTCCGGCCGTGATTGCGCTGGCCGGGCGCTTTGCGGTGGCGCCCTCGCGGCTGCTGATTCCGCTCTCCTACGCCACCATCCTCGGTGGGCTGGTGACGATGGTCGGCACCTCGACCAACATCCTCGTCGATGGGGTGGCGCGCGACATGGGGCTGGCGCCGTTCTCGATGTTCGAGATCACCGCGCCGGCAGCCGTGATGGCGGTGATCGGTTGCGCATTCATGTTCGCCTTCGCGCAGCGCTTCCTGCCGGTGCGCGAGACCCTGACGCAGCAGTTCAGCGGCAGCGGCGACCGGCTGTTCATGACCGAACTTTTCGTGCCAGAGGACTCGCGCCTGGCCGGGCGCACGCTCAAGGAGGCGCGGCTGTCGAATGGCGTCATCAAGGTGCTGAAGCTGTTCCGCGCCGAGGACGAGATTTCCGCGCCGGCGCCCGAAACCCGGCTCGAGGTCGGCGACCGGTTGATCGTGCATACGCGCAGCAGCGCAATGGTGGATCTGCGCAGCACCGATCTCGTGGGCCTGCGCGTGCAGGCGCCCGCGGCGGTCGACCCGCACGATCTGGAAACCTTGCGCAAGCGCGACGTCGTGATCGTCGAGGCGCTCGTGGGCCAGACCTCACGCTACGTCCAGCGCCCGATCCGCGACCTCGACCTTGCCGCGCGCTATGGCATCCACCTGATCGCCGTGCATCGGCGCAATGCCTCGATCCCCGACGTGGGCGACGATTTCCAGCTCCAGTTCGGTGACGTGCTGCTGGTTGAAGGCACGCCCACGCAGATCAAGCGCTTCTGCGACAACGGCGACCTGTTCGCGATCACCGACGGCAAGGTCAGTGCCACCCGCAGCACCAAGGCGCCGCTCGCGCTGGCCACCATCGCCGGGGTGATGCTGCTGGCCGCCTTCAATGTCATGCCGATCGAGGGGCTGGCGATCATCGGCGCGGCGATCGTGCTGGTCACCGGCTGCATCCGCCCGGATGAAGCCTACAAGTCGGTGGAGTGGCCGATCATCGTCCTCATCTTCGGCATGCTGGCGGTCAGTATCGCGATGCGCGATTCCGGCCTTGCGGCATTGATGGCAGGCAGCCTGGTGACGGTCGGGGAGGGGCTCTCGCCCTGGATGATGCTGTCGTTGGTGATCCTGATGACCTCGATCGCGACCGAGTTCGTCAGCAACAACGCGGTCGCGGTGCTATTCACCCCGATCGTCATTGGTGTCGCCCAGCACCTGGGCGTGGATCCGCGGCCTTTCGTGGTCGGGGTGATGTTCGCGGCGAGTGCCAGCTTCGCGACCCCGATCGGCTACCAGACCAACACCCTGGTGTATAGCGCAGGCAACTATCGCTTCTCGGATTTCGCGCGGCTGGGAATTCCGATGAACCTGATCGTGTGGGCAGCGGCCAGTGTGCTGATCCCGCTTTTCTGGCCGCTGCGCGCGCTGTGAGCAGGGCGGTTCAAAGCACCTGCTCGATCGCCTTGAGCACCTCTGGCGCGTCGGGTTTGACGCGACTCGGGAAGGCAGCGACCACACGGCCGTTGCGGTCGATGACGTACTTGTGGAAGTTCCAGTCGGGCGCCGACGACTGGCGCGCGATCTCGCGGAACAGGGGGTGCGCCTTGTCCCCGGTGACCGCGACCGGCGCGAACATGTCGAAGGTGACGCCGAAGTTCTCAAAGCACACTTCGGCGGTCTTGGATTCGTCGGCAGCCTCCTGGCGGAAATCATCGGACGGGAAGCCGGCGACCTTAAGGCCGCGGTCCTTGTATTTCTGATGGACCGCTTCGAGTTCGCGGAACTGGCGGGTGAAACCGCAGTGGCTGGCGGTGTTGACCACCAGCACCGGCTGTCCGCCAAAGCGCTCGCCGAGCTTGACGACCTCGTCCGCATGCAGGCGACGCAATTCATGGCCGGCGCCCTCGCCGTAAAGTGCGTTGCCCCCGGCGTCCGGGTCGGCTAGGGCAGGAGCACACGAGGCCATCAACGCAACAGGCAGGAGAAGGCGGCGGAAAGTGTCATGCAGCATGGTCAGGTCTCCGGTTGGGATGGCGGATAGACCGTAACCTGCGCCGCCGGTTCGCCCGTCTCAGGCAACGCGGAAGTTGCCGACCGCCTGTGAAAGCTCGCGGGCGGTTCGCTCCAGCGTGTCGACCTCGCTGGCGACGAAATTCGCCGAGGCCTCGGTCTCGTCGGCGAGGCTGGCCACCGACTCGACCGCAGCGGCAATCTGGCGCGCAGCCGTGCTCTGTTCGCCCAGACTTGCGGCGATCGCACCGAAGACGTATTCGACGCGGTCGGCGTCGTCGGTGATGCGCCCGATCGATGCGCCTGCCTCGGCGGCAAGGCCGGAGCCCTTTCCAACGCGCTCGACGGCCGACTCGATGTTCGCCAGCGCCTGCGTCTTGCTCGACTGAATGTCGTCGATCATGCTGGCGATCTCCTCGGTCGCGGCAGAGGTGCGCTCGGCGAGCTTGCGCACTTCGTCGGCGACCACCGCGAAGCCGCGACCCTGCTCGCCGGCGCGCGCAGCCTCGATGGCGGCATTGAGTGCGAGCAGGTTGGTCTGGCCTGCAATGTCCTTGATCAGACCGACGACTTCGGCGACACGGTCGGACTGATTGCCGAGTTCCTCGACGCTGGCAGCCGAATGCTGAATGGTGCCGGCGATGCCGGTGATTTCGTCGATTGCGGCCTTTACGATGCCAGCGCCCTTGCGTGCAGAGGACCCCGAGTCGGCGGCCAGCGTCCGCGCCTGCTCCGCGTCGGCTGCCAGGCGCGCCATCTCGCCGGTGAGTGCGTCGACCGAAGCCGAGATGTTGCCCGTTGCTGCGCGCTGCTGGCGCATGCGTTCGGCGGCAACGCCGGAATGATGATCGAGCGCCTGCGCACTGCTGGCCACCGCCTGCGTCTCGCGGTTGAAGCGCTCGAGCGTGCCAGCGAGCTTGGCCTGCATGTCGATCACCGAGCGCAGCAGGACCGAGCCGTCGTCGCGGCCGTCGATGGGACGCAGGTCACCCTCCCCGATGCGGGCGGCGAGTAGTCCGACGCGCGCCGAAACCACCGCCTCCTGCTCGAGACGCAGCGCCATGTAGATCAGCATTCCGGCTTGCACGACGACATAGGCGGCATGGGCTAGAACGCGTGCGATTGACGGCCCGTCATCGAATACATAAACGCCCCAGTTGAGGGCTTGCAAGTAGTTGAAGGCGAGGTGGTGCACCGCGATCAGCACGGCAGCCAGCACGATCGGGCGCCAGTCGCGGTAGTAGAGGAGGAAGGCGAGGAGTACGAAGATGCTGAAGTGGGCCTCGATGACGCCTCCGAACTGCTGGATGGTCAGTGCGGCGAACACCATGAAGGCGGCCGCGATGGCCGACCGCGACAGCACAGACCCCGGGTTGAGCGAGACCAGCGCCGCCGGCACCAGCAGCGCGGGCAGACCTATAGCGACGCCGACCAGCCAGGTGTCGGTGTAGGCTGCGATGCCCAGCGTCAACAGGAAATGAACGCCCAGGAACGCGAGCATCAGTCGGTCGGCGGCCGCACGGAAGGCGTGCAGGGCATCAGGGTGGTCGTGGGGCCTGGGCATGAGGTTTTCCTGGTTTCGGTCGTGTCCGGCTTCAGCGCACGACGCACACATCGGCGGGCGGGGCGGTGAGGGCATGCCAGCCCAGCACCGCCCCGCTGTACGCGATCCAGAACGCGAGCGCGACCCAGCCCAGGCGACGGCGAACGACAAAGCCCCGTTCCTCTTGCGAGGAGCGGGGCTGCCTGCGGGTGTGTGCGTCCTGCGTTCGAGCGCTCAACATGCGTAGAGTGAACGGCAGTTGATACCGAAACTTTAGCCCGCTCGAGCGCGACGAGGATGAAGGTTTACATCCGGTTCAGGTCCTCGAGTGCATCGACCACGATCCCGCTGCCAACCGCAATCAAGAGGATGTCGGCCGCGACGCGCACATAGCGGTGACCTTCGGGCGGCATGCCGAAGCGCAGCACGACGTCGCGGGGTGCGTCGTAGTAGATCACGTTGCGCGCCAGGGGCTGGCCGATCCGCCATTTCTTGGCCTGGCCCGGCGGCATGCAGCCATTACGCTTCTTGGCGAGTCCCGGCGGGCAGTGCCCGGTCTGGTAGCGTTCGCCGTAGTAGCTGCGCACGACCTCGCGGTGGCGCTCGGTGAAGTAGGCGCCGGCCCTTGGCCCGCCGTCACGTCCGTTGCGGTAGTCGCCGTCGCGGTCACGATCGTGGCGCGTGTTTCGATCGCGATCGTCATCACGGTCGCGGTTCCGGTCGCGATTGTCGCCACGCGCGTCGCGACGGTCGGCGTCGTCCTTGCGATCGCGCTGTTCTGCACGCTGCTTGTCTCGGCGATCGTCGTCGCGGCGATCGTCTTTTGCGCCTTGGCCACGATCGCCCGGCCCCGCCTGCTGGCGATCGGGCTTGCCGCCGCCCGCGTGCGGGGGCTTCTCGGCCAGCGCCGGTGTGGCCAGCAAGGTGCCGGCCAGCGCCAGTGCCAGCACGGTCATGGTTTTCGAACGAAGCTTTGCCATTGCGAGTTCTCCCTTTATGTCGTTATGCCGGCCACGCTCGGTCGGACCTGATTGCAGTCTAGGCATTCCCGCCGCCCGGGACGGCTGCCGCTTACGACTTGTCACCGCAGGCGGCAGATTGATTCGAAAAACTCGCCTGTCGGCGGGTTCGTCAGTGACTCAAAGCAGCGGCACCGCGTCCTTCTCGCCGCGTTCGTACACCACGTTCGCGCGCCCGACCAGCAGCGGGTCGAGCGGACCGATGCGCTCGATGTCCTTGTTGGTGTAGGGCAGCTTGTGCAGGACGTAGCGCAGGGCATTGAGGCGCGCGCGCTTCTTGCAATCGGACTTGACCACTGTCCACGGCGAATCGGCGGTGTCGGTGTAGAAGAACATCGCCTCCTTGGCCTTGGTGTAGTCATCCCATTTGTCGAGTGACGCCAGATCGATCGGCGACAGCTTCCACTGCTTGAGCGGATGTGACTCGCGCTCCTTGAAGCGGCGGCGCTGCTCATCGCGGCTCACCGAGAACCAGAACTTGATCACGTGGATACCGCTTCGGACCAGGTTGCGCTCGAACTCGGGTACCTGGCGCATGAATTCGTTGTAGTCGTCGTTGCTGCAGAAGCCCATGACGCGCTCGACGCCGGCGCGGTTGTACCAGGAGCGGTCGAACAGCGCGATCTCGCCAGCGGTAGGCAGGTGCTGGATGTAGCGCTGAAAGTACCACTGGCCGCGCTCGATCTCGGAGGGTTTTTCCAGCGCCACCACGCGCGCACCGCGCGGGTTGAGATGCTCCATGAAGCGCTTGATGGTGCCGCCCTTGCCGGCGGCGTCGCGGCCTTCGAACAGGATCACCACGCGTTGCCCGGTATCCTTGACCCAGGCCTGCAGCTTCAGCAGCTCGACCTGCAGCCGGTATTTCTGCTTTTCGTAGCTCTTGCGCGACATCAGGTTGCGGTAGGGGTAGCCGCCCTGGCGCCAGTCGGCCGCCAGCTCGTCGTCCGGATTGGTGGCGTCGGTCGCGGTGCCGGCGTCGGCGCGCAGCAGGGCGCGGCGCAGCACATGGATGTCGTCGGGCGACGCCCCCGCCAGGATCGCCTCGAGCGCGCGGGCCGCGTGCTCGGTGGCGCGTCCGGCCTCGGTCTTGAGGATGTCGGTGACGGCGACCAGCTTGGAGTCCTCTGCAGCGGAGATGGCCTGCTCGATCTCGAAGCGTTCTATGCCATCGGCGCTCAGGTCGGGGGCGGTGTCTCCTTCGCGCGTGCGGCGGCTTGCTGCCTTGGCGCGGGTGGCTTTTCGCTTACCAGCCGGAGTCACCGCAGCAGGGGCTTGGGCCGTGGGGTTGGCGGAGGGTTGGAGGTCTTCTGCCTTGCTCATTAGGGTTCTCCTTTCACATATCTGCAGTTTAATCCTGGTGCCTGCACAACGCGCTCGTGAGCGCTCCCCCGCGGCATCGCGTTGCCTCATCGCTCACGGGGGCGATGCTTGAATACCCGCCGCGCGGCGAAGGAAAGCTAGAATTGCCGCCCAACCAGACCAACAGGCGGGTCCCACCCGTTCGCTCGCTGCTCATATGCCCCTGACTCCCGAAGCCCGCTCCTTGCTGGACATGGCGTACCGGATCGGCGCGCCACGCTTTCACCAGCTGTCCGAAGCCCAGGCTCGCCACTCCTTTGAAAAGCTGCAGTTTGCCTTTCGTCCCGAAACCCCGGCCGTGGCCTCGACCACCGAGGTGCCGATTCCGCGACCGGACGGCACGGCCCTGCTGGCCCGTTACTACCGGCCGCTGTCGAGTCACCTCGGCGAGTGTCTGCCCCTGCTGATTTTTTTCCATGGCGGCGGTTGGTGCGTCGGCGATGTGGCGAGCTACGACGTGGTCTGCCGGGAACTGGCCAACGCCTCGCGGTGCGCGGTGCTGTCGGTGGAATACCGGCTCGCGCCCGAACATCCGTTCCCGGCTGCGCTCGACGATGCGCGCCTTGCGTTTGAATGGGCTGTGGACCAGGCCGACCTGCTGGGCGTGGATGCGGCCCGGATCGCGCTCGGCGGCGACAGTGCGGGCGGCAACCTGTCGATCGTCACCGCGCTCGCGTTGCGCGCGGCCGAGGCGCAGCCCCGCTTCCTGATGCTGGTCTATCCGAGCACCGAGATCTGCAGCGAACGTGGCTCGCGTGAGCGCTACGCCGAGGGCTTTTTCCTCGATCGCGGGACGCTGCAGTGGTTTTTCGAGCGCTATCTGCCGGCGGGTAATACAGAGGACTGGCGTGCGTCACCGATGCGCGCGGCCTCGCTCGCCGGGCTGCCGCCGATGCTGGTCGTCGGTGCCGAGTTCGATCCGCTGGTGGACGATTGCGAGGCCTTCGCTGCGCGGGTCGCGGCCGAAGGAGGCGACGTCACCTACCACGCCTTCGCGGGCGTGGTGCATGGCTTCCTCACGCTCGGGAAGGTGTTTCCCGAGGCGCATCAGGCGGTCGAACTGTGCGCGCGCGAACTGCGCCGCCACCTGCGCGGCGAAGCTGACGAAGGCGCGCCTGACCGGGCGGTCGGCATCTAGTCTCAGCCGCCGGTCCGCCTTCAGTCGCAGGCGGCGGCGATGAGCTCGTGGCGCGTGTCGCGGGCGGTGTCGATCAGGGCCTGGAAGGCCTCACGGTCGAGGTCGCCAAGGCTGGCTGCGAGCATTTCCGGACGACGTTTGATGCCGAGCAAGGTGTCGAAGGGGTTGGGGGCCTCGGCCGCCAGCGTGGCGAGGACTATCAGGTCGCTCATGGTTTCGGGCGGCCATTCGGTGTGCGCAGTCGGGTCGGCCGTGCAGGCGTCGATAATGGTTTCCGGCAGGTCGAAGGCCTCGAGCACCGCGGTGCGCACGGGTTCGTCCCACAGCGCCACGACTTCGGCAAAGCGCGGCATGTCGCCCTCCAGCGCCGGATAGCGCGCGGCGCGGGCGAGCAGGTAGAACTGGCCGATGTCGAGCATCAGGCCGGCAAGCATGGCGCCATCGGGGTTGGGACGGTCGCGCTCGCGGGCGAATGCGAATGCCCATGACGCGACGTCGATCGCGTGCATCCACAGCCCGGTGGCGACCAGGCGCATCTGCCGCGAGCGGTGATCGCGCGCGAGCTGCTCGGCGGCGACCGCAAACGCGAGGCAACGCAGCGTCGATAGCCCGACGCGGGTGATCGCGTCCTTGAGGCTGCTGATCTCGCCGCGATAGGGGTTCATCGACAGCGTGTTCGCCATGCGGATCACCTTCGCGGCCAGCACCGGCTCGGCCTTCACCGCATTGGCGATGTCGGCGAGCGAGCTGTCGGGGTTGTCCGCCAGTTTCTTGATGCGCAGCGACAGGTCGAAAACGGTGGGGAAACTAAGCACGCCGTCGCGCAGTTCCTGCTCGACCTGCTCGGCGAATGCGTCAATCTGGGACTGGAACTCTTCCATGGCGGCTGTCCGTTCGTTCGAAGCGAGCAGTCTAAGCACGCGCGTCGGTCGCTGCGCGTGCAAATCCCACGCTCCTGCGCATGTTCAGGGCTGGGTAAGCGCCACGCGACCGTTCTCCAGCGCCTCGACCTGGGCCAGGGTGCACACCGGGACGCCGAGTGCCTCGATGGTCGCGTGGCCCTTCTTGAAGCGCTTCTCGACGATGAAGCTCGCGCACAGCACGGTCGCGCCCGCCTCGCGCGCCATCTCGACCAGCGCAACCGCGGTGCGGCCGTTGGACAGGAAGTCGTCGACGATCACCACCCGGTCCGTGGGCACGATGTAGCGTTGCGACAGCACGAGCTTGGTCTCGCCGCCCTTGGTGGGCGAAGGGATCACGCGCGCGATCGCGGGTGATTCCACCTCCGGAGCGTACTTCTTCGCGTATACCAGCGGCACGTTCAGCGCCTGTGCCACCACCAGCCCGGGTGCGATGCCGCTGGCTTCGGCGGTGAGGATGACGGTGGGCTCGAACTGCGCCAGGCGCCTGGCCAGCTCCTGCCCCATCTCGGTGATGAAGCTGGGCTCGATGCGGTGGTTGAGGAAGTGGTCGATCTTCAGGATCTGGTCGCCGATGACGGTGGCTTCGGCTTCGATGCGACGCACCAGCGGCGCATAGGGGCGGATGAGGGAGAGATCGACGTTCATGCGCAAGTCCGTAAACGAAAACGCCCCCTGGGCCGGGGGCAGGTCGCGCGGATTCTAGCCCAAGCCGCCGTGGGAGGGCAGGGCGGCGGCGCGGTCGATGGGCGCGGCCCGGATGCGCGTTCGGGCTAGAATCGAGGTCATTCAAGGACGACTGCAGCAATGAACGACGAAGACTACATGCGCGCGGCCCTCGAGCAGGCGCGCCAGGCCGGGGCCTGCGACGAGGTGCCGGTGGGCGCCGTGGTGGTGCTCGACGGCGAGATCGTCGGCCGCGGCTTCAACCAGCCGATCGGCCGCCACGACCCTACCGCCCATGCCGAGATCATGGCCCTGCGCGATGCTGCGGCGCGACTCGGCAACTATCGCCTGCCCGGTTGCGCGCTCTACGTGACCCTCGAGCCCTGCGTGATGTGCAGCGGCGCCATCATGCATGCGCGCATCGCACGCGTCGTCTATGGCGCTCGCGATCCCAAGACCGGCGTCGCCGGCAGCGTGCTCGACCTCTTTGCCGAGACGCGGCTCAATCACCACGCCAGCATCGAGGGCGGGCTGCTCGCCGACGATTGCGGGCGCATGTTGTCGAGCTTCTTCGCCGCGCGGCGCAGCAAGACCCTGGTGGCCTGAATGCGGGTGCGCGTGGATATCGGTCAGCAGATGCTGTTGCTGTTCGGCGAGGACGGCGCCTGCATCCGCCGCTACCCGGTGTCGACCGCGGCGAATGGCGTGGGCGAGGAATCCGGCAGTTATTGCACGCCGCGCGGCCGCCACCGCATCCGCGCCCGGATCGGCGCCGGCGCGCCCTGCGGCGCGGTGTTCCGCGGCCGGCGGCCGACCGGGGAAGTGTGGAGCGCGGAATTCGCCGCCGCGCACCCGGGCAAGGACTGGGTGCTGACGCGCATCCTGTGGCTGTGCGGCGAGGAGTCCGGGCGCAATCGCGGCGGGCGTGTCGATTCGATGCGGCGCTACATCTACATCCACGGCACCGGCGACGACCAGCCGATGGGCGTGCCGCGCTCGCATGGCTGCGTGCGCATGCGCAACCGCGACATCATCGAACTGTTCGAACTGCTGCCCGTGGGGACCGAAGTGGAGATCGTCGAATGAGTGAGCAGCACCAGACCTCGCCACGGAGCAACGCGCCGGAAGTACGTGTAGAGATTGCCGACTGGGCGCGGGCCGAGGCGCAGGTGATGCCGCTGCGCATGGCGGTGTTCGTGGTGGAGCAGGGCGTGCCTGAGGACATCGAGCGCGATGACTTCGATGCCGTGAGCCGTCACGCGATCGCCCGCGACGAGGCCGGTGCGGTGGTGGCGACCGGCCGCCTGCTGCCCGATGGCCACATCGGGCGCATGGCGGTGACCGCGCCGCTGCGCGGCAAGGGCGTCGGCGGTGCCGTGCTCGAAGCGCTGGTCGCGGAGGCGGTGCGCACAGGACTCGTCGAGGTTGCGCTCAATGCGCAGGTGCGTGCGCTCGCCTTCTACCGTCGCCATGACTTCGACGAGTATGGCGAGGTCTTCATGGAGGCGGGCATTCCCCACCGGGCGATGCGTCGGACGCTGTAGCGGACGGGGCGCCGATCGGGGGGCGACCGGCGGGCGGTGGTTCAGGCCCTCACGCTCGGGCTGAAGCGGTGCTCGACCTGGCTGCGCAGCTCGCCATGTACATCCCAGGTCCATTCCACGAGGCGCGTCTGCGCGGTCTCGTCACGCAGCACCACGCTGCTGCAGCGCGTGCCGTAGCCTGGGGCGCGGATGAAGGCGGGTGACAGCCAGCGCTCCCATTCGAGGCTGACGCCGGTTTCCGGCAGGTGCGGGTCGGCCGCCGGCGTAGGGTCGCGCATCAGCGCAAGCAGCGTGCTGACCAGGGCGTCGTCGCTGCTTTGATCCTGCAGACCGGCAATGTCGGGCAGCGTGGTCAGTGCGTGCTCGAGCCCTGCGCGCGCCTTCGCCAGCTTGGGCCAGGGCGTATCGAGCAGGTGATTGGACAAGCCGTACACCCCGGGCTGCAGCATGCGCACCGCGCCGGTCGTGCTCTCCAGCACGCCGAGCTGCTCGCCATCACTGACGAGCAGGTTGAACGCGACATAGGCGCCAGCCCAGGACGCCAGATCGTGCAGGCAGCTTGCGGCATCGCGCGTGTCCTCGAGCGCATCGCGCACCAGCGCACCGCGCGAGGGCGCGCCTGCAACGTGACGGCTCGGGTCACGGTAGTTGGTGAGCGCGGCGAAGCGGCCGTTGCGGTTGAAGCCCATCCACGTGCCGCCGGCCTCGAGGTCGCGGCCGGCGAGCAGATCGGGCGCATCGGTCCACCAGTGCGCCGGCGCCGCTGGGCGCTTGAAGAACTCGTCACGGTTGGCGGCGAGCACGAGCGGATAGCGCGGGTGGACCCGCCACGCAAAGACGACGAGGCACATCGGGGATCGACTCGCGCAGCTCAGCCGAGGGCGTAGGGCAGCGCGAGCACGACGAGGCGCGGGCCGTCGGGCGCGCCGAGGTGGAGCTCGCCCGCTTCGGCGCTGCTCGACTGGAGCACCGCGAGCGCCTCGCCACCGCCGTCGGCGGTCGGCGCCACGTTCACCAGCTTGCCGGCGGACTGCTCGCCGAAATCGGGCGCGAACACATCCATGCCTGCCGCAGCCTCGACACCGGCCGGCAGCGCGACGCGGTAGGTGCGCTTCTTGAGTTTGCCGAGGTACTGGGTGCGGGCCACGATCTCCTGTCCGGGGTAGCAACCCTTGTGGAAATTGACCCCGCCGATGAGTTCGTAGTTGAGCATCTGCGCGACGAACTCTTCCTGCGTCGGCGCGGTGATCAGCGGCAGGCCGGCGCGGATCATCGTGAGTTGCCAGGCTGCGGTGCCGGCACGCTCGGCGCCGGCGGCGAGCAGGGCGTCGTAAGTGGCCGGCGCGGTTGCGACCGGCACGGCGAGCAGGTAGCGCGTCGCGCCGAGGCGGATGCAGCGCAGGCCGGATGCGGCGAGCGTCTGCTTCATGTCGGCGCCCGGCAGCTCGGTGCCAGTCGCCTGCACGACTGCGGCGGCGTTCGGGCCGGAGATGCCGATCAGGGCAATCTCGGCGCTCGTGTCCGACAGCTTGACCTTGCTGCGCAGCACGTACATCGAGAACTTCTTCAGGAAGGCGGGCAGGATGTCGGCCGACAGCATCAGCGCGTGGCCTTCGGCCTCCGGCCACATCAGGAAGCTCGCGATCATGCGGCCCTTGGGCGAGTTGAAGCTGTTCCACTCGGCGGCGTCGGCGTCGAGCTTCTTGACCTCGTTGGAGACGAGGTTGTGCAGGAAGACCGCGGAATCCGGCCCGACCGAGCGGATCGTGCCCAGGTGCAGCAGCGGCACTGCGATGGTCGTCTCGGCAGCGGCGCGGGCCTCGCTGGCCGCGTCGGCAAAGTGCAGGGAGGCATCGCCAAGGGTGGCGCCCAGGGTGGCGAGGTGTTCGGTCCAGACTGTCATGATCGGTGTGCGGGCTCGGGGTTGATGCGATGAAGTATTATAAGCGCCCTCCGCAGCCCGGTCGCCCATGGCGCCGGCAGGGATTTTCTGGGCATTGCGATTGCCGATGAAGCGTCTCTTCCTCCGTCTCGTCCTGTTCCTGCTCCTCGCCGCGACGCTCGTCGCCGGTGCGGGGTGGTGGTTCGCGCATCGTCCGCTCGCGCTGCAGGCCGATGCGATCGATTTCACCGTGCCGCGCGGGGTGGGCATGCGCCAGGCGGCGGGGCTGATCGAGCGCGCCGGGGTCGATGTCGATGCGCGGCTGCTCACGCTGCTGGCGCGCATCAGCGGGCGCGCGCATCAGATCAAGGCCGGCAGCTACGAGGTGCATGGCGGCATCACGCCCTGGCAACTGATCCTCAAGCTGTCGGACGGCGACGTCTCGCAGAGCGGGCTGCTGCTGGTCGAAGGCTGGACCTTCCGCCAGGTGCGCCAGGCGCTGGAATCGCACCCCGAACTCGAGGCCGACACCGCCGGCCTGTCGGATGCCGAGATCCTCGCGCGCATCGGCGCCAGCGAAAAGCACCTCGAGGGGCTGTTCTTCCCCGACACCTACCTGTTCGACAAGCGCTCCGGCGCGCTCGCCGTGCTCAAGCGTGCCTATGGCGCCATGCAGGCGCAGCTCGAACGCACCTGGGCCGAGCGCGACCCGGCCACGCCGCTCGGCTCGCCCTACGAAGCGCTGATCCTGGCCTCGATCATCGAAAAGGAAACGGGACGTCCGGAAGACCGCGGGCTGGTGGCGTCGGTGTTCTCCAATCGACTGCGCATCGGCATGCGCCTGCAGACCGATCCGTCGGTGATCTACGGCCTCGGGTCGGATTTCGATGGCCGCCTGCGCCGCAGCCACCTCGATACCGATCACCCCTGGAACACCTATACGCGCGCCGGCCTGCCGCCCACGCCGATCGCGATCCCCGGCGAGGCGGCGTTGCGTGCCGCCGTGCAGCCGCAGAAGAGCGATTTTCTGTACTTCGTTGCCCGCGGCGACGGCAGCAGCGAGTTCTCCCGCAACCTCGCCGAGCACAACCGCGCGGTGAACAAGTTCATCCGCAATGGGGGCGGTCGATGAGCAAGATGCCGCCTGTCCGGCCCTTACCTGACGCATCCATGAGCCCGACTACGCCGAGCACGCGCGTTGCCCCTGCGCCCGCAGCACAACAGGCGCAAGCACCTGCGCGCGGCCGCTTCATCACCTTCGAGGGCATCGACGGCGCCGGCAAGAGCAGCCAGATCGCGGCCGTGGTCGCGCTGCTGCAGGCGGCCAGGGTCGATGTCGACCAGACTCGCGAGCCCGGCGGCACCGCACTCGGCGAGCGCCTGCGCGAGTTGCTGCTGCACGAGCCGATGCACCTGGAGACCGAGGCGATGCTGATGTTCGCCGCGCGCCGCGAACACCTCGCCGCGCGCATCGGGCCGGCGCTCGCGGCCGGGCGCTGGGTGGTGTGCGACCGCTTCTCGGACGCCACCTTTGCCTACCAGGTTGGCGGCCGCGGGCTGGACCGCGACAAGTTCGACGCCCTCGAGGCCTGGGTGCATCCCGGCCTGCAGCCCGACCTGACCCTGGTGTTCGATCTCGACCCGGTGGTCGCCGCCGCACGCGTGGCCTCGACCGGCGTCGATCCCGACCGCTTCGAGCGCGAGCAGCGCGACTTCTTCGTGCGCGTGCGTGCCGCCTACCTCGAGCGCGCCGAGCGTGCGCCCGAGCGCATCTGCGTCATCGACGCCGACCGCGCGCCGGAGCTGATCCGCGCCGAGATCGAGCGCATCGTGCGCGAGCGCTTCTTATCATGATCCACACCTGGCTGCAGCCGACCTGGCAGCGCCTCATCGAGCTCGGCGAGCGCCTGCCGCACGCGCTGCTCTTCGTCGGCCCCGCGGGTCTGGGCAAGCGCGAGCTGGCCGAGGCGCTCGCCGCGCGCCTGCTGTGCGATGCCCCGCGCCCCGACGGCCACGCCTGCGACCACTGCGAGCCCTGCCAGTGGCGGCTCACCGGCAACCACCCCGACCTGATCCGCGTCGTGCCCGCTGCAGACGCGGCCGCCGCCGCGACCGAAGCCGAATCGGAAGCCCCCGCACGCGAGACCACCGCCAAGGCGGCCTCGGCGCAGATCGTCATCGAGCAGATCCGCGACCTGCAGGCCTCGCTCAACATCACCGGCCACCATGGCTCGCGCCGGGTGGTGGTGCTCGACCCGGCCGAGGCGATGAACATGTTCACCGCCAACGCGCTGCTCAAGCTGCTCGAGGAGCCGCCCACCGGCTGCGTGTTCCTGCTCGTGTCCTCGGCGCCGCGCCGGCTGCTGCCCACCATCCGCAGCCGCTGCCAGCAGTGGCACTTCGCACGCCCATCGGAGGCTGAGCTCGCGCACTGGAAGGCCCACGCCGACCGCGACACCCAGGCTCTGCTGGCGCTCGGCGGCGGCATGCCGCTGGCGGCGGAGCGGCTGGCGCAGGCGGGCGGCGGGGCACTGCTGGCGCGTTTCGTGCGCGACATCGGCGGGCTGCAGGCGGCCGAGGTGCTGCGCCTGGCCGGGCAGTGGGAAGCCTGGCTCAAGTCGAAGGAGGCCACGGCGTCCGGCTTCGGCCTGCCCGAACTGTCCGACTGGATGCAGCGCTGGGTCAGCGACCTGGCGGCAGTGCGCCTGGGTGGGCGGGTGCGATTCTTTCCGGCGCAGGAGAGCGTGCTCTCGGCGCTCGCCAGCCGCATGAGCGTGGCCGCGGCGAGCGGCTGCTACAATGAACTTGCCCAGATTCACAAGGTGTCGCGCCATCCGCTGAGCCTGCGCCTGGTGCTCGAAGACATGCTGATGCGGTACGCCCGCGCCATTGCCGGAGCCCGAGGATGACCGAAGCTGCCCGTCCCGCCGTCGCCCGTCCGAGCGTGTTGTCGCTCAACATCAACTCGAAGTCGGCGCTGTACGCGGCCTACATGTCGTTCCTGACCAACGGCGGCATCTTCGTGCCGACTCCGAAGCCGTACAAGATCGGCGACGAGGTCTTCATGCTGCTGCAGTTGATGGACGACCCCACCCGCCACCCGGTGGCCGGCACGGTGGCGTGGATCACGCCGCATGGCGCGCAGGGCGGCAAGACGCAGGGTATCGGCGTGCATTTTTCGGCCGACGAATCGAGCAAGGTGCTGCGCAGTCGTATCGAGCAGGTGCTGGCCGGGCACCTGGGCTCGAACCGGCCGACGCACACGCTGTAGCCGCGCGCTGCGCGCCGGTACAGGCCATGGCGCGTCACATCAATATGGCGCCTCACTTTCACCTCGTACTTTCAGCCCACTCGCAGGATCCGGATGTTCGTCGATTCACACTGTCACCTCGATTTCCCCGACCTCGCCAGCCGCGAGGAGGAGATCCTCGCCACCATGGCCGCCAACGACGTCGGTGTCGCGCTGTGCATCAGCGTGAAGCTGGAAGACTTCCCGCGCGTGCGCAGTCTCGCCGAACGCCACGCCCATCTGTGGGCGACGGTCGGCGTCCATCCCGACAACGACGGCGTCGAAGAGCCCGACGTGGCGCGCCTGGTCGCGCTCGCCGACCATCCCAAGGTGGTGGCGATGGGCGAGACCGGGCTGGACTACTACTGGCAGAAGGACGCGCCCGAATGGCAGCGCGCGCGCTTTCGCACCCACATCCGCGCCGCGCGCGAGACCGGCAAGCCACTGGTCATCCACACCCGCAGCGCGGCGGACGACACTCTGCGCCTGATGCGCGAGGAGCAGGCCGGTGAGGCGGGCGGCGTCATGCACTGCTTCACCGAAAGCTGGGAAGTGGCCGAGGCAGCGCTGGAGCAGGGTTTCTACATCTCCTTTTCCGGCATCGTCACCTTCCGCAACGCCAAGGACCTGAAGGAAGTCGCCCGGCGCGTGCCGCTCGATCGCCTGCTGATCGAGACCGACTCACCCTATCTCGCCCCCGTGCCGCATCGGGGCAGGACCAACGAACCCGGCTGGGTCGTGCACGTGGCCGAAGAAATCGCCCGCCTGCGCGAACTGCCGCTGGCCAGCATCGAACAGGCCACCACCGACAACTTCTTTCGACTATTCCGCCATGTACAAAGACCCGTCTGACATCGCCCCCCGCAACCCCCGATCGTCCATCCTGCCGCGCAAGCTGCTAGCGGCGACCGCGCTTGCGGCCTGCAGCCTGTTCTCGTGCGCGACCATCGCCGGCAGCTACGACGACGCGCTCGGCGCCGCGCGCCTGGGCGACACGTCCCAGCTCACCGGCCTGCTCGAGCGCGGCATCGACCCGAACACGGTCGACCAGCAGGGCAACTCGCTGCTCATCCTCGCCGCGCGCGAAGGCCAGATCGACACGGTCACGGCGCTGCTCAAGTACCGTCCGAAGCTCGACTACCGCAACCTGGCCGGCGACTCCGCGCTGATGCTCGCGGTGCTGCGCGGTCACGACGCGGTGGCACAGGCGCTGCTCAAGGCCGGTGCCGCGGTCAACCACGACGGCTGGGCGCCGCTGCACTACGCCGCGTTCGAGGGCCGCGAAGGCATGCTCGACGCGCTGTTCGCCGCAGGCGCCGACGTCAACGCGCTCGCGCCCAACAAGGCCACCGCGCTGATGCTCGCCGCGCGCAACGGCCACATCGGCGTCGTCCGCCGCCTGCTCGCGCTGCCGCAGACCGAGCTCAACGCGCTCAACGACAAGGGTTTGTCCGCAGACGCTTTCGCGCTGCAAAGCAAGAACACCGACATTGCCGAACTCATCGCTGCCGAGCGCAAGCGCCGCGGCCTGCGTCCGCCATCCGTGAGGGTGACGATCGACTGAAGCGTGCCGGGGCGGGTTGCCCGGGGGCGGATCTCGGTGATGCGGAAGCGGGCGTGCCCGCTCCCGCGTTCAGTCCCTGAAGCTGGGTGCCTGCCTCGTGATGCTGGCCCGCACGGCTGCCTGCAGGTCGTCCGACATCAACATCGCCGCATTCCAGGTAGCAACACGGTCGAGCCCGTCGGCCACGCTGTGGTCCCGGGCGTAGTTGAGGGTGTCCTTGGTGCCGCGCACCGCAAGTGGCGACTTGGCGGCGATGAGGTGGGCGAGCTTCATCACGCCTTCGAGCAGCGCCTCGGGGGTGGCGAACACGCGATTCACCAGCCCGATGCGTGCGGCTTCCTCGCCGCTGACCTTGCGCCCGGTGTAGGCCAGTTCGCGCACCATGCCGTCGCCGATCAGGCGCGGCAGGCGCTGCAGGCTGCCGACGTCGGCGACCATGCCGAGGTCGATCTCCTTGACCGAGAAGTAGGTCTCGGCGGCGCAGTAGCGCATGTCGGCGCACGCGATCAGGTCGACGCCGCCGCCCACGCAGGCGCCATGGATGGCGGCGAGCACCGGCTTGCGGCAGCGCTCGATGCTGGTGAGCGTGTCCTGCAGGTCGAGGATCAGGTTGCGCAGGTTCTCGCGCGTGCGCGCCTCGCAGGCGTCTTTCACCATGGGCAGGATGCTCATCATCATCTGCAGGTCGATGCCGGCGCAGAAGTTGGCGCCCGCGCCGTGCACCACCGCCACGCGCACCGCGGGTGTGCGATCCACCCACTGCATCGCGGCGCGGATGTCCTGCCACATCTGCAGGTTCATCGCGTTCGCCTTGTCGGGGCGGTTCAGCGTCACCAGCGCGACCTGGCCGTCGAGGTCGAGGCGCAGGGTGTCGAACTGCGGCAGCGGGATGGCGGCAGCACTGGGGGAAGCGGGGATCTGGCCGTGGACCAGCGCCGGCGATGAGGCTGCCTTCTCGATGGTGGCGGCGAGCTCGATGCCCTGCTTGATCGCGCGTTTGGCGTCGAGCTCGGCGGCCACGTCTGCGCCACCGATCAGATGTACCCGCATGCCGGCTTCGACGAGCGCAGCCTGCAGCTCGCGCTGCGGCTCCTGGCCGGTGCACAGGATCACGTTGTCGACTGCCAGCACCTGGTCCTTGCCGCCGATCGTCACGTGCAGGCCGGCGTCGTCGATGCGGTGGTAGCTCGCACCCGCGATCATCTGCACGCCGCGGTTCTTGAGCGCGGTGCGGTGGATCCAGCCGGTGGTCTTGCCCAGGCCTTCGCCAACCTTGCTGGTCTTGCGCTGGAGCAGCACGATCTTGCGCGGCGAGGTTTCCAGATGCGGCTTGATCAGGCCGCCGCGGTGGGCGTAAGCGGCATCGATGCCCCATTCGGCGTAGAACTTCTCCGGCGCCAGGCTGGGGCTGACGCCCTCGTGGCTGAGGTACTCGGCGACGTCGAAGCCGATGCCGCCCGCGCCCAGGATGGCGACGCGGCGGCCGACCGGCTTCTTGTCGCGCAGCACGTCCAGGTAGCCGAGCACCTTGGGGTGATCCACGCCTTCGATGTCGGGCACGCGCGGCACGATGCCGGCGGCGAGCACGACCTCGTCGAACTTTCCGGCCAGCTCGGCCGCCGCCACGCGGGTGTTCAACTTCAGCGTGACGCCGGTCTGCTCGATGCGGCGGCCGAAGTAGCGCAGGGTTTCGGCGAACTCTTCCTTGCCCGGAATCTGCATCGCGATGTTGAACTGCCCGCCGATGCGTGCGCCGGCCTCGAACAGCGTGACCTGGTGGCCGCGCTCGGCGGCGGTGGTGGCGAAGGCCAGACCCGCCGGGCCGGCGCCGACCACGGCGATGGTGCGCGGCGTGGTGGTCGGCTCGATCACGAGCTCGGTCTCGTGACAGGCGCGCGGATTGACCAGGCAGGAGGTGATCTTGCCGGCGAAGGTGTGGTCCAGGCAGGCCTGGTTGCAGGCGATGCAGGTGTTGATGTCGGCGCCGCGGCCGTGGGCCGCCTTATTGACGAAGTCCGGGTCGGCGAGGAAGGGCCGCGCCATCGACACCATGTCGGCCTTGCCCTCGGCGAGGATGCCCTCGGCGATCTCGGGCGTGTTGATGCGGTTGGTGGCGATCAGCGGGATGCCGACGTGGTCCTTCAGCTTTTGCGTTACCCAGGCGAAGCCGGCGCGCGGCACGCAGGTGGCGATGGTGGGGATGCGCGCCTCGTGCCAGCCGATGCCGCTGTTGATCAGCGTGGCCCCGGCGGCCTCGATCGCCTGCGCGAGCTGCACCACCTCCTCGAAGCTCGAGCCGTCCTCGACCAGGTCGAGCATCGACAGGCGGAAGATGATGATGAACTCGCGCCCGAGGCGCTCGCGCGTGCGGCGCACGATCTCGGTGGCGAAGCGGATGCGGTTCTCGTAAGCGCCGCCCCATTCGTCGGTGCGCTTGTTGGTGTGGGCGACGATGAACTCGTTGATCAGGTAGCCCTCGGAACCCATGATCTCGACGCCGTCGTAGCCGCCTTCGCGGGCGAGCTCGGCGCAGCGCACGAAGTCCTCGATGGTGCGCTCGACGTCGGCGGTGGACAGCTCCCGCGGTGCGAAGGGCGCGATCGGCGCCTGGATCGGGCTCGGCGCGACGAGTTCGGGGTGGTAGGCGTAGCGGCCGAAGTGCAGGATCTGCATGGCGATCCTGCCGCCTTCGCGATGCACCGCGTCGGTGATCACGCGGTGGTGCGCGGCCTCTTCCGGCGTGGTCAGCGTGGCGCCGCCGCTCCACGGCCGGCCCTCGGCGTTGGGCGCGATGCCCCCGGTGACGATGAGCCCGACGCCGCCGCGCACGCGCTCGGCGTAAAACGCCGCCATGCGCTCGAAGCCGCCTTCGGCCTCTTCCAGGCCGACGTGCATCGAGCCCATCAGGAAGCGGTTGGGCAGGGTGGTGAAGCCGAGGTCCAGGGGGCGGAACAGGTTCGGATAGGTGGCCATCGTCTCGCTCGCAAATGGTTCTGGGTGATGCCGGGTCGTGGGTGGGCCCGGGGGTGATTCTGAGTGATCCTGAGTGATCTTGTCCGGGGCTGGCCGCATGGCCGGACGCGGACGCGAGGGAGGCCGACTCGCGCGCGAGAGGGGAGGGAGAGCGCGCGCGCCGGCAGGCAGTCCCCGTCCGACTATGCAACCAGTTGCAGAACTGTAGAAGATCGACGCCAACTATGCAACGCGTTGCATGATCGCGCGGCGCACGGCTAGACTCCGCCCATGTCGCTCGCCCACGCCCTGCTCACCTCGCTGCTCGAACAACCCTCGTCCGGCTACGATCTGGCGCGGCGCTTCGACAAGTCCATCGGCCACTTCTGGCAGGCCACCCACCAGCAGATCTACCGCGAACTCGGTCGCATGGAAAAGGCCGGCTGGATCCACTCCGAGCCCGATCCCGAAGCCGGCCGCACGCGCAAGCGCACCTACGCCGTGCTGCCCGCCGGACGCGACGAGTTGATGCGCTGGGCGGCAGAGGCGGCGCCGCTGACCGAACTGCGCGACGAATTCCTCGTTCGCCTGCGCGCGGACGCCGTCGTCGGGCCGCTCGACATGGTGCCCGAGTGCGTGCGCCGCCGCGCGCTGCACGCCGACAAGCTGCGTGCCTACCGCGCGATCGAGGCGCGCGACTTCGCGCCCGAGGCCGAACCCACGCGCCGGCGCCGCATCCACCACCTGATCCTCAAGGCCGGCATCCAGTACGAGCAGGGCTGGATCGCGTGGTACGACGAGGCGCTGCAGGTGCTGGCGCAAGAGTGAGGGCCCCCGCGCGCAGCGCCCGGGGCCGCTATCGCCCCGCGGACGCTGATCCGGGCCCTTGAATCAAGCGCCCGAATAACGCTCCAGCCAGTGCGCGTAGGGCGCGGGCAGCACCCAGGTCGGGCGCTCGACGCCGAGCGCACGCGCAGCCTGCATCGACCAGTGCGGGTTGGCGAGGTGGGCGCGGCCGACCATCACCAGGTCGAGCTGGCCGTCGCGCACGGTGGCGTCGGCGGTGGCCGGGTTGTCTATGCCCCAGGCCGAGGCTACCGGCAGTCCCGCCTCGCGACGCACGCGTTCGGCGATCGGGGCGAGGAAGGCCGGTGCCCAGGGGATTTTCGCGGTCGGCGTCGAGAAGCCGACGCTCACGCTCAGAAGATCGAGGCCTTCGCGCTTGAACTGGCGGGTGAGCTCGATCGATTCGGCCAGCGTCTCCTCGTCGCGGCCGTCGTATTCGAGGACGCCAAAGCGCGCGGTCAGCGGCAGGTGTTCCGGCCACACCTTGCGCACCGCCTGCAGGGTCTCGAGCAGGAAGCGGCTGCGGTTCTCGAAGCTGCCGCCATAGGCGTCGTCGCGCTGGTTGGCATGCACCGAGAAGAAGCTCTGGGCGAGATAGCCGTGGGCAAAGTGCAGCTCCAGCCACTCGAAGCCGGCCTCGAGCGCACGCCGGGCGGCGGCGACGAAGTCTTCGCGCACGCGGGCGATGTCTTCCACCGTCATCGCGCGCGGCACCTTGGGCAGATTGGCGCCGAAGGCCGTCGCCGAGGGCGAGATCGTCGCCCAGCCGCGCGCATCGTCGGCCGCCATGTGGTCGTCACCCTCCCACGGCCGGTTGGCGCTGGCCTTGCGCCCGGCGTGGCCGATCTGGATGCCGGGCACCGCGCCCGCGGCCTTGATCGACGCCGCGATCGGCGCCAGGGCTTCGGCCTGGGCGTTGTTCCACAAGCCGGTGCAGTTCGGGGTGATGCGGCCTTCCGGCGACACCGCGGTGGCTTCGACGATGACCAGGCTCGCGCCGCCGCGCGCGATCGTGGGGTAATGCACGCGGTGCCAGTCATTGACCACGCCGTCGGTGGCCATGTACTGGCACATCGGCGGCACGGCGATGCGGTTGCGCAGGGTGAGGTCCTTGAGTTTGAAGGGCTGGAAGAGGGCTGACATTTGAGCTGTCCTGTGTTGGGGGCTTGAAGGGAATCTGTGGGGGTTCAGAGGCTGGCTTCGAGGATGCGGCGGCTGGTGGCGAGGTCGATGTCGCCGTGCTCGCCGAGCGCGCTCATGCCGTGCGCCTCGAGCTGGGCGACGATCCTCTCGATCGCATCGGCGCCGATGCCGTAGTCCGAGAGGCGAGTCTTCACGCCGAGCGACTCGAAGAACTCACGCGTGCGGGCGATCGCGGCGTCGATGCGGGCGTTTTCGCTGCCGTCGTGGATGTTCCACACCCGCGCCGCGTACTGCAGCAGCTTGGCGCGCTTGGGTGCGCGGCGGTCCTGCAGCAGGCTGGGGAGCACGACGGCGAGCGTCTGCGCGTGGTCCAGACCGTGCAGCGCGGTGAGCTCGTGGCCGATCATGTGGGTCGCCCAGTCCTGCGGCACGCCGGCGCCGATCAGGCCGTTGAGCGCCTGGGTGGCCGCCCACATCAGGTTGGCGCGCACGTCGTAGTCGTGCGGGGTGGCCAGCGCCTGGGGGCCGACCTCGATCAGGGTCTGCAGCAGGCCCTCGGCGTAGCGGTCCTGCACCGGCGCGTTGGCCGGGTAGGTCATGTACTGCTCCATCACATGCACGAAGGCGTCGACCGCGCCGTTGCCGATCTGGCGCGGGGGCAGGGTGTAGGTCTTGACCGGGTCGAGCACCGAGAAGCGCGGGAACACGTGCGGGCTGGAAAAGCCGAACTTGGCCTGGATCGCCTTGCGCGTGACCACGGAGAAGCAGTTCATCTCCGAGCCGGTGGCGGGCAGCGTCAGCACGCAGCCGATCGGCAGCGCGCGGGCGACGTCCTTGCCGTGGGTTTCCATGATCTCCCAGGGCTCGCCCTCGTAGCCGACCGCGGCGGCGACGAACTTGGTGCCGTCGATCACCGAGCCGCCGCCCACCGCGAGCAGGAAGTCGATGTTGTCGCGGCGCACTTGCTCGACCGCGTTCATCAGGGTCTCGTAGGTCGGGTTGGGCTCGATGCCGCCGAAGCGCTTCACCGTGCGTGCGCCCAGCGCGGCCCCGACCTCGGCCAGCGTGCCGTTGCGCTCGGCGCTGCCGCCGCCGTAGAGCACGAGCACGCGGGCGTCGGCCGGCACGAGCTCGTCCAGGCAGGCGATGCTGCCTTCGCCGAAGACGATGCGGGTGGGGTTGGCGTAGTCGAAATTGAGCATGTAAAGGTCCTTGGTTCGTGGTGTCCGGCGACAGTGGCCGGATGGGAAGGCGTTGAAGAATGGACTGGTCGTCTAGTGCCCGGCTGAATTGCTCGCCGGGATGGGGGTGGCGTGTGCGGGTTGCGTTGTGGAGCGCGCCTCGCCTGCTCGTGGCGCCCTCGGCGCGGGTTCTTCGTGGGGCGCTCGGTCCGGCTCAGTCAGCCAGCAGGCGCAGGCTCGCCGTCCACGCGTGCTCGAGCGGTTCGGCGTTGCGGTGGAGCTTGGCGAGCAGGCTCGCGCCCAGCCACAGCGAATAGAGCATGCGCGCCGTCGGCAGCGGCTCGGCCGCCCCGAGCGAGCCGTCCTCGAGCCCGTCCGCCACGCATTGCGCCAGGCGCGCGATGACGCGTTCGGTGCCGTCGCGCAGGGTCAATCGCATCGCCTCGGACAGGTCCGACACCTCGGCGCTGAGCTTGACCACCAGGCATTTCTGCTCGCCGCAGTCGTCCGCCTGGGTCGTGCGCCACTGCTCGAAATAGCGCAGCAGACGGTCCCGGCCGGACAGCCCCGGCGTCTGCAGCAGCAGGTCGAGCTGGGCGAGGTAGTCGGTGAAGTAGTCCTCGAGCAGCGCCTGGCCGAAGAGCTCCTTCGACTTGAAGTAGTGATAGAACGAGCCCTTCGGCACTTCGGAGGCCTGCAGCAGTTCGGCGAGGCCGACGCTGGAGAAGCCCTTGGCCGCGATGATGTGCTTGCCGGTGCAGAGGATGTGCTGGCGGGTGTCGGTGTGGCGGGTGCTCATGGGCTGGCAGTGTACATGCGAATAGACCGGTCGTCTAGAGCCGGGAAGGCCCGCTGTGAGCAGTTGGCGTGTCGAGCCGTTGGCGCACACGGAGCCGCTTGGCCCCGCGCACCACAATTCCGCTGCGCATCGCAACGCCGGCCATCGGCGCGATAATCCCGCCATGCCCGAAACCCTATTCCTCTTCGACCGCCCCGAGTCCGTCGCCGCCTGGTCCGCCATCGACGATCGCGTCATGGGCGGCGTCTCACGCAGCGCGCTGCGCTTCGATCCGGCCGGCCATGCGGTGTTCAGCGGACAGGTATCGACCGACAACAACGGCGGCTTCGCCTCGGTGCGCGCATCGGTTTCAACGCCGCCGGGCTCGGACATCGACGCGGTCGAACTCGTCGTGCGCGGCGACGGCCACCGCTACAAGCTCAACCTGCGCACCGACCGCGGCTTCGACGGCGTCAATTACCAGGCTGCGTTCGCGCCTCCCGCCGGGCAGTGGGTCACGCTGCGGCTGACGCTCGATGCGTTCCAGCCGAGTTATCGCGGTCGTGCGGTGTCCGACGCACCGCCCTTGCGCGGCGCGCGCATCGAACAGGTGGGGCTGATGATCGCCGATCGCCAGTTCGGTGCCTTCGAGCTCGCGATCGGCGCGATGCGTGCGCTGGGGGCAGGCGAGGGCTAAGGTCTTTTCAACTGCAGCGAGTGAAGGCAGCGTGGCCCGGTCGCTGGCAGGGGGAGGCGCGCGCGGGGGTCGGGCCACGCGCAGGGCCGAGGCCCGGAGCGCGTTTCGCGCGTTGACGGACAAGGGTTGCAGGGTGGAGCGCGCGCCCGCGCTGTTGTGTTTGCACGAAGTTATCAAGCGGAATTGAATATAATGGATCTCTTCTAAATCGCGGAGGAGGCGTCGGCATGTTCAGAACAAGTGCGTTTGCCCTGCTGGCGGGGCTCGCCCTGACCGGTGGCACGGCGCTGGCGGCCGGGAATGCCGCCGATGGTGAAAAGATCGCCTTGCAGGGCGATGGCGTCGGTGCGCCCTGTATCGCGTGCCATGGCCCGGATGGTGCGGGTGTCGACGAAGCCGGCTTTCCGCGCCTGCCCGGGCTCGATGCCGAATACATCGCCAAGCAGATCCGCGACTACAGGTCGGGTGCCCGCAACAACGCGATCATGCAGGCCAACCTGTCCAGCCTGAGCGAGCAGCAGATTGTCGACGTGGCGGCCTACTATGCCGGCTTGCCGACCCCCGTCATGTCCGCCAAGCCGGTGCCCGAGGAGAAGAGGGCGCTCGGCGAGAAGCTGGCGACGCAGGGCGACTGGAGCCGGCATCTGCCTGCGTGCGAGCGCTGTCATGGGCCCGGCAGTGCGGGTGTCGATGCCAATTTTCCCGGCATCGCCGGCCAGCATGCGACCTACATCCGCCAGCAGCTCGAGGCCTGGCGGCAGGGCGCGCGCGCCAACGACCCGCTCGACATCATGAGCGCCGTGGCCGAACGCCTGACCGAGGCGGAGATCGACGCCGTCGCGGCCTACCTCGCCGCGCAGCCGGTCAAGCCCACGCAGGGAGGTGCGCAATGAACCACGTCCAGACCCTGATCCTGACGCTGGCCGCCGCGCTCGCCGCGCCTGCGGCGTACGCCGCCGACCCCAAGGTACCGATCAAGCTCCCCGCCTTCAAGGAGGGCGCCTACGTCCATCAGGCGCCCACGCTCGACGACCTGATGAGCGACGAGAGCATCCACCCCGAGCTGCGCAAGGTCATCCTCAAGGGGCGCGACCTGTTCGAGAACACCCAGCAGCTACGCGGCAAGTACGTGTTCAACGACATGAACTGCAGCAACTGCCACATCGGCGGCGGCGGCTACAACTGGTCGGGACCGGTGTGGCCCGCAGCCACCACGCTGCCCGATTACCGCGGCAAGAACGGCCACGTGAATTCGCTCGAGGAACGCATCGCCGGCTGCTTCGCCTATTCGATGAACGGTACGCCGCCCGCCTACGGCAGCGACGAGATGCTGGCGCTGAGCGCCTATCACCAATGGCTGGCAACCAAGGCGCCGGTGTACGAGCGCAAGATCGGCGGGCGCGGCTTCAACCACCTCGGCAACAAGATCCCCGAGGACATCAGCTACGAAGCCGGGCAGGCGGTTTACCGCGAAAACTGCGCCCTCTGCCACGGCGCCGACGGCGCCGGCAAGAAGGTCGACGGCAAGGTGGTCTTTCCCGCGCTGTGGGGCGACACGTCCTACAACTGGGGCGCCGGCATCGCGCGCGTCTATACCGCGGCCTCGTTCATCCACCTCAACATGCCGCTCGGCAAGCCCGGATCACTGAGCGAAAAGGACGCCTGGAACGTGGCCTGGTACATCGGCAGCCAGGAACGACCCCAGGACCCGCGCTTTACCGGCGACGCACGCGAAACGCGCGAGAAGCATCTGAACTTCCACAAGCACTCGCGCTACGGCACCGAGTTCAACGGCAAGGTGCTGGGCCAGCACGACAACACCGGCGAGAAGCCTTTCCTCAAGCCGGAGTCCTTGAAGTCGCGCAGCTTCGACTTCGATTGAAGCGGTGCGCGGAGCGACCGAAGCGGTCGCTCCGCATGCTTCATGTGGGCGGACGCGAGCGCCCCTAGCCAGCCGCCAAGCAGCGAGAACAGGTGCAGCGTGCTCTCCTGCACCCGCCCGGCATCCTCAACGGCGATCAAGTCAGCCGGGCAAAGCTGAACGCCCACCGGCCTTCAGGATTACGTCACCCCGTTCCCTAGCATCGGTGCGGCACCTATGTGCGGCATCGAACGGACGCGCCGGTTCGTTGCGCTCAGCGTGTCACTTCCGGTCACTGAGCCTGCTCGCATCCGCAGGCATTCGGGCCCGGCCCGGCATTTTCCGCCGGCGGCGATCAGGAGAACACCATGACATGCGCGGCAGCGGTACGCCAGGCAAGCCGTTCCTGCTGGAGGTGATCATGCGATCTCCAACTGGCGGTGCGCCGAAATTCCTCAACCTGTTCCACATCCGATTCCCGATCGGCGCGATCGCCTCCATCGGGCACCGGATCTCGGGCGTGTTGCTGCTGATCAGTCTCCCGCTGCTCGCACTCGCGCTCGAGCGTTCGCTCGCTAGCGAGGCCGCGTTCGAGTCGCTGCGCACGGCGGTCGCCACGCCCTGGTGGGGGCTGCTGCTGCTGGTCGTGGTGTGGGCCGCCGCGCAACACGTGCTGGCCGGCGTGCGCCATCTGCTGATGGATATCGGCATCGGCAGCCCGCTTGCGCAGGCACGCACCAGCGCGTGGGCCGTCCTCCTGACCGCGGCGATCATCGCCCTCGCTGCGGCGATCGGGTGGCTGACATGAGGGTCTTTGCCGGTCAGCGTGCCTGGCTCATGCAGCGCGCCACTGCCGTGGCACTGCTGCTGCTTGTGGCGCTGGGGGCAGCGCTGCTGCTGGTGGGGCCGCCACTGACTCACGCGCGCTGGCTTGCGCTGGCGACGAGCCCGCATGGCGCGGTCGTCATCGTCCTGTTCTTCGTCGCGCTATGCCTGCACGGCTGGGTCGGCGCGCGCGACATCGTGCTCGACTACGTGCATTCGCCGCCCCTGCGTCTGTCGGTGCTCGCGATCATCGCCGTGATCCTGTTCGCAGTCGTGATCCGTGTGGCGCTGACGATGGCGGCGCACCTGAATCTCGTCTTGTAAAAATCCATACCGAGGGCAAGGACATGCGCGTCAGCATCTATCGCTACGATCCCGAGAGCGGCGTCCAGCCGCACATGCAGGATTACGCCATCGAGCCCGAGCCTGGCGACAACAAGCTGCTCGACCTGCTGATGCGCCTGCGCTCGGTCGACGACAGCCTGTCGTTCCGCCGCTCGTGTCGCGAGGGGGTGTGCGGCTCGGACGCGATGAACATCAACGGCCGCAACGGATTGGCGTGCATGACGGCGTTGGCGGGGCTCAAGGAGCCGGTGGTGCTGCGCCCGCTGCCTGGCTTTCCGGTGATCCGCGATCTGGTGGTCGACATGACGCAGTTCTTTGCCCACTACAACGCCATCAAGCCTTACCTGATCAACGACGAAATTCCACCCGAGCGCGAGCGCCTGCAGAGCCCGGAGCAGCGCGAGCGCCTCAACGGCCTCTACGAATGCATCCTGTGCGCCTGCTGCAGCGCGTTCTGTCCGTCGTACTGGTGGAATCCGGACAAATTCATCGGCCCGGCCGGCCTGCTTCAAGCCTACCGCTTCATCGTCGACAGCCGCGACACCGCCACAACCGAGCGCCTGGCCTACCTGGATGACGTGTATCGCCTGTATCGCTGTCGCACCATCATGAACTGCACGGAGGTGTGTCCCAAGGGCCTGAGTCCTTCACACGCCATCGAACAGATCCGGCTCGCGCTGGTGCGTTCATCGTCATGACCGCGTCAAACACCCCCGAGGCTGCGCGCGGTCTTACCGACGCCTCGTCACAAGGAGAAAGAAGCGATGAACCACGAACAGCCCGATGATTGGGACCCGCGCAGTCCTGCGGTCCTGCTGGATCAACGGCGGGCCTACGACGAGATGCGCGAGCGCTGCCCGGTGGCGCACAGCGCGTTCCTCGGCTGGTCGCTGTTTCGGCATGCGGATGTGAGCGCCGCGGTGGCCGATCCGCAGGCGTTGAGCAATGTGGCACGGTTTCCGGTGATCCCGAACAGCATGGACCCGCCCGTTCACGGCCCCTACCAGGAGGCGCTTGCCGCCTTCTTTGATCAGGAACACATGGCGAGACTGGAACCACGCATCCGTGAGATCGCCGCGAACCTGCTCCGACCACTGCATGCCGCGGGCGAGGCCGACTTCATCGCAGCGTTCGCCACGCCTTTCGCGCTGCAATCCCTGTGCGCCTTCCTCGGCTGGCCCGATCGGCAATGGAAATGTCTCGCGGGCTGGGTGCATGGCAATCAGGAGGCCGCATTCAACCAGGATCCGGTGGCCGGCAAGGCGCTCGCCGAGCTGTTCGCGGAACACGTAAGGGCCAACCTGGACAGCCACCGCGCCGCGCCGGCACCTGCGGGCGACGCCACCGATGGGTTGCTGCGCACCGAGGTCGAGCGCAAGACCTTCAGCGACGATGAGATCATCGGCGTCCTGCGCAACTGGGCGGCCGGGCATGGCACGGTGGCGGCCGGCCTGGGTCTCGTGGTCCTGCATCTTGCGCAGAACGCCGAGCTGCAGTATCGGCTGCGGCACGCGCCGGCGCTCATTCCCGCCGCAATCGAAGAGATCCTGCGCGCGGACGACCCGCTGGTTGCCAACCGCCGCACCACGACGCGAGAACTCGAGATTCAGGGTCGCACCATCCCGAAGGGCGACACCGTGACCCTGATGTGGATCGCCGCCAACCGCGATCCGCGCGTGTTCGATGACCCCGACCGGGTCAACATCGAGCGCAACACCGAGGCGAGCCTGGTCTGGGGCCAAGGTATTCATCTTTGCATGGGCGCGCCGCTTGCCAGGCTCGAAATGCGCGTGGCGCTCGAGGAATTGCTCGCGTGCACGACAGGCATCGAGCTCGTCGGCGCCCCGCCTCAGCGTGCGGTCTATCCGGGCGATGGCCTGGCCGCGCTCTCGCTGCGCATCAGGGGTGAGCCTGCGTCATCAAGCGAGCGTGCTTGAACCCTTAAGCGTCCGCCGCTTGCACGGGCTCTGACGCGCGCACGGCCTGTCTTGCGCTCGGGCAGCCTTTTGTTTTCTGGTCGGCAGCAAGGCGTCCGTGCTCCACCGAGCCCTCCGGTTCATGCACTTGGCGCCGGCTGGGGCGCCATGGCGTCGAAGCCGGCGACAACTTCGAACAGCTCTGCGTCGATGCCACTCTGGCGGGTGCGGTGAAACCGGGCACTGAGCTCCGTCAGCAGCTCACCGATGTTGCGATCGGCGCGTTGCATGGCCGCAAGGCGGCTCGCGTTTTCGCTGGCGAGCGACTCGGCGCTGGCGCGGAACAGCGAGATGAACAGGTGTTCGCGGACGAAGGCTTGCAGCGCCTGGGCAGCCGAGCCGAGCACCTCGGGAAGCTGCACGGTGGGCCAGGGCTGCGCGGCCAGCCCGCGCTGCCAGTGCTCGTCCAGCGGCAGCAGCCGCTGGCTAACCGGTTCGTAGCTGGCACCGGTCGGGCGGTTGTAGAAAAGGATCAAGGTTTCACGCTGCGCGTCGTCAGCAGGTTTGCGATCCGGCGTCTGAACCGCGAGCAGGATCTGGCCGACAAGGCGCGTGATCAGCTCCACCGAGCCCGGCACCGGGAACGAGCCGGCGGGCGCCAGGCCCGCGTCGAGCAGGCGCGCGTGCACGCGCTCGCCGACCGCCCAGAGCTGCGCTTTTGCAGGCAAGGATCCGAGGTGGGCCATCGCATGCTCGACCACCACCTCGTTGAATCGGCCCACCAGCCCCTGGTCGGAGCCGAACACGATGGCGTGCACCGTGGTGGCCGCGGCGCTCCTCGGGGGGGCACGGGTGTGCGCCCCATCCGGATCGGCTGAGCGCAGGCACACGCTCAGGCCCTGCTCGACCGTGTGCGCGTAATCGCCGAGCGCGGCCACCGCGCTTTCGTACTGCCCGATGGCCGCCGCTGCCGAGGCCTTCATGGTGCGCACCACGGACTTCAGGTCGCTTGCGCTGCCGATCTGGCGGCGCAGTGCGGTCGTGGTGTTGGCCATCAGTGTTGCGCGGGTTCGTCCGGCCCCGGCATGCCCGGAGTCGCCGCCTTGTCGCGGTGCTCGTGCAGTCGCCCGAGCGCGCTGTCGAGCAGGTTCGCCAGCTTCTGCGCAGCGCCGTGCACCGCCTTCTCCAGGGTCGCGGCGTGCTCGGTCACCGCCACCGGCTGGCGGCCTTCGAGGCGGGCCTCCAGCATGCAGCGCTGGTCGTTCTGCCCGGTCTTGCCGGCGTTCTCATCGCTCAGATGGATTTCCACCCGGTGATGTATTCGCTGAAGCGCGCCAGCGTCTGTTCGATCGTCGTGCTCACATACGCGGCCAGGGCCTCGGTGCCGTCGATGTTGTCATCGGTGTTGAGTTGGATCTTCATGGTGTTCTCCTTTGGGAGTGGGACGAAAACTGTCATGTCGTTGGATCAGGCGTTGCTTCTGGCGCACCAGAAGCCCGTGGCGGACTTGGCGGCGCCCGCGCGAGGAAGGTGGCGAGCGCCTGGCGGGCGGCTTCGGTGACCTGCTCACGGTCGGCCTCGCTCAGTACGTCGGCATCGGTCAGGCGCTCGACGAGGGCATCGGGCAGCCCATTGGCCGCCGCCTCCACGCGCTGCTGCGCGGCGGCCATGTGCGCCAGCGGCACCGGATCGAACAGCGCCGCGTTCAATGCGAGGAGGATGGCGACCTGCGCCGGCACCGAAACCGGCGCGAACTCCGACTGGCCCAGGCAGGCGCGGATGCGCTGGCCGTGTGCGATGGACTGGCGTGTCTCCTCGTCGAGCCGGGCGCCGAAGCGGGCAAAGGTTTCGAGCTCCTCGAACTGTGCATAGGCCAGCTTGAGGTCTCCCGCCACCGCACGGTAGGCCGCGCGCTGCGCCTTGCCGCCCACACGCGAGACCGACTGGCCGACATCGACGGCCGGCAGCACGCCCAGTGCGAACAGCGAGGGCGACAGCACGATCTGCCCATCGGTGATCGAGATCAGGTTGGTCGGGATGTAGGCCGAGATATTCTGCGCCTCGGTCTCGATGATGGGCAGCGCCGTCATGGACCCACCGCCGCGCGCGTCGTTCAGGTGGGTGGCGCGCTCCAGCATGCGCGAATGGATGTAGAAGATGTCGCCCGGAAAGGCCTCGCGTCCCGGCGGTCGCCGCAAGAGCAGCGACAGCTCGCGGTAGGCGCGGGCGTGGTGGGTGAGGTCGTCGTAGACGATGAGCACATCGCGACCCGCCTCCATGAAGTGCTCGGCGATGCTGGTGGCGGCGTAGGGCGCGATGTAGGCCAGGCCGGGTGGATCATTGCCTTCGGCGACCACCACCACCGTGTAGCCCAGCGCCCCCTTCGCGCGCAGGTTCGCCACCGCCTTGGCCACCGCCGACGCACGCTGGCCAATCGCGCAATAGACGCACAGCACGTCCTTGCCGCGCTGGTTGAAGATGGCGTCGATGGCGATCGCCGTCTTGCCGGTCTGGCGGTCGCCCAGGATCAGCTCGCGCTGGCCGCGGCCAATGGGAATCAGCGCATCGATGACCTTGAGGCCGGTCTGCAGCGGCTCGGTCACCGGGGCGCGGTCCATGATGGCCGCTGCCGGCCGCTCGATGGGCAGGCGCTTGCCGGTCGCCACGGGCCCCGCGCCGTCCAGTGGCCGACCCAGCGGGTCGATCACGCGTCCCAGCAGCGCATCACCCACGGCCACGTCCATCACGCGACCGGTGCGCTCGACCTCCTGGCCGGCGTGCACGTGGGCATGATCGCCCAGCAGCACGACGTCGACACCGTCCTCGTCGAGGTTGAACGCAATGCCCGACAGGCCGCCGGGGAACTCGATCAGTTCCTCGAAGCCCACGTGCGGCAGCCCCCGCACGCGTGCGATGCCGGTGGAGACGCTGGCCACCGTGCCCACCTCGCGCGGCACCAGTTGTGCCTGGAAGGCCTGCAGGCGCTCGCGGATGCCGGCGAAGGCGTCGTCCACCGCGCCTTGCAGCGTCATTGGGTTGGAGAGAGGGGTGCTCACGCGGCCTCCGTCGCGCCGAGCCGCGCCTGCAGGCCGGATGACAAGGCATCGAGGTAGTCCGAAATGCTCCACGCCAGCTTCAGTCCCTGCGCGCTGAGCTCGATGCCGCTGACCAGCTCGGGCGCGGTTTCGAATGCGAGCGCAATCGGCTGACCGAAGCGTTCGTCCACCGCCTCCCGTAGCGCAGTCCGCTGCGCCGCAGGCAGCTCGAATGCGCTGCGCAGCAGGGCCGGCTCGCGCTCCGGGCTGGCCTTCAGCGCCTCACCCAGTGCGGCCAGCGCCTCGCCATCGGCGGATTGCAGACGCTGAATGAACACCTCGCACGCCCGCTGCTCCAGGCTCACCGCGGCAAGGTCGGCCAGTACCCGGCGTGAGATGTCGAGCACCTGGTCCTGCGTCTGGCGGGTCAGTGCGTTGCGCAGATGCAGCGCGTCGGCCAGCAGCGCCTTGGCGCGCGCGGCGCTTGCCGCGTCGGCGGCCGCGCGGGCTTCGGCCTGCAGGCGTTCGCGCTCCGCCTTCGCGGCGTCCCTGGCCTGTTGCAGCAAGCCGGCGCGCTGCTCGTCGAAAGCCTCGTTCTTCTGCTGGAAGATGTCTTGCTGCTGCTTCGCCTCGGCCTGGGTGGTGGCCGCGTGCGCCAGCGCCGCGGCAATCTTCTGCTCGCGGGCGGCGATGGCGTCCAGCACCGGCTGGTACAGGAAGCGCTTCATCAACCACACCAGGATGAGGAAGTTCAAGACCTGCGCGCCGACGGTGAACCAGTCGATCAGCACGGTCTACTTTCCCGCCGCCTGGGAGGCGGCTTCCAGTGCAGCATTCCAGAAAGGATTGGCGAAGATCAGGATCATCGACACCACGAAGCAGTAGATGGCGGTGGATTCGATCATCGCCAGGCCGACGAAGAGCGTGCGGGTGATGGTGGCCGAGGCATCGGGCTGCTGGGCCAGCGACGTCAGCGCCACCGCCACCGCCTTGCCCTCGGCGAGCGCCGGCCCCATGGTGCCGAAGCCGGTGGTCAGGCCGGCCATGACGATGGAGGCGACGGCGATCCAGGTGAGAGAGTCCATGAGCTGTCCTTGAAGTGAGCGATCGGAGAGGGTGGGGCGACTCAGGTCGCCGCCGTCGGGGGTGGCTTCGGCTTTGTGCTGCCCGCGCTGCTTGTCGCTGCCGCGATGTACACCGCCGCCAGGATGGTGAAGATGTAGGCCTGCACCATACCGGTCAGCAGGCCCAGCACCGTCATCACGATGGGGAAGGCGAAGGGCGTGATCGAGAGCAGGATGGCGATGATCATGGCTCCGCTCATCATGTTGCCGAACAGACGCACGGCCAGCGCCAGCGTGCGCGAGACCTCGCTGATCAGGTTGAAGGGCAGCATGATCGGCGTCGGCTGCACATACGACTTGAGGTAGGCCGCAAGCCCCCGGCCAGAGATGCCGAACAGCGGCACCGCCACCAGCACGCACAGCGCCAGCGCCGCGGTGGTCGACAGCGACGCGGTGGGCGGCTCAAAGCCGGGAACGACCGTGGCCAGCGCCGCGGCGGCGACGAACAGGAACAGGGTGCCGAGGAAGCCGAGGTAGCGGCGGGGCGCCTTCAGCCCCACATCCTGGATCTGGCCCACGATGGCGATGACGACGATCTCGAGCAGGTTCTGCCAGCGCGAGCGTTCGTGGCCGGTGGCGAGATTGCGTGTGATGAGTGCGGCACCCAACACCAGCACCGCCATCAGCGCCCAGGTGAACACGATGGTGGCGTTCAGCTTGATGAAGCCGTACTGCCAGAAGATCCAGGCGTCGGGGGTCAGGCGCATGGGGGTACCTGCGCGCAAGAGAGCGGTCGCGTCATGCGCAGGACGACGGCGCGCGCGAGCACAAAGCCGAGCAGGCACAGCCCCATCCGCGCCGGCTGGCCGTCACCGACGACGTAAAACCCCGCCACGACGAAGGCGGTGCGAAGGACCAGGCTGCCGAGGAACCAGCGCGCAGGCGTCGGTGACACGGCGCCACGGCGCACCGTCCACCACAGGCCACCAAAAAACACGGCGCCCAGCACGCCACCCGCCAGCAGCGCGCCCGCCCACACCAGGAGCCCACTGCCGTCGTCAGGCATCGTCGTCGTCCTGCTCGTCGCGCATCGCCCGGTCTTCTTTCGACACCCACTGCCAGGCGTTCAGGCAGCCGAGGGTCAGCCCCGCCATCAGAAGGGCCAGCGTCCACGAGCGGCCGCCCGGATAGCGCTGATCGAGCCACAGGCCGAGCGCAGCGCCCAGCAGCGTGGGCACGGCCACCGACCAGCCGATCAAGCCCATCATGCCGACGCCGAACCAGACGCCGGGCGTGCCGCTGCGGCGGGCCTTGAGCTTGCGTGCCGCCCGGGCTCCCACCTGTTCAGCCAGGCTCGGGTCGGCCGGCGGCGGCCCTGCGCGCTTGGATTTCGGGTCCGGAGTCATGACGGACGGTCCAGCATCGACGCGAACCGGCGCATGAAGCCGGTCTCCAGTTGAGCCATCGCGGTGCGCATGGCTTCTTCTTGCGCGTCCAGCTTCAGGAACTCCTGCTCGACCGCTTCGCGCAGGCGGGCGAGGTCGTCGCCGCGCAGGGCGCGCCGCACAGAGATCACGACATCGGGCCCGGTCTTGACCAGCACGCCCTCGTCCACCGCCAGGAAGACCTCGCCCCGGGATGCGGTCTCGAAGCTGAGGATGCCGGGCACCAGGGCCGCGACGCAGTCCAGCCGCTGCGGCAGCAGGCCGAAGGAGCCCTGCGCCGTCTCGACGACGACGCTGGTCACATCCTGCTCGCGGGAAAAAATCTCGAAGGGAAGCAGCACCTCAAGCGTCATCGAGCGCATGAGCGTCCTCCCTGGCGGGTTGCGGCGTGGGCTCGGGCCTTGATTTCGCCTTCGCCTTGGCCCTCGCTTCATCGACCGCGCCGATCATGTACAGCGCGCGCTCGGGCAGGTCCTCGAACTCGTCGGCGAGGATGCGTTCGCAGCCGTCCAGCGCATCGTGCAGGCTGACGAGCTTGCCGGTGAGGCTGGTGAACTGCTCGGTGGTGAAGAAGGGCTGCGTGAGGAAGCGCTCCAGCCGGCGCGCGCGCGCCACCACCTTGCGGTCCTCGGGCGACAGTTGCTCGAGCCCTAGCATCGCGATGATGTCCTTCAGTTCGGCGTATTGGGCCAGCGTGCGGCGGATGGCCTGCGCCAGCGCGTAGTGACGCTCGCCGACGATGCCCGGCGTGATCATCTTCGAGCTCGACTGCAGCGGGTCGATGGCCGGGAACAAGCCCTCGCTGGCGCGCTTGCGCGACAGCACGATCGACGCCGACAGGTGCGAGAAGGTGTGGACCGCGGCCGGGTCGGTGAAGTCGTCGGCCGGCACGTACACCGCCTGGATCGAGGTGATGGCGCCGCTGTCGGTGTTGGCGATGCGCTCTTCCAGTGCAGCCAGTTCGGTGCCCATGGTGGGCTGGTAACCCAGGCGCGAGGGCATCTGACCCATCAGGCCCGAGACTTCGGCGCCGGCCTGGATGAAGCGGAAGATGTTGTCGACCAGCAGCAGCACGTCGCGCTGCTCGTCGTCCCGAAAGTACTCGGCCATGGTCAGCGCCGCGTGGCCGACGCGAAAGCGTGCCCCGGGCGGCTCGTTCATCTGCGCGAAGATCATCACCATGTGCGGCAGCACGCCGGCGGCCTTCATCTCGCGGTGTAGCTCCTCGCCTTCGCGCGAACGTTCGCCGATGCCACAGAAGATGCTCACGCCTTCCTGGTGGCCGACCATGTTGTGGATCATCTCGGTCAGCAGCACCGTTTTGCCCACACCGGCGCCGCCGAACAGGCCGGCCTTGCCGCCGCGCTCCAGCGGGGTAAGCACGTCGATGGCCTTGATGCCGGTCTCGAACACCTCGGACTTGGTCGAGCGGCGCACCAGTGGCGGTGGCGCGCGGTGCACCGAGCGCCACTGCACCCCATCCAGCCCGGGCTCGCCGTCGATCGTGTTGCCGAAGACGTCGAGCATGCGCGCCAGGATGGGCTTGCCCACGGGTGCTTGCAGCGGCCCGCCGGTGTCCTCCACGGCCATGCCGCGCGCCAAACCCTGGGTGGGCGTCAGCGCGATACCACGGACGTGGCGCGCATCGCGCTGCGCCAGCACCTCGATGACGACACCGCCGTCATCGCCGGCGCGCAACATGGAATGGATGTCGGGCAATTTACCGTTGAAGCGCACGTCCACCACACTGCCGCGGACCATTACGACGACGCCGGCCTGTTGCCCTGTGGGGTCTCGGTTCATGCGGACGGGCCTTGGTCTGACCGGTGGTACACCGGGGATGTCTGTCGTGGCATGCAGCAAATTGCGCACGCCACGCACCCTGAACCGGCACGGCAAGCTGCAACCGGCTCAAGGGTTAAAAAGAGCTTTGCGCAGCCCGCCTGAAATCGTCGGTGCGCCGGCACACAGACGCCGTACCGACAGGCGCCCACCTTGAAAACCTCGGTGCCGCGCACGCCGACAGGCGCACCCCAGCGCCGTGCCGCGAGCCGACCATCCCGACCTCACGCCCATCCGCAACGTTCACTGAAACCCCGAGGAGCAGATCATGAAATTCACGATTCCCCTGCCGCTGCAACACGAGCATCAGGCCCTGCACGAGCAACTGCGCCTGGCCGGACAAGCCGACGGCGAAGTCGGCGAAGCGGCCAGGGCGCTGGCCAAGCTGATGCACCCGCACTTCGTCAAGGAAGACCAGTTCGCGCTGCCGCCGCTGGGGCTGCTCGCGCCGCTGGCGCGCGGCGAATGGAGTGCCGGGATGGCCGACGTGCTGACGCTGACCGACCAACTCGAGGCCGAGCTGCCGCAGATGCTCGCCGAACACCAGGGCATCGTCGCCGCGCTGGGCACCTTGCGCGATGCCGCCGCGCGATCGGGCTGCAGCGACATCGTCGCCTTCGCCGAAGCCTTGACCGAACACGCGCGCACCGAGGAGGAGGTGATGTACCCGGCGGCGGTGCTGGTCGGCCAGTTGGTGCGCCAGCGCCTGGGCGTGGACGAGCCGGCGCCAGGCTGACCTTGCGCACAGGGGCTCCTCTCCAGTTTTGCGAACGTCTTCCGTACATCATGGTTGAGCGCTCGAACGCCATGCCTCGTCAAACCACGGACTTGCCGTGCCCCCGCCCGACCCGTCGCTGATCGACATCGCCGATCTGGCGGTGGCGCTCGGGACCGACCTGGACCGCGGTCTCGACGCCGCCGAGGCGGCCACCCGCCTGCGCGCGGACGGCCCCAACGAATTGCGCGCGCTGCCCCCCGTGCCCGCCTGGCGGCGGGCGCTGGCGCAGCTGCAGGACCCGCTGGTGTACCTGCTCGGTGCCGCGGCGGCGGTGGCTCTGGCGGCCTGGTGGTTCGAAGGCCGCTGCCGTGACGGCGTGGCCGGCTGGCCGCTGGACGCCATCGTCATTGCCGGTGTGGTGGTGCTGAACGCCGTGCTGGGCTGGCTGCAGGAGGCCAAGGCGGCGAAGGCGGTGGCGGCGCTGGCGAAGATGACCACCGCCACATCGGCCGTACTGCGCGACGGCGCCGTTGCCCGTGTGCCCAGCGCCGAGCTCGTCAAGGGCGACGTGCTCGTGCTCGCCGAGGGCGACGCCGTGGGCGCCGATGCGCGCCTGGCACAGGCGGCGGCCTTGAAGCTGCTGGAGGCGCCGTTGACGGGCGAGAGCGAGCCGGTGCTAAAGGATGCGGTCGCGCTGCCGGCGACGACGGCGCTGGGCGATCGCCTGAACATGGTCTTCAAGGGCACAGCGGTCGCGCAGGGCTCCGGGCGCGCCATCGTCACCGCCACCGGCATGCAGACCGAGATGGGCGGCATCGCCACCCTGCTGGACACCACGCCCGACGCGCCGACGCCGCTGCAGGTCGAGATCGCGCATCTGGGCAAGGTGCTGGGCATCGCGGCCCTGGTAATCGCTGCCGTTGTGGTGGCCACGATCCTGCTCATCTCGGACATCCATGGCGTGGCCGATGTCGTCACGGTGCTGCTGCTGGGTGTGTCGCTGGCCGTGGCCGCGGTGCCCGAGGGCCTGCTGGCGATCCTGTCGGTGGTGCTCGCGATGGGCGTGCGCCGCATGGCGCGCCACCACGCCATCGTCAAGAAGCTGGCTTCGGTCGAGACGCTCGGGTCGGCGTCCGTCATCGCGTCGGACAAGACCGGCACCTTGACGCGCGGCGAGATGACGGTGCAGCGGGTGATGACGGCCTCGGGGCGAACCGACATCACCGGCGTGGGTTATGCCCCCGAGGGGCGCGCCGAGGCGGCCGGCGCCGAACTGCCCGAAGGCGCGCTGCGCGCCGAGTTGCAGGCGGTGCTGCGCGGCGGCAGCCTGGCCGGCAATGCCCAACTGCAACAGGACGACAGCGGCGCCTGGACGATCCAGGGCGACCCGACCGAGGCGGCTTTCCTGGTGGCCGAACGCAAGCTGGGCCACCAGGAAAGTGCAGCCGAGTCCGCACCCGAGTGGAGCGAACGCTTCGAGCGCATCGGCGAGATCCCCTTCACCTCGCAACGCAAGATGATGTCGGTGCTCGTGGTGGACCATGCCGATGGCGATGCGCATGTGCTGCTGTCCAAGGGCGCGCCCGATGTGCTGCTGGCGCATTGCACCCACGCCCGCCGCGGCGAGGCGACCGTGGTGCTCGATGCCGCCCTGCGCGCGCAGGTGCTGGCCGACGTGGCCGCGATGACCGGAGATGCGCTGCGCACGCTGGCCGTGGCGCGCCGCTCGCTGGCGGCCGATGCACAGATCCCGGCCGATGCTTCTGCCGCGGCTGCGCTCGAGCAGGAACTGGAATACCTCGGCACCGTGGGCATCATCGACCCGCCGCGCGAAGAGGCGGCCGTGGCCATTACCCAGGCCCGCCAGGCCGGCATCCGCGTGGTCATGATCACCGGCGACCACCCGCGCACCGCGGCGCGCATTGCGGCCGATCTGGGCATCGTGGACGCGGGTGCGCAGGTGCTCACCGGCATCGAACTCGACAAGCTGGACGAGGCCGCCTTCACCGCCGCCGCGCTGCAGACCTCGGTATTTGCCCGCGTGGCACCCAGGCACAAGCTGCGTATCGTGCGTGCGCTGCAGGGCGGTGGCAACGTAGTGGCGATGACGGGCGACGGCGTCAACGACGCCCCGGCGCTCAAGGCGGCCGACATCGGCGTGGCGATGGGAATAGCGGGCACCGAGGTCACCAAGGAGGCGGCCCGCATGATCCTGGCCGACGACAACTTCGCCACCATCGTGCTGGCGGTGCGCGAGGGCCGTGGCGTGCTCGACAACATCCGCAAGTTCTTGCGCTACCTGCTGTCGTCGAACCTGGCCGAGGTGTTGACGGTGTTCGCCGGCGTGGTGGGAGCCGGTGTCATTGGCCTGAAGGCCACCGCGACCGGCGCGGGCGGCGCGGTGGTGCTGCCGCTGCTGGCCACGCAGATCCTGTGGATCAACCTGATCACCGACACGGGGCCCGCGCTGGCCATGGGCGTGGACCCGATCGCCGATGACGTCATGGCCCGCAAGCCGCGCCGGCGCGGCCAGCGCATCATCGATGCGAGCATGGGGCTTGGCGTGCTCGAGGCCGGCGTCGTCATGGCGGTGCTGACCCTGCTGACGCTGGACCTGTTCCTGCCCGGCGGGCTGATCGAACCGGTCGAAAGCTGGCTGGGCGCCGGCCCGCACAGCCTGGAACTGGCGCGCACCGCCGCATTCACGGTGCTGGTGCTGACGCAGTTGTTCAACTGCTTCAACGCGCGCTCGGCATCCGCATCGGCGTTCCGGGCGGCGTTTTCGAACCGCTGGCTGTGGGCCGCAGTGGCCTTGTCGGCTGCGCTGCAGGTGGCCGTCGTGCACCTGCCCTTCCTGAACCTGGCCTTCGGCACCGTGCCGCTCTCGGCGGCGCAGTGGTGCGTGTGCGTGGCGATGGCCAGTGGGGTGCTGTGGTTCAGCGAGGGGCGAAAGCTGCTGCGCCGGCGCTGGACCCGGCGGGCACCAGCGCCGCTGGAGCCTCCGGCCAGCCACCGACCACGAGAACAAGGCCGGCCATAGGCTTGAGCTTCTCAGCGGCCGCTTCCTGGTTGCCCAACGCGAGGATTTTGAGCACAGCCAACGTTTCTTGTGTCTCCTCCAACGAGGCTGCATCCTTAGGTTCTGCTTTCGCCTCGCCGTTCTGGGTGATCACGAACGGCTCCCTTGTCTCCGTGAAGCGTGCCATCACCTCCGCTGCGTTGGCTTTGAGGCCGCTGATGGGCTCGACTCGAGGGTATGCAGCGGGAGCAGATGTGCATTGCGTGGAGGGATGTACGGCAGGCAGGTGCCGCGCCGATGGGGGCAACAGGAAGTTTTATTGAATTTCTGTTGACCTCTGGTTTCCAGTCTCTATAATTCGCGCCTTCTCTTGAAGCACGAGTCGCTGCGAAAAGATTCAGCTTTCAAGGAAAGAAGAAGTTTTCTTTTTGTGCTGTGCAAAAGTTAAATGCGCAACGCCAAAAAGCTTACGAGCAGACGATAACCAACAAGGTCTGCGGTTCTTTAAAAAATTGAACAATCGATAAGTGTGGGTGCTTGGTGGTTGTGGTCGAGAGTGGCTTTGGTTGCTCTGGTTTCACAATGATTAGGTGCTCATGCTGATGTAAGTCAGTTATTTGAGT
>NZ_JAVEYL010000028.1:0-50101 GCF_034003485.1 Thauera sp.
ACGTTGAGGCTGGAGCTGAGCGGCACCGGCCCGCCGCTGCCGTCGGGGTTGATGATGGGCGGCGCGTTCTCGCTGCCGGCGCGCAGGTCGATCTGCAGCGGCGCATTGCCGCGCCGGCCGGGCATCCAGATGCCGCCGATGGCCGCGCCGCCGGTGGCGTTCCAGGCCAGCCCGACCTCGCGCAGCATGTTGATCGGGAACTCCACGATCTGGACGTCCATGACGATCATCTTTTCCCAGCCGACCGGGTTGGTGAAGTTGATGATCTGCGGATAACGCCTGGCGAGCTCTTCGATGCGCGCCTGGTCGCGGTTGCTGAGGCTGTCGCCTTCGACCACGACCTTGTCGCCGATGACCGCGCTGCGCGCGTTGGGGATGTTGGCGAGGAAGGCGGCGATCTCGCGATTGACGCGCGGGGTCTCGGCAGGGACCACGTTGACCTTGACCCGGCGGTTGCGGCCATGGGCGGTCCAGATGTGCAGCGAGGACACGCCGACGTCGTTGGCGATGAGCAGGACCTCGCGGTCGTCGAGCACCGCGGCCGACAGCACCTTGCCGTTGCCCACCGCCAGGCGCCCGGCGTTGGGTTCGGCGAGGACGCGGGTTTCGCCCTGGAACATCGTGAGCTCGGGCATGGCAGCAGCGAGGGTGGCGGGCGCGAAGCACAACGCGAGGAGGGGGAGCAGGGTTCGGAGCAGGCGGCGCATCGGGTCGGTCGGGATGGGTGGAGGAGGGCTCGGGGAGGAGGGCTCGGGGAGGCGCGGGATGGTCGTGGTCGCGGGGCTGGGCGAAAAAACTGAATCAGTCTTCTGGCGCCTCGGCGCGCGACATCATCTTCAGCCCGCTGGTGATCGGGCCGCCGCCGTAGATCACCGGCACCGAGCTGATGCCCTTGCCGTCGCCGGCCGGCAGGCCGAGCAGCTTGCGTGCGTCCGTGATGGCGCCCGATACGGCGGCGAGGTCGCCGGGCGCGCGCAGCAGCGCGGTGACGCGGCCCACCTCGCGCGCGGCGATGACGCGCTTGGCGTCCTCGGGCGAGGTGTCCAGCGTGATGGTGGTGTAGCTGCGGACCTGGCCTTGGGCATCGCGCGCCTCGGGGTCGGCGTGGCTGCCGGTGGCGAGCACGGCGACGTTCTGCAGCAGCGTGAAGGTGAAGCTGCGCGTCTCGTCGCGCGCCGAGACGACGATGTCGATGCGGTCGCCCGGCTCGACCATGCCCGACAGCGAGCTGATCTCGTCCACCGGCACGGTGACCGCGCGCTGGCCCGATTGCAGGCGGGCCGAGAAGGTGGGCGCGCGCCGCCCCTCGAGCTGCGCCCACAGGATCGGCTCGCCGGCCGCGGCGGGATAGGCGAGCGCGAGGCTCTCGGCGCGGCTGTACTGGTCGGGCGCGATCGCGCCGGAATGCGCCCAGGTGCGCGGGATCTCGCGCACGGCCACGGAGTCCGCCGTGATCGACGTGCCCGCCGGCAGGCTGGTCTTGGCGACGACGACCTGCACCGTGTCGACCTCGGTTGCGCGTGCGTCGATCTCGGCCATCCGCTCGGACAGGTAGTTGCTTGCGGCGTAGGCGGCGAGCCCGCCCAGTGCGAGCGCGACGGCGAGGACGAGCCAGTTCTTGCGCGTGTTGCGCGTGTTGCGCGTGCTGGGCGGGCTGGCGGGGTTGGGCGTGTTCGTGGCCATCTTGTGTGCTTACAAAGGGAGGGAGATGAAGCCGCTCTGGCGGTCGAAGGCGGTGCGAACGGCGGCGAGCAGGGTGTCGACAACCGAGCCCTCGTCGCCCAGCCCGAAGCCGATGAGCATCGCCAACACCAGCAGGGCGGCGAGGTATTCGGCGAGCGCCTGTCCGCGCGCGAAGATTTTGCGGTGGTGTGTCATGGCTGCCTCGAGAGCAGGGTGAGCACGGCGCTGGTGGTGCCGTCGCGCCGCACGAGGACGAGCTGCGCCTCGCCCGCGGCGCCGCTGAAGGCCTGCGCGAGCGCGTCGTCGTCGTTGGCGAGCGGTGGGCCGTCGGGACGCAGTCCGCGGTCTGCGAGGCTTGCGGACAAGCGATCCAGGTTGGTGCGCAGGCTGTGCGGGTTGATGAGCACGAGCTGGCGCGAGGCGAGGCCGCCGTCGATCGACTCCATGTCCGAGAGCAGCTCGGAGCCCGCAGGCAGGGTGAGCCCGAGGGGCCGGCCGGCGCCCTCGCGTGCGGCTCGGCTGTCGGCGACAGCGGTCAGCACCTCGCTGCGCCCGTCCGGCAGCGGCGCGATGCTGACCGTGATGAAGAGATCGCCGCGCGCCTTTGCCAGCACCTGGGTGTGGCCCGTCTGCGAGCTCGCGACCGGGGCGCCCAGCGCGCGCTGGTAGTGGGCGGCCGCGGCGTCGGCCGGGAGCGCGGTGATCACTCGCGTGAGGCGCATCGGCACGCCGTTTACGCGGACGCGCTCGCCTATGGGTTCGATGTGGGCGTCTCGCGGGTGAGCGAGTGTCGGCCATGTGCTGGCGAGGGCGACGGATGGGGCCGCCGCGGCGAACAGCACGAGCAGGGCGAATGTGCACTTCATCGGATGCGATCCGTCGGGACGAAATCGGGGTCGACGCGGCCGATCTCGGGGAGTTGGGCGCCTTCCAGCACGAGCGGGATGAGTTTCAAGGGCGAGACGGTGGCTTCCAGCAGGCCGAACGGGAAGTGGCTCTCGAGGCTCCAGCGCTCTCGGCGCAATGCGCTTCGCACCGCCGCCGGTCCGGATGCGGACCATGGATCGACCAGCACCGTGGTGTGGCGCTCGATCGACAGGCCGAGCGCATCGAAGGGGGCGAGGCCGGCTACGTCTGCGACCTCCACCCGCACCAAGCCGGTGTGCAGGTTATGTGCATCCAGGCCCATGCCCGACGCGAACACCGCGCCCGTCGGCTGCGTCAGGACAGTGCGCTGACTGGCGGCGCCGACATGGGTGGCGAACGACGGCAGCAGCGCATCGCCACGGTGATCGGACCACAAGGGGTTGCGGTGGGCAGCAAAATCGCCCGCCACGTCGCCGGTCTTGACCGGCGCGGCGCTGGCGCTGAAGAAGCGCCGTCGCACCTCGTCGGCCAATTGGGCATCGGATTTCCACGCCTGCAGGCTGCTGCCGTGGTGGACCATGCCCTCGAAGGCCACATAGCGGCTCGCGCTGGCGGTCGTCTGTGCGATGTCGAGCTGCTTGCCCAGCAGCGGTACGATCATAAACAGCGGCAGCAGCACCAGGGCCAGTACCAGGAATTCGACGGTGGACTGACCGCTCACGCCTTGCGCGGTTGAGGGCCGCCTAGTCACGGGTGCGTGCATGGCTGCCTCGTTCGCATCGGTTGACGCCGGTGCGGGTCGCCTCTTCTGCGCACCACGCGGCCATCGACTGGCGGATTCGGGGGTCGGAGAGACCGGGGCCGTCCGCATGGCAGGGGGTGCCGCCGCTGCGTTTGGCCTCGACGGCGCACCATTCCTGGATCAAGGCATTGAAGTGGGTGACGAGCGCGTCGTCGCCGTCCTCGAAGGCGGCGTCATCGACATCATCAAGCCCGTCGTCCGCGTCTGCGCAGGGGTTCGTGCCCGTGCGCGCCGCCTCCTGCGCGCACCATTTCGTGGTCGCGTTCGGGGGCGGATCGTCGAGCGAAGTGTGTTCGCCGGGCTCGAACACGCTCGACGGAATCGCGATCGGACCGTCGAAGCGCACCACCTTCGACCGGATGAGCACGATCGGGCGCCCGTCGACCACGCCGCCGTATTCGGCGCTCAGACTCTCGTTGATCGGCATGCCGATGCCCTCGCGCAGCATGCAGCTGTGGCTCTCGAGAGGGGGCGGCGTGTGGACCCAGTGGCATTCCCGCCCTGCAATGCGGTCCTTGTCGAGGCCGGGTGCGGTTGCGACGGTGACGTCCCCCGCACGCAGTTCCTGCGGAACGAGGTTGTCCAGCGAGAGGGCTTCGCGTAGCAGGTCGATCGTTTCGCGGTCCAGATGGGGATCGGTGCGACGACCCCAGGGCCGAGAGCCGACTCTGGGGTCGATCTCGTGCGTGAATACCGTTCGGGCCTTTTCGCCGTAATGACTGATCCTGGTGACCTGGCGTTGGCGCACTTCCAGGTGACACAGTGAGAGATGGGTGAGCTCCGTCCTGCGCGTGACGATCGACGACTTGCGCAGGCCCGGGTGGTGATGCTCGATGATTTCGAAGTTGCCTACGGTGTCGAGATCGCCACTGAATCTGAACGGGATGCCTTCGCGAGCGCAGACCCCCTGGGCGCCAGGGACTTGGAGATGGGCGACTTCACGCGCCGTCGGCACTTCGCCCTGGCGATGAATCTCGTAGCCGCCTTCGATGGCATCTGTGGCAGTGGCGCTGGTGGCCGTCGTCAACAGCGCAGCAGCGATGTGCAGGGTCAAACGGCGGCGAAAACGGCAGCGAAGCGGGCGCCATGCGCGGCGGGGCAGCGAGTGCATGTGATCGAAGTGATGCGTCATGGGAGCTGGACACCGCCCTGGCGCAACTGCGCCTGGGCGCGAGCCGCGGCGGACACCGGCGCGAGGCGTGCCTGCCAGTAGGGGTTGAAGAGGCTGCCGAGCTCGTTGCGCCCGGGATGGCGGGTGTTGCCGGCATCGGGACGTTCGAAGAAGACTTCCACGCTCGAGATCGCCGCACTGACCCCGCCCACCATCGCGCCGTCGTAGAGTTGCAGCTGTCCGGCCGGCTTGACGCTGCTCGCGCCGCCCGAGAAGCGCTGTGCGGCGGCGGATTTGGTGACACGGATGGTGAGCCGGGTCGTGGGGTCGGCCATTGCCAGCGCACGGTGCGACAGTTCGCGGAAGGTGGGGATGGCGCCGCCGCCCGAAGGGGCGGGTGATGGGTCGAAACCGATGGCGACGCCGTCGGGTGACTCGGCGCGCAAACTGGCTCGCGGATTGGTGTTGCGCGAGCCGGCGTAGCTGTAGGCGCCATCGGTCAGTTCGTCATCGGACATGGCCGAGCCGTAGCCGATCGGCCGCTCGCTGCGCCGGCAACGCCAGCGGCGCACACGGTGGTGATGCGCAGAGAGCGTATCCATGGACTTCCAGCCATCGATCAGGTCGATCAGCTCGGTGCTGCCGCGCTTGCGCAACTCGATGCCGTGGCACAGCACGACGAGGCCGAAGTTCCAGTTGCGGCTTTGCAGGAAGGTTTCGCGGCTGTCATGGACCAGCGTGCCCATGCGGCGGCGCTCGTCGCGCGTGGCGTAGGAGCGGGTGAAGCTCACGAGGTCGTCGCCGATCGGTAACGGGTCGACGACCACTTGCGGGTCGTTGTCATGGGCGACGCGTTGCATCAGGGCAAGGCGGCTTGCCACGGCAGGTGCGTCTCCAGGGCCGTGCATGAACTGTTGCGACAGCGCCAGGGCCTGTATTGCTGCGTCATGGCGCCCGACCGCACCGGCCAGCGCAGGGGTGAGCGTGTCCATGATCGACTCGAAATGCGCCATTGCCTGCGCGAGTGCGTTGCCGACCCCGGGGATCAGATGCAGGTATGGGCCGATCGTGCTCGCCGAGGTGCCCATGTATTTCGCCCACGAGGCCAGCCCCACCGCCTGCCCGATCGCGATCTGGTTGGCGATGATCGCGCGGTTGGCGTAGGCGTCGTAGTTGAGCAAGCGCGCCTCGAACACGCCCGCGCTGTAGGCGACCGCGTCGGCGGTATTGGTGAGGCGCAGCTTTTCCTGCACGAGCTGGCCGATGTTGAACATGTAGAAGAGGGTGGCGGCAACGGCGATGAGCAGGACGAGCGCGAGGGGCAGGATTTGCCCTCGTTGTGGTCTCAAATCGTTTTCGTGCATCGCCCCCGTCGCTCCCATCGCGTCCATGTCCACCCTGCAGCGGTCCTGCCGCAGGGTGTTGGTCGGCCTGCCTACTTGCCGACCTGGTTCACATAGGTGTCGAGGGTGTGCTTCTGGTCGCCGACTGTCCTGGCCTTGTCGGAGGCGGTCTGCGCCGCGGTCTTGGCCGCGGTGCCGTCCTTGCCGGACAGCTCCTGCGCAATGGCGGCGGTCTGGTTACGGACGGTCTGGCCGAAGTATTGATACACCGCGATCGCGGCGACCGCGATCATCGCGACGATGATGATGTACTCGGTCATGCCTTGACCGCGCTGGGTCTGGTGCCGGGTAAGGTGCCGGATGCGCTGCTTTGCGGGTGCTGACATGATCGTGCCGTCCGTGGATGAAGTGGGCATGATGATGTCAAATGAGAAATGCATAGTCAATATGCAAATTGCGTTATGGCGCTCCCACGGAAAGCTGCCCCCACTGGCTGTGCGACGCCGGGAACGAAAAAGCCCGCTGCAGGATCGCTGCAGCGGGCTTCGAGGTGGGATGACGCAGTAAAAGAGGCGGTCAGCGTGCGATCGGCTTGTAGCGGATGCGCTTGGGCTTGGCACCTTCCTCGCCCAGGCGCTTGCGCTTGTCCTCTTCATACTCCTGGTAGTTGCCTTCGAAGAAGAACCACTGCGAATCGCCTTCGGCTGCCAGGATGTGGGTGCAGATGCGGTCGAGGAACCAGCGGTCGTGCGAGATCACCAGCGCGCAGCCGGCGAACTCGAGCAGCGCATCTTCGAGCGCGCGCAGCGTTTCCACGTCGAGGTCGTTGGACGGTTCGTCGAGCAGCAGCACGTTGCCGCCCTGGATCAGGGTCTTGGCCAGGTGCAGGCGCCCGCGCTCGCCGCCCGACAGATTGCCGACGATCTTCTGCTGATCGCCGCCCTTGAAGTTGAAGCGGCCCAGGTAGGCGCGGCTGGGCATCTCGAAGCGGCCGACGGTGAGGATGTCGGCGCCGTCCGAGATCGTCTCGAACACGGTCTTGTCGTTGGCCAGGCCCTCGCGGGTCTGGTCAACCGCGGCGATCTTCACCGTGGCGCCGATCTCGACCTCGCCCGAATCCGGCGTGTCGCGACCTTCGATCATCTTGAACAGGGTCGACTTGCCCGCGCCGTTGGGGCCGATGATGCCGACGATGGCGCCCGCCGGAATGCTGAAGCTGACGTTGTCCATCAGCAGCTTGTCGCCGAAGGCCTTGCTGACGCCGTGGAACTCGATGACCTTGTCGCCGAGGCGCTCGCCGGGCGGGATGAAGATCTCCTGGGTCTCGTTGCGGCGCTGGTATTCGACGCTCGCCATCTCCTCGTAGCGCGCCAGGCGCGCCTTCGACTTGGCCTGGCGTGCCTTCGGGTTGGAGCGCGCCCATTCCAGTTCGGTCTTCATCGCCTTCTGGTGCGCGGCTTCCTGCTTGGATTCCTGCGCCAGGCGGTCGCCCTTCTGCTCCAGCCACGACGAGTAGTTGCCCTTCCACGGGATGCCGTGGCCGCGGTCGAGTTCGAGGATCCACTCGGCGGCGTTGTCGAGGAAGTAGCGGTCGTGGGTGACGGCCACCACTGTGCCGGGGAAGCGGGTGAGGAACTGCTCCAGCCACTCGACCGATTCGGCGTCGAGGTGGTTGGTCGGTTCGTCCAGCAGCAGCATGTCGGGCTTGGACAGCAGCAGCTTGCACAGCGCCACGCGGCGCTTCTCGCCACCTGACAGTTTGCCGATCACCGCGTCCCAGGGCGGCAGGCGCAGCGCGTCGGCGGCGATCTCCATCTGGGTCTCGACGTCGCTGCCGGCGGTGGCCAGGATGTTCTCGTACTTCGCCTGCTCCTCGGCGAGCTTGTCGAAGTCGGCGTCGGGCTCGGCGTAGGCGGCGTACACCGCTTCGAGCTTCACGCGCGCTTCCATGATCTCGCCGAGCGCGGACTCGACCTCTTCCTTGACGGTCTTGGTGGCGTCGAGCTCGGGTTCCTGCGGCAGGTAGCCGATACGCTGGCCGGCGAGCCACTGCACCTCGCCGTCGTATTCCTTATCCACGCCGGCCATGATGCGCAGCACGGTGGACTTGCCCGAGCCGTTGAGGCCGAGCAGGCCGATCTTGGCGCCGGGGAAGAAGGAGAGGGAAATGTCCTTGATGATCTGACGCTTGGGCGGAACGATCTTGCTCACGCGCAGCATCGACATGACGTATTGGGCCACTACGGGTACCTCGTTGGCGGTGTTCGGTAAGGCAGAAAAGGCTGGAGTTTACCCGACTGGACGGCCGCAGGCACGCATGGAACTTGCGGCTACCTGATAGGGGTATTACGCTTCAACTGTTTGTAAGAAATGCAGGATGGAGGGAATCGACATGCGCACCACACTGACGAGCAAGGGGCAGGTGACGATCCCCAAGCACATCCGCGACGCGCTGCACCTCGAGCCCGGCTGCGCGATCGAGTTCCGCATCAACCGTGAAGGCGAGATTGTCTTGACGCGGCCCGGTGCGTTGCGCGAAGAGAACGGTCGCTTCGAACGCTTGCGCGGCAAGGCCGACGTCAAGTGGCGGACGGACGAACTGATGACATTGTTGCGTGGCGACGACTGATGCTGTTGGTCGACACCAACGTGCTGATCGATGTGCTGGAAGACGACCCGCATTGGGCGGATTGGTCCATCGCCATGCTGCGCCAGCAATCGCAACTGCACCGATTCGCGATCAATCCGGTCATCTATGCCGAACTTTCCTTGACCTTTTCGACGGTCGAGGCGCTCGATGAGGCGGTAGGGGGCTTCGGTGTCGATGTCTGCGAGATCCCCAGGCCGGCGCTCTTTCTCGCAGGGAAGGCGTTCGTGGCGTACCGCAAGAACGGTGGCCAGCGCCCCAACGTGCTGGCGGATTTCTTCATCGGCGCCCATGCGGCAGTGGAAGGCTGGCCGATCCTGACGCGTGATCCGCGCAAGTACCGGCAGTATTTCCCTTCGGCCGAACTCGTGACGCCTTGAATCGTGTCGGGCGCGTGCGCCCTTCGCGTTGGCGCACGCGCATCCGGGCCTGCGCACGCGGTCTCCTTCGCTACAGCATCGCCTCGATATCCTTCACCAGTTCCTCCGGCGTGGTCGTCGGCGCGTAGCGTTCGATGCGCTCGCCGTCGGGGCTGACGAGGAACTTGGTGAAGTTCCACTTGATTGCCTCGGTGCCGAGGATGCCCTTGGCGTGCTGCTTGAGGTGCTTGTACAGCGGATGGGCGCCGTCGCCGTTGACGTCGATCTTGGCGAACAGCGGGAAGCTGACACTGTAGTTCTTCGCGCAGAAGGCGCCGATCTCTTCTGCGCTGCCCGGCTCCTGGGCGCCGAACTGGTTGCACGGAAAGCCGAGCACGACCAGGCCGCGGTCCTTGTAGGTCTGGTACAGCTTTTCCAGGCCAGCGTAATGCGGGGTGAGGCCGCACTGGCTGGCGGTGTTGACGATCAGCAGCACCTTGCCGGCGTATTCACCGAGCGTGGTGGTGCCGCCGGCAAGGCGTTCGACTTCGATGTCGTACAGGCTGGAGCTCATGAGTTTTCTCCGGAGGCGGGGCGGGCGGTGGAAAGGCGCGTTTCGATCTCCGCAGCCGGCACCGGGCGGCTGATGAGGTAGCCCTGCAACTGGTGGCAACCCTGGGCGGTCAGGAAGTTGCGCTGTGCCTTGGTTTCCACACCCTCGGCGATCGCTTCCAGGCCCAGGCTGTGCGCCATGCCAATGATGGCGGCGGCGATCTTGCCCTCGGTGCCTGCGGTGCTGATGTCGCTGACGAAGCTGCGGTCGATCTTGAGCGCATTGACCGGGAACTGGCGCAGGTAGTTCAGCGAAGAGTAGCCGGTGCCGAAGTCGTCGATCGACAGCCGCACGCCCATGTCGCGAAGGCGGATCAGGGTGTGAATGGTGCGATCGATGTCGCGCATCAGCATGGTTTCGGTCAGCTCGAGCTCGATCAGGCTGCGCGCGAGCCCGGCGCTGTCGATGGCTCGGGCCACGCGCGAGACGAAATTCAGCTGAGCCAGCTGTTGCGCAGACAGGTTCACGGCGATCGGCACCACCTCCAGCCCCGCGTCCAGCCACGCGCGCTGCTGGCGGCAGGCCTCGTCAAGCACCCAGTCGCCGATCACGTTGATGAGGCCGGTTTCCTCGGCCAGCGGGATGAAGCGCCCGGGCGCCACCATGCCGAGCTCAGGGTGCTGCCAGCGCAGCAAGGCCTCGAGGCCGAGCAGGCGCCCGCTGCGTGCGCACACCTTGGGCTGATAGTGCAGCAGCAATTCGCCGCGATCGGTGGCGCCGCGCAACTGGTTCTCGAGCAGCAACTGGCCGAGCGAGGCGGTGCTCATCTCCGCCGAGTAGAACTCGAAGCCGTTGCGGCCGGCTTGCTTGGCACGATGCATGGCGGCATCGGCGTTGCGCAGCAGGATCGATTCCGTGCCGCCGTCCTGGTCGTAGAGCGCGATGCCGATGCTGGCGGTGACGGTGATGCGGTGCTCGCCGAGCTGGCAGGGCAGGGCTACCGCATCGAGGATCCGGCGCGCGACCGTGGCCGCATCCTGCGCGTTGCCCGCATCGGGGAGCACGAACACGAATTCGTCACCGCTCAGGCGCGCGAGCGTGTCGGTTTCGCTGATGGCGGCGCGGCAGCGCTCGGTGATCTGCAGCAGCAGGCCGTCGCCGCTCTCGTGGCCGAGCGTGTCGTTGATGGTCTTGAAGCGGTCGAGGTCGAGCAGCAGCACGGCGAGGCCACACTTGTCGCGCCGGGCCTGCAGCAGGACTTGGTGCAATCGGTCTTGCAGCAGGGCGCGGTTGGGCAAATTCGTCAGTGGGTCGTGGTGCGCCAGATGCAGGATGCGCGCCTCGGCTTCCTTGCGCTCGGTGATGTCCGAGAAGATGCCGATGTAGTTGAGCGCCTCCCCCTCGGCACTGCGCACGGCGGTGATCGACAGCCACTCCGGATAGATCGAGCCGTTGCGCCGGCGATTCCAGATCTCGCCCTGCCATTGGCCGCGGCTATCGATCGCGGTCCACATGCGGCGATAGAAGCCGGCGTCCTGGCGCCCGGAGTTGAGGATGGCCGGCGAATGGCCGATGACGTCGTCCAGGCTGTAGCCGGTGATGCGGGTGAATGCAGGATTGACCGCGATGATTACCGCCTGCGCGTCGGTGATCAGCATGCCCTCGCTGGAATTGGTGAACACCGTGGCATAGCGCCTGAGTTCGCCTTCGGCATGCTTGAGGGCAGTGATCTTGTGAGCGAGATCCGCATTGGTCTCGGACACGGCGAGCGTGGCCTTGCGCAGGCGGATGGCGGTGACAAGCAGGTAAAGGCCCAGACTCAGTGCTACCAGCAGAAGAAGCACGCGATGCGTCTGCATTCGCGCCGTCGCCGCTTCGTAACCCGCCGTGTAGGTCGTGACCAGCAATTCACCCTGTCGTGCCGTAGCCAGCCCGAGGAGCTCATGTGTGATGGCGTCCAGGTGCCGGCGACGCGCGAGCGCCGCAGCCGCATCGTCTTCCTTGGCCTCGGGGCCTGCGCGCTCGGTACGCTCGTTCGCGCTGGCGCCGAGTTCCTGGCGCAGCGTGTCGATCAGGGCCTGCTTGCGGTCCTGCAGTTCTACGTAACGCTGGATCTGAACGAGCACCCGCATCGTGTCTGCACTGTCCAGGAAGGTGGGCGTGGCGCGCAGCGCCTTGATCAGCGCTCGGATGCGCACGGTGCGTGCATCGACCTCGGTCCAGCCCGGATCCGCATCGCCCAGGCGCCGGGCGACGGCGGCGGTGTCGAGTTCGGCGTCGAGTTGGCGAATCTCGCGCAGATCGCGGGCGTAACGCAGATGTTCGCGCGTGGTGACCGCTCCCGCTTCGATGAAGATCCAGCCGATGAAGGCGAGGCCGAGCAGCACCAGCACCAGCACGCGGATGCTGGTGGAGGTTCTCAACAACTGGGCGACGGCGAGGCGCGTCATGAGGCGCGCTCAGCAGTCCGGACGGGCGAGGAGGCGTGGGAGAGGAGGAGGTCGGCTTGAATCACGGGCCGCGATGCTATCGGCAGCCGATCTTCGAGATTTGATCTAGATCAACAAATTCCGGATAGGACATGTGCGTTTGCGGCCCGCGTCTGCATTCATTTCTCCACAAACGCGCGCTCGATGACGTAATCGCCCGGCACGCCGATGCGCGGCGACATCGCAAAGCCATGCGCGTCGAGCAGGTCGCAGCAGTCCTTGTTCATCGCCTGGCTGCCGCAGATCATCACCCGGTCGTGCGCTGGATCGAGCGCCGGCAGGCCGATGTCGGCAAACAGGCGGCCGGACTCGATCGCGTGGGTGATGCGGCCCGTGTTGCGGAAGGGCTCGCGGGTGACTGTCGGGTAGTAGATGAGCTGCTCGCGCACCTGCGCGCCGAAGAACTCGTTCTGCGGCAACACGCGGGTAATGAAGTCGGTGTAGGCTAGTTCCGACGCGAAGCGCACGCCATGCACCAGCACCACCTTCTCGAAGCGCTCGTATGTCTCCGGGTCCTGGATCACGCTAAGGAAGGGCGCGAGCCCGGTGCCGGTGGCGAGCAGGTAGAGGCGCTTGCCGGGGTTGAGGTCGTGCAGCACCAGCGTGCCGGTGGGCTTCTTGCTGACCACGATCGGGTCGCCCTCGCGCAGATGTTGCAGGCGCGAGGTCAGCGGGCCGTCGGGCACCTTGATGCTGAAGAACTCGAGGTGTTCCTCGTAGTTCGGGCTGGCGATGCTGTAGGCGCGCGTCAGGGGCTTGCCCTCAACATCGAGCCCGATCATCACGAACTGGCCGTTCTCGAAGCGCAGCCCCGGGTTACGGGTGGTGCGGAAGCTGAACAGGGAGTCGTTCCAGTGATGGACGCTGAGGACGCGTTCGGTGACGAGATTGCTCATGGTTTGGGTCTCTGCCGGAGTGGGCCCCGGGGCCGTTTGACGATGGGCAGATTCTAGGCAGCTTCTCTTAGTGCTAAGGTGGATAATTCTTCTATCGCTTACCTATCGAGTCGATATGCGATTCACCCTTCGCCAGATGCAGGTCTTCGTCGAGATCGCGCGCAGTGAGAACGTCTCGCGCGCGGCCGAGGCGCTGTCGCTGTCGCAATCCGCCGCCAGCGCGGCATTGGCCGAGCTCGAGAACCAGTTCGACCAGCAGCTCTTCGATCGCAAGGGCAAGCGCCTGCGCCTCAATGACCAGGGCAGCCTGCTGCTGCCGCATGCGGTGGAACTGCTCGACCGCGCTTCCGAGATCGAAGCCTTGCTGCGCGGCGAGCGCGGGCTGGGCAGCCTGCGCGTGGGCGCGACGCTCACCATCGGCAACTATCTGCTGCCGCTGATCGTGTCGAATTTCCTGCAGGCTCACCCCGAGAGCCGCGTCCGACTGCAGGTGCACAACACGGCCACCATCGCCGGCATGCTGCTGCACCACGAGATCGACCTCGGCCTGGTGGAGGGGCAGGTGGTCGATCCCGAGCTCGAGGTGGAAACCTGGGTTGAGGACGAGATCGTCGTGTTCTGCGCGCCGGGTCATCCGCTGGCCGGGCGCGGCAGCGTCGCCTTTGCCGAGATTGCCGACCAGTCGTGGATCCTGCGCGAGCGCGGCTCGGGCACGCGTGCCACCTTCGATGCGGCACTGCGTCACTGGCCCGGCGGCATCGTGCCCCGGCTCGAGCTCGAACATACCGAAGCGGTGAAGCGGGCGGTGGAGAGCGGGCTGGGGCTGGGCTGCCTGTCGCGCCTTGCGCTGCGCGACGCCTTCCGTCGCGGCAGCCTGGTGGCGCTCGAGACGCCGGAACTCGACCTGCGCCGGAGGTTCAGCTTCGTGTGGCATCGCGGCAAATATCACAGCGCGGCGATGCGGCGGTTCCTGGAGGACTGCCGCGCCTTCACCGCGGGCGCCAGGCGCAGCGATCAGATCCCGCTGCCGCCGGTGGCTTGAACCGATCAGGTCGTCCCGCGCCGGCGGAAGTCGCGCAGCCGGAAGCCAAGTGCAAACAGGGTCGCGAAATACGCCATCGCCCCCGCGCCCACCACCAGCGCCAGCCGACCGGCGCGCTCGAGCCCGCCGATCTCGGTCCACAGTGCCGCCGGCCCGCTCGCAAACCACAGCACGCCGCCCATCACCACCAGCGCCGCCAGCAACTTCAACGCGAACACACCCCAGCCCTGCTGCGGCATATACACCTGGCGCTTGCGCAGCCCGCGGTAGAGCAGCGCCGCGTTCACGCACGACGCCAGCCCAATCGACAGTGCCAGCCCCGCGTGGCGCAGCGGCAGGATGAAAGCGAGGTTCATCAACTGCGTGGCGATCAGCGTGATGATCGCGATCTTCACCGGCGTGCGGATGTCCTGGCGGGCGTAGAAGCCGGGCGCCAGCACCTTCACCAGGATCAGCCCGGTCAGGCCGACGCTGTAGGCCACCAGCGCGCTGCGCGTGTGCATCACGTCGGTGGCGGAAAACGCCCCGTAATTGAACAGCGTCGCCACCAGCGGCACCGCCAGCAGCGCCAGTCCGAGCGCCGCCGGCAGGGTCAGCATCAGGGTCAGGCGCAGGCCCCAGTCGAGGAGCGACGAGAATTCGTCTGCCTTGTCGTCGGCGTGCAGCCGGGACAGGCTCGGCAGCAGGATCGTCCCCAGCGCAACGCCCAGCAGCCCGGCGGGAAACTCCATCAGGCGGTCGGCGTAATACAGCCACGACACGCTGCCGCTCTCCAGGAAGGACGCGAAGATCGTGTTGATCAGCAGCGAGATCTGGCTCACCGACACGCCCAGGATCGCCGGCGCCATCAGCTTCATGACGCGGCGCACGCCGGGGTCGGACAGGTTGAAGTCGAAGCGCGGCAGCATGCCGATCTTCATCAGCGGGCGGATCTGCAGCGCGAGCTGCAGCAGCCCGCCCAGGAACACCGCCCACGCCAGCGCCAGCACCGGCGGATCGAAGTACGGCACCGCCAACAGCGCCATGCCGATGAAGGCGAGGTTGAGCAGCACCGGGGTGAAGGCTGGGATCGCGAACCGGCTCCAGGTGTTGAGCACGCCGCCGGCCAGCGCCACCAGCGACATGAAGAAGATGTACGGAAAGGTGATGCGGGTGAGCTCGACGGTGAGCTCGAACTTGCCCGGGTCGCCCGCGAAGCCCGGCGCCGATACATAGATGATGAACGGTGCCGCCAGCGCGCCGAGTGCCGCGACCACCGCCACCACCAGCCCGAGCAGGGTCGCCACGCGATTGACCAGCGTATGCGTGGCCTCCTCGCCCTGGCGGTTCTTGTACTCGGCGAGGATGGGCACGAAGGCCTGCGAGAACGCGCCTTCGGCAAACATGCGCCGCAGCAGGTTGGGCAGGCGGAAGGCGACGAAGAAGGCGTCGGTCGCCATGCCGGCGCCGAAGGCGCGCGCGATCACGAAGTCGCGCACGAAGCCGAGAATGCGGGACAGCAGCGTCATGCCGCTGACGGTGGCGAGGGCGCGCAGGAGGTTCATGCCGGTCGGGGGCGGGCGCCGGTCGGGCGTCCAGAAAACACGAAGCGCGCATCATAGCCGCCCGCCGGCGTGCCGATAAGCGCGGTATAAAGCAGGAACTCGAGCAGAGCGCCAGAACGCGCTTGCATTCCTCGGCTTGGGTTCATATAATCACGGACTTTTCTAGAACCACCAATACGGAATTCAAATTTATGGCCAACTCGGCACAAGCTCGCAAGCGCGCCCGTCAGGCGACCAAGGCCCGCGGACACAACGCCAGCCTTCGTTCCCGCCTGCGTACCGCGATCAAGGCCGTGCGTAAGGCCATCGTGGGTGGCGACAAGGCGGCGGCTCAGTCGGTCTTTCGCACCTCGATGAGCACGATCGACACCATCGCGGACAAGAACATCATCCACAAGAACAAGGCTGCTCGTCACAAGAGCCGTCTGTCGGCTGCCGTCAAGTCGATGGCTGCCTGATTCTTGCTGCACGATGTCGGCGCTTCGGCGCCGAAGCAAAAAAAGCGACCTGCGGGTCGCTTTTTTGTTGCCTGTCGCGGATAAAGGGCTTCAGGTCGAACTCGTCGGCGCAGTCTCAGAGCGGCGTGTCGCCGACCCACTCGATCTGCAGGTTGTTGTCGTTGGCGAAGTTCACCATGAACTTGTAGGCCAGCGGCTCGACGTCGTAGAGGCGGGCGTCCACCAGTACGGTCTTGTCGCCCTTGAGCGTGCAGCCCGGGCGCACATACGGTGAATACATCATGCGGTGGTCGGCGCCGAAGGCGGACATCACGCCGCACAGGCGGTCTGCCCAGTCGCTTGGACGGAATTTCTTCCCCTCCCTCGTGACCCCGACAATGATGAAGTTTTCAATCTTCTGGTTCATGTGTGATGCCTTGGCGGCTTCGGGGATGTCCTTGTTCCGGTTCTTGGCTGCCAGAATCAAAACGCGGCGGATTCTAGCAGAAAACCGTATGCCGGCGCCCGCTGGCGGAATGTGAGAGCGCGGCTGTTGGCGAGCCTGTCCCCGCGGCGCTTATGTACAGGGCGCTGGGTTTTGGCTTAACATTCAGCACTGTTCCTGCACGGCGGCACCTGCCGCCGTGCGCGTTTCCTGGCTTCGTTCAGATCGAGGTACCCCATGTCCCATGTCATGAACACCTACGCGCGCTTGCCGGTGGCCTTCACGCACGGCGAAGGCGTGTGGCTGTACGACGAGACTGGCAAGCGTTATCTCGATGCCCTCTCCGGCATCGCCGTCAGCACCCTCGGCCACAACCACCCGCGCCTGGTCAAGGCCATCGCCGACCAGGCTGCGCGCGTCCTGCATACTTCAAACCTTTACGGCATCCCGCTGCAGGACAAGCTCTCGGACCGCATCGCCGAGGCCTCGGGGATGGACGAGGTGTTCTTCTGCAACTCGGGCTGCGAGGCCAACGAGGCCGCGATCAAGCTCGCGCGCATGTACGGCCACAAGAAGGGCATCGACGTGCCGCACATCATCGTCATGGAGCAGGCCTTTCACGGCCGCACCATGGCGACGCTGTCGGCCACCGGCAACCGCAAGGCGCAGGCCGGTTTCGAGCCGCTGGTGCAGGGCTTCATCCGTGTGCCCTACAAGGACATCGAGGCGATCCGCAAGATCGGCGAGCACAACCACGGCGTGGCCGCGGTGATGGTCGAGATGATCCAGGGCGAGGGCGGTGTCAACGTGGCCGACGAAGCCTTCCAGCGCGAGCTGCGCGCCCTGTGCGACGAGAAGGGCTGGCTCATGATCTGTGACGAGGTCCAGTGCGGCATGGGCCGCACCGGCAAGTGGTTTGGCTGGCAGCACGCCGGCGCCATGCCCGACGTCATGACCCTGGCAAAGGGCCTCGCCTCGGGCGTGCCGATCGGCGCCTGCGTCACCGCGGGCAAGGCCAAGGGCCTGTTCGGGCCGGGCAACCACGGCTCCACCTTCGGCGGCAACCCGCTCGCCTGCGCAGCCGCGCTCGCCACCTTCGACGCCATCGTCGACGACAAGCTGATGGACAACGCCGTTGCCGTCGGCGAGGCGATCCGCAAGGGTATGGCCGAGGCGCTCGCGGGCGTCGCCGGCATCGTCGATATCCGTGGCCGCGGCCTCATGATCGGCATCGAGCTCGACCGCCCCTGTGGCGCGCTGATGGGGCGTGCGGCCGAGCAGGGCCTGCTGATCAGCGTGACCTCCGAGCGCGTGGTGCGCCTGCTGCCGGCGCTCACCTTCACCGCGGCCGACGCGCAGACCCTGGTGGCCATGCTGGCGCCGATGATTCGCGACTTCCTCGCAAACGGCTGAGGACTGCCTATGACCTCGATCAAGCACTACCTGCAGTTCAACGACTTCACGCGCGAGGAATACGACTACCTGTTCGCGCGCGCCAAGTGGATCAAGGACAAGTTCAAGCGTTACGAGCCTTACCACCCGCTCTTCGACCGCACGCTGGTGATGATCTTCGAGAAGGCCAGCACGCGCACGCGTCTGTCATTCGAGGCCGGCATGCAGCAGCTCGGCGGTTCGGCGATCTACCTCAACACGCGCGACTCGCAGCTCGGTCGCGGCGAGCCGGTCGAGGACGCTGGCCAGGTCATCTCGCGCATGAGCGACCTGGTGATGATCCGCACCTTCGAGCAGGACATCGTCGAGCGTTTCGCGGCCAATTCGCGCGTGCCGATCATCAACGGGCTGACCAACGAATATCACCCCTGCCAGATCCTCGCCGACATCTTCACCTTCATCGAGCATCGCGGCTCGATCCAGGGCAAGACGGTGGCGTGGATCGGCGACAGCAACAACATGTGCAACACCTGGCTGCAGGCCGCCGAGGTGCTGGACTTCAATGTGCATGTGTCGACCCCGCCGGGCTATGAAGTGGAGCCCGAGCGCGCCGGCCTCTACGGCACCGACCACTTCGAGCAGTTCGCCGACCCGATGGATGCCTGCCGCGGCGCCGACCTGGTGACCACCGACGTGTGGACCTCGATGGGCTTCGAAGCCGAGAACGAGGAGCGCATGAAGGCCTTCGCCGACTGGTGCGTGGATGCCGAGATGATGTCGGTGGCACACAAGGATGCGGTCTTCATGCACTGCCTGCCCGCGCACCGTGGCGAAGAAGTGACCGCCGAAGTCATGGATGGCCCGCAGTCGGTCGTCTGGGACGAGGCCGAGAACCGCCTCCACGCGCAGAAGGCGCTGATGGAATACCTGGTGCTCGGCCGCATTCAGGACTGATCAAGAGAACCCCGCTCCCACGAAACATCGAACACTCACGGCACACACGGGCGTGCGTGCCGGCAACACAGCAGGAAACAGGAAAACAGCATGAGCGACGTCAACAAAGTAGTGCTCGCCTACTCGGGCGGGCTGGACACTTCGGTCATCCTGAAGTGGCTGCAGGACACCTACCAGTGCGAAGTGGTCACCTTCACCGCCGACCTCGGTCAGGGCGAAGAGCTCGAGCCCGCGCGCATCAAGGCGCTCAAGTTCGGCATCAAGCCCGAGAACATCTTCATCGACGACCTGCGCGAAGAGTTCGTGCGCGACTTCGTCTTCCCCATGTTCCGCGCCAACACCGTCTACGAAGGCGAGTACCTGCTCGGCACCTCCATCGCCCGCCCGCTCATCGCCAAGCGCCAGATCGACATCGCGCGCGCCACCGGCGCCGACGCCGTGTCGCACGGCGCCACCGGCAAGGGCAACGACCAGGTCCGCTTCGAGCTCGGCTACTACGCGCTGATGCCGGGCGTGAAGGTCATCGCCCCGTGGCGCGAATGGGACCTGCTGTCGCGCGAGAAGCTGCTCGCCTACGCCGAAAAGCACGGCATCCCGATCGAGATGAAGCACAAGCAGGGCGGCTCGCCCTACTCGATGGACGCCAACCTGCTGCACATCTCCTTCGAAGGCCGCCACCTCGAGGATCCCGCCGCCGAGGCCGAGGAATCGATGTGGCGCTGGACGGTTTCGCCCGAAGCCGCGCCGGACGCCGCCGAATACGTCGACCTGGAATTCGAGCAGGGTGACCTCGTCGCCATCAATGGCACCCGCATGAAGGCGCACGAGCTGCTCGCCAAGTTCAACGAGCTCGGCGGCAAGCACGGCATCGGGCGGCTGGACCTGGTGGAAAACCGCTACGTCGGCATGAAGAGCCGCGGCTGCTACGAGACCCCGGGCGGCACCATCCTGCTCAAGGCGCACCGCGCCATCGAATCGATCACGCTCGACCGCGAAGTCGCCCACCTCAAGGACGACCTCATGCCGCGCTACGCCAGCATGATCTACAACGGCTACTGGTGGAGCCCCGAGCGCCTCGCGCTGCAGGCCCTCATCGACAACACCCAGCAGAGCGTCAACGGCTGGGTGCGCCTCAAGCTCTACAAGGGCAACGTCATCGTCACCGGCCGCGACTCCAAGACCGATTCGCTGTTCGACCCCACCATCGCCACCTTCGAGGACGACGCCGGCGCCTACAACCAGAAGGACGCCCACGGCTTCATCCGCCTCAACGCACTGCGCATGCGTATCGCCGCCAACGCCAAGACCAAGCGCGGCTAATTTTCGTGGGAGCGGGCTTGCCCGCGAATAGCGCTCGCGAGACCGACATTCGCGGGCAAGCCCGCTCCCACAGCACACGCTTTTGCGAGACGAAGCTCACCCGGCCAATTCGACGCGATGAACAACGAAGACCTTATCCTCGGACTCAGCTTCACCGAGTTCGAGGACCTTGCCCTCCAGGTCGGCCTCACCGGCCTGATCCTGTTCATGTTGTTCATCATCTGGAACCTGGGCAAGGAATCCAAAGCAGGCCGCTACGGCATGATGTGGATGTTCCTCGGCCTGGGCATCGGCTTCGTCGGTTTCGTCGCCAAGGCCATCATCCAGAAAGTGCTCGGAATCGAATAAGGAATCTGTACCTCATGGCCATCACCGCCAAGATCGACGGCGTCGCCGTCGCCACCCAGGCCAACGTCTACTTCGACGGCAAGTGCGTCAGCCACAGCATCCAGTTCGCCAATGGCACCAAGAAGTCCGTCGGCGTCATCCTCCCGGCCACGCTCACCTTCAACACCGGCGCGCCCGAGATCATGGAAGGCGTGGCCGGAAGCTGCCGCGTGCGCATGAAGGGCGAGGCAGAATGGAAGGCCTACGGCGCCGGCGAATCCTTCAACGTGCCGGGCAATTCCAGCTTCGACATCGAAGTCGTGGGCGAGCCTTACCACTACATCTGCCACTTCGGCTGACCGGGGGAGGGGAGCCATGCCGTCTTTCGACATCATGTCCGAGGTCGATCAGCCCTCGCTGCGTAACGCCGTCGAGCAGGCCAACCGCAAGATCGAGGGCCGCCACGACTTCAAGGGCACCAGCGCCAAGATCGAACACGCCGAAAAGCTGCTCACCCTCTACGGCGACAGCGACTTCCAGCTCGACCAGATCAAGACCATCCTGCTGCCCGAGATGACGAAGAAGAACGTCGACGTGCGCTGCCTGGATTACGGCGACGTGCAGAAGATCTCCGGCAACAAGGTCAAGCAGGAAGTGAAGGTCCGTGTCGGCGTTGAACAGGACCTGTCCAAGAAGATCGTCAAGCTGCTGAAAGACAGCAAGATGAAGGTCCAGGCCGCCATCCAGGGCGACGCCGTGCGCGTCTCCGGCGCCAAGCGCGACGTGCTGCAGGACGCCATCGCGCTGGTCAAGAAGGAGATCACGGACTTTCCGCTGCAGTACGGGAATTTCCGCGACTGAACCGTTGGTGCCTTGATGAGGGAGTGGCTATGCGGGTCGTTCAGCCCTGCATGGCCACTTTTGCTTTCAGGACGAGAACCCGAGCTAAGCGCGTCAGCGGTCTATTTTTTCGTCAAGCAAACTTGCCAAGATATACAAAAGTTTGTATTTTTCAGCCATGACTGATCCAAAACCAGTGGAGTTCCTGGGTAGTTCGCTTGACGACCTTCGTGCATTCCCAATGGCGGCCAAGCGAGAGGCGGGTCATCAGCTAGACCAGCTGCAGCATGGTCAGGAGCCGGACGACTGGAAGCCGATGAACACCGTGGGCCAGGGCGTGAGAGAGATCAGGATTCGGGATGCGGCTGGGGCGTTCCGGGTCATTTACGTCGCCAAGTTCGCTGATGCCGTCTATGTGCTTCATTGCTTCCAGAAGAAGACGGAGAAGACTCCCAAGACCGATCTGGACTTGGCTGCCAAGCGTTACCGTGACTTGTTGAAGGAACTAGCCCAATGACAAAGCAGCGATTTGCCAACGTCTGGGATGCGATCGAAGACACCCCGGAAGAGGCGGAGAACATGAAGTTGCGCTCTACCTTGCTGACGGCGCTGAAGAATCACATCACGCGCAGTGAAATGACCCAGGCGCAAGCGGCCAAGCTTTTTGGCGTGACTCAGCCGCGTATTTCCGACCTCATGCGCGGCAAGATCAACCTGTTCGGCCTCGATGCGCTCGTGAACATGGCGACGGCTGCCGGGCTTCGCATCGAAATGCAGGTGCTCGACGCAGCCTGAGCTCGGCGGATTCAGTTACCGGATTCCTCCGCCCAAGACGCCCGACACAATCTGCTTGAAGCCCGACAAAAGGCGCGACAAAATGTTGTCGCGCCTTTTGTTTCGGGCGCGCCATTTAATGCAGCTTCTGGCCAGCAGGAACACACCCGATGCCGCGCGCCACGCCGACCGAAGACCTCGAGCTGATCGAATCCATCGTCACCGCCCACGCAAGCGGAATTCGCATTGCCGACCTCGGAGCGGAACTGGCGCAGCGTGGCGGCGTCAGGCTCAACCGTCGCACGCTCCAGCGCCGCTTGCAAAAGCTCATCGATCAGCAGCGCCTGACCACCGAGGGTGAAAGTGTCGCCCTGGTGTACAAGGCCGCCGCGGGCGCCAGGACCTACGCCAGTCGCCCCGCAAACGCCACGGCGATGCTGGCCGCAGAGCCCGAGCTGTACGTGCCGGTGTCCCCCGAAGGCGCCGTCATCCGAGACCTGGTCAGGCGCCCCCTGATGCACCGTCACCCGGTGGGCTACCAGCGCGAATTTCTCGACGCCTACCAACCCGGGACGAGCTTCTACCTGCCCGAAGCGCTGCGGCGCCAACTGCACGAGATGGGTCGCACCTCGGTCAGCGAGCGCCCGGCCGGCACCTATGCTCGAGACATCCTGGGCCGGCTGTTGGTGGATCTGTCGTGGGCGTCATCCAGACTCGAGGGCAACACCTACAGCCGGCTCGACACGCAGCATCTCATCGAATTCGGCCAGGTCGCCCAAGGCAAGGACGCCATCGAAACCCAGATGATCCTCAACCACAAGGCGGCCATCGAGATGCTGGTCGAGGACGCCGACGAGGTCGGCTTCGACGCCTTCACCTTCAAGAACCTGCACGCCGTCCTGGCGCAGGACCTGATGCGCGATCCCACGGCCTGTGGCCGCTTGCGCAGGCGGCCGGTCGAGATCTCCGGCACCGTATTTCATCCGGTCGCCATGCCGCAGGTCACCGAAGACTGCTTCATCGCTCTGCTGGCAAAGGCCGCCGCCATCCCTGACCCCTTCGAGCAGGCCTTCTTCCTGATGGTGCAGTTGCCCTACCTGCAGCCCTTCGAAGACGTGAACAAGCGCGTCTCGCGCATCGGCGCCAACCTTCCGCTGATCAAGCACAACCTCTGCCCCCTGTCCTTCATCGACGTGCCCGAGCGCGCCTACGTCGAGGGCACCCTGGGCGTGTACGAACTCAACCAGATCGACCTGCTGCGCGACGTGTTCGTCTGGGCCTACGAGCGTTCGTGCCAGCGCTACCTCGCCATCAGCCAGACCCTGGTCGCGCCCGATCCGCTGAAGATCAAGTACCGGGAGGCGCTGATACAGGCCGTACAGACGGTGGTCAGAGGCCTCCGGCAAGTGGACCAGCCCCTCCTTGCAGCGCTGGCGCGCGCGCACGCCGACACAGCCGACCAGGCCGCCTTCACCCAGATGCTCGCCACTGCGCTGGATCAACTACACGAAGGCAGCATCGCCCGATATCGCCTGCGCCGCTCGGAATACCAGGCCTGGCAGCAGGCGCGGGCACAGCCGTGAGGCGAAACGCTTTCTCGCGGACAATCCGCGCCTCGATTACACGCAGCAAACCGCCGTCGAACAGCAAGGCACACCCGCAAACCTCAAGTCCGCCCCCCACGCGTCGTTAACCCACACAGTCCCCAACGCACCAAGGATTTGTCATGGACGTCGCATCCATCGCCGCCGCAGCCAGTTCCAATGCCATGGCCGAAGTCCAGCACGAGGCTGCGATCTCGGTGCTCAGGAAGACCATGGACATCCAGCAACAGAGCGCCATGCAGTTGCTGCAGGCCATCCCCCAGCCACCCGCGCCGAGCGTCGGCACCGCGGGCGGCTACATCGACACCTGGGCCTGATGCGGCGGCTCGCGCTCGTCGTCCTGCTGGCGATTGCGCTGCCGCTGCAAGCGGAGGTGCCGGCCTGGACCGACGAGCCGATCGAGCTCGTCCGCCTCATCGAGCGCGCCAATCGCGCCAACACCGCCGGCAACCGCCTCGTCGCCGCACGGCTCTACTGCTCCGCCGCCGCACACGGCAGCCTCGAAGCCCAATACCAGCTCGGCCGGCTCTACCTCGGCCCGCTGCGCGCACGCCGCGGGCACGACACCGGCCACGTGCTGCTCGCCCTGGCCGCCCAGCGCGGCCATGCGCGCGCCGAAACGCTGCTGTCGTCCATCCGTCGACCCCTGCCGGGCGATCTCGACAGTCACCTGCCACCCTGTCTTTACGCCGCAGGGGCGCTCCCGTCCGCAGAGGGCGAGGCGGTCGTGCCGCACGAGGTCGTCGAGCACTACATCGCCGGCCTGCCGCGCAATCACCGCGCGCACGCGCGCCTGGTGCAGCGCCTGGCGCCGCGCTTCGACGTCGATGCGCGGCTGGCGCTGGCCATCGTGCGCGCCGAATCGAACTTCAACCCCAGCGCGCGCTCGCCCCGCAACGCCATGGGCCTGATGCAACTGATCCCGGACACCGCCGAGCGCTTTGGTGTGCGCGACGCCTTTGACCCCGAGCAGAACGTGCGCGGTGGCCTTGCCTACCTCAAGTGGCTGATCGCCCGCTACGACGGTGACATCGCGCGGGTGGCGGGTGCGTACAACGCGGGGGAGGGGGCGGTGGACCGCTTTGGCGGTGTGCCGCCGTATGCGGAGACGGAGGAGTACGTGAGGCGGATTTTGGCGTTTTATAGGGCGCGGCGGCATGTGGCGGGGGGGTAGGCGAGTGCTCGGGGTGAGACCTGACTCGGGACCTAACGCGATCGAGGCTTGATTGATTGTGTGACTGATTTCGCGACCCCGTATGCCCTTGCCCGAGACGGGGCGATTGTTTGTGCCACCATTTGGCCAACTCCTTGAACGATCCGAGTCATGCGCCTTACAAACTGGATTCTCCCTGCCGTCTGCGTTCTGCTTTTTCATCCTTTAGGCGCGTTTGCTGCTGAAGTGGAACTGGCAGGCATCTTTGGCCGGCGTGCAGTGGTTGTCGTCAACGGTGGTGCTCCGCAAACCTTGGCCGTGGGACAACGGACGTATGAAGGCGTCACACTGGTCGACATTCGAGACGCAAGTGCAGTGATTGATGTCGATGGCACGCGCCGCCAAGTCTTCTTTGGCGGCGGGCCGGTCCGAATGGGGGATGCATCCTCGGCGCAATCCGGGTCACCGACCATGCGCCTGGCGTCCGATTCGCGTGGGCACTATTGGGCGCAAGGGGCGGTGAACGGCGCATCGATTCGATTCATGGTGGACACGGGGGCGACGCTGGTGGCAATTAGCGCGGACGAGGCCAAGCGCGCTGGGGTGGATTATCGAGCGGGGCGTCCGATTCAAATCAGCACTGCGAACGGCATCATCACGGCCTATCTGGTCACCCTGGACCGGATCAGCATTGGCGGGATCGTATTGCACGGGGTCGAAGCGAGTGTGCACGAGGGCGGCTTGGGCGTGGCATTGCTCGGGATGAGCTTCATCAAGCGGCTGGAGATGCGCCGCGAGGCGGACCAGCTGGTCCTGCACAAGCGCTATTGAGCGGTCTTGGGGCCTACCTGCCGGCATTGAGCGGGGCAAGGCGGGGCGCGTGAACAGTGCGCCGGTTTCGCGAACAATTCGCAGCGCGCTGGATTGTCGGAAATTCTTACAGTGATGCTGGCCCAGCGCAAATGTGTTCTCGGAAAAGCGCGATAAATACATGATTGCGCAACGTTATTTTTTGTCTTATGGATTAGGCACAAAAAATGCTTCATGGGAAGTTGCGCCGATAAGACTTCACGGCTTTTCCCTTCCGAGGATGTATTCATGTTCAAGAAAAAAATGCTGCCCGTAGCCTTTGCCCTTGCCTCTCTGATGGCTGCAAGTGGCGCTTCGGCAGCGCTGATCACGCCGAGTGTTTCGTTTACCGCTGGTACGTCCTACACGACGGGCGCAGTTGCGGGCATCGTGACAACCGGCTACGACATGGCTGCGGCGCTCGTCACTGCGACCTTCGCCGATCGTCCCGCCGAGAGCCTCTCCTGGGCGGCCATCAACTTGGCGGCGGGGCAGGGCGGTGCGATTTCGACCAACGGCTGGAGCCTGAGCATGAGCGGCAACAGCAACGTGAGTCCCTGGCAGCTCGAATTCGCCACGGACTTCCAGGGGGTCATGGTGGGGCTTTCGATCGACTTGCGTCCTGCGAGCGCGCTCTTCGACGTGGTCGTGACGCCGGAGCGAACTCCCGGTTCGGATGTCGGCAGCAATATCCTTGAGTCGAATGGGGGCATCGGGTCGGCGAACTGGATGGATGGTCCGAACGGACTGATCGTTGCTGGCACCTACGGCAATCGGGTCGGTATCCGCGAAACCACTGGCGACACTTTTTACGGCGATCTGTACCTCACGCTGGACCTCAGTTTCTCGCGGACGACAGGGCGCAATGGGCTCGGGGCGGGCGATCTGCTCGTCTTTCGCAGCGACACCGACCGACTCGCCACTGCCGGGGATCTCGTGATCCCTGGAGAAAACGGTAATGGCAATGGCGGGAATCCGGTGCCGGTGCCGGGGACGCTCGCTCTCCTCGGACTCGGACTCCTGGGCCTGGGCGTTCGGCGGCAACGCAAGTAAACGAGCTGGGTAACACAAACGACTTGGCCGGCTCCACGGAGCCGGCCAAGTCGTTCTTACAGCGCAGCGACCTTACTCGTCGATCTGCTTGAAGCGATACACCGGTTCGCGCGTCGGCTCGACCTTCGGCACCAGCTTCTGCGGCAGGATGGGCGTCTTGCCCTGGCCACCGATCACGAAGGGCACGCGCACGTCGTCAGTGTCAGGGCTATTGTCATCGTCGATCAACACCGTGCCGCCTACCGGCGAGGGCGGGAATCCCGGCGAGATGAAGCTGCTTTGCAGCGGATAGCCCGGAAGGCGGGTGCCGGTCTGGAAATTGATCCGGTAGCCGCGCGCCGTGCCGAGGTCCAGGCAGGCATTGGCCGAAGCGGACTTGGCCTGGAAGGTGTTGAAGAAGGTCTCGCCGGCGATCGTCAGCGGGGTTGTCACCACCTGCTCATAGGGCTCAACGGAGGTGGACAGGTTGAGATACCAGCCCTTGTAGCCCGCCAAGGCGGTCGGGTTGATCGGATCGCTGCCGGTGACGTCCATCATGTTGTCGCTGGCACCCACCCCGTTGGCCACGGTGATGGTCGCAGTCGTCACCTTGGACACGTCGTCGAAGATGCCATAGAAGCGATTCACCACCTTGGCGGCGTTCGACGTTGCCGACGGCTTCTCGCGGTCGCCGGAGCCGATCAGGACCACAACCTGAGCGATGCCGGAGTTTTGCGACGCTAGCGTCACCGTGCTCGGTGCATACAGGAATTTGCGCCACTCGCTCTTGTCGCCGCTGAAATTGCCGACCGCTGCCACCTTGTTGACCGGCCAGTCGGCCACGCCGCCGGTGTAGGCGCCGAAGCTGTTGTTGGGGTCGCTGGTGTTGATCCGCCAGACGTTGCCGCGGGTATCGGCCGCGTACAGCACGTCGACATAACCGTCGCCATTGACGTCGATGCTGGCGATGTCGGCGACGAAGCGGCCGGCGGAACTGTCGAGCTCGCCCGAGCCGACGCCGATGAAGCGGTAGTTGCGCGCCTTGCCTTGCTCAGCGTCGAGCACCACGATGCCCTTGCCCTTGGTGACGCCATCGCAGGTCGCGGGGGTCTCGCTGTCTTCGCAGGCGTCGTAGCCGGCGCCGAACACCACCATCGGCTCGGCAATGCCCTTGACGCGGATGGCGACCGGGGTCGACCAGCTCTGTCCCATCCTCGATTCATCGGCGTCGCTGTAGCGCCACAGCAGCGTCGGCTGGGTCGTCGAGGGCCGGCTGGTGACGTTGAAGGCATAGACCGCATTGCCGCCACGCCGCATCGTGGGGTAGATCCACACCTTGTCGATGGTGGAGGCGTTGCGTTCCAGGTAGCCGCCGATCGAGCCGTCGAAGAACCACGACCGCGGTTCCGGCGTAGGCGTGACGTTGCTCTGATCCATGTGGGCGTATTTCACCAAGGGGCTGTTGGTGCGCAGCCGCTTGAGCTTGCTCCAGTGCTCGGGCGCGACGAAGGCCCACAACTCCTTGCCCTCATCGGCCAGGGTTGCAGCCGCGTCTTCCTGGTTGCCGTCGACCGCCCGCAGCATGCCGTCCCCGGAGCCATAGAAAACGACTACGTCATCGCTGCCATTGGTGCCGTAGTTGACCGCCAGCGGGCGCGAGTGCACCACGTCGCCATGAAGGGTGGGGCGTGGTACGTCGGCCGCCAGTCCGAACTGCTGCCAGCTCGTGAAACCGGTGGCGTTGGTCGAGCCGTCGCCTAGGTTCGCACCCCGCACCCAATTCACGAGGTCGGTGCCTCCGTCGTCCTTGACTGCGGCGCTCAGCCCGGCCGATGTGCTGGTTCTGAAGTCGGTCAGGTCGCCGCTGCACGCACTCGACGAGCAGGTGCGTATGTTGCGCTCCGTATCAGGGTCAAGTTGGCGAAGGCGTTGGGCGGCTGCGCCGCGCTCGACGATCGGGCCGTCCGGGGCGTCGGAGAAGGGCGAGAAGTCCGAGGTCGTACAGTTCGAAGGGGCGCTGAAGCCGGTCACGGTCTGCCAGTAGGTGCCGCTGTCGGTGGTCCAGAAACTGGTTGCGCAATGCTGCAGGAAGCCGGTGTTCTGTGAATCCACGGCGATCTTGCCAGCCTTGTCGGTCAGCGCCAGCAGGTCGCCGCTGAGTGCAAAGCGGAACTGCTTGAGGTTGCCCATCCAGCGCTGCTGGGAATTGCCGTCGGGGCGGAACACCCCCATGAAGACCTGGTTCAGGAAGCTGCCCTGGGTGTTGACGCTGACCGGCAATGAAGCCGCGGCGAAGACGCTGTTCACCGAGGCGATCTGGGTGAGGATGTCTTCGAAGGCCGAGATCAGACGATAGAGATCGCCGCCGACCGTGAAGTAGCCACCAGGGCCGCTCTGGTCGGCCATGGATTTCAGCAGGGCGGATTGCTCTGCGTCCGGCTTTGCGTTGTGAACGTCGACGGTGAACATCCGGATGTTCTGGATGTCGGGTTCAGGGCTGACGTCAGTCTGGTACAGGAAGGCCGCCCACTCGTCTGCAAAGCGCACCTTGTCGGACGACTTCAGGGGGACGGGGTAAATCTGCGGGGGGCTATAACCGAGCCGGAAGAGCGTCTGAGTGGTCGGCCGAGTACTCGTGCCACCACTATTCGCCTCCAGATTCGGAAAAGCGTTCCCGATCAGCACGATGAAATTGTTTCCACACAGGTTGTCCCCGGTGAGCGGGCTCTTGTAGGTCGTCTTGGCGCCGTCGACGAAGGCGCCGCTATCTTCGCGGTTGAGTGGGTTGGAGTAGCGAACCGGGCCGAAACTCGTGTCCCCGGGGTCTTTGCCTGGGGTGCCGGCTGCTGCCCCTGCCGGGTTTGTCCATCCGCCGAAGTACTTGAAAGCCTCGTAAAGGGCGAGCCCATATGAGGCGCTGGATGGGCCCTTGAAGTCGGGCGTGGTGATCTTGGCGTCGATGTTCGTCAGATCGTCGAGCAGGGTCTTGCAGTGCGCGGAGTCTTTGTCGAGCAGCGCGATGCGGTGCCGGATGTAACCCGAGGCCGCAGAGCCCTCATCTTTGGGCCCTTTCGTGCCCTGGTCGTTGAACAGCATGAGCCCGGCATTGACCTTCATCTTCCCGTTGGGGCCGCACACGAGTTCGTTGAGGACCAGCTTGAGGGCGCGCAACTCGACCTGGCCCTGTGTAAGGCTGCAATCGTTCGTCTTCTTACATTCACCGGGCCCGAAGATCTTATCGGCGTAATCCAGGCATTTGGTTGGATTGGCGGAGGTTGCGCACTTGGCCCGGGCGCCCAGCTTGTTCCAGTCTTGTTCGTTGGTCGCCCAGTTCGAGGTGTTGTCGATGAAGAACAGCACATTCGGTGCGCCAACCGTCCCGCTAACCCCGGCATAGAGATCAATGTCCTCGGCGTGAGCGAAAGCGCCCAGCAAGGCCAGGGCGAGTGCCGAGCGGCGCAGGATCGAAGGGAGTAATTTCATTTTTCCGACTCCAGGGTCTTCAAATAGGGGTGTCGAACAGGGCTCAGTCGCAGCTGTCGAGCTCAAGCACCGAGCGCCTGACATTGACGCCTTGCGTGATCACCGCATTGGCACCAAGGAGGCGTGCGTCGGAGGTCTGCGCCTGAACCTCGTACAAGGCCGACGCACAGAGGGAGTCCCCCGAACTGCTGGCGCCGCTGCCGGTGTCGACGATCGTCATCTGGGTCTGGCCGCCGCCGAAGCAGGAGGCGTTGATCGCGGAAACGAAGTTCGTGCCCCCCTGGCTGCTGATCAGTTCCTCGTTCTTGAGGACACGGATCCGCTTGCACTGCAACTGACGGACGGTGACGTCGATCGCGGTGGTGGAGGCGGCCACCATGTCGTTGAGGCCGATATTGACCTTCTCGATCCGTCCCGCGCCTTCGTAAACTTTCCAGGTGTTGGCAGAGTCGTTGAGGACGAGGTCAAGCGCATAGTTGGCCGCGGCCTCGGCTTCCACCCGTAGCTGTTCGTTATTGACCACCTGGGTGTGGCGCGTGCCGAGGCGGATCATGGTGATGGCAATCAGGCTCATCATCACCAGCATGACGATCGAGGTGATGAGCACGATCCCCTGCTGTGCGGAGATGTTGCGATTCGAGGTGTTCATCATTTCGCCTTGCGCAAGGTGGGGCTGACGAAGGAGATGTAGCTGGAGCTCACGCTGCGTCGATAGGCCTTGGTGAGATCCAGGCCGTCGGTAGCCATGTCGTCGAGTTCAAAGCTCTGTGTCAGGCCGCTCGGGCGTCGATCGCTTTCGGTCTCGGAACGAGCGACGAGCCAGACGCGCACGCCAACCACATCGGCCCATTCTGCTGCGGTAACGGCAGAGGCCGGCTCGAATCGATCGGGCGAGCCGTCACCGCTCGTGTCGACCGCGTAGGCGAGTTGTATTTGTTCGATGTTCTCTACGAGCGGCACGGTCACGTTCCCGCCAGGCCTGATCTCGAGGTAGCTCAGTACGTCGTTCTGATTTACGTAATAAACCCGCCGGATGAGCTCCCTCGCTGGCGCGGTGGAGGTGCAGTTCTTCGCCCTGAGGGTCAGTTGTGCGATTCCGGCTGCATTCCCCTGTTTGAGCCGGTAAGCATCGCCATCGTCAATGCATTCTGCGACCTGAAGGTACGCCCGCGTGCTCAGCACAGCTGTACAGCCGCCCGCACCGGCTTCGCAGGTGCTCGCGCGCTGCACGAAGATCGCGTCTGTCCCGGCTTTCCTGCCTGCCAAGCACGTTGCGTCTGCTTGCCCTTGGTTCCATCCGTAAACATGCCCACCGCCAACAGCAGCGGCCGCACAGGGCGCGCCTAGTGTGGACGTCGTACTCAGATCTTTTGTCCAAGTGCCATAGAACCCCGCCTGCGACAGCTCCCGCGTCAGCAGATCCATCGCGTAGCGCGCATTCTCAAAGGCGTCGGCGCTGGACTGGACTTCGCGCCGAGCCCCCGAGGAGCCGATGAAGAGCGTGCCGATGGCGCCGATCATGATCAGGCCGATGGTCAGCGCCACCATCAGTTCAACCAGGGTCAGGCCGGCCTGCGTGCGTGCGGGGCTTGCCGCCGCGCGATGGGCGCGAAGGTGCGTCATCGTCTTCCCTTCACGCTGGCTCGAAAGCGCGCCCATGTCGCCGACGGGATCGCTCGTCGGCACAGCGAGCCACGGGGTGGATGTTCGCAGTGGCCTGGCTGTGCGCCACGATTGTCCGCGTTTCGTCTCGAATCGCATGATGTGGTCCGCCGTCATTCGGTGAAGATCGGCCCACCGGCCGTCGAGTCCTTCTTCAGGTCTGGAATCAGAACCCGAACGGACAAACCGCGGCGGAGTCCGGTGCCGTAGTCGACGCCCGACGCACAGCGCCCCGCGGGAGAGTCGGCGGCCGGTTCGCTGCCTTGGACCACGCCTCGCCAGACGACGGCCACATAGATGTCGGCGAGTGCATTCCCTTCTGCGGGCTCGACACGGATCAGGCAGCCGCGGGCGTCGGTCATCGCACCGACGCCACGTTCGCCTTCAACGGCTGCGCTGCCCTTGAGCATTTCACCCCAATCACAGAGGTTGCGCAGCGCGTCCGAAAAGTCCGTGCACGTGGCGTCCTGTGCGAATGCGGTTGAACCGGTACCCATGAAGACGCTCCCGTCCGTCGAGCTCCGGTTGCTGCCGGTGACGTATTGGGTGACGTCGCCGCGGGCGTTGAGCAGGCGGTTCTGCATCTCGCGCGCCAAGGCGAGCGCCTGGCCGCGCTGATAGGACTCGAACTCAGTGGTCGTGGCCTTGGTCTGCATGCCGAGGACGCCGAGCAGACCGACCACAACGATGATCATCGTGACGAGGACCTCGATCATCGAGAAGCCGCCCTGTAACTTCGTCGCCTTCATGGTTATGGACATGCTTGCTTCTCCATGCTGAGCCGCCCCATCCCATTGATCGAAAGGCAGTGCTGGATGGATGTCCCGGTGGCCTCAATTTCGAGCTTGATCGTGGTGCTTGGATCCAGACGGCCATATGCATTGAACTGAAAGGTTTCGCCGGCCGATGCAACCCCAGATATCGGTTCCTGGACGAGTATCTCTAGTGCGCCGACCGCGGTGCTCACGCTCCAGCCTTCCGCAATGTCATCGAACTCGAAGCTGACGGCAGTGTTGCGCTTGATCGCCTCACTCCGCGCCAGCCACAGGGATTCATTGAGCGCCGAAGTTGCCGCGCTCAGTCGTTGTGACGCGAGCATGTCCTGAAACGAGGGCGCCGCGATCCCGGCCATGATGGCGACAATGGCGATCACGATCATCAACTCGACGAGTGAGAAGCCTGCTTGATCCCGGCTTCCGTTCGACGCTGTGGTGCGTGTCGGCAACACGGCTATTTACCCCAGTAGCCTGCAGCGGACGGTTTCTTCTCGCCGAGTTCGTTGATCTCCAACTCTTGCTCCTTACCACCTGCGGCCTGCGCGCCAGCGGGCGTTGCTTTCACCGAAAAGGTGGTGGCGGAGGGTGCTTCAATGGTGAACGTGTAAAGCCCGTTCAATTCCGGGGGGGCGGAAAAGCCGAGATCGGTCTCGCTGGCTGTAAAGGTGCGGCGCGACAGCAGATAGGTGTGTTGCTTGCTGGCAATGTCCATCAAGGCCGACTCGGCGGTCGCCCGCCTTGCCTTGCGAACGTACTCCGTATAACTCGGGTAAGCGATGGATGCCAATATCCCGATCACCGCGACGGCAATCATTAGCTCGATGAGGGTGAAACCTCGGACGCGCTGGGTCAGCTTTTTCATGCTGGCATGGTTCCTCGTTGCGCTGCAGGGGTGACTATCAGTTTTCGATTGAATTTTGAACGCTGCCGGCTGCGGCGGATGTGAACTGTGCAGCACTGCCTGCGAGATTCTTCTGCTTCGCGGCCGGCGGTCGGGCCTTGGTACGGCGTGTGCTTGCCGGAGCAGATGTCGCAGGTGCGTGCATGCTTTGTGTGCAGCCTATCGTCTTCAGGACTCGGCGGACCAGTGTGGCGGGACCAGCGGTCACTTGGCAGGGTTCAGTGGTCGTCCTCCCTGAACGACTGGCGGAACCGTATGTCTCCAGCGCTATTGGAAGCATATGGGTGAGGCAGTTTGGCGCGCTCAAAGGGCAGGCCAAGGGCGCTGGGGAGGAGTTTTCTGCCCCGTCGCACCGAGCCTTCTCCGATCGGGATAGACTCTTGCGCTTCGCGTACTTGGATTACTCGAGAAAACTTGAGGGCGTGGGATTTGTTGCAGCGGAGCTATCAACTACAACTGCAGGAACTCAGGCGCGGTCTTCTCATGCCCGAACGGCATCCGACGGCGGACTGGCCCGAGATTCTGGAACGTGAGGCGCACAAGCCGGCAGCGGTCCTGCTTCCGCTGGTGTTGAGGGACGACGCTCCGTCGCTGCTGCTGACCAAGCGCACAGACCACCTCCACCATCACCCCGGCCAGATCAGCTTTCCGGGCGGCCGGGTGGAAGAGGCCGACACCTCCCCAATCGACACCGCCCTGCGCGAGACCGAAGAAGAGATCGGCCTCCACCGCCGCCACATCGAGCTGATCGGCACCTTGCCCGATTACCTCACCGGCACGGGCTTTCGCGTGACGCCGGTGGTCGGTCTGGTGACGCCGCCGTTTGAATTGACGCTCGACGCCTTTGAGGTGGCCGAGGCGTTCGAGGTGCCGCTGTCGCACTTCCTCGATCCCGCGAACCACGAGCAGCACAGCATCATGCACGAGGGGCGCCTGCGGCACTTCCACGCGATGCCGTATCAGGGCTACTTCATCTGGGGCGCGACGGCGGGGATCATCATGTCGCTATATCGGGTGCTGCGGGGGTGAGTCTCCGTGCGTGGTGGAACCACCCGATCGGCGTGCAGTTCAGCCGCGAAAGGCGCGCAGTGGTGCGCTTCGAGGTCGAGACGCTTTGATGGTCCGCATGACACGTCCGTGTTGCCTTGGCTTGCGGGGCTTTGTGTTATCTTGCCGGCAGCTTTCGCGCGCCCTGTGGGGCTGTTTTCCACCGCCACTTTCCCGGTTTGCATGACGCTTTTTGCGCTGATCCTCGCGTTGATTCTCGAGCAGGTTCGTCCGCTGGGTGCTGCGCTGCGCGTGCTGGCGCCGGTGGGGGCGATTGCCGACGGCATGTCCCGGCGCCTGAACGACGGCAGCGTAAGCCACGGCCGTGTTGCCTGGCTGCTGATCGTGGGTTTAAGCACCTTCGCTACGGCAATGGCGTACTGGCTGCTGTGGGAACTTCACCCGCTGTTCGCCTTCGTGTTCAACATCGTGGTGCTTTACCTGTGCATGGGCTTTCGCCACGAGAGCCATTCCTTCACCGAGATTCATCTTGCGCTGCGCATGGGCGAACTCGACCGTGCGCGCACCCTGCTGGCGGCGTGGCGGGGCGGGCGTTACGACGAGGCCAGTGCGAGCGAGATTGCGCGCCTGTCGATCGAGATGGCGCTGGTGGCGGCGCATCGCAACCTGTTCGGGGTGGTGTTCTGGTTCGTGATCCTGCCGGGGCCGAGCGGCGCGGTGATGTATCGCGTGGCGCGTATGCTGGCCGAGACCTGGGGCAGGTGCCGGGATGCGGAGTTCGGTGCATTTGGCGTGCCGGCGCAGCGCGCGTTCGATGCGCTCGACTGGTTGCCGGCGCGCATTACCGCCACGGTGTTCTCGGTGGTGGGCAATTTCGAGGATGCGGTTTATTGCTGGCGGTCGCAGGCGGTGCTGTGGCCCGAGAGGTCGTCGGCTATACTGATTGCAAGTGGCGGCGGCGCCTTGGGCGTCAGGCTCGGCATGCCGGTTCATGAGTCCGGCGGAATCGTCGACCGCCCCGAGATGGGGCTGGGAAGCGAGGCGGGCGTCGATCACATGCAAAGCACGGTGGGCCTGGTTTGGCGGGCACTGCTGGTGTGTTTGTTCCTGCTTGTCCTGCTCGCGGCTGCGGGTTGGGTGGGTCGGTGACATGTTTTGATTTCAACAAGGGAGTGGGTTATGGCAAATCGTGAAGTCGTTGTTCTGAGTGCTGTTCGTTCGGCCGTAGGTGGTTTTGGTGGCTCGCTGAAGGATATGGAGCCGTCGGACCTCGGTGCGGTGGTGATCAAGGAGGCGATCGCACGCGCTGGTGTGGACCCGTCGGCAGTGTCGTTCGCATCCGTCGGCCACGTCATCCCGACCGACTCCCGCTATGCCTACGTGTCGCGCGTCGCCACGATCAACGCCGGCATGTCGATGGATTCCGTCGCCTTCCAGGTCAGCCGTCTGTGCGGCTCGGCGCAGCAGGCCATCGTGAGCTCGGCTCAGGCCATCATGCTGGGCGATGCCGACTTCGCCATCGGCGGCGGCGTTGAAGTGATGTCGCGCGGTGCTTACCTGATGCCGACGCTGCGCAATGGCGCGCGCATGGGTGACACCAAGGCGATCGACTCGATGGTGGCCGTGCTGACCGACCCGTTTGGCGTTGGCCACATGGGCATCACTGCCGAGAACCTGTGCACCAAGCACGGGATCACCCGTGAAGAGCAGGACGCGTTTGCGCTCGAGTCGCAGAAGCGCGCCGCCGCGGCAATCGCCGAGGGCCGCTTCAAGAGCCAGATCGTTCCGATCAGCTTCGAGACCCGCAAGGGCACCGTGGTGTTCGACACCGACGAGCATCCGCGCATGGCCACCATGGAAGCGCTGGCGAAGATGAAGCCGGCGTTCAAGAAGGACGGTTCGGTGACCGCCGGCAACGCGTCGGGCATCAACGACGCCGCCGCCTTCCTGGTGCTGGCCGACGCTGCCAAGGCTGCTGCCGGTGGCCACAAGCCGATCGCCCGCCTGGTGTCGTACGCGATCGCGGGTGTGCCCAACGAGGTGATGGGCGAAGGCCCGATCCCCGCAACCAAGCTCGCGCTGCAGCGCGCCGGCCTGAAGCTGGACCAGATCGACGTGATCGAGTCCAACGAAGCCTTTGCGGCGCAGTCGATCACGGTGAACCGCGGCCTCGGCCTCGACACCGCCAAGGTCAACCCCAACGGCGGCGCCATCGCTCTGGGCCACCCGGTGGGCGCGACCGGCTCGGTGATCATCACCAAGCTGCTGCATGAGCTGATCCGCGTGAATGGTCGCTATGGCGTTGCCACCATGTGCATCGGCGGCGGCCAGGGCATCACCACGGTGTGGGAACGCGTGTAAGCGCAGTTTTCGCCTGATAAGAACCCGCGCGGCCGCGAGGCTGGCGCGGGTTTTTTTATCCGTGTCAAGTTGCGGACATAACTCTGGACATTATGAAGCAACGTGCTAGCCTAAGCCGATGAGAGTTATAGATATGTTTGTAATTTGAAGATGCATTTTTCTCGACATTATGCGCACCAGGAATCTTGAAGTCCGCCAGCGGCTGATCGCACTCCTGCGGCGAGGGCCTGTGCGTGCGGCCGATCTGGCGCGGCAACTTGACGTGTCGGCGCGAACGGTGTTGCGTCTGTTTGAAGAGTTGGGCACGGACGTATGCCGTGGCGGGGCGACGGGTAGAACGCGGTACGCTGCGTGCCGTCCGTTGCGTGGTTCGTCGGCACCGATTCCGGTGTTTCATGTCGATGCCGACGGTCGATTGCAGGAGGGTGGAATCCTGCGCCTACTCCAGCCCGAGGGTGCGTGGTGTGCGCTGGTCAGGCTCGGCTTTCCGGTCGATGACGACGCACGAGACGGCTGGTGGCCCGGATTGCCCTATCCGTTGTACGACATGCAACCGCAGGGATACCTCGGGCGCCAGTTCGCCCGCCAGCTTCACCTGGATCTCGAGGTGCCCGACGATCCTCGCGACTGGGGCGATGACGAAATCGCCTGGATCCTGAGCCGCCGCGGCGCTGACCTGCCCGGTCACCTGATTCTCGGCGAGCAGGCGGCGCGGCTGTGGCAGGGCGAGGTGCTGGCGCCTACGCCGGTCCTCACCGAGTCGGCGCTGCTCGCGGCTTATCACGACTCGGCGGAGCGCAGCGTGTCGCTCGGTATCGCGGGGAGCAGCGCGGCGGGCGAGTTTCCGAAGTTCCTGTCGCTGCGCGAGCTACCGGGTCAGCGCACGCCGCATGTGCTGGTGAAGTTTTCCGGTGCGGGGGAGAGCAGCCAGCGCTGGGGCGATTTGCTGGTCAGCGAGCACCTTGCATTGAGCGCGGCGCAGGGGCTGACGGGCGTCGAGGTAGCGCGAACTCGCATCCTTGCCAGCAAGGGACGAACCTTCCTCGAGTCGGAGCGCTTCGACCGGCTGGGTCGTTTCGGTCGGCTGCCGGTCGTCAGCCTGCAAGCGGTCAGCGCGCATCTTCTGGGCTTGGGTGCGCGCGACTGGCGAGAATATGCCAAGGCGCTGGTCGAGGCAGGGTTTTTGTCTCCGGAAGACGCGGCGAGCATCGACCGGCTGTGGTGGTTCGGGCGCCTGATTGCAAACGGCGACATGCACCTTGGCAACTGCGCTTTCCGCGTGGCCGATGGCCGGCTCACGCCCGCGCCCGCCTACGACATGGTGCCGATGGACTACGCCCCGCTGCCCGGCGGCGAGCTGCCCACGAAGGTATGGCAACCGCCCTTGCCGCTCCCCGGAGAACGCGCCATCTGGCTGGAGGCCTGCAGGCAGGCGCTGGTCTTCTGGAACGCGGCCGCTGGCGACAGCCGGATCTCCGAGCCCTTGCGCGAGGTGTTCCGCGATAACGCGAACCGGCTCGAAGATGCAGCGGGCCGCGTGTGAGCACGTTCAACCCGCATCCCTCAGCCCTCGTCCTTCTTCAGCTTGATTGACGCCGAGTTGATGCAGTAGCGCAGGCCGGTGGGTTGGGGGCCGTCTTCGAAGACGTGACCGAGGTGGGCGCCGCATTGGTGGCAGAGCACCTCGGTGCGGACCATGAAGTGGCTGCGATCGACCGCGCTCTCGACGTTGTCGGGCTCGGCGGCGGTCCAGAAGCTGGGCCAGCCGCAGCCGGCGTCGAACTTGTGCTCGGAGCGGAACAGCGGCGCGCCGCAGCACACGCAGTTGTAGGCGCCCTTGTCCCAGACGTCCCAGTACTCGCCGGTGAAGGCACGCTCGGTGCCTTTCTCCCGGGCCACCTGGTACTGACGGTCGGTGAGCTGGCGGCGCCATTCGGCGTCGGGTTTCTCGATCTTGCGGCTCATGGGGGCTCCTTGCTCAATGCAGATGGCGCGGCATCTGTTCGGCGTGGTCTTCGGGCATTTCGGCGTGCGCGACTTCGCCCTCGGGCGAGGGGTAGAGCGGGGCGCCGCAGTCGTCGCAATACTCCATCGGGAACTGGTGGTCGAGGAAGACGACGTCGTTGACGCCCGATTCGCGCAGCACGGTTTCGATCTGTGCGACACAGTCGGTGGTCTCGTCCTCGGCGCCGAGCAGCGGCCACACCACGCCGTGCACGACGGCATCCTGGCCGCGCACGGTGAAGCCGATGCGGTATTCCTCGAGGGTGCGTTCCCAGAACGGGGCAATGACCGCGCGCAGATTGGCGGCGGGGGTTTCGAGCGTGGTGCCGAGGAAGGCCACCGAGGCGCGCACCGAGTAGGGCCGGCTGTCCTTGTCCGCGGCACGGCTGGCGGCGAAATAGGATTCGGGCAGCACCAGGTCCACCGCACAGCCCGGCAGCAGTGGGGTGAGACAGGCGCCGCCCTGGGCGCGCCACTGCTCGAGCGAGGCGTCGCGGCTGCCGTCGGGTTCCTGCCAGCGAAACAGCGGGGCGCCGCGCGGCACCGCCACGGCGGCGAGCAGGTAGCGCGTGTCGGACAGGAACTGCGCGGTCTCGGGCATGCCTTCGGTTTCGATGTGCAGGTCGAGGTTGTCGAGCGCGGCGCCGCAGATCACCTTGGCAAACTCCGCCGTCGAGCAGTAGCCCTGCGGCAACTGGTCGGGGCTGAAGATGAAGTCGGCGACCGACAGGTGCGCGCCCTTGGCAAGCACGTGGGCCTGCAGGTGGACACGCAGGTTGGCGAGCACTGCGGGGGCGATGCTGGTGGCGGCAATGCGGTAACGCGACCACGCCAGCACCGGGGCGGTGATCAGCACCACGTCATGCTCGGGGAAGGCGCCTGCGGCGCACTCGGCACGCGATTCGATGTTGTCGGCGAGATCGTCGTAGGCGCGGGGCTCGGCGCTGTAGAGGTGGTCGAGCGCGGTGTTGAGCACCTCTTCGTCGTTGTCGGTCAGCGTCTGGTCGATGAGGGTGGAGAGCTGTTGCTCCCAGTAGCGGTCTTCGACCCGGCTCCCGGATTCGGCCAGGCCGCTCGCGAGTCGGACGAGTTGTTCGGCAGTGCGGCCAAGGCCACCGCGGCGCTTGAGGCGCGGTCTTTTCATTGGGAACTCCTGTTGCTTGTTGTTGTGCGGTGTCGTTGTGCGGTGTCGATCAGAAGCTCGGACGTTCGACGCGGACGGTCTGCAGGATGGTGGCGGAGATTTCTTCGATCGACTTGGTGGTCGACTCCAGCCAGCGGATGTTTTCGCGGCGCATCAATTTCTGTGCGGCGTCGATCTCGTAGCGGCAGTTTTCCAGCGAGGCGTAGCGGCTGTTGGGGCGGCGTTCCTGGCGGATCTGCGACAGGCGTTCGGGCGCGATGGTGAGGCCGAAGAGCTTGCTGCGGTATTTGTGGAGCTCGCCGGGGAGCTTGTTACGCTCGAAATCTTCCGGGATCAGCGGGTAGTTGGCGGCCTTCACGCCGAACTGCATGGCGAGGTAGAGGCTGGTGGGAGTCTTGCCCGAGCGCGACACGCCGACGAGGATGACGTCGGCCTCGGCGAGCTCGCCATCGCTGGAGATGCCGTCGTCGTGGGCCATGGCGAAGTTGATGGCCTCGATGCGGTGCTTGTAGTTGAGGCTGTCGGCGATGCCATGGAAGCGGCCGACGGCATGCGTGGAGCGCTGGCCAAGCTCGGCTTCGAGCGGCCCGATGAAGCGGTCGAATAGGTCCAGGAACAGTGCGTCGGCCTTGTGCAGTGCATCAACCGTAGCCTGATTGACGAGCGTGCTGAACACGATTGGGCGCACGCCGTCGTCGATTGCGGCCTCGCGAATCTGTGTCGCGCACTCGATTGCCTTGTCGATGTCGTCGACGAACGGAGCACGGACCTGGCGGAATTTTTCCTCTGGAAACTGCGCAAGGAGGCTGTGTCCCAGTGTTTCTGCGGTAATGCCGGTGCCGTCGGAGATGAAGAAGACGGTGCGGCGGCGAATGTCGTTCATGATGTCGAACCTTGATGCGGCCCCTGCCGGGGGCGACGCGTATTGGGGCAAACCCTGTGATGCGGCACAGCACAAAAACCCGTTAAACTCTCGGCTTCGATATTTTGCTTTCTCTCCAACATTTGCGGAAGCCACTCATGACACGATACGTGATTCCTTTCAACGAACTGCGCATGACCGACGTCGAGCAGGTTGGCGGCAAGAATGCCTCCCTCGGCGAGATGATCAGCCAGTTGCCCTCCAGTGTTCGTGTCCCGGGTGGTTTTGCGACCACGGCCGAAGCCTACCGCGAATTCCTCGCCCACAACGGCCTGGCCGACCGCATCAATGCCGCGCTCGACGCGCTGGACGTGGATGACGTCGACGCGCTGGCCAAGACCGGCGCGCAGATCCGCGAGTGGATCATCGAGCTGCCCTTCCCGGCCAAGCTCGAAGCCGAGATCAAGACCGCCTACGAGGCGATCACCGCCGAAGGCGAGGGCAGCTTTGCCGTGCGCTCCTCGGCCACTGCCGAAGACCTGCCCGATGCGTCCTTCGCCGGCCAGCAGGAAACCTTCCTCAACATCCACGGCTACGAGAACATCCTGCACGCGATGAAGGAAGTGTTCGCGTCGCTGTACAACGACCGCGCGATCGCCTACCGCGTGCACAAGAACTTCGCCCACGCCGACGTCGCGCTGTCGGCCGGCGTGCAGCGCATGGTGCGTTCGGACTCGGGCGCCTCGGGCGTGATGTTCTCGATCGACACCGAGTCGGGCTTCGACCAGGTGGTGTTCATCACCGCCTCGTACGGCCTGGGCGAGACCGTGGTGCAGGGCGCGGTGAACCCGGACGAGTTCTACGTGCACAAGCCCACCCTGGCGCTGGGCAAGCCGGCGGTGATCCGCCGCAACCTGGGCTCCAAACTGATCAAGATGGTGTTCACCGACAAGGCCGTCGCCGGCAAGTCGGTGCGCACGGTCGATGTGCCCGAGGCCGACCGCAACCGCTTCTCGCTGACCGACGAGGACGTGCTCGAGCTCGCCCGCTACGCGGTGATCATCGAGAAGCACTACGGTCGCCCGATGGACATCGAGTGGGGCAAGGACGGTGTCGACGGCAAGCTCTACATCCTGCAGGCGCGTCCCGAGACGGTTAAGAGCCAGGATGCAGGCCTGGTGATGGAGAAGTACCGCCTGAAGCAGTACGGCAAGTCGCTCACCCATGGCCGCGCGATCGGCCAGAAGATCGGCGCCGGCACCGTGCGCATCGTCAGCGATGCCTCCGAAATGAACCGCGTGCAGGCCGGCGACGTGCTCGTCACCGACATGACCGACCCGAACTGGGAGCCGGTGATGAAGCGCGCGAGCGCCATCGTCACCAACCGCGGCGGCCGCACCTGCCACGCGGCGATCATCGCCCGCGAGCTCGGCATCCCGGCAATCGTCGGCTGCGGCAACGCCACCGAGGTGCTGGAAGAGGGCGACTCGGTCACCGTGTCCTGCGCCGAAGGCGACACCGGCTACGTGTACCGCGGCAAGCTGGAGTTCGAGATCATCACCACCGATATGGGCAACCTGCCCGAGATCCCGGTGAAGATCATGATGAACGTGGGCAACCCGGAGCTCGCCTTCGAGTTCGCGCAGATCCCCAATGGCGGTGTCGGCTTGGCGCGCCTGGAGTTCGTCATCAACAACATGATCGGCATTCACCCCAAGGCCATCCTCGAGATCGGTCAGGTGCCGGCCAACCTGCGTGACGAGATTCACCGCCGTTCGCGCGGCTATGCGACGCCCAAGCAGTTCTTCATCGAGAAGCTGGTCGAAGGCGTGGCCACCATCGCCGCGGCGTTCTACCCCAAGCCGGTGATCGTGCGCATGTCCGACTTCAAGTCGAACGAGTACCGCAAGCTGCTCGGCGGCGAGATCTACGAGCCGGAAGAAGAAAACCCGATGCTCGGCTTCCGTGGCGCGTCGCGCTACATCGCCCACAGCTTCCGCGACTGCTTCGAGATGGAAGTGGCGGCGATGAAGAAGGTGAGGAACGAGCTCGGCCTGACCAACGTGCAGATCATGATCCCGTTCGTGCGCAACGTCGAAGAGGCCAAGGGCGTGGTCGAGCTGCTGGCCGAACATGGCCTCAAGCGCGGCGTGAACGATCTCAAGCTGATCATGATGTGCGAGATCCCGTCGAACGCGATCCTGGCCGAGCAGTTCCTCGAGCACTTCGACGGCTTCTCGATCGGCTCGAACGACCTCACCCAGCTCACCCTGGGTCTGGACCGCGACTCCGGCCTGGTGGCGCACGCCTTCGACGAGCGCGACCCGGCGGTCAAGCAGTTGCTGTCGATGTCGATCCAGGCCGCGAACAAGCTCGGCAAGTATGTGGGCATCTGCGGCCAGGGGCCGTCGGACCACCCCGACCTGGCCGAGTGGTTGATGGACGAGGGCATCCAGACCATCTCGCTGAACCCGGATACGGTGGTCGATACCTGGCTGAAGCTGGCAGCACACCGCGCAGAGTAAAGCGCGCGATTCGCATCGCTGACGGGGCGTGGACCGAATGGGTCTGCGCCCCGTTTTTTTGTGACTCATGCGACGCAGTGCCGACACCCGCGGGGCGCGTAGCCGGTAATATTTCGCGGTCGATGCACTTCCCGTAGTCGAGGCACTCATGTCGAGCTTTGCATCCGCGTCACCTGAGGGGGCCAGCGCTGCCGCTGTAACCGGCATGCATGAGGGCGCGGGACTCGCATGCCCCGAGTCGGTGGGTGCGCTCGAGTGCAGGCTGCGACGGCAGGCGCAGATGCTGTCGGTGCTGAGCACGCTGCAGCGCGGGTTTCTGGTGGGTAATTCGTCGCGCGAGACCTTCGAACACATGCTCGAACAGCTCGTCGTACTCACCGGCAGCGAGTACGGTTTCATCAGCGAGGTCCTGTACGACGAGGCCGGCGCGCCGTTTTTGCGCATGCATGGGCTGAGCGACATCTCATGGAGCGAGGCGTCGCGCAGTGTGTTCGAGCGCATGCGCACGGGCGGCTTCGAGTTCCACAACCTCGACTCGCTGTTCGGCGCAGTGGTGCGCACCCAGGCCCCGGTGATCGCCAACCGCCCCGCAGCGGACACGCGCAGTGGTGGCGTGCCTCCGGGTCATCCGGAGCTGAGGGCCTTTCTGGGGCTGCCCCTGTTTCACGGCGGACAGATGATCGGCATGGTTGGGCTTGCCAACGCGCCCGGTGGTTACGATGAGGCGCTGCTGGCCGAACTCGAGCCGATGACCGCAACCTGCGCGAGCATGATCATCGCGCTGCGCATCGAGCAGGAACGCAAGCGCGTCGAAGACAGCCTGAACCGCCGGATCGCGTTCGAGCGCCTGGTGGCGCGGATCTCGTCCGAACTCATCCTCGCCCGTCCCGACGAGCTCGACGTTCACCTCGCGCGCGTGCTGCAGGAGGTGGGTTCGTTCGCCGACGCCGATCGCGCCTACGTCTTCCAGGTGAGCGCGGACGGGCTTTCGCTCAGCAACGCCTACGAGTGGTGCGCGCAGGGCATCGCGGCGCAGATCGACAATCTGCAGAATCTTCCCTTCGACGACGCGATGCTGTTCTGCCGCACGATCAAGCGCTTTGCGATCGTCGACTATCCGAGCGTCGGACGGCTCCCGGTCGAAGCCGCCGTTGATCGCGAGGTGCTCGAGGCGCAATCCATCCAGTCGCTGCTGGCGGTGCCGATGGTGGCGAACGGGCGTCTGGTGGGCTTCATCGGGCTCGATTCGGTGCGCAGCGAGCGCGTCTGGCTGGACGAGGAAAAGACGCTGATGACGCTGGTGGGCAACGCCTTTACCGGTGTGCTCGAGCGCAAACGCGCCGACGACAGCCTGCGCACGAGCGAGGCGCGCTATCGCTCGGTGGTCGAGAGTGTCAAGGAGGTGATTTTCCAGCTCGATGAGGTGGGGCGGTGGGTGTTCCTCAACCGCTCGTGGACCGACCTGACCGGGTATGCGGTCGCGGACACACTGGGCCGGAACTGTCTCGACTACGTGCATGCCGATGACCGCGAGCGGCACATGGATGTCCTGGAGCAGGTGTTGAGCGGAGAATTGGAAACCTGCTCGGAGGCGGTGCGCTATCTGTGTACGGGGGGCGGCTACCGCTGGCTCGAAGTGAGCGCGCGGCCGGTGGTCGATGCCGGCGCACGCGTGGTGGGGCTGTCGGGCACGCTCAACGACGTCACCAACCAGAAGGAGCACGAATCCCGCCTCGAGTACATCGCGCACTACGATTCCCTGACGGGGCTTCCCAATCGCGTGCTGCTCAATGACCGCCTGCAGCGCGGCATGGCTCAGGCCCGGCGGCGGGCGCAGCAGCTCGCACTGGCCTACATCGATCTCGACGGCTTCAAGGCCGTCAATGACACCCACGGCCACCACGTCGGCGATCAATTGTTGATGATGGTTGCTGCGCGCATGAAGACCACGCTGCGCGAGGGCGACACGATCTCGCGCCTGGGTGGAGACGAGTTCGTCGCGGTGCTGATCGACCTGCCCGACACCGAATCCTGCCTGCAGCTGACCCAGCGCCTGCTCGCCGCGGTAGCGCAGCCGGTGCCGCTGGCGGGGCACGAGATGAAGGTGTCGGCGAGCATCGGTCTGACCCTGTTCCCGCAGCCCGAAGATGTCGATGCCGATCAGCTCTTGCGCCAGGCCGATCTCGCGATGTACCAGGCCAAACTTGCCGGCAAGAATCGCTACCACGTCTTCGATACCGCCCAAGACCGCAGCCTGCGCGGCCAACACGAGAATCTCGCCCGCATCCGGCGTGGTCTGCGGGCAGGCGAGTTTCGCATGGTTTATCAGCCCAAGGTGAACATGCGCACCGGTGCGCTGGTGGGGGCGGAGGCCTTGATCCGCTGGGCGCATCCCGAGCAGGGCGAGCTCGAACCGGCGAGTTTCCTGCCGACGGTGGAGGGACACCCGCTGGCGGTCGAGCTTGGCGACTGGGTCATCGAGCAGGCGCTGGCGCAGGTCGCGGCGTGGAAACGGGAGGGGCTGGAGCTGGCGGTGAGCGTGAACATCAGCGCGCGTCACCTGCAGGCGCCGGATTTCATGATGCGGCTGCAATCGGCGCTGGCGCGGCACCCCGAGGTATGGCCGGGCAGCCTTGAACTGGAGGTGCTGGAGACGAGTGCGCTCGAGAGCATCACACAGATGTCGCGCATCGTGGAGGCGTGTGCCGCGATCGGCGTGTCATTCGCGCTGGATGATTTCGGGACGGGCTATTCGTCGCTCGCCTATCTCAAGCGCCTGCCGGCGGCGCGGCTCAAGATCGACCAGGTGTTCGTGCGCGGGATGCTGGAAGACGCCGAGGATCTGGCGATCCTGAAGGCGATCCTCGGGCTCGCCAGTGCCTTTGGGCGCGAGGTGATCGCGGAAGGCGTGGAGACGATCGAGCACGGCGAGCTGCTGCTGCAACTCGGCTGCGACACCGGCCAGGGCTACGGGATCGCGCGGCCGATGCCGGCCGGGCAGATTCCCGAATGGGCGGCGAGCTGGTCGCCGCCCCCGTCCTGGGTGCTTATGCCGCGGTGAGGTGGGTGCTTACGCCACGGTGACCGGGATCTTGCCGATCCTGGCCTGCCATTCCTTCGGGCCGGTGTTGTGCACGCTGGTGCCGTTGGCGTCGACTGCGACCGTCACCGGCATGTCCTGCACGGTGAATTCGTAGATCGCTTCCATGCCGAGGTCCTCGAAGCCGACGACCTTCGCTTCCTTGATCGCCTTCGACACCAGGTAGGCCGCACCGCCGACGGCCATCAGGTAGGCCGACTTGTTGTCCTTGATCGCCTCGATTGCGACCGGGCCGCGCTCGGACTTGCCGATCATCGAGATGAGGCCGGTCTTCTCCAGCATCATGCGGGTGAACTTGTCCATGCGCGTGGCGGTGGTGGGGCCGGCGGGGCCGACGACCTCGTCACGCACCGGGTCGACCGGGCCGACGTAGTAGATGACGCGGTTGGTGAAGTCGACCGGCAGCTTCTCGCCCTTTTCCAGCATGTCGGCGATGCGCTTGTGTGCGGCGTCGCGGCCGGTGAGCATCTTGCCGTTGAGCAGCAGGATCTGGCCCGGCTTCCACGCGGCGACTTCTTCCTTGGTGAGTGTGTCGAGATTGACGCGGGTGGCGACGTTGGTGTCGGCCTTCCAGGTGACCTGCGGCCAGTCCTCGAGCCTGGGCGTCGGCAGATCGGCCGGGCCGGAGCCATCGAGGTGGAAGTGCACATGACGGGTGGCGGCGCAGTTGGGGATCATCGCCACCGGCAGGCTGGCGGCGTGGGTCGGGTAGTCCATGATCTTGACGTCGAGCACGGTGGTGAGGCCACCCAGGCCCTGGGCGCCGATGCCGAGTGCGTTGACCTTGTCCATGAGCTCGAGACGCAGCGCTTCCACGCGGCTGAGCTGGGCGCCCGCGGCGGCCTTCTCGCGCAGCTCGTGAATGTTCACCGGGTCCATCAGCGATTCCTTGGCCAGCAGCATCGCCTTTTCGGGCGTGCCGCCGATGCCGATGCCGAGGATGCCGGGCGGACACCAGCCCGCGCCCATGGTCGGCACGGTCTTGAGCACCCAGTCGACGATGGAGTCGGACGGGTTGAGCATGACCATCTTTGACTTGTTCTCGGAGCCGCCGCCCTTGGCCGCGCAGATCACCTCGACGTGATCGCCCTCGACGATCTCGTAGTGGACCACCGCCGGGGTGTTGTCCTTGCTGTTCTGGCGCTTGCCCGCCGGGTCGAGCAGCACCGAGGCGCGCAGCTTGTTGTCGGGGTCGTTGTAGGCGCGGCGCACGCCTTCGTTGATCATCTCCTGGACGCTCATCGTCGCGTCCCACTGCACGTTCATGCCGACCTTCAGGAACACCACCGCGATGCCCGTATCCTGACAGATCGGACGATGGCCTTCGGCGGCCATGCGCGAGTTGGTCAGGATCTGCGCGATCGCATCTTTCGCCGCCGGGCTTTCCTCGCGGGCGTAGGCTTCGCCGAGCGCCTGAATGTAGTCGAGCGGATGGTAGTAGCTGATGTACTGGAAAGCATCCGCGATCGACTGGATGAGGTCTTCTTGGCGAATGATCGTCATGGCGCTTGGTCTCCGGAATGACATGGGGGCAGAATGACGCAAACGGACCGAGTGGTCCGGAAAAGCTCAGGATTCTATCACCGGGGCGGCGTGCTCGTGTCTGGCGCGGCTGTGTAAGTCCTGTGTAAGATAGATATTCTTAAAATGCCGAGGTTTCAAAGGCATTCGAGCGCCAGGGAGAGCGAAGGTCGTCCGGCCTCACTCCAATCCTGGCGGTTTATAGGCTGGATCCAACCAGCCCACCCGCAAGGGTCAGCTTCAACCATTTGAACAGTTGAGGAGAGGTGAGCATGTCCAACGATCAGCAAGTCCGCATTTACAACCCCTCGGAAGAGATGGTCAAGAACGCCGCAGTGTCCGGCATGGAAGGGTACCGTGCGCTGTGCAAGGAAGCCGAGGACGACTACGAGGGCTTCTGGGCCCGTCGCGCCAATGAAATGCTGGACTGGAAGGTGCCCTTCACCCAGGTCCTGGACGATAGCAACGCCCCCTTCTTCAAGTGGTTTGCCGACGGCAAGCTGAACGTTTCGTACAACTGCCTCGATCGCAACGTCAATAACGGCCTGGGCGACAAGGTCGCGGTGATCTTCGAAGCCGACAACGGCGAAGTCACCAAGGTCACCTACAAGGATCTGCTGGCTCGCGTCAGCAAGTTCGCCAACGCGCTACGCGGCATGGGTGTGAAGAAGGGCGACCGCGTCGTCATCTACCTGCCGATGTCGATCGAAGGCGTCGTCGCCATGCAGGCTTGCGCCCGCATCGGCGCCACCCACTCGATCGTCTTCGGCGGCTTCTCGGCTCAGGCCCTGCGCGACCGTATCGAAGATGCCGGCGCCGTTGCGCTGATCACCTCCGATGGCCAGCACCGCGGTGGCAAGGCCCTGCCGCTCAAGCCGATCGCCGACGAGGCGCTGTCGCTGGGCGGTTGCGACACCATCAAGAACGTCATCGTGGTCAAGCGCACCGGCAGCGACTGCAACATGGTCGCCGGTCGTGACACCTGGTTCCACGACGCCTGCGCGAGCCAGTCCGACGTGTGTGAGCCGGAATGGGTCGAGGCCGAGCATCCGCTGTTCATCCTCTACACCTCGGGTTCCACCGGCAAGCCGAAGGGCGTTCAGCACTCGTCCGGCGGCTACCTGCTGCAGGCCGTGATGTCGATGCGATACACCTTCGACATCAAGCCGAACGACATCTTCTGGTGCACCGCCGACATCGGCTGGGTCACCGGTCACACCTACATCACCTATGGCCCGCTGGCCTGCGGCGCGACCGAGATCGTGTTCGAGGGCGTGCCGACCTACCCGGACGCCGGCCGCTTCTGGAAGATGATCCAGGACCACAAGGTCAGCATCTTCTACACCGCGCCGACCGCGATCCGCTCGTTGATCAAGGCGGCCGACAACAACCCGACCGTGCATCCGAAGCAGTACGACCTGTCCAGCCTGCGTCTGCTGGGCTCGGTGGGCGAGCCGATCAACCCGGCGGCCTGGGAGTGGTACTACGAGAACGTCGGCAGCGGCCGCTGCCCGATCGTCGATACCTTCTGGCAGACCGAGACCGGCGCGCACATGATCACGCCGATGCCGGGCGCCACGCCGATGGTTCCGGGTTCGTGCACGCTGCCCTTCCCGGGCATCATGGCTGCGGTGGTCGACGAGACCGGTACCGAAGTGCCCTGGGGACAGGGCGGCATCCTGGTGGTCAAGAAGCCGTGGCCGTCGATGATCCGCACCATCTGGGGCGACCCCGACCGCTTCGTCAAGTCCTACTACCCGGCCGACTTCCAGGGCAAGCTCTACCTGGCGGGCGACGGTGCGATCCGTGATCTGGAAACCGGTTATTTCACCATCACCGGCCGTATCGACGACGTGCTGAACGTCTCGGGTCACCGCATGGGCACGATGGAAATCGAGTCGGCGCTGGTGGCACACGAGAAGGTTGCCGAGGCGGCCGTGGTCGGTCGTCCGGACGACCTGACCGGTGAGGCGATCGTCGCCTTCGTGGTGCTCAAGGGTGCGCGTCCGACCGGCGATGAGGCCGCGAAGATGATCAAGGAACTGCAGAACTGGGTGGGCCACGAGATCGGACCGATCGCCAAGCCCAAGGACATCCGCTTCGGCGAGAACCTGCCGAAGACCCGCTCGGGCAAGATCATGCGCCGCCTGCTGCGCCAGCTTGCCAAGGGCGAGGACGTCACCCAGGACACCTCGACGCTCGAGAACCCGCAGATCCTGGAACAGCTCAAGGGCTGATTTCCTGCCGGCCGGGCCGCAGCGGCCCGGCCGCGACCGAACGACAGGAGGAGG
>NZ_JAVEYL010000029.1:0-49843 GCF_034003485.1 Thauera sp.
CGGTGGTGAAGAGGGCTTCGATCTGGTTGTTCATCGGGTGCGAGGTCGGCGTCAGTGTCGGGCGGTTGTACCACCGCAGATCATGTTTGTTGAGAAGTCAATTTCCACTGGAAACGGCATAGAGCCGATTTTCTGCAGATAACTGCCGAATGTCCCGAGGTGAGCCCATCCGGAATCGTCAGCCGATTTCTCGAGCGCTTCCATCAGGAAGTCGGTCGGAAAAGCCGGGCGCTCCATCGTGGTTGCCGACGCCGGCGCCGCCTCGGCTGCCTCGGCCGCAGGCGATGAACCCGTCGCCGAGGCGCTGACGTCAGCCACAGCAACCGGCTTGCGCAGCACTTCGGTGAAGATGAACTTGTGGCAAGCGTTGCGGAATGCCTCGGGCGTTTTCTGCTCGCCGAATCCATAGACCAGCAGGCCCTCTTCCCGCAGACGCACGGCCAGGCCGGTGAAGTCGCTGTCGCTGGTCACCAGGCAGTAGCCATCGAAGCGGCGCGTGTACAGCCGATCCATCGCGTCGATGATCATGGTGCTGTCGGTCGCATTCTTGCCCGTCGTGTAGGCGAACTGCTGGACGGGCTTGATCGAGTAGCGATTCAGGACCTTCTTCCACGATGCGCTGTTGGGCGAGGTGAAGTCGCCGTAGATCCGCCGGACCGTCGCTTCGCCGAAGCGCGCGACCTCCTCGAGCAGGCCTTCGATGACGCTGGCCTGCGCGTTATCCGCGTCGATGAGGACGGCGAGACGTTTGGCCGGTTCTTCGGCCTCGACCCTGACGACTGTTTTCGGCTGCACGGATCACCTATCGAATTCGACTATGCGTCGAGTATAGACGGCGCACCCCTGCCTCCGTGCACCCACGCGATGTGCAAAGCGCCGCCTTGCCACCGCGATTCTCTGGCGGCGCAGGGGCGTCGCGCACCGGCCCGAGGCCTCGACTACCGCCCCACCCAGCCGCCACACACCGGAAACACCTGGCCGACGAAGCAGTCCGCTGCCGGGCTGCACAGGTAGGCCGCGAACAGCGCATCCTCGCGCGCCGACACCAGCCGGCCCAGCGGCACCTCGCGTGCCAGGCGCTCCTGGAAGCGCGGGTTGGCCTGGACGTCGGCGGGGAAGTAGGTGGGGTTGTCGACGAAGTTCTGCGCGACGGCATTGACCTGCACGTTGTGCGCGGCGAGTTCCACACCGATCGCCTGCACATAGGCCAGTTGCGCGCCGCGCGCGGCGCTGTAGGTGGACGCGCGCTTCATGCCGCGGAGCGCGGCGGCGCTGCCCATCAGCAGGATCTTGCCCGCGCGGCGCTCGACCATGGCGGGCGCGACGGCGCGCACCAGGCGTGGCAGCGGGTCGACCAGCGCAGCGAAGACGTCGCGCCATTCGGCCTCGGTGACGTCGAGCGCCGCGGTCGATGGAGCCTTGATGGCCAGGTTGGCGACGAGGACGTCGATGCGCCCGGCCGCGTGGACGATCCGCTCGGCCGCATCGACCTCGACGAGCTCATCGGCGCTGGCGATCACGTCCGCGCCCTGCGCGGCGAAGACTTCGCTCAGCATGGGGCCCATGAACGCCGTCGCCTGGGTGATGAGGACGCGCTTGCCGGCCAGTGCGTTTTCCATGATCCGCTCCCCCGCTTGTTTGCAGCGCGCACGAATGCAGGCTGCGCTCTCTACTTATAGCAAGCGGGCGCGCACTCGGCTGGGGATTGCGGCGAAGCGCGCGCGGTGGCGACGCTGCGGATGCGCTGGCGGGCCGGGGGTCCGGCTCAGGGCAACGCACTGACGAAGGCTTTGACCATGGCGATGACTTCGGCCTCGCGCTCGCGATGCGGGACATGGCGCGTATCGGGCATGAGTTCCAGCCGCGCCGGGCCGCCGCCGAGTTCGGCGATCAGCGTCGGGTGCGCAGACGAGCCGTATTCGTCGTCGATGCCGTGAATGACCAGCGTCGGGCATGCGACCTGCGGCAGCACGGGGCGCAGGGACCAGGTCGCAAACGCCGGGTGCAGCCAGGATTCTATCCAGGCGTCGAGCACCCAGCGCGCCTTGTCACCGTGGTATCGCTTGAGCCGTTCGATCTGGACCGGATCATTGAAGAACACCCGGGCTTCTTCGAGCCCCTTGACGGTGCGGTCCTCGACAAAGGCCTGGGCCGATTCGGTGATCAAGGCGACGCAGGCGGCGCTGCGGTGCGCGGCGCAATTGACCGCCATGCCGCCGCCCACGCTGTGCCCGAAGAGGGTGAAGCGCTCGATGCCGAGGTGGCGGATCACAGCGCCAAAGTCGGCCTCGGCTTCGCTGGCGATGAAATCCAGCGTCAGCGCGGCCGGATGGGCGTCGGAGCGGCCGAAGCCGAGCCGGTCGTAGGCGACGACCTGGCGGCCGGTGGCCGTGCACAGCGCTTCGGGAAAGCCGCGCCACAATTCGACGCTGCCCAGCGAGTCGTGCAACAGGATGATGGGCGCCAGGCGCGAGGGCCGCGCGGGCGACCAGGTGCGGACGAACAGACGGCCGTGGCAGCCGTCGACCCAGGAGTCCTGAGTCGCGGCGTGTTGATGGTTCGTGCTCATATCTGGAGACCCGGGTGGGTGCGTTGTCAGGGCACCGGCTCGGCGCGATTGCCTTCGTCCATGCGCCGAATGGCCGCGCCGCCCTGCTGCGCGAGCGCGGCGAGGCGGTCGATCTGGGCGTCGAGCCTGGGCAGCGCCTCCTGCCGGTAGCGCGACAGGTCGTCGATGGCGCCGATCACGTCGGCGAAGGCCTGTTCGAGCTGGCCCATGTCGAGCATGGCCGACGAGGCGCGCGTCTGGATGTCCACGCCCTGGGTGCGCAGCGCCTGCGCGGTGCCGGCGATGAGGGCGGAGGTGGTCTGGTTGAGCGCGGCGACGCGATCGAGCACCAGGCGCTGGTTCGCCAGGCCGAGCGCCACGGTGACGGCGACATTGAGCGCCGACACGGTGACGTTGATCGCGCGATCCACGCCGCGGATCAGCTCGCGGTTGTTGCGGATGACGGCCTCGAGCGCGAGCACGCCCTGCTGGCTCACCGCCACCTGCTGCTGCAGGTCGACGATGCGCTGGCGCAGCGGGAAGAGGAGTTCTTCCTCGACGAAGGCGCGCCGCGGCGCGGGCAGCGTGGCAGAGGCTGCCTCGCGGGCCAGCCGCCGGTCGATCATGCGGCCGAGTTCGACCTGGCGTTCGAGCTGGGCGAGGATGGCGCGCAGGGATTGCTGGTCGTCGGCCAGGGTGAGGTTGTCGCGGCGCAGCATGTCGGCGCCGCCCTGCAGGTCGCCGATGATGGCGTCGAGCGCGTCCTGCGCCTTCTCGTACTTCTGGAAGTAGCGCTGCATCGGCTTGCCGACGCCGGGGATGAAGGACAGCGCGCGCGACAGGCCTTCGCCGCTCAGCTTCTGGCGCGCGGGGTCGAGGTCCTGCATCTTGTCGCGCAGCGCGAGCAACGCCTGGGCAACCGGGCCGCCCTCGTCGCCCTGATGGGCGAGCTTGCGGATCGGCGCCTGCAGCATCTCGCTGCGCCAGGCGGCCTGGCGCTGGAGATCGATGCCCATGGTGTCGACCGCCTCGCGCTGACGGTGGAGCTCGGCTTCGCCGGCGGCGAGCGCGGCGCGTACGAAGGCGTCCGCGGTGGCGGCGAGTTCGGAGTCTTCGGGCGCGTCCACCGGCTGGGGCGGAACCGCTTCGTGCGCGATCTCCTCGATCGGGGGCAGTGACAAGCTCATTGCAACATTCCTCGGTTCAGGGCTTGCGGCCATACAGCCCGGCGCGCTCGGCAAAGCGGCGCAGCTCCTGCAGCGCCTGCTCCATGTTGCCGGCGGCGCCGGCCTGGCTGCGGCCGGTGTCGATGCGGGCGACGGCGACGGCGACGTCGTCGAGCGCGGTCAGCGCGGCCTCGTTGCCGGCGGCGATCTCGGCCAGCCGGCGCTCGGTCTCGTCGGCGATGACGAGACGCCTATTAAGGGCGTCGCGTTCGGTAGGGTTCAGCCGTGCGGCTTCGCGCTCGAGCCGTTCGCGGACGAAATCGGCGTCCAGCCCCGCACTGCCCTGCACCAGCTCGACCATCGCGCCCAGCCCGGCGGTGGCCTCGCGGCCGACCTCGCTGACCAGGCCGCGGGCGCGCTCGTAGGTGACCTCGCGCGCGTCGAACTTGTCGTCGAGCACGTCGAGCGCGCGGTGGTAGCGGGTGAACAGGCGGTCGGCCTGCACGGCGAGGTCGGGCCGGCGCAGGCCGACGAGCTCGCGCTTGACCTCCCACAACTGCATGACCACGGCGTCGGCGCCGGTGGGGGCGAAGTCAGGGTCGAGCGTCAGCAGGTCGCGCTCGCGGCGCGCATTGGCCACATCGTGGCGCTGGCGTTCGCGCATTGCAGCGCGCTCGCGTCCGGCACGCGTCGCACGCCAGCGCCGCCAGCGTTTTTCCACGAACAGCTCGATCGGCACCGCCGCCAGCCCGACGAGCCAGCCGCCGAGGCTGGCGCCGAAGCCGCCCCAGAAGGACGTCATCAGCAGCAGCATCGCCACCGAAGGCATCGCCACCGCGTAGCGCAGGATCACCTGCCAACGCGAGGCAACCTCTTCGGGCACCACCAGGCGCGGGTCGTACAGCCCGGCCATGAACCAGGGCATGAACGACACCAGCAGTCCGAAAGCGAGCCCTTGCAGGAAGTCGAACATCAGGTGGCGGCGAGCGCCGGATTGAGCGTGTAGGTGCCGGTCAGCCTGGCCTCGCCGAGCACATGGCCGGCGATCGCGGCGCGCACGTCCTGCCCGGTGAAGCGCCCTTCCACCGCGCAGCGCGGCACGTCCAGCGCGTACAGCGTGAACACGTAGTGATGCACGATGGAGTCGTTCCACGGCGGGCACGGGCCGTCGTAGCCGTGGTAGTCGCCCTTCATCGCATCGTCGCCGGCGAACCAGGCGGTGTAGTCATTGACGCCATGGCGGGCGCCGAGCGCCGTTTCCGGCCCGGGCTTGCCGCCGGGCGTGACCTCGCCGGAGAAGTGGCCGGCGTCGATCGCGCGCAGGTCGGCGGGCAGATCAACCACCACCCAGTGGAAGAAATCCACCCGTGGCAGGCTCGCCGGTACCGCACGGCCTTCCTGGTTGACGTCGTCGCCCTTGCTCGGCACGTCGGGGTCGTGGCAGACGAGCGCGAAGGACTTGGTGCCCGCGGGGACATCGGCCCACGCCAACTGAGGGTTGCGGTTGGCGCCGAGGCAGGCGTGGCCTTCCGCGGCCGGAATGCAGAAGGCGAATTCGCCCGGGATGCGGGCGCCGTCGGTGAAGCTCTGGCTGGTGAGTTTCAAGGCATTCTCCTCGCGAGTTGAAATGGACGGTGAAGGGATGCGGTCAGGTGCGTGGTCTGCCGAGGGCCGCGTCAGGGCGTCTCGCACAGGCAGTGCAGGTACAGGTGGCGCGGATCGTTCCAGCGCAGCAGCTCGGCGGTGGAACGCTGCACCTCGCCGAGCAGCCCGGCCAGCAGGCCGGTCGCGAGGCCGCCGGTGGCGAGATCGATGCCAAGGTCCTCGCCGGTGCGCAGCAGCCGATTCAACAGGCGCTGCTCGAAGGATTCCACCGCCGCCGGCCACACCAGCTCGTAGTCGGCAAGACTGGCGCGCGCCGCAGCAGCAGCGATGGCATCGTCCAGGCCGCCGAGCTTGTCGACCAGACCGAGACCGCTGGCCGCCTCGCCGGTCCATACCCGGCCGCGTGCGACCGCGTCCACCTCGTCGGTCGTCATGTTGCGCGCCTTCGCCACCACCTCGAGGAAGCGGCGATAGCCGTGGTCGATGCTGAGCTGCATGGCCGCGGCGGCATCCTCATCGAGCGGGCGGCGCGGGTCGAGCGCACCGGCGAGCGGCGCGGTGGCGACACCATCCACGCCGATGCCCAGCCGGCGCAGCGGCTCGGAAAACTCGGGGAAGATACCGAAGATGCCGATCGAGCCCGTGACCGTGGCCGGCGCGGCCCAGATCTCGTCGGCGCCGGCGGCGATCCAGTAGCCACCCGAGGCGGCCACCGAGCTCATCGACGCAATGACCGGCTTGCCGGCCTGGCGGGTGAGCTCGAGTTCGCGGCGGATCAGCTCGGACGCCCAGGCGCTGCCGCCGGGGCTGTCGATGCGCAACACCACCGCCTTGACACTGTCATCCTCACGCGCCTCGCGGATCAGGCGGGCAAAGGTGTCGCCGGCGACCACACCAGTCGGCTCCGCGCCGTCGACGATCGTGCCCTGGGCAACGATCACCGCGATGCTGTCGGACGCGCCTTCTTCTGCCTGGCTGACCACCGCAAGATAGCGATCGAAATCGACCATGCGCGCCTCATTACCCTCGGCGGACTTGCCGGTCGCTTCGATCAGGCGCGCACGCCACTCGTCGCGGGTGCTGAAGCGGTCGACCAACCCGGCCATCAGCGCAGCTTGCGCGGCATCGCCGCCGCTGGCCGCCAGCGCCGCGCGGATACCGTTGACGTGCGCATCCACCGCCTCCGGCGCCAGCTTGCGGCTGGCGGCGATGTCGTCGCGCATGATGCGCCACAGGCCGCCGAGCAGGTCGCGGGTGGATTCGCGGTCCTCGTCCGACATGTCGTTGCGGGTGAAGGGCTCGGAGAAGGACTTGTACTCGCCGACGCGGAAGACGTGGACCTTGACGCCGAGCTTGTCGAGCGCGTCCTTGAAGTAGGTGCCGTAGCGCGCCAGGCCGCGCAGCAGCACGAAGCCGTCGGGCGACACATGCACCTCGTCGGCGACCGAGGCGAGGTAGTACTGCGACTGGGTGAAGCGCTCGCCGCGCGCGAGCACCGGCTTGCCCGAGCTCTTGAAGTGCTCGATCTCGGCGCGCAGTTCGGCGAGCTTGGAAAGGCCACCGCCGATCAGGTCGTCGGTCTCGAGCACCAGCGCGGAGATGCGCGCGTCGTCGCGTGCGCTGCGCACCGCCTTGGTCAGGTCGGCCAGGCGTGTCTGCCCGGCCGGCGCGCCGCCCGCACGCAGCAGGGCGAGCGGCTGACCGAGTTCGGCCTGCTCGACGATCGTGCCCACCGGCCTCAGCACCAGCGCCGACCCAGCCGGCACCTCGGCTTCGGGGCGGAAGAAGAACGCCACCAGCACGCCGATACCGAAGATCAGCAGCGCGTAAAAGACCCCGCGCACGACCAGGTCGAGCAGGCGCACGAACATGCGCAGCACGTTGTAGATGAAGCGGAACAGGCCTCGTATCACGCAGCGGTTTCCTCGAAATGCAGGTGCTTCATTCGGAGCGGCGGCGGAACACGAGGTCCCACACGCCATGACCCAGCTTCAGACCACGGTTTTCGAATTTCGTCAGCGGCCGGTAATCGGGACGCGGGGCGAAACCGTCGGCGGTGTTCTGCAGCGCCGGCTCGGCGGAGAGGACCTCGAGCATCCAGTGCGCGTAATCCTCCCAGTCGGTGGCGCAGTGGAGGTAGCCGCCGGGGGCGAGCTTGTGCGCGATCAGGGCGACGAAGTCGGGCTGGACGATGCGGCGCTTGAAGTGGCGCTTCTTGCGCCACGGGTCGGGGAAGAACAGATGCACGCCGGCGAGCGCGCCGTCGGCGATCATGTCGCGCATCACCTCGACGGCGTCGTGCTGCATGATGCGCAGGTTGGTCAGATTGCCTTCGGCGATCAACTTGCACAGCGCGCCCACGCCGGGGGTGTGCACCTCGATGCCGAGGAAGTCGTGGTCGGGCATGGCCGCGGCGATCTTCGCCGTGGTCTCGCCCATGCCGAAGCCGATCTCGAGGATCTTCGGCGCCTTGCGCCCGAAAGCCGCGTCCAGATCGAGCGGGGCGACCCGGTAGTCGATGCCGATCTTCGGCAGCATGTCGTCCAGATAGCGCTGCTGCGCCTCGGACATGCGACCCTGGCGCAGCACGAAGCTGCGGATGCTGCGGCTCGAAAAGCGGTGCTCGGGGCTGTCGCGGCCGATGATCTCGACCTGGGCGCTCACCTCGCCGGCGACCGGTGCCACCCCGGCCTGCCCCTGCTCGGGCGTGGCCGCCTTGTTGCCGATCTCGCTCATGAACCGATCAGCCCCTGCGTCGGCGAGCTCGGGTCGGCCGAGTAGAACTTGCGCGGCATGCGCCCTGCGAGGAAGGCCTCGCGCCCGGCCTCGACCGCCTTACGCATCGCGCCCGCCATCAGCACCGGCTTGCCGGCGGCAGCGATCGCGGTGTTCATCAGCACGCCGTCGCAGCCCAGTTCCATCGCGATCGCAGCGTCCGACGCGGTGCCCACGCCGGCATCGACCAGCACCGGCACCTTGGCGTTGTCGATGATCAGGCGCAGGTTCCACGGGTTGACGATGCCCATGCCGGAGCCGATCAGCGAGGCCAGCGGCATGATCGCGCAGCAGCCGATGTCTTCCAGCATCCTGGCCTGGATGGGGTCGTCGGCGCAGTAGACCATGACGTCGAAGCCGTCCCGCACCAGGGTCTCGGCGGCCTTGAGCGTTTCGGGCATGTTGGGGAAAAGGTTCTTCGGGTCGCCGAGCACCTCGAGCTTGACCAGCGTGTGGCCGTCCAGCAGCTCGCGCGCCAGGCGCAGCGTGCGCACCGCGTCGTCGGCGGAGTAGCAGCCGGCCGTGTTGGGCAGGATGGTGAATTTCTCCGGCGGCAGCACGTCGAGCAGGTTGGGCTCGTTCGGGTCCTGGCCGATGTTGGTGCGGCGGATGGCGACGGTGACGATGGCGGCGCCGCTGGCGTCGATGGCTTCGCGGGTTTCGGCGAAGTCCTTGTACTTGCCGGTGCCGACGAGCAGGCGCGAGTTATAGGCCTTGCCGGCGATGACCAGGGGGTCGTTCATGATGGGAACCTGTGCTGTGCTGGAATAGGGAGATGTCGTCTGCGGCAGGCTGGGGGCGGGATCAGCCGCCACCGACTGCAACGACGATTTCGAGCCGGTCGCCGTCGGCGAGCTTCACCTCGGCGTGGCGGGCCTTGGGGACGATTTCACCGTTGCGCTCGACCGCAAGGCGCTTGCCGGCAAGGCCGCGCGCCTCGAGCAGGGCGAGCACGGTGAGATTGGCTGCCAGCGTCTCGGGCTGGCCGTTGAGAATGACCTGGATCATGGCGTTGGGGGCTGTCCGTAAGCCAAAAATCTTATCACGCCCGCGGGTTTGACTTTTGGCGGGTCCGGCGCTAACTTCGCCGCACTTAGCGCCGATTTGATCAACAGCTTGCGGGCGCTCAACAAATACGGCTAAAGCGAGGGCACCCAGTCCGCGTCTTCAGCCGACTGGGTTTTTTGTTTTGCACATGACGAAAATGATCCCACCCCAATCGGTCGGCGTCGTCGCGCCGCAGCGGGCCGAGTTCACCGAGCCGCTCGCGCTGCGCAGCGGTGGCACGCTGGACAACTACCAACTGGTCTATGAGACCTACGGCACGCTCAACGCCGAGCGCAACAACGCGGTGCTGGTGTGCCATGCGCTGTCGGGTTCGCACCACGTCGCCGGCACCTACGCCGACGCGCCGCACAACGTCGGCTGGTGGGACAACCTGATCGGACCGGGCAAGCCGCTGGATACGCGCAAGTTCTTCGTCATCGGGGTGAACAACCTCGGCGGCTGCTACGGCTCGTCCGGCCCCAACCAGATCAACCCGGCCACCGGCAAGCTGTGGGGCGCGGACTTCCCCTTCGTCACCGTGGAAGACTGGGTGGAATCGCAGGCGCGCCTGGCCGACAGGCTCGGCATCCAGCGCTTCGCCGCAGTGGTCGGCGGTTCGCTCGGCGGCATGCAGGCGCTGTCGTGGGCGCTACAGTTTCCCGAGCGCGTCGGCCACGTGGCGGTGATCGCCGCCGCACCCAAGCTCACCGCGCAGAACATCGCCTTCAACGAGGTCGCCCGCCAGGCCATCCTCACCGACCCGGAATTCCACGGCGGCCACTACTACGCGCACGGCGTGGTGCCGGCGCGCGGGCTCAAGCTGGCGCGCATGGTGGGCCACATCACCTATCTGTCCGACGATTCGATGGCGGAGAAATTCGGCCGCAGCCTGCGCCACGGCCGCAACACCTACAGCTACGACGTCGAGTTCGAGATCGAGTCCTACCTGCGCTACCAGGGCGACAAGTTCGCCGGCTACTTCGACGCCAACACCTACCTGCTGACCACCAAGGCGCTCGACTACTTCGACCCCGCCTTCGAATACGGCGGCAACCTGCCCGCCGCGCTCGCGCGTTCCAGCGCCGACTTCCTGGTGGTGTCCTTCACCACCGACTGGCGCTTCTCGCCCGAGCGCTCGCGCGAAATCGTCTACGCGCTGCTGCACAACAAGCGCAACGTCACCTACGCCGAGATCGACTGCCCGGCCGGCCACGACTCCTTCCTGCTCGACGAGACGCGCTACCACAAGCTGCTGTCGGCCTGGTTCGACCGCATCGAGGTATGAGATGACTGCTTACCGCTACGACTACGACGTGATCACCCAGTGGATCGAGCCCGGCGAGAAGGTGCTCGACCTCGGCTGCGGCGATGGCGACCTGCTCAAGCACCTGATGGCCGTGCGCCAGGTGCAGGGCTACGGTGTCGAGAACGACCCGGACAAGCTGCTGGCGAGCGTGAAGAACGGCGTCAACGTGATCCAGATGGACCTGGAGAAAGGTCTGATCGGTCTGGAGGACGGCTTCTTCGACCACGTCATCATGAGCCTGTCGCTGCAGGCCATGCACAACACCCAGGGCATCCTGCACGAGATGCTGCGCGTGGGCCGCGAGGCCGTGGTGAGCTTCCCCAACTTCGGCTACTGGCGCCACCGCCAGAGCATCCTCAACGGCCGCATGCCTGTGTCGGAGAGCCTGCCGCACCAGTGGTTCAACACGCCCAACGTGCGCTTCTTCACCATCGCCGACTTCGACGCGCTGTGCGAGATGAACGGCATCGCGGTGCGCGAACGCCTGGCCTTCGACGAAGGCAAGCTGATGCTGGACGAGCCAAACTTCCTCGCCAGCGTGGCGGTGTACCGGCTCGGGCGTAACGGCTGAAGTCGCGCGCAGCGATGCAAGAGAACAGTCAGGCAGTCCTCCTTGCAACGGGTGCCCTTCCGTCCCTGATCCTGGTCGCGGCGATACTGACGCTGCCGGTGTGCCTTGGGCTGCTCGCGCTGTATCGGCGCGCGGTGTTGCGCTCGATGGCACGCACGAGTCCGGACGCCGCGAGAGCAGCACCTGCGGCACCCGACGCCATGCCCGCAGCGGTCACGCCCCCCGATGCACCACTACGCTTCGAGACCCTGGCGGCGGCCGCCACGACTTCGGGCGCGTCCAGCTCCTTGCGCGCCGCCATACGGCGATCGCTGCAGGCGGCGAGCCTCATCCACGTCATCGCCGGCCTGGTCTACGCGCTGGTGCTCACCGGCGCCTGGATGCGCTTCAGCTGGGACGAAGGCGGCTTCGTGCTCGCGCGCTTCCTGTGGCTGCTGTCGTGCTACGCCTGGCCCGCAGCGCTCACCGTCGGCCTGGTGGTGGCGACCACCACGCGCCAGCGCCTGGCCGTGGGTCTCGCCTATGTGCTGATGCTGTTCGCCTTCGCGGGCTGGGGGCTGGTGCGCAACCCGAGCCTGTCCGCACTCGACGTCGCGCGCTTCTGGGCGATCACCAACCTGCCCGCCACCGTGCTGCTGCTCGCCTTCCTGCACCGCCGCATCCGCGCGGTCGGGCCGCTGGTGCTGGCCTTCATGGTGGTCGCGGTGACCGGCTCGCAGGTGGCCGTCAGCCTGGCCGGGCAGCGCGAGGCAACGCTGCGCGCGGTGATCGAGGCAGGCAGCCTGCTCGGTCTCGGCGGCGTGCAGATCTTCTGGGGGCTGATGCTCGCGGGCGCGGCCGTCGCCGGCGTGCTTGGCTGGCAAGTGCTGAAGTGGCTCGGCCGCCGCCATGTCGCGCGCCGCAGCAGCGACCAGGCGCTGACCCTGGAGGCAATGTGGCTGCTGTTCGCGGTGGTGCAGACAGTGAGCTTCGCCTTCGAGGGCCTGGCCTGGATGGCGGCGGGCGTGATCGCGTTCGCGGCCTGGAAGCTGGTCACGACCGCCGGGTTCCGGCTGGCGGGACTCGGGCAGGGCACGCCCGCAGCAGCCGGGCCCGAACCTGCGAACGCTCAGGCGCGCCCGCCCGCCCTGCTGCTTTTGCGCGTGTTCGCGCTCGGCGCGCGCAGCGAGCGCCTGTTCGATGCGCTCGGCAAGCGCTGGCTGCGCATCGGCAACATCGACATGATCGCCGGTCCCGACCTCGCCACCACCGCGGTCGAGCCGCACGAATTCCTGGATTTCGTCGGCGGCCGGCTGTCGCGTCAGTTCGTGCGCGACGAGGCCGACCTGGCGCGGCGCTTCGCTGCCCGTGCGCTCGGCCCCGACCCCGACGGACGCCATCGGGTGAACGAGTTCTTCTGCCACGACGACACCTGGCGGCCGACCATGCTGCGCCTGGCGCAGGCCGCCGATGTGGTGCTGATGGATCTGCGCGGCTTCACGCCGCAGAACCAGGGCTGCCGCTACGAGCTGCAGCAGTTGCTGGATTTCGTGGCGCTCGAGCGCGTGGTCGTGCTGATCGACGCCGACGCGCCGCGCGACTTCATCGAGGGCACGCTGGGGACGCTGTGGCAGGCGAGCCGGGCGGATTCGCCCAACCGCAGGGCCCTGCCGGCACGGGTGAGACTGCTGGAAGATCGCGGCGAGACGACGGTCGCGCGCCTCGTCGACGCCTTGCTGGAAGCACTCGCCCGGCCACAGCCAGGGCAAGTGCGCGCCCCGGGGTGACTCCCCAGGGGTGATGACTTAACCGACGACGAAGGACGAGACGTCCACGCGCACCGCCGGACGATCGAGCGCTGCCGCGGTCACCACCGCGAACCTCTTCGCCCACTCGCCCCCCTGCTCGAAACGGCCTTCACCGCCGTACTTGGCGACGTTGAGGATCATGTCGAGCACCAGCACCTTGCCCATCGGGTTCGATGGCGTGCATTCGAGATCCTCGAACTCGCGCGCGAGCCAGTTGCGTGCCTGATCCTTCGTGGTCGAGGCCACTTCGGCATCGTGCAGCGCAAACTCGTACTCGCGATCGCCGCCGAAGACCACGGTCACTGTGTAGGACATGAAAAACTACCTCCTCGAATCGGGGTTTTTGCCTTTGCCGGCATTGTTGGCGCAGAGCGGGCCGGACGCAAGCAAAGTATCGAATTGTGTAAACCTGGGGGGTCGGCATGATCTGCGATAATGCGCGGCCCTGCAACGCCATCCCACACCTCTTGCCTTCACCACCCTCCACCGCCCTTGCGCGCGCCTGGCGCCTGTCTGCCATCCTGGTGCTCGGCTTCGCCTCGGGCCTGCCGCTGGCCTTGACCGGCCAGGCCATGCAGGCCTGGCTCACGGTGGACGGCGTGGACCTCGCCACCATCGGCTTCTTCGGTCTCGTCGGCATCCCCTACACCTTCAAGTTCCTGTGGGCGCCGCTGATGGACCGCTTCGAGCCTCCCTGGCTCGGCCGTCGCCGCGGCTGGCTCGCGCTGACGCAACTTGCGCTGGCGGCGCTGCTGTGGTGGATGGCGACCTTGTCGCCCACGACCACCCCGAGCATGTTCGCCGCCGCCGCGGTGCTGGTCGCCTTCCTGTCGGCCTCGCAGGACGTGGTGGTCGATGCCTACCGCACCGACCTGCTGCCCGAGGCCGAGCGCGGCCTGGGCGCCTCGGTCCATGTCTTCGCCTACCGCCTGGCGATGATCCTGTCCGGCGGCATCGCGCTGATCTGGGCCGGGCAATGGGCGTCGTGGCCACGGGTGTACGAGACCATGGCGCTGATCATGCTGGCTTGCGGCGCGGTCTCGCTGCTGGCCTTGCCGCGCGTGTCGGCGGCGCTGAAGCCGCTCGCCTCCGACCCGAAGCGCGAACTGATCGGCTTTGCCGCGATGCTCGCCGGCGTGGCCGCCGGTTACTGGATCGCACGCCAGGCGCTGATCCTGATCGGACTCGACCCCAACGACGCCAACCGCTGGATCCAGCTCCTGTTCGTGATGGCCGAGATCGCACTCGCACTGCCGCTGGCATGGTGGGCGGCGCAGCGCGCCGGCTTCGAGACCCTCAACCGCTCGCTGTCGAGCTACTTCGCGCAGCAGGGCGCCGCGGCCTTCCTGGCGCTGATCATCCTGTACAAGCTCGGCGACGCCTTCGCCGGCAGCCTGACCACGCCCTTCCTGATCAAGGGCATGGGCTTCACGCAGGAAGAGGTCGGCATCGCCAACAAGGTCATCGGCATCTGGCTCACCATCCTCGGCGCCTTCGTCGGCGGGCTGATCATGACCCGGCTGGCGCTGTACCGCTCACTGCTGCTGTTCGGGGTGCTGCAACTGGTGTCGAACTTCGGCTTCTACCTGCTCGCGCAGCTCGGCAAGGGCGCGTGGGGTGCTGTCATGCTGCCGGCCTTCGACTGGGGCTTCGTGTCCCTGGATGCGCCCGCTGCGCTCGACCTGCTTCTGCTGAGCGTGATCGCTGGCGAGAACATCACCGGCGGCATGGGCACGGTGGCCTTCGTCGCGCTGCTGATGGGGCTGTGCAACCAGCACTTCACCGCGACCCACTACGCCTTGCTGTCGGCCTTCGCAGCGGTCGGGCGGATCTACGTCAGCCCGCTGTCGGGCGTGCTGTCGCAGAGCATCGGCTGGCCGGCCTTCTTCCTGTTCTCGATCGTCGTCGCCGTACCCGGCGTGGTGATGGTGTGGTGGCTGCGCGATGCGCTCGCGCGCCTCGGCCGCCCGCAGACCGACGGCGTGATGGACGACTGATGGCGCGCATTGGCACGACCGCACGCGGCGAGTTCCTCGCCGGCTGTCGCGACGAGGCGCCACTGCTGCTCGGCGTGGCGCCGTTCGGCATGATCTACGGCATCGCCGCGCTCGCCGCCGGGGTGCCGGCGTGGCTGGCGCAACTGGCTTCGGCGGTGGTCTTCGCCGGCGCCGCGCAACTGGTGATCGTGCAGATGCTGGCTGCGGGCGCGGGCTTCGTGCCAATCGCGCTCACCTCCGGCCTGCTCAACCTGCGTCACGTGCTGTACAGCGCGTCGATGGCCGAATACGTGCGCCACCTGCCGCGGCGCTGGCGCCTGCTGCTGGCCTATGTGCTGACCGACGAGGCCTATGCGGTGGCGGTGCTGCGCTACCAGCGCCGGGAAGACGACAAGCGTGCGCCCGCACACGATCTGCGCCACTGGTACTTCCTCGGCGCCGGCTTCACCCTGTGGGCGGGCTGGCAGTTGTCCACCGCCGCCGGGCTGTTGTTCGGAGCCACCATCCCGGCCGAATGGGAACTCGACTTCGCCGTGCCGTTGACCTTCATCGCGCTGCTCACGCTGCTGCTGCGCGAACGCGCCGGCCAGGCCGCGGCGCTGACGGCCGCGCTCGGCGCCCTCGCCTTCGCCGCCCTGCCCTACAAGCTCGGTCTGGTCGCCGCGATCGTGCTCGGGCTGGCCGCGGGCGCGTGGACGGTGCGCCGCCTGGAGCGTGCGCGATGAACGCCACACGCCCACGGCGTGACGCGCCCCCCGCACCGCTCCGGCGCCGCTCCGGCACCTGCCGCCGGCCGCACGCCATCTGTCCGATGTCTCCGTATCGCCGATGACCACCACCAGCCTCGTCCTGCTGCTCGTGCTCGTCGGCGCGCTGACGTATCTGTATCGCTACGCGATGATCGGCCTCTTCGCCAGCCGCAGCCTCCCCGGCTGGCTGCACGCGCTGTGCCGCCACATCGCGCCGGCGAGCTTCGCCGCGCTGACTGCGAGCGCGCTGTTCGTGGCCGGCGGCGAGGTTCAGTTTGCCTTCGACACCGCGCGCCCCTGGGCGGCGCTGGTCGCGGTGCTGGTAGCCTGGGGCACGCGCAACGTGCTCGCCACCATCGGCGCCGGCATGGCGGCGCTCCATCTCTTCAAGCTCGTGTTCTGACCGATGACCGCACACACCCTGATCGATGCCGCGCGCGCACTGTCCGCCGCGGTGGACGCGCTGCCCTTCGCGGCGCCCGTCACCCACGTCTACAACCCGCTCGACTACGCCTGGGCAGTGCATCGGCGCTACCTGGAAACCTACGGTGCCGGACGCAAGCGGGTGGTGTTCGTCGGCATGAACCCCGGCCCCTTCGGCATGGCGCAGATCGGCGTGCCCTTCGGCGAGATCGCCAGCGCGCGCGACTGGCTGGGCCTGGAGGGCCCGGTGGGGCAGCCGCGCACGGTCAATCCGAAGCGCCCGGTGGAAGGCTTCGCCTGTGCGCGCTCGGAGGTCAGCGGCCAGCGCCTGTGGGGCCTGTTCCGCACCCGTTTCGGCTCGCCCGAGGCCTTCTTCGCCGAGCACTTCGTCGCCAACTACTGCCCGCTGGTGTTCTTCGAGGGCGGGCGCAACCTCACCCCCGACAAGCTGCCGGTGACCGAGCAGCGCCCCTTGCTCGAGGCCTGCGACGCGCACCTGCACGCACTGGTCGCCGCCTTGCAGCCCGAGTGGGTGATCGGCATCGGCAACTGGGCGGAAAAGCGCGCCACCGAAGCCCTGGGCGGGGCCACCGGCGTGCCCGGGCTCAAGTTCGGCCGCATCCTCCACCCCAGCCCCGCCAGCCCCGCCGCCAACCGCGGCTGGGCAGAGGCGGCGACGAAGCAGTTACGGGACATGGGGATCTGGCGGGACTGAAGGGCCTTCCTTACAGGCTGAACCGCCGCAGGCTCAGTGCCCGAACACGTCCGAATCCAGCATCTCCGGATCGGGGCGGTCGAGCGCGCTGATCGCCGCCAGTTCCTCGGCGGTGAGTTCGAAGCCGAACACGTCGAGGTTCTGCGCCAGGCGCTCGGGGTTGGACGACTTCGGCACCGGCACGTAGCCGAGCTGGGTGTGCCAGCGCAGGACGATCTGCGCCGGCGTGCGGCCGTAGTGCCGGGCGACATCCACGATCGCCGGGTCGGCCAGCATCGCGTTGGCGCGCCCGAGCGGACTCCAGGATTCGGTGACGATGCCGTGCGCCTCATGCACCTCGACGTGATCGGTGCGCGCATGCCAGGGGTCGAGGTGGATCTGGTTCACCTGCGGGCACAGGCCGGCATCGAACAGGCGCTGCAGGTGGGTGGGCTTGAAGTTCGAGGTGCCGATCGCGCGCACCAGGCCGGCCTCCTGCAGCTTCATCAGGCCCTCGAAGGCCTCGACGTAGCGGTCCTGGTCCGGGTTGGGCCAATGCACCATGAAGAGGTCGATGTAATCCAGGCCGAGGCGCTCGAGGCTGGCCTCGCAGGCCTGGCGCGCGCCGTCGATGCCGTGCCACTTGCGGTTGAACTTGGTGGTGACGAAGACCTCGTCACGCGCGACGCCCGCGCGCCGGATGCCTTCGCCGACGCCACGCTCGTTTTCGTAGTTCTCGGCGGTGTCGATCAGGCGATAGCCCATGTCGAGCGCGAGCGCGACGGTCTCGGCGGCCTCGGCGTCGTTCATCGGCCAGGTGCCCAGACCGAGCTGGGGCATCTCGACGCCGTTGGAAAGCGTGATCAAGGGAGCGGGAGCGATCTTCATGGGAATCTCGATAAAACGGTGAGGGGACGACAGGATTCCACATTCGGCCCCCTCCGTCATCCTCGAGCGGGCGCGCGCGCAGTGTCCTCGCGCAGCGCTCACTCGATGGACCGGCCCTCGCCCGCCTCCTCGTGCGTGCTCCCGTCGCGGATGTGATAGATGCGGCGGAAGGTAGGGATGATCTTCTCGTCGTGGGTGACGACGATGATCGCGGTGTCGAACTCGCGCGCCATGCGGTTGAGGATGCGGATGACGCCGAGCGCGCGCTCGCTGTCGAGCGGCGCGGTGGGCTCGTCGGCGAGGATCACCGGCGGATGACTCACCAATGCGCGCGCGATCGCCACCCGCTGCTGCTCGCCGCCCGACAACTGCGACGGCATAGCGCGGGCGCGGTGGGCGACGTCGAGCGCCTCGAGCAGCTCCATCGCCCGGCTGCGCGCTTCGGCGTTCGGTCGCCCGGCCAGCATCGGCAGCAGCGCGACGTTGTCGAGGACGTCGAGGAAGGGGATCAGGTAGGGCGCCTGGAACACGAAGCCGATGCGGTCGCGGCGCAGCGCGCGCAGGTCGCGGATCTTCCAGCCGCCGTCGTAGATCGTCTCGCCGCCCAGGGTCATGCGCCCGGCGCTGGGCTCGATCACCGCGCCGAGGCATTTGAGCAGGGTGCTCTTGCCCGAGCCGGAGGGCCCGATCAGGCCGACGACCTCGCCCGGCGCCACCGTCATGTCCACGTGCTTCAGGGCATCGACCGCGGTGTCGCCGCTGCCGTAGCGCTTGCGCAGGCCCTCGATGAGGATGCCCGCCGCCTGCGCAGCCGGCGATTGCGGCGCATCGACGCCCTGCGCACGCGCCGCCTCGACCTGCTCGCTGCCACCCGGGGTTTGCTCGACGATCGCCATCTCAGCCTCCGATCGCTTCGGCCGGATCCACCCGCAGCGCGGCGCGGATCGCGAGCACGCTGGCGAGCACACAGATCACCACCACCGCGACCAGCGCGCGCACGGTGTCGCCGGTCTCGAGCAGGACGTACTTGGGAAAGGCCGGCGCCCAGAAGGTGGCCGCGATCTTGCCGACGACGAAGCCGATCAGGCCCAGCCCGAGCGCCTGCTGCAGGATCATCGACGCGATCGTGCGGTTGCGCGTGCCGATGAGCTTGAGCACCGCGATCTCGCGGATCTTGCCCAGGGTCAGGGTGTAGATGATGAAGGCGACGATGGCCGCACTGACGATGGCGAGGATGACCAGGAACATCGCGATCTGGCGCGCCGAGGTGGCGATCAGCTTTGCGACCAGGATCTCCTCCATCTGCGCCCGGGTGTAGACGGTGAGGCGCTGCCAGCGCCGGATCGGCTCGGCCACGCGCTCGGGGTCGTAGTCGGGGGCAAGCTGCACCAGCACCGCGTTCACATAGGGGTTGGTGCTCTGCGAGGCGATCACCGCGTCGAGCATGCCGGGCACGCCGGGACGGTTGAGCGCCGGGTTCTGCGCGGTGCGCGCGCGCTGGCGCACGATGGCGTCGTTGTCCTTGAGGAACTGCGCTTCCTGCGCGTCCTTGAGCGGGATGAACACCATCGGATCGCCGCCCGAGGACACCATGCGCCGGGTGAGCCCGACCACGGTGTAGTCGTTGCGGCGCACGCGGATGCGCTCGCCGAGCACGAAGCCCGCGGCGATGTCGGCCACCGCCTCGTAGTGGCCGCGAGTCAGGTGGCGGCCGGCGAGCAGATGCACCGGCTGGCCGGGATTGCCCGGGCCGTCGGGCGCCACCCCCACCACCATCGCGCGCACGTCACGCGCGCCGGGGCCGGTCTGGCGCACCTGCATGGTCAGGTAGGTGATGTTGGCCGCGCGCGCCACGCCTTCCATGCCGGCGATGCTGCGCCAGATGTCGTCGTGCACGCTGGACGATTCCGCATAGGGGCCGAGGGTGTCCTGCTGCACCACCCAGAGGTCGGCGCCACTGTTGTCGAGCAGCGCGCGGGCGTCGTCCACCATGCCTCGATAGACGCCGGCCATGGTCAGCGTGACCCCGATCAGCAGGCCCAGCCCGATGCCGGTGAACACGAACTTGCCCCAGCCGTGCAGGATGTCGCGTCCGGCGAGGCTGATCATGGCGCCACGCCCGCGATGCGCTCGACCACGTCGATGCGGCTGCCGGCCTTGAGCGGCTTGTGGCTGTACACCACCACCCGCTCGCCACCGTCGAGGCCGTCGAGCACCTGCACGCGGCCATCGAGATCGGCGGCACCGAGGCGCAACGGCACGAAGCGCAGGTCGCGCGTGCCGTCCACCACCCACACCCCGAGCCGGCCCTCCACCCGTTGCACCGCGGCATTGGGCACCACCGGGCGCGCGGGCAGCGCCGGCAGGGCGACGGTGAGTTCGGCGAGCTCGCCCAGCGGCGGCAGGCGCGCGGGCGGCTGGGCAAAGCCGATCTTGGCGATCACCTCCTCGGTCACCGCATCGGCGAGCGGTTCGACGCGCACCACCGTGCCGTCGATGCGCTCACCGGCACGCGAACGCAGCACGATCTGCGCCGGAAGCTCGGCGGCGAGCCCGGTGGCGCGCTGCTGGTCGAAGCGGGCATGGACCCACACGCTCGCCGGCTCGACGATCTCGACCACCGCCTGGCCGGCCACCACCGTGGTGCCGGGGTCGGCGTCGCGGCGCACGACCAGGCCATCGACCGGCGCCACCAGGCGCAGGTTGGCACGCTGCGCGCGCAGCGCGTCGCGCTCGGAGCGCAGCCGGGAGAGCTCCTGTTTTGCCGCCTCGGCGCTGGCGGTGGCGGCCTGATGCGCGGCGGCGGCACCGTCGGCCTCCTGGCGCTTGGCAGCGGCGGCCTCGCCGCTGACGCTGTTCGATTCCAGCAGGCGGGCGTAGCGGGTGGCCTGGACGTCGGCGAAGCTGCGCCGCGTACCGACCTCGCGCACCTGCGCCTGGGCGGCGAGCAGGTTGGCCTCGGCCCGGCGCAGCCCGGCCTCCTGTGCGACCAGGCGTTCGTCGAGGTCGATCGGGTCCATCTCGCCCACCTCCTGGCCGGCGCGCACCGCATCGCCCGGCTGCACCGCGACCGTCGCCACCCGGCCGGCGAAAGTCGGGCCGATGCGATGGGTGTAGCGCGCCTCCACCGTGCCGATGCCGAACAGCGCCGGCGCGAGCGCTTGCGATTCGACCGTCGCCACGGTCACCGGCACCGCGGCCAGCGGGCCGGCGCGCAGGGCGACGAAGACGAGCAGGCCGGCGAGCGGCAGCAACACCGCGAGCAGGCCGAAGAGCCGCCGATTGGCAGCGAACCAGTTCTTCATGGGTGGCTCCGGATGGCGCGCAGGTAGAGCGCCAGCACGGCCGGCGCCTCGCGGCTGATGCGTTCGGGTTCGCCGGCGAGCAGCGACTGCATCACCAGGCCCTGGATGGTGCCGATGAACAGCGTCGTCGCCGCGTCGAGGTCGATGTCGGCGGCGACCTCGCCCGCCGCCTGGCCGGCCGCGAGCAAGGCGCGCACGCGCTCGCCGTAGCGCCGGATCAGGGCCTGCGCCATGCGCTTGGGCGCGCTCGCCTCGGCGCGCTGGAGTTCGCCGAACATCATGCGCGGCACGCCGGGATGCTCGACGACGAAGCCGGCGTGGGCGAGGAACATGCTGCGCAGCGCCGCGAGCGGGCCGGGCGCGTCGGCAACGGCGCGTTCGATGCGCTGCATCAGGCGTTCGGCCACCCACTCCATCACCGCGGTCCACAGCGCTTCCTTGCTGGGGAAGTGGCGGAACAGCGCGCCCTGGGTCAGATGCATCCGCTCGGCGATCGCGGCGGTGGTGATCTCGCTCGGATTCTGCTCGGCGGCGAGCGCCAGCACCGTTTCGACGGTGACGCTGCGGCGTTCTTCGGCGGGGAGATAGCGGGCGGTCATCGGCGAGAGTCCGGTCGGGGGGATAAAGTGAGTAATCATTTACTCACTTTATCCCCGCCGTTGCAAGCCCTTGTTCCGACAGCGGGGGCGGGCGTCTGCGATGAGCCCATGGCAGACGCCACTCAGCGCGCCAGCGGCAGCGCCAGCACGGCGCGCAAGCCACCCCTGGGCGAAACCTCCAGTCGTACCTCGCCACCATAGAGCTGCGCGAGCTCGCGCACGATCGACAGCCCGAGCCCCGCGCCCGGGGTGCGCTCGTCGGCACGCACGCCGCGCGCGAACACCGCCTCGCGCGCCTCGGCGGGCAAGCCCGGGCCGTCGTCGTCGATGCAGATGCGCAACTGTTCGGCATCCAGCGCGCCAGGAGCCCCATCGGCGCAGGCCCGGGCGTGCACCTCGACTCGCCCTGTCGCCCACTTGCAGGCGTTGTCGATGAGGTTGCCGAGCATTTCCTGAAGGTCCTGCGCCTCGCCGCGAAACGCCAGCTCGTCCGCGCAGGCGAGGATGGCAACTTTCAGCCCGCGCCCGGCATGAACCTTGTCCATCAGCCGCAGCAGGCCTTCGAGCACCGGCCGTAGCGGCGTGCGCAGACCCGGCACGCCGACGGCCGCTGCCGCGCGTGAACGCGCGAGGTGGTAATCGACCTGGGTACGGGCGAGTGCGACCTGCTCGCGCACCAGGTGTGCAAGCCTGCCATCGGGCGCATCGTGGGCCGCCTCCTCCGCGGCGTTGGCGAGCACGGCGAGCGGCGTCTTCACTGCATGGGCGAGATTGCCAGCGTGGGTGCGTGCCCGCGTCACCACTTCCGCGTTGCGTGCGAGCACGGCGTTGAACTCCGCCACCAGGGGCTGAATCTCGGCCGGGAAGCGGCCATCGATGGCCGTGCTGCGCCCCTCGCGCACCGCCGCCAGGCCATCGCGCAGCCGCGCCAGCGGACGCAACCCGACCCGAACCTGCACCAGCGCCGCCACAGCGAGCCCGGCGGCGAGCAGCGCGAGCGCGAGCGCAAGGATGCGGTTGAAACGCGCCACCGGTTCGACGACCAGCGCCGCATTCGCGGCCACGATCACGCGCAGCGCCAGCTCGGGCCGCTCAGCGGGGCGGAGCACCTGCTCGATCATGCGCAGCGGCGCGCCGTCCGGCCCTTCGGTGTCGTGCGCGTGCACTTCGCCGTCTGCCGGCAGGTCGCCCGGCACCGCCAGCACCACGTCCCACAGCGACCGCGAGCGCAGCGCCCCCTGGCGGCTCCCCTCCGGGCTGCCATCCCCAGCGCGCGCCCCGAGCACATCGATCTGCCAGTACAGCCCGGAATAGGGCCGCGCGAAGCGGGGGTCGGTGAGCACCGCGCGCAAGGCCGCCTGACCGTCGGCATCAATGGCGAGATTCGCGGCGAGCTGATTCAGATGAGTGCCGAGCTCGGCCTGGAACTGGCGCTCGACGTGCTCGGTGAACATGCGCCCGAGCGCCCAGCCGGCGACGAGCACAGTCAGCAGCACCCACACCAGCGTGCCCGCGAGCAGGCGCAGGCGCAGCGATCCCCGCCCACCTGGCAGCCCTCGACTCACTGCGGACATGTGAGCCGGTAGCCCAGCCCGCGTACGGTCTCGATCAGCCCGGGCGGCAGCTTCTTGCGCAGGCGGCCGACGAAGACCTCGATGGTGTTGGAATCGCGGTCGTAGTCCTGCGCGTAGATGTGTTCGGTGAGCTCGGTGCGCGACACGATCTCGCCGGCGTGGTGGATCAGATAGGCGAGCACGCGGAATTCGTGGCTGGTGAGGCTGAGTGCCTGACCGTCCACACTGAAGCGCCCGCTGCGGGTGTCGAGCACCAGCGGCCCGCAGGCGATCTCGGCGCTCGCCTGCCCGGCCGCGCGCCGGATCAGCGCGCGGATGCGGGCGAGCAACTCCTCCATGTGGAAGGGCTTGGTCAGGTAATCGTCGGCGCCGGCGTCGATACCCGCGACCTTCTCGTGCCAGTTGCCGCGCGCGGTGAGGATCAGCACCGGCATCGTGCGCCCGAGCGCGCGCCAGCGCTTGAGTACGGTGAGACCATCGACCATGGGCAGGCCGAGGTCGAGCACGACCGCATCAAAGGTCTCTACCTCGCCCATGTAGCCCGCATCGCGACCATTGGCTGCGGTATCGACCGCGTAGCCGGCCGTCCCCAGCGTGGCGGTGAGCTGGGCCGCCAGCGTGGGCTCGTCCTCGACCACCAGGATCCGCATCAGCGCGCCTCCGCGCCCTGCCCGAGCGCGCGCACGTCGCGCCCGCGAATCCGCCGCAAGCTACCGTCGCGAGCGTCGAGTTCGAGCTTGAGCACGTCGCCCCCCCTGCGGATGAGCTTGATCTCGTACACCCAGACGTCGTCCTCGCGGTCGAGTTCGACCTCGAGGACCTCGCCGGGATAATCGCGCTCGACCTGCTCCAGCACCGTGCGCAAGGGCATCACCTCGCCGGCCTCGAGCGCGCGGCGAGCGCGCTCATGGTCGGCGGGCTCATCGGCAAGCGCCGCACCCCAGGGGATGAGCGCCACAACGAGCCCGGCAAGCATCCCGACCGTCAGCCGCCGGCGTGCGAAACGGAAGCGCATGGCCGACACCTCCACTTACTGCGTGCGTCCCTGCCCCATGCCCTGGCCCGGACCCTGTCCTGCTCCCTGCCCAGCACCCATGCCGCGACCGGGGCCCATGCCCTGGCCGGGGCCCATGCCCCTGCCAGGCCCGGCGGCGCCTTGCCCCGCACCCGGCCCCGCACCCGGCCCCGCTCCGCGGCCTGGCCCGAGGGCCGGGCCCTGCCCCATGCCGCGCCCCTGGCCCATGCCCTCGCCACGCGCCGGCGGCACTTCGGGCAAGGTCAGCCCACGCTCCTGGGCGCGGGCGCGCATCTGCTCGTGATGCTCGGCACGAATCGCATTACGGGCCTCGTCGCTTTGCGCGGCCCAGATGCGGGCGCGATGGACGGTGCGCTCCTGCTCGGTCATCAACTGGCTGCCGAAGATCGGCTCCTGCGCCGCATCGGCCGCCAAGGCCCCGCCGCTGGCAACCAGCAAGGCTGCAAGCAGCGCGGACACTCCCATGGTCCTTCTGAGCATGATCGACTCCTAGATTAATGGACTGCAGAACACGACCGCCGCAGCACGGCTGCCGCGATCCCCTGATACCACTATAGGCCGGCGCGCCTGAACCGGACATGAATGCGCGCCGGGCGTGTGTGCTGGCGCACTCTAGGACGCGCGCAGTTCAGCCGTCAGGCGGCCGAGGTCGAGCGTGCTTGCGCGCTGCGCAATCTCGGGTGCGTAGCGTGCCTGCAGGGTCTTGGCCTGCTCGAACAAGCCGGCGAACGATTGCTTGAGCGCCGCCGTGTCGAGCCTGCGGCCGCCACCGTAGTACTGGCACGCAACCTTGCCGATCGCCCAGGTGGTGGCGAACGAGAAGGCCGAGCCGGTGGCCTGGCTCCCGATCGCACGCCCGGCGCCACCGAGCACCTTGCCGAGCAGGCCGCCGATGAGCTTGCGCCCGAACTGCTCGACGTACTGCCCGGTCATGCCGACGCCGGTGGTGGCGAGGAAGTCCTTGATGTGGCCGCGGTCGAGCTCAAAGCCGTGGGCCTTGCCGATGCGATACACCAGGCGCACCTGCAGCGGAATGATCGCCATCGAAGCCATCGATTGCGGCAGCAGCTCGAGCGCACCGTTGAGGATGGCGGCGTTGAGGATCATGCGCTCGAGCTCGGCCTGATTGGGTGTGAGCGCCCCGGCTGCGGGCGTCGCGGCACCCGCCGCAGAGGGTGATGCCCAGTCGTCAAAGCCGGGCAGCTCGGTCAGCGCGCCCCGGACCGGCGCCTCGGCCACGGCTTCCGCCTCGTGGATGAAGGCTTCGGCCCTGCCGGCCTCGAGCCCGAGCAGCGCGGACAGGCGGGCGAGAAACGCGGTCTCCTCCGCGCTATGGCGGCCATCGGCCTCGCACACGCCGACCGCAAGCTCGAAGGCCAACTGGCGCAGGCCGGGCTCGGCCAGTTCGGCCACCGCGGCCTCCAGGCTCAGCCGCCCGAGCAGTACATCCTGGTAGAGCGGGATGAAGTCGATCTCGATGTCGCGGCCAAGGGACTCGGCCACCTTGCGCACATGCTCGCGCTCGTCGGCGTCCTGGCGACCGTCGGCGAACGCCGCCATCAGGGCGATGGCAACGAGGGAACGGGCTTGTTGGGTATTCATGCGGCGGGCTCCTGCTGGATGCGTGGGACATGGGGGACAGGCGGCCGTTGACCGCCTGCACTACCGCAAACTTATGCGTGGAATTATGAACCGAAGATGAACGTGGGCTTCAGGAAAGGTTCAGCCCGCGCAGCGCAGCATGGCATCACGGTCACAGCAACACGGACCGCCAACCAACATCCAAGGAGAAGCCATCATGCGTGCCACCACCCTCATCACCACCCTCGCCCTCAGTGCAGCCATCTTCGGCGCCGGCGCCGTCCTCGTCCCCGCGATCGCCCAGCAGACGGGCGCAGTCCCCACCCCTGCGGCTGCAACCACCCAGCCAGCCGGTCTCAGCCTGCAGGAGGTACTGGCCAAGCTCGAGGCCGCCGGTTATCGCAACTTCGAGGAAGCCGAGCGCGAGCGCAACAAGTACGAGGTCAAGGCCATCGATCCGGAAGGCCGTCGTGTGGAAGTGGACGTCGACGCCATGAGCGGCGAGATCCTCAAGACCGAGCTCAAGCGCAGCAAGTGATCGGCTGCAGCGAGCGCCGCGCCAGCCGCCTTCAGCACGGCAGCCGGCGCGATCCTCGGCAGGCGGCAAGGCAGAACCAGAAAGCGGGCTGGCAGACGATCGCCTTCGTCACCATAATTGCGCATCGTCGGCCTGGCCGGCCCCACCTGTCCCGCCCAAGACCATGTCGCAACCCATCGAACACCTCTTCAACAACAACAAGAACTGGTCCGAACGCATGCATGCGGAAGACCCCGAGTTCTTCACCCGCCTGGTCAACCAGCAATCGCCGCAATACCTCTGGATCGGCTGCTCCGACAGTCGGGTGCCTGCCAACCAGGTCGTGGGCCTGGCGCCGGGCGAGGTCTTCGTTCATCGCAACATCGCCAACGTGGTCGTGCATACCGACCTCAACGCGCTGTCGGTCATCCATTACGCGGTCGAGATCCTGCGCGTGAAGCACATCCTGGTCGTCGGCCACTACGGCTGCGGCGGGGTGAAGGCGGCGATGAACGACAACAAGACCGGGCTGACCGACAACTGGCTGCGCCACATCCAGGACGTGCGCGACCGCCACCTCGACCGCCTGGAGCGCATCGAGGACCCGGTGGCGCGCGCCGATCGCCTGTGCGAACTCAACGCCATGCATCAGGTGGTGAACGTGTGCCAGACCTCGGTGCTGCGCGAAGCCTGGCAGCGCGGCCAGAGCGTGACCGTGCACGGCTGGTGCTACAGCCTGCAGGACGGTCTGGTGCGCGATCTCGGCGTCAGCGCCGGCGACCGCGAGGAAGCCGTCGAGCGCTATCGTGACGCCGCCGAGCGCGACTGAACACGCGAGCACGAACATGGCCGCGCGCATCGGCATCGACCTCGGCGGCACCAAGATCGAGCTCGTCGTGCTGGCCGCGGACGGCAGCGTGCGCTGGCGCCGGCGGGTGCCGACGCCACAGGGCGACTATGCAGCCACGGTTCGCGCCATCGTCGCGCTCATCCACGACGCCGAAGCGGCGATCGGTGCGTCGGCTACCATCGGTATCGGCACGCCGGGCTCGCCCTCGGCACGCGACGGCCGCATTCGCAACGCCAACTCCACCTGCCTGAACGGCCAGCCGCTGCGGCGCGACCTCGAGGCTTCGCTCGGACGGCCGGTCCGTCTTGCCAACGACGCCAACTGCCTGGCCATGTCCGAGGCCGCCGATGGGGCGGGCGCCGGCTCACGCACGGTGTTCGCGGCCATCCTCGGCACCGGCGTGGGCGGCGGCATCGTCGTCGATCGCACGCTGCTCGTCGGCGCCAACGCCGTCGCCGGCGAATGGGGCCACAACCCGCTGCCACTGCCCGATACGCGCGACCTGCCCCTGCCGGCCTGCTACTGCGGGCGTACCGGTTGCATCGAGACCTACCTGTCCGGCCCCGGGATGGCTGCGGATCATCTGCGCAATGGCGGTGAAACCCTCGACGCGGTCGCCATCTCCACACGTGCCGATGTGGGCGACGCAGCATGCATCGCCACGCTGGAACGCTACGAGGTCCGCCTCGCGCGCGCGCTCGCCGGCGTGATCAACCTGCTCGACCCCGACGTGATCGTGCTCGGCGGCGGGCTGTCGCGCATCGACCGCCTGTACGCCAACGTGCCGCGGCGGTGGGGCGCGCACGTGTTCTCGGACACGGTGGTGACGCGGCTGTTGCCGGCTCGCCATGGCGACGCCTCGGGCGTGCGCGGCGCGGCCTGGCTGTGGCCGCAACGTCCCGACTGAACGCTTGCCGACGTCAAACGTCGAGCGGATCCACATCGAGCTGCCAGCGCAGCTCGCGCGCGGTGCGCTGGCGGTAGAGCACCGCCATCCAGTCAGCCAGGAAGGCCTGCAGCAGACCGCGCTGGTCGGCCTCGACCAGCAGTTGCGCGCGCTCGCGGCGCGCCAGCCGCGTCATGCGCATCGGCACCGGGTCGTACAGGCGCAGGCCCTCGGGTGCGCGCTCCTCGGCGAGCCGGCGGGCGTGGCGCAGGAACTCCACCGCATCCTCGAGCGCGGGCGCATCAGCGCGCAGCATGGCCTGGTGGGTGAAGGGCGGGAAGCCCGCAGCGCGCCGCTCCTGCAGCGCCATGCGGGCGAAGGCATCGAAATCGTGCTTGCCCAGATGCAGGTAGAGCGGATGCATCGGGTACTCGGTCTGGATCAATACCTCGCCCGGCAGCGTACCGCGCCCGGCACGGCCACCGACCTGCATCATCTGCTGGAACAGGCGCTCGGGGGCGCGAAAGTCGGCGGCGTGCAGCGAGGAGTCGGCGCCGATCACGCCGACCAGGGTGAGCTTGGGGAAGTCGTGGCCCTTGGCCATCATCTGCGTGCCGACCAGGATGTCGGCCTCGCCGGCAGCGATGGTGTCGAGCAGCTTTTCCCACTGCGCGCGGGTGCGCGCGGCGTCGCGGTCGACGCGCAGCACGCGCGCCTGCGGGAAAAGCTCGACCACGCGCGCCTCGACACGCTGGGTGCCGCGACCGAAGGGCTGGATGTCCTGGTTGCCGCAGCTCGGGCAGGCGTGCGGGATCTGGCCGTCGCAACCGCAGTGGTGGCAGCGCAGGCGGCGGTCGGCGAGGTGCACCACCAGGTTGGCCGAACAGTGCGGGCAGCGGCTGACCCAGCCGCAGGACGGGCAGGACAGCACCGGCGCGTAGCCGCGACGGTTGAGGAACACCAGGCTCTGCTCGCCGCGTTCCAGACGCTGCGCGATCGCCGCCTGCAGGCTCGGGCTGAGGCCTTCGTCGAGCTTCAGGCGCCGGGTGTCGATGCAGCGCACAGCCGGCAGGGTCGCGGCCACCGCGCGCTGGCTCAGCGTCTGCAGCGCGTAGCGCTCGCTCTTCGCGTGGTACCAGGTCTCCAGCGAGGGCGTCGCCGAGCCCAGCACCACCGGCACGTCGCGCTGGCGCGCGCGCCACACCGCCACGTCGCGCGCCGAATAGCGCACGCCCTCCTGCTGCTTGTAGGAGGCGTCGTGCTCCTCGTCGACCAGGATCAAGCCGAGCCGTGGCAACGGCGCGAACACCGCCAGCCGGGTGCCGAGCACGATGTCGGCGCGGCCGGTGAGCGCCTGCACGAAGCCGCGCGAGCGTGCGCCGTCGGCGAGCGCGGAATGCAGGCTGACCACATTGGCGGCGGCAAAGCGCTGGGCGACGCGCTGCTCGAGCTGCGGCGTGAGGGCGATCTCCGGGACCAGCATCAGCACCTGGCGACCTTGCGCCAGCATGTGTGCGGCCAGGCGCAGATAGACCTCGGTCTTGCCGCTGCCGGTGACACCGTGCAGCAGCCAGGGGCGAAAGCCCGGTGCGTCGGCGAGGATCGCATCAACCGTGGCGGCCTGTTCAACGGTGAGCGCCGGCAGCGTGCCGGTGCTTTGCGCGGCTCCGCTGTCCTCGCCCTCCACTGCCACCAGCCAGCCCCGCCGCAACAGGTCGCCGACGGCCTCGCCGCCGTCCAGCGCGCGAACCACGCTGCGCCGCCACGGGCCAGGCTCGGTCGCAAGGGACTGCAGCAGCGCGAGCGCCTTGCTTGCCCGCTTCGCGGCGGCGATCGCTTCGCGGCCAGCGGCGCTGAACTCGAGCAGCGGATCCTCTTCGGCGTCACTGACGCCGTCGGCACGGCGCAGCCCGGGCGGGAGCGCGAGCGCCACCACTTCGCCGAGCGGCGCGTGGTAGTAACGGGCGACGAAACCGACCAGTTCCAGCCAGTCCCCCGGCAACGCCGGCACGCCGCGCTGGATGTGATGCACCGCCTTCAGTCGCGCGGTCTCGACCTCCGCCTCATCGCCAAGGGCGACGATCAGTCCGTTGCGGTCGCCACGCCCGAACGGCACCTTCACGCACCGCCCGACGTCCGCCTGCGTGGCATCTGCCGCAACGTAATCAAACACTTGCGGCAGGGGGATGGGCAGGGCGACGCGGACGATGGCCATGGCTTGGCGAGGTGCGGAAGGAAACTGCTTTTGCTTCAGATGCTTGCGCGTGTTTGGTGAGACCTGATGGAGAAAACGCGCATCAAGTCTCTGGCCGGAAATGGCCCTTTCAGCTTGTCCACAAAACCTGTGGATAAGTTTGTTGAAAAGCTGGGTGAATCAGCCCCAAACCGGCGCCGAATAAGGCTTTTCGTCACACTGCCTTAACATTACGCTAATTTTTATTCTATATTTTTCAATGACTTATAAGATTTCGCAGATAAGCATTGATTTTCTGGCGATCCGGGACCGTGAAACCGCCAGATGTGCATAAGTCAAGCACTGAAAGCGCAATTTTGTGCTTGACAGGCAGCGTCCAGCGCTTTGCCAGGACGCTGCCTGCGCGCCCCATCAGCCGCGCGCACGAATCTCGCGGCTGTAGGTGTGAACGGTATCGACCAGCGCGCTGACGCTCTCGGGCGGCGTGAACTGAGAGATGCCGTGGCCGAGGTTGAAGACGTGGCCGGAATGGTTGCCGAAGGCGTCGAGTACGCGGCGGGTTTCGGTCGCGACCGCTTCGGGCGGGGCAAACAGCACGTTGGGGTCGAGGTTGCCTTGCAGCGCAACCTTGTCGCCCACCAGCTGGCGGGCGCGACCGATGTCCATCGTCCAGTCCAGGCCGACCGCGTCACTGCCGATGGCGGCGATCGATTCCAGCCACAGGCCGCCACCCTTGGTGAACACGATGCTGGGCACGCGCACTCCGTCACGCTCGCGGATCAGGCCCGACACGACCTGCTCCAGGTAGCGCAGCGAGAATTCCTTGTACGCCGCCTCGGACAGCACGCCGCCCCAGGAGTCGAACACCATCACCGCCTGGGCGCCGGCCTCGATCTGGGCGTTGAGATACTTCACCACCGCCTGCGCGGTGACCTCGAGGATGTGGTGCATCAGGTCGGGGCGGCTATAGGCCAGGCTCTTGACCTTACGGTAGTCGGAGGACGAGCCGCCTTCGACCATGTAGCAGGCCAGCGTCCACGGGCTGCCCGAGAAGCCGATCAGCGGCACGCTGCCGTCGAGCGCACGACGGATCTCGCTCACCGCGTCCATCACGTACTGCAGCTCGGCATGCGGGTCGGGGGCGCTCAGGTTGCGGATCTCCCATTCATCCTTGAGCGGACGCTCGAAGCGCGGGCCCTCGCCTTCGGCGAAGTACAGGCCCAGGCCCATCGCATCGGGCACGGTGAGGATGTCCGAGAACAGGATGGCGGCATCGAGGTCGTAGCGCGCCAGCGGCTGCAGCGTGACCTCGCAGGCCATCGCCGGGCTCTTGCACAGATTGAGGAAGTTGCCGGCACGCCGGCGGGTCTCGCAATATTCCGGCAGGTAGCGGCCGGCCTGGCGCATCAGCCAGACGGGGGTGTATTCGGTGGGCTGGCGCAGCAGCGCGCGCAGGAAGGTATCGTTTTTCAGTCGGCTCACGTCGAGTCCTTTAGTGCGGGCAATCGTGCTCAAGCCGCGATTATCGCCTGTCCGGGAGAACTCTGGGGTTGTCGATGGTCAAGCGGGGGCACCGCGCGCGACGGGGACGGTATCAGCGCCGCCAGAACGTGGGGGTGAGCACGACCAGCAAGGTGAAGATCTCCAGCCGGCCAAGGATCATCGCGAACGCCAGCACCCACTTCTGGAGCGCCTCCAGGGCCTGGTAGTTGGACGCTGGACCCACCCCTTCCAGCCCGGGCCCGGTGTTGTTGAGACAGGCCACCACGGCGGAAAAGGCAGTGACCAGATCGAGGCCAGTGGCCGACAGCACCAGCGTCAGGCTGACGATCGACACCATGTACATGAAGCTGAAGCCCAGCACTGCGTGGAGGATGTTCTCGGGCACCGGATTACGGCCCATGCGCACTGGCCGCACCGCGTTGGGATGCAGCGAACGCACGATCTCGCGGAACACCTGCTTGTACAGGATCATCGCCCGCATCATCTTGATGCCGCCGCCGGTCGACCCCGAACAGGCGATGAAGCTGCCGAGGAACAGGATCCAGATCTGCGCGAACATCGGCCACAGCGTGTAGTCGTGGGTGACCAGGCCGAGCGAGGTCGAAATCGATACCACGTGGAAGGCGACGTAGCGCAAGGCCTCGCCGACATCGGTGAACACGCCCTGGGCCAGCAGATAGATGGTCAGCATCACGATGCTCAGGCTCAGCACCGCAAAGTAGAACGGGATCTCGGGGTCGCGCGCATAAGGGCGGGTCGAGCGCCGCACCAGCGCAAGGTAGTGGGTGGCGTAGTTCAGCCCCGCCAGCAGCGCGAAGACGATGGCGACGATCTCGACGTTGAGATTGGCGAAGTGGCCGAGCGAGGCGTCCTTGTTCGAGAACCCGCCCAGCCCGGCAATGCTGAAGGCGTGAATCACCACATCCCAACCCTCGAGCCCCGCCCACCACAGGCTGAGGCCGCAGGCGATGGTGAGAAGCACATAGGTCAGCCACAGCCCCTTTGCCGTCTCTGCGATGCGGGGCGTCAGGCTCGAGTCCTTCATCGGCGTCGGCACCTCAGCCTTGTACAGCTGACGGCCACCGATGCCGAGCAGCGGCAGGATCGCCACCACCAGCACGATCACGCCCATGCCCCCCACCCAGTGCATGAAGGTGCGCCACAGGTTGATCGACACCGGCAGGTCGTCGAGCCCGGTCAGCACGGTCGCCCCGGTGGCAGTGAGCCCGGACACCGCCTCGAAATAGGCGTCGGTGAAGCGCAGGTCGGGAATGTAGGCGAGCAGCGGCAAGGCGCCAAACAGCGGCAGCACCACCCAGGTCGCAGCGACGAGCAGGAATCCGTCGTGCACTCGCAGGTCCCTGCGCTGGGTGCGCGTCGTCGCCCACAGCAGCAACCCGGCGACGAAGGTCACGAACAGGGCCTGGTCGTAGGCCAGCGTGGCGCCGTCGCCCTCCCAGGCCGATACCACGAGCGGAAACCCCATCAGCAGGCCGAAGATCATGATGATCAGCCCGAGCGCGTTCAGCGCGGGATGGTAGGGGCGCAGGGGGGAGTACATGTCAGAGGAAGTGGAAGCCGACCTGGAACAGCTTCTCGACCTTCTGTACGAGTTTCCTGCTGGTGCAGAACACGATCACGTGGTCGTTCTCTTCGATCACGGTGTCGTGGTGCGGCATGATGACGGCGCGCCGCACCACGCGTCCTTCGTCGTTGCTTTCGTCACGCACGATCGCGCCGATGCTGGTGCCACGTGGCAACGCGATCTCCTCGATCGCCCGACCGACCACCTTGGAGTCCTTGCGGCTGCCGTGAGCGATGATCTCGAGCGCCTCGGCGGCACCGCGGCGCAGACTGTGCACCGCGACCACGTCGCCGCGGCGTACGTGGGCGAGCAGCGTGCCGATCGAGGTGTGCGCCGGCGAGATCGCGATGTCGATCGGCCCACCCTGCACCAGATCGACGTAGCTCTTGCGGTTGATCAGCGCCAGCGTGCGCCGCGCGCCCATGCGCTTGGCGAGTGAGGCAGACATGATGTTGTCCTCCTCGTCGTTGGTGAGCGCAACGAAAAGGTCGGTCTCGTCGATGCCCTCGCCTTCGAGCAGCTTCTCGTCGGTCGAGTCGCCACGCAGCACGAGCGCGTGCGACAACTGGGAGGCGAGCATATCGGCGCGGGTGCGGTTCAGCTCGAGAATCTTGACGTGGTAGTTGTTTTCGATCGACTGCGCGAGACGGAAGCCGATGTTGCCGCCACCGGCGATCATGATCCGGCGCATCGGCTTGTCGGAGCGGCGCAGTTCTCCCATCACCTGGCGGATGTGCACCGTCGCAGCGAGGCAGAAGACCTCATCACCAGGCAGGATGATGGTGTCGCCCTCGGGCATGATCGGCTCGCCGTTACGATAAATCGCGGCGATCCGCACCTCGACGTTGGGCAGATGAAAGCGCAGCGCCTTGAGCGGATGGCCGACCAGCGGGCCACCCTCGAAGGCGCGCACGCAGATCAGGCTGACCACGCCATCGGCGAACTCGAGCACCTGCAGCGCCTCGGGGAAGGCGATCAGGCGCTTGATGTAGTCGGTAACGACCTGCTCGGGACAGATCGAGAAGTCCACGGCAAAGTTGTCGTCGTCGAGCAGTTCGGGGTGGTCAACGTAATCGGTCGAACGCAGGCGTGCGATACGCGTGGGCAGGTTGTAGAGCGCCTTGGCGATGCGGCAGGCGCACAGGTTGGTCTGGTCGGACTGGGTGACCGCGATCAGAAGGTCGGCGTCCTCGGCACCCGCGTCCCTCAGGACGCGCGGCGAGGCCGCATTGCCGCAGACGGTGCGGATCTCGAGGCGCTCGCGTAAGGCTGCGAGGTATTCCTCGCTGGTGTCGACCAGGGTGATGTCGTTGGCTTCCGACACGAGGTTTTCCGCAACCGAGGCCCCGACCTGGCCCGCGCCGAGAATGATGATCTTCACCCTGTTTTTCCGACTGAATGTAAGGGCATGATTCTACGCCCGCCCCCCATGCACACAAAGCGGATTGTGCACTGCAGCAATAACGGCTGCTGCGTGCGCGGAGGATCAGTTCTCTTCGTGCCGGCGCCCGGCCTGCAGACCGAGCTGCTTGAGCTTGCGATAAAGGTGGGTGCGCTCGAGTCCGGTCTTCTCCGCGAGGCGGGTCATGTTGCCGCCCTCCAGGCGCAGATGATGCTCGAAATACATGCGTTCGAAGGCCTCACGCGCCTCGCGCAGGGGTTGGTCGAGCGAGACCCCGCACGCCCCTGCCGCCAGATCCGCCGGCAGGAGGCGGCGCACTTCGCTGGCGCCGACCTCTTCTTCCAGGGTGCCGAGCGCGAGCGACTTCACCGCAGCACGCAGCTCAGGATAGCCGCCGGGCCAGGGCAGGTTGCGCAACTGGTTCAGCGCCGCGGTCGAGAAGCGGCGCGGTGGTACCTCGCCGGCCTCGACGAGGTGAAGCAGCAACTGGCTGGCGAGCTCGGGCAGGTCGTCGCGCACGTCGGCGATCGACGGCGGTGCGAGGCTGACCTCGAACAGACGACTGAGCAGCCCCTCCTCCCAGCCCTCGCCGATCAGGCCTTCGAGGCTACGGTCGGAAGCCACCACCAGGCGCAGGTCGTAGCGGTCCAGGCGGTCGAGCGCGAAGGCCAGGTTCTTCTGCTGTGCGCGCGACAGACGTGCGAGTTCGGCCACGAAGAGCACACCACCGTGCGCAGCCTGCAACTGGCTGATGTCGAGCGGCGCGGTGACACCGGCCAGGTCCAGCCACGCCGCGTTCGGCGCCTGCACGCTGCGTGCGACCAGTTCGGCCAGGGTCCCTGCACCGATCCGCAGCAGCAGCACGCGCGAACTGCTGCTGATCTGCTCGACGCGACGCTTGAGCTCGCGCAGCGGCACCGAACGGGTGAACGCCGCGAGCGTCAGCGCTGCGGGCGCGCCAGGCGCCTGCGGACGCTGCAGCCCGCGCTTGACCGCGGCGAGCAGTTTCTGCAGTGCGATTGGCTTTTCGAGGTAGTCGATCGCACCGATGCGGGTGGCCTCGACCGCCGTGTCGATGGTGCCGTGCCCGGACATCATCACCACCGGCATGTTGAGCTGGCCGTTGGCCGCCCACTCCTTGAGCAGGGTGATGCCGTCGGTGTCGGGCATCCAGATGTCGAGCAGGACCATGTCGGGCCGCACCGCATTGCGCGCCGCGCGCGCCGCGCTTGCGTTCTCGGCCAGCAGGATGTCGTGCCCTTCGTCGCGCAGGATCTCGGACAGCAGCTCGCGGATACCGATTTCGTCGTCAACGATGAGAATTTTTGCCATTGTGTTTCTTCACGCTTCGTTGTGTTCGGCGAGCCGCAGCCGTATGCGCACTTCTGCGCCGCCGCCCTCGCGATTGCTCAGGCGGACTTCTCCACCGTGTTCGTCCACGATCTTCTTCACCATGGCCAGGCCGAGGCCCGTGCCACGAGATTTGGTGGTGAAGTAGGGCTCGAAGGCGCGCGCCATCACTTCCGCCGGGAAACCGGGCCCATTGTCGCGAAACAGCAGCACCGCGCGTTCGCCATCGCGCCGGGTGATGACGCTGATCTCACCGTCTTCCTCGGTGGCGAGCGCGTCCTGCGCATTCTGCAGCATATTGTGGATCACCTGTCTGATCTGCGTGGCGTCACCCTTCACCGGTGGCAGGTTGCTGCCCAGCTCGGTGCGGATACGCGCGCTGGCGCTTTCATAGAGGTTGAGTACCTCGCGGATGAGCGCATTGAGATCGATCGCTGCCAGCGTGGGTGCAGGCAGGCGGGCGTAATCGCGGAAAGCATTGACCAGGTTCTTCATCGCCTCGACCTGATTGACGATGGTCGTGGTCGCACGCTCGAGCATCTCGCGGCCATTGTCGTCGAGGCGGTCGGCGAGCTTGAAGGCGAGCCGCTCCGCCGAGAGCTGGATCGGGGTGAGCGGGTTCTTGATCTCGTGGGCCAGGCGCTGCGCAACCTCGCCCCAGGCGGCGGTGCGCTGTGCTGCCACCAGGCTGGAGATGTCGTCGAACACGACCACGAGGCCGCCCCCGGTGTTCGCCGGCAGGCGCGAGCCATGGATCAGCAGGGTGTGTGGCGTGCTGTCCTTCACCGGCAGCTCCATCTGCTTCTGCCAGTCGCCTTCGTTGGTGGCGAAGCCCTCGCGCAGCACGTCGCGCAACTCGGCGTGCCGCGGCCAGGCATCGAGCGCGATGTCCTCGAATCCGCCCAGATCGTCTTCGAGGATCTGCAGCGCGCCATGGTTGGCCGCACGCAAGTGGCCCTCTGGCGAGAACGCGAGCACGCCGGTCGACAGGTTCGCGAGCACCGACTCCAGATAGGCGCGCGCAGCCTCGACGTCGGCACGGTTGCGGTCAGCCGCAGCACGGGCCTCCTGAAGCTGGCGCGTCATGCGATTGAAGGATTGGGTCAGCACCCCGAGTTCGTCGCTGGCGGGCAAGGCCTGACGCGGGCTGAAGTCGCCCTGGGCGACTGCCTGCGTGCCCTCAGCAAGTATCAACAACGGCGCCGCGAGCCGGCGCGCGATGAGCACGGCGAAGGCCAGGGCGCCGAGCAGCGCAAGGAGCAGGGTCAGGCTCAGTGTGATGGTATAGATGCGCTTGAGCCCGCTGCGCGCCAGGGTCAGCTGCTGGTATTCGCGATACGCCTCCTGCACCGCGTCGGCGTGGCGACCGAAGGATTCGGGCACCGGCTGGCTCAACAGCAGCAACCGCGCCTCGCCCGCGAGCGTGCGAATGGGGATCGGGGTGATCACGCGGATCACCAGCCGACCGTCCGGGAGACTGTCGACCGAGTGGAACTGGCGAACCTGGCGCGCCTGGCGCAGCTCCACGGGGCCGGGCAGGTCGGGGATCAGGCTCTGACCGGACTCCGAAGCCGTGGCCAGAACCTGCCCATTCGGCGACAGGATGGTGGCGCTGTTGATGCCGGCCTGCTCACGCAGGCGGTTGAGCCGGGTGCCCGCCCCCTGCGCCGCGCCTTCGAGATCGAGGACCATGTCGTCAGCCTTGTCGCGCACCTGGGTCACCAGGTAATCGAGTGCGTTCTGGCCAAGCGCGATACCGCCCTCGAGCGCCGAGTCCACCCGGACGTCGAACCAGGACTCGATACTGCGCACGACAAACTGCAGTGAGACCGCATAGATGACGAGACCGGGCACGACCCCCATCAGCGCGAACAGGAGCACGAGACGCAACTTGAGCCGGGAGCCGAACTGACGTGCACGGTGTTCCCGCCAAAGCTGGCGCAACTGCACGCCGACCAACGCGCCGAGCAGGACCACCATCGCACCATTGAGAGCGAGCAGGTACGGGTAGCTGGTGGCGAAAAGTTCGGTATTGGCGCTCGCCGACGTAAGCAGGAACAGCGAGATCCCGGCAAGCGCGGCGGCAGCAACGAGCAGGATGCGCTTCATCGGAAACCTGGCGCCCCGGGCAGGAAGGTCCAGTGCACCCAGTCGGTGCCGATGTTCCAGTCGCTGCTGCCGATCGCGGTGACCTGGAAGGGCTTCGGCAACTGGCTGGTGTCGAGGCGGAAGCGCAGCGAGACCTCATGCGAAACCCCGGCTTGCAGCGTCTCCATCTCGGCGACCTGCCAGTTACGTACGCGCTGCATGGTGAGCACGGCGCTCTCGAGGTTGTCGAAACTCTGGTGGATGCTGCCAATGGAGAGTCGATAAGTGCGGGTGATGGCGTGGTACGACAGGCGGTAATCGAGACTGCGCTCGACGACGGTTGCGTTGAGCCAGTACCAGCGCGGGCGCTCGATCACCAGCTCGGTGGTGAAGTACAGCGAGACACCACGCGAGATGGCATCGACGAGGCGCGGGTTCAGCTCGAGGTCAATATCGGCATTGAGCACATAGCCGCCGTCTCCAGGCACGATCTCCGCACTGCGGATCACCCCCTCCTGGGCCTGGGCAGCAAAGGCGAGCACCGCAGTCAGCGCGCACAGAAGCCAGCGCAGCAGGCGCTCAGGCCTGCTTGCGAAGCAGCGCGTAGTAGAAGCCGTCATGTTCGGCATTGGGTAGCAATTGGAAGTCCGGGCGACCCTGGATGGACAGGCGTTGCGCATCGGGGTGGCGGGCGCAGAAGCGGGCGATCTGCCCGGCGTTCTCCTCATCGAAGACCGAGCAGGTGACATAAAGCATTGTGCCACCCGCCGCCAGGGTGTGCCAAAGCGCATCCAGTATTTGCGCCTGTTGCGCAGCGAACTGCACGATGTCGGTATCGCGTCGCAGCCACTTGATGTCGGGATGGCGGCGAACGACACCCGAAGCCGAGCACGGCACATCGGCCAGGATGCGAGCAAAGGGACGACCGTCCCACCACGTGCCGCGTTCGCGGCAATCAGCCACCTTGACCTCGCCCTGCAGCCCGAGGCGGGCGAGATTGTGTTCGATGCGGCGCGCACGCACCGAATCGAGCTCCAGCGCCAGCAGGCGCACATCAGCGCGTTCGAGCAGGTGCGCGGCCTTGCCGCCCGGGGCCGCACAGGCGTCGAGCACACGCTCGCCGGGCTGCGGGTCGAGCAGCCGGGCAGCCCACTGCGCACCGGCATCCTGGACCGACACCCTGCCCTCTGCGTAACCTGGCAAGCGCGCCACGGGCAGCGCGCGCTCGAGCAGGAGCGCACCGTTCTCGAGCCGACGGGTGACGCACCCAGCAGCGGCGAGTTCGGCCTCGGCGTACTCGATCGACGTACGCCGCACGTTTACGCGAACGGCCATAGGCGGGCGCTCGTTGCCAGCCTGCAGCGCCGCCTCCCAGGCCAAAGGGTGGGCGTTCTTCACGCGCTGAATCCACCACGCCGGAAAACCGTAGCGCGCCTCAGGGTCATGCTGCTCCCAGTCAGCCCACTGATCGCGCTGACGCAACGCATTGCGCAGCACGCCATTGACCATGTTCTTCAGCCCGGGCATCAGCACTGCAGCAGCCTGTACCGCCTGATCGACCACGGTATGCGACTGCTCGGGGCGCTGCCGCAAGCGCGTGAGAGCCACCAGCAACAGCGCGTGAATCACGGTCGCTGGGGGCGTGTTCAGCAGGCGATCGAGCACGACACCCCCGCGGCGGAACTCGCGCAGCGTGCTCCAGGCGAGATCACGCACGGCACCGCGCGTGGCTTCCGGCCATTCGGGATGTGCGCCCTGCATGCGCTCGTAGGCCTCAGTCAGATTGCCGCCGTCGAACACCCCGGCAACAAGCTCTGCAGCCCAGACAAAGGACTGGGCGAGGCTATCGGAAGCGAGAGCTGGGGGGGTTGGGGGGGCCGCACGCGGACCTCCCGAGCTGCGATGAGGTCTGGGTGATGAGGCGGCAGATGCCGAGCGTTGATGCGGACGAGGCAAGGAGGTCACGGTGACGTAGGAAGGCATAAGCGCGCCGGCGGGCTCAAGCCAGCAAGGCGCGCAGGTGATTGGGAAGCGCGAACTGTGCGCCGTGCACTGCGCCATTCAGATGCTGCAATCCCGCGATACCGCGTGCGCCCAGGCGCTGATCCACCTCAGCGGCGGACAGCGCGGCGGGATCCACGACATCGGAGGCGGAAGCCAGGCCCCACAGGCTACCGTAGAGCGGGATATACAGGAAGTAAGGCCGAACGCAGGCAAATACGCTGCGTAAACGCCGAACCAGGATCTGCACACGCTCGGGCTGATACACCGGGGTTCCGAGGTGCAGGCTCAGCGCACCGCCCTCGGCCAGCAGGGCGCGACAGGCGGAGAAGAACTCGGCCGTATGGAGCGCCGCTGCAGCACCCACTGGATCGGTGAGATCGAGCACGATGAGGTCGTAGCGCTGGCCTGCCGCTGGCTCGGCCTCGTGGACGTACTGCAGACCGTCGCCGATCCGGATCTCGACTCGCGGATCGTCGAGTGCCCCGCGGTGGATGTTCTGCAGATAGCGGCGCGAAATCGCCACCACTTGCTCGTCGAGCTCGACGAGCACGATCCGCTCCATGGTCGGATACTTCAGCAACTCCTCGGCCGAGCCACCATCCCCGCCGCCGATGATCAACGCGCTGCGGGGCTCCGGATGCGCAACGCCTGGCACGTGTATGAGGTTCTCGTGGTAGTAGAACTCGTCACGCTCCGAGCTCATGAAACAACCATCGAGCCGGAACAGACGACCGAAGCGCGGCGTCTCCCAGACCTCGTAGGCCTGCCACGGGGAGCGTCCGGCCTCGAGCAGGCGGCCACCACGCAGGAAGTAGCCCGCGTCTTCGCAGAGATACTCGACCAGCACACCATCAGGTGAGCCGAACGGCAGGTCGTTCATGATTCAAGCCTGTGTCGACCAGGCCAATATTTGGCCAGGATAGCTCCCGGATGTTTCACGTGAAACACGTCCATGCTCAGCGCAGAAAGGTATCGTAGGCCAGGCGCGCAATCAGCACCAACACTACACCCAGGAACATCTTGCGGACGAAGCCAGTGCCATGCTTCAGCGCCATCCGGGAACCGATGATCGAGCCAGTCAGGTTGCACGCCGCCATGACCGCTGCCAGCTTCCACATCAACTCGACGTTCCCCACAAAGAACCCGATCGCAGCGAGGTTTGTCGCGACGTTGAGTATCTTGGCCGACACCGACGCTCGCAGAAAATCCATCCCGAGGAAGCGGATGAACAGAAAGATCAGGAAGCTGCCCGTTCCCGGCCCGAAGAATCCATCGTAAAAGCCGATCGCGCCTCCGATGGCCACGGCGAGCGCAGCGGAGCGCCTGCCGTGCTCCGGCTCGTTCGACACCGCGCCCAGCTCCTTGCGCATGAAGGTGTAGGCTGCAACCAGCACGAGCAACAGCAGGATCAGCGGCCGCAGGATCGCGGGATCGAGATAGGCGACAGCCTTGGCTCCATACCAGGACCCGACCAGTGCGGCGACCGCCCCCGGGCCCGCGACGCCCCAGGGAATCGCAACACGACGACTGTATTGAATGGCAGCGCTACTCGTGCCGACGATGCTTGCCAGCTTGTTCGTGCCGAACAGCGTGGCGGGCATCGTTCCCGGAAAAGCGGTAAACAGCGCAGGCAACTGGATCAGCCCGCCACCCCCGACGATCGAATCGACGAAGCCGGCAAAAAGGGCCGCAAGGCCCAGCGCGAAGAAAATGAAATCGATATCCATGGGAGTGTTTCACGTGAAACAAGGGCGCCTGAAGAGCCCCGGGGGAAGGCGGGCAGGCCGCGACCAGCAGCAACCGCCACCACTGATGCTGGCGCCGCCACGCATAGGCGCGCACGACAGCCGCCACCGGGTCACTTGCCGATGCAGAACCGGGAAAAGATGACGCCCAACAACTCGTCAGCCGTAAATTCACCGGTAATCTCGTCGAGCTGTTCCTGCGCGAGGCGCAATTCTTCGGCAAACAATTCCAGCGCGCCGAGCTGCCCGCCCGCTTCAAGCACGTGCGCAAGCGCTTTTCGCAACGCAGCGAGGTGGCGCTCGCGGGCCAGGATCACGTCCTCGCCGTGCGCATGCCAGCCCGCGATGCGCAACAACTCCTGTCGAACGAGCTCCACGCCTTCCCCACTACGCGCCGATACCTGCAGCCGGATACGGCCCACCGCTTCGGTTCGCCCCGCGGCCAGACCGACCAGGTCGATCTTGTTCACCACCGTGATCCGCGGCACCGCGGGCGGAAGGCGCCGATCGATGTCGCCATCGCTCGACTCCCCTTGCACCGCATCCACCAGGCGAAGGATCACGTCGGCGCGCTCGATCTCGCGCCAGGTGCGCTCGATGCCGATGCGCTCGACGGTATCGACGGTCTCACGCAAGCCCGCGGTGTCGATGATGTGTAGCGGAATGCCTTCGATCTGGATCGTCTCGCGCAAGGCGTCACGCGTGGTGCCCGCGATCTCGGTGACGATTGCACGATCCTCGCCGGCGAGCTGATTCAACAGGCTCGACTTGCCGACGTTCGGCTCGCCGACCAGCACCACGTTCAGGCCGCTGCGTAGCAGCGCCCCCTGGCGGGCACGGTCGAGCAACTCCTCGACCTGCGCGCGAATCCCATCCAGCCGAGGCAGCGCGCGTGCGCTCTCGAGAAAGTCGATCTCTTCTTCGGGGAAATCCAGGGTCGCCTCGACCAGCATGCGCAGATCGATCAGCGCATCGACGATACGATGCACCTCCTCGGAGAACCGACCTGACAGCGAGCGCACGGCCGAGCGCGCCGCCGCTGCCGTCGACGCCTCGATCAGGTCGGCGACGCTCTCCGCCTGCGCCAGATCGAGCTTGCCGTTGAGGAAGGCGCGGCGGGTGAACTCGCCCGGCTCGGCCAGACGGGCCCCCAACTGCAGGCAACGCTCGAGCAGCATCTGCATCACCACGGGCCCACCATGGCCCTGCAGCTCGAGGACGTCCTCACCGGTAAAGGAAGCCGGCGCAACAAAATACAGAAGGATGCCTTCGTCGATGACGCGCTCCTCGACATCGAGGAAGCGCGTGAAATGTGCGATGCGCGGCTTGGGCTCGCGCCCACATAGCGCGACCGCAAAGGCGCTCAGGCTGGCGCCCGAGACACGGACGACACCGACGCCGCCGCGGCCCGGTGCCGTCGCAATCGCGGCGATCGTGTCAGGCGGCCTTGGTGCCGGGTTTTGCACTTTCGATCATCCGCGTGATCTGCCACTGCTGGCCGATCGACAGGATGTTGTTCACCACCCAGTACAACACCAGACCGGACGGGAACCACAGGAACATGAAGGTGAAGACGATCGGCATCGCCATCATGACCTTCGCCTGAATCGGGTCGGGCGGCGTCGGGTTGAGCCTCATCTGGATCAGCATGGAGGCGCCCATGATGACCGGCAGGATGAAGTACGGATCCTTCGCCGAGAGGTCCTGAATCCAGCCCAGCCAAGGCGCGTGACGCATCTCGACGCTGCCGAGCAACACCCAGTACAGCGCGATGAACACCGGAATCTGCACCAGAATCGGCAGGCAGCCACCGAGCGGATTGATCTTCTCGGTGCGGTAGAGATTCATCATCTCCTGCTGCATCTTGGCCTTGTCGCTGCCGTACATCTCCTTCATGCGCTGCAGGCGCGGGCCGAGCACACGCATCTTGGCCATCGACTTGTAGCTCGCAGCCGACAGCGGAAAGAACACCGCCTTGATCGCCACCGTGACCAGGATGATCGCCCAACCCCAGTTGCCGGTCAGGCTGTGGAACCACGACAGCACCCAGAACAGCGGCGCTGCGATCACCGTCAGCCAGCCGTAGTCGACCACAAGGTCGAGTCCGGGTGCGATGCTTTCGAGCTTGTCCTGCTCCTGCGGGCCGGCGTACAGACGCGACGCGACCGTAGCTGCAGCACCCGGCTCGATCGCCGACACCGGCAGGATCACACCCGCCGAAAACAGATTGTTGCCAACCCCACGCGCGAAGTACTCGCGCTGCAGACCTTGCTCAGGCAGCCAGGCGCTGACGAAGTAGTGCTGGACCATTGCCACCCAGCCATCGCTGGCCGTCTTCGCAAACTTGGCGTCGCCATCGGTGATGTCCTCGAAGCTCACCTTCTGGAACTTGTTGGCATCGGTATAGAAGGCCGGCCCCGTGAAGGTGGTCACGCCGAACGCCTCCACCTGCTCGGCCGCATTGCCATCGCGGGTGAGCTGGAAGTAGGCGTGAGGCGCCAGCGCCTGGGCGCCGCCGTTGCGGATCTCGTAGGCGATGTCCACAAGGTAGCTGCCGCGCTGGAAGCGCATGACCTTGGTGACCTGGACGCCGTTCTGCTCGGGCGCCTGCAGGCGCAGTTCGACCGTATCCTCGCCGTCCTCCAGGCGCAAATCGCTCCCCGGAAGCTGGAACATGGTCTTGTGCGTGGGCAGGCCCTCGCCGATCAGGCCGGACTGGGCTGCGTACTGGTGGCGCGTGGTGCCATCGTCGAGAAGCACGAAATTGCCGCCGGCTTCGCCACTCGCCTTGTGCTGCTTGAGTTCGAGACGGACGATGTCGCCGCCCTGTGCGGACACTTCGGCACGCAGCAGGTCGGTTTCGACCACCACACGTGGTGCAGATGTCGCTACGGCAGCCTGCTCACCCGGAACAACGGGCTGGCCTGACGCAGTCGCGCTCAATGTGGGCGTCGGCACCGAGCCGTCGGCGGGCGCCGCGGCGCCGGCGATTGCCGGCTGCTGGGCCACCGCGGGCGGTTGGTTGTATTTGAGCCAGCCATCCCACAGCATGACCAGGGCAAAGGAGAAAACCAGGAAGAGGATGAGGCGGCGTTGATCCATCGGATTCGTTCTGTCTCAGGTCAGGGAACGGGATCATACCCGCCCGGATTGAAAGGGTGACAGCGCCCCACCCGTTTCGCCGCCATCCAGCCGCCCCGCAGCGCGCCATGGCGCTCGAGAGCCTCGATCGCGTATTCGGAGCAGGTGGGGTGGAAACGGCAATTGCGCCCAAGCATCGGACTGATCGCATAGCGGTAGAAACGTACCAGCGCGATCAAAACGGTTTTCATGATCGGGGCAACCTTTGCAGCAAGGCGAGCAGGTCGAGGTTCATTTCGGCGCGGGTCGCCTTCGCGACGGGCGCATGCAGGCGCACGACAAGATCCATGGCCGGCAGTGCCTCACGATGGCGCCTGAATGTTTCACGCGCAATGCGCTTGACCAGGTTGCGCACATTAGCGCGCTTGGCGAGCTTCTTGGCCACGACCACGCCGAGGCGGGCGGTATCGAGGCCATTGGGGCGGTAATGCACCATGTAAAAACGCCCACGCAGCGCCCGCCGAAAAGCAAAAACGGATGAATACTCATCCGTTTTGTGCAATCTGTGAGCGCTGCGAAAACCCTGGTCAGCGCCCGTGGGCAACGTCACCTCAGACGGCGAGGCGGTGACGACCCTTGGCACGACGTGCGCGGATGACCGCACGGCCGCCACGGGTCTTCATGCGGACCAGAAAGCCGTGGGTGCGCTTGCGACGGACAACGGAGGGCTGATAAGTGCGTTTCATGATCGGACTGCCAGTGTTAGGTCAAACACGAGAGTTAAATGGATAATCCCATGTTTGTCAAGAACAATTTTTGACCGCCCCTGTGGATAAGTCGGATCGAGCGGATTACAATAAGCCTCTTTAGTGCCTTCAGTCCCCTTGCGCGCATGCGCAGGCCACTGCAAGCAATTGCCGCCGTCCGAGCGCAATGCAGGCACACGACCCCGATACAAACGCCACCCGGCAAGCCCGCTGCGCAGGCGCCCCATCGCCATGAGCACAGAATATTGCCGTACATCGAAACACACACCCATTCGCCGTCAACCTTATCGCCCGCCTACGCCGTGACTCAAGATTTCTGGTCCTTCTGCCTGTCGCGCCTTGAACAGGAGCTGCCCCAGCAGCAGTTCAATACCTGGATCAAGACCTTGCGAGCAGAGTCCGGAGAGGCGTCGGCGCTGTCCCTGATCGCGCCCAACCGCTTCGTGCTGCAATGGGTGCGCGAGCGCTATCTGCGCCGCATCGAGGAACTCGGCGAGGAATTCGCCGGCGTACCGCTGGCTGTCGACCTGCAGTTGCCGCCCGCGGGGGCCGCCCGCCCGGCACGCGCCGCCACGACCGCTGCCGACCCAGCTACTCCGGCCATCCCCACGCGGGCGGCGCCGAGTGTCGCGACGGGCGCTGCGGCGGGCGCATCCGCCACGCTCTCGTCACCCACGCCCCACGCCGGCACTGCCGAGGCCATATCGGCCTCAGCCGTGGACGTCGCCGCAGAAGAAGCGCCCGACCGCGTCCCTGCCCCGCGCATCAGGCGCAGCGCAGCACCATCTTCCCACGCGGGCGAACCCAACTCCGGCCTCGAGCTCGCCTACGAGAAGACCCGCCTCAACCCGGACTTCACCTTCGACACCCTGGTCACCGGCCGCGCCAACGACCTCGCCCGCGCCGCCGCCATGCAGGTGGCGCAGAACCCGGGCACGTCCTACAACCCGCTGTTCGTCTACGGCGGCGTCGGCCTGGGCAAGACCCACCTGGTGCACGCCATCGGCAACGCGGTGTTCAAGCACAACCCGCGCGCGGTCATCCGCTACGTACACGTCGAGGACTACTACGCCGACGTGGTGCGCGCCTATCAGCAGAAGAGCTTCGACGCCTTCAAGCGCTACTACCGCTCGCTCGACATGCTGATCATCGACGATATCCAGTTCTTCAATAACAAGAACCGGACGCAGGAAGAGTTCTTTCACGCCTTCAACGCGCTCACCGAGGCGCGCAAGCAGATCGTCATCACCTGCGACACCTACCCCAAGGACATCCAGGGCCTGGAAGACCGCCTGATCTCGCGCTTCGACTGGGGCCTCACCGTGCAGATCGAGCCGCCCGAGCTCGAGATGCGCGTCGCCATCCTGAAGAAGAAGGCCGAAGCGCTGCGCGTAATGGTCGACGACGACGTCGCCTTCCTGATCGCCAAGAACCTGCGCTCGAACGTGCGTGAACTCGAAGGTGCGCTCAACAAGGTGGTCGCCTACGCCCGCTTCCACGGCCGCCAGATCGGCCTGGAGGTCGCCAAGGAAGCGCTCAAGGACCTGCTGCACGCGCACAACCGTCAGCTCTCCATCGAGCACATCCAGAAGACCGTCGCCGACTACTACAAGATCAAGGTCGCCGACATGCACTCCAAGAAGCGCACGCGCGTGATCGCGCGTCCGCGCCAGGTGGCGATGTGGCTGGCCAAGGAACTCACCCCGATGTCGCTGCCGGCGATCGGCGAGGCCTTCGGCGGGCGCGACCACACCACCGTGCTGCACGCCTGCCGCACCATCACCGAGCTGCGGCTCGGCGATCACCAGCTCAACCACGACGTCCACGTGCTCACCCAGGTCCTGCGCGGCTGAGCCGGCTGAACGCCGATCCATCGAACACTTCCGATCAACTCAACGACCCGATCTGACGCCATGCTCCTGCTCACCACCACCCGCGATGCGCTCCTGGCCCCGCTGCAGTCGGTTGCCGGCATCGTCGAAAAGCGCCACACGCTGCCGATCCTGTCCAACGTGCTGATCGAGAAGCATGGCGACCAGCTCACCATGCTCGCCACCGACATCGAGATCCAGATCCGCACCACCACCGGCGGCCACATCGGCGGCGAAGACGCCTCGATCACCGTCGGAGCGCGCAAGCTGCAGGACATCCTGCGCGCCCTGCCGGATTCGGCCGACGTCAGCCTCACGCTCGACGACAAGCGCCTCACGGTCAAGGCCGGTCGCAGCCGCTTCCAGCTCCAGACCCTGCCCGCGGCCGACTACCCGAGCCTGAACCCGCCGACCGACGCTGCTGCGCGCCTCACCATCGGCCAGCGCACCTTCAAGCGCCAGCTCGCCCAGGTCTCGTACGCAATGGCGCAGCAGGACATCCGCTACTACCTCAACGGTCTGCTGATCATCGCCGACGGCGGCGAGCTGCGCATGGTCGCCACCGACGGCCACCGCCTGGCCTACGCCGCGTCCGACCTCGACGCGCCGGTGGAACAGCGCACCGAAGCCATCCTGCCGCGCAAGACCGTGCTCGAACTCGCCCGCCAGCTCGCCGACAACGACGACCCGCTCGAGATCGTGCTCGCCGGCAACCAGGCCGTGTTCCGCTTCGGCTCGATCGAACTCGTCACCAAGCTCATCGACGGCAAGTTCCCCGACTACGAGCGCGTGATCCCGCAGGCCCATCCCAAGCTCATCAGCTTCGAGCGCCAGCCGCTGCTGTCGGCGCTGCAGCGTGCCGCCATCCTCACCAACGAGAAGTTCCGCGGCGTGCGCATGGTGCTCGAGGACGGCCTGCTCAAGATCGTGTCCACCAACGCCGAGCAGGAAGAAGCGCTGGACGAGCTCGAGATCGACTATCAGGGCGACAAGCTCGACATCGGCTTCAACGTCACCTACCTGCTCGATGTGCTCAACAACCTCTCCTCCGAGACGGTCGACTGGCGCTTCAACGACGGCAACTCCAGCGCGCTCATCACGCTGCCCGGCAACGAAAAGTTCAAGTACGTCGTGATGCCGATGCGGATCTGAGCGCGCCCTTCAGGAGCGAGCACCGTGGGAGCGGGCTCGCCCGCGAATGGCGGCTGATCCGACCCATTTCGCGGGCAAGCCCGCTCCCACAGACAGTTGCTCCCACCGGAAACCGCCCCGACCAGACCTATCCGGCAGCACCCCGTTCTTTACGAATCACCGAGATGACCATGTCCCAACCGCAAGATCTGCCCACCGCGTCCGCCAAGGCCCACGAAGACTACGACGAAACCAGCATCCAGCAGCTCGAAGGCCTGGAAGCGGTGAGAAAGCGCCCTGGCATGTACATCGGCGACACCTCCGACGGCACCGGCCTGCACCACATGGTGTTCGAAGTCGTGGACAACTCGATCGACGAGGCCCTGGCCGGCCACTGCGACGACATCGTCATCACCATCCACGCCGACAACTCCATCTCGGTGACCGACAACGGCCGCGGCATCCCGGTCGGCGTCAAGATGGACGACAAGCACGAGCCACGGCGCAGTGCGGCCGAGATCGTCATGTGCGTGCTGCACGCCGGCGGCAAGTTCAACCAGAACAGCTACAAGGTCTCCGGCGGCCTGCACGGCGTCGGGGTGTCCTGCGTCAACGCGCTGTCGAAGTGGATGCACGTCACCGTCGCCCGTGACGGCAAGCGCCACCTGCTCGAGTTCGAGCGCGGCAAGCCGCAGAACCGGGTCATCAACGTGGTCGACGGCGTCGAGGTCAGCCCGGCACGCGTCATCGGCGACACCACCAAGCGCGGCACCAAGGTGCACTACCTGGCCGACGACGAGATCTTCGGCACCGTCGAATACCACTACGACATCCTCGCCAAGCGCCTGCGCGAGCTCTCCTTCCTCAACAACGGCGTCAAGATCCGCCTCATCGACCAGCGCACCGGCAAGGAAGAAGACTTCGCCTTCGCCGGCGGCGTCAAAGGCTTCGTCGAATACATCAACCGCGCCAAGACGGTGCTGCACCCCACCGTCTTCTACGCCACCGGCACCACCCGCATCCCCACCGGCCAGGGCCACGACGCCGAGCTCTCGGTCGAAGTCGCCATGCAGTGGAACGACAGCTACGCCGAACAGGTGCTGTGCTACACCAACAACATCCCGCAGGCCGACGGCGGCACCCACCTCACCGGCCTGCGCGCGGCGATGACGCGCGTCATCAACAAGTACATCGAAGAAAACGAGATCGCCAAGAAGG
>NZ_JAVEYL010000055.1:0-10954 GCF_034003485.1 Thauera sp.
CCAAGCACCCACACTTATCGGTTGTTCGACTTTTTAAAGAACCGCTGCCACCCGGCAGCGAAGAAGCGAGATTATGATCAACCACCTAATCCCTGTCAAGCATTTCGTGAATCTTTTTTAACGCCCCGGCTCACCGCCAAGACCCGATCCACCGCCCAACAACCTCCCGCTTCAACCCCCTCAACCCCGCACCCCGCTTCCGAAGAAACCGCTGCAGCGCTGAAGAGGTGCGCATTATAGACCTAGCAGAAACAACGTCAAGCACTATCTGCACAAAAACCTAAGCGATCCACTCGGGCGGATCAGAGCACCTGGAAGGTGCAGATACGATAGTCTCGCTCGACAAGTTCCTGCTGCAGCTTGCGCAGGGTGAACAAGCCCGCAACTGAGCGCAGGAAGACTCGCTCCGATACGAACTCGCAGTCGGATGGCAGCACCACCCGCACCAACTCCCCTTTCAATACTTCGTCGCACAGAATGCAGCGCACCGGCGAGCGCCCGTCATCGAGATCCGCAGCCTGCGGTTTACGCGCAATCAGTTCGATACCAAGGTCCGTCAGCGGCTGCCCAAAACCAAGCCGGCGGACGACCCCAAGCTGCCAGCCCTGCCCATCTACGAAATGCACAGCAACCAGCCCTCCGATGTCAGGCCAGCCCCCCGGGGGTTCAAGGTCCATGGAAAAGTGCAAGCCGCTATGGCTGAAGTCCAGTGTGCGGCACCTCTGGCGTGAGGTTGAGGCACGCTCATCCAGTACGGCAAGGCAGTTCTCGAACCCATGCGTCACGTCGATCTCGGCTTCCTGAGGGAAGCGTCGACGCAGACGGACGGGCGGGTCCGCAGACCATCTACGGAGGAGCGCCTCGACGGCATCGTGCAGTGCCGGAAGGGGTTGCCCCGCAAGTGCTGCCGGCACTTCCCCACGCTCGAGCGCCTCCCGGAATCCGCGCAGAAGCTCGCCTGCAGCGTCCGCCTGGAAATGCCACGCTCCCGACGACGGCTCTCCCGCCCGGCGCTCCGGCATCGGCGCATCCGGTGGCGAAACCACATACTGGAGCGGCAGACTCTTCTTGCGGGACAACTCGATGAAGGGCAGCGCACGGTCGATCAATGCGCAGGCCGCGAGCGCCGTATCAAGCACCATCTGGTCAAGACCCGCGCTATGGTAAGCGATCGCACGCAGATACTCTCGCCCGATGCCCGGCAGGTCGCCCCCGACCAGTCGTCCATACGACTCGGGCGCGTCAGTGAAGAGAACGGCCAGACGCCCCCATACATCCAGGGGCGGGCGGCTTCGGCTGCAGGCGGACCACTTGACCACTTCCGCAGCGCTCGACGCCAGACGCAGGCGGTACGCAGCGGGCGCCGAACCATCCGCGGCCCTGCACGACGCCCAGTACGCATCACTCAAGGCGATCGCGCAGTCACGTACGCTGGCCACCCAGCGCACAGCCCATCCCGCATCCCGAACACGCCCGGCACCGGCTCCCGGAGCAGAGGAAGCGACAGCATCTCCGAAGGCATCGCCATAGCTACAGACGATGCCGAATGCTGCATCCCCCGCGCTCTCATGACCGGGTCCGGCAAGCGAGCGCAACGCGAACGCCGCTGCATGAAAGCCGGCAACAGCGTCTCCGGCACCGGCAAAGACGGCAACAGGGGAATAATCGAGAGGCCTGGGGGCGTGCAAGACGGTCTCCGAATGGGCGGGCAGAGGACGCCGCTCAGGGGCACACCCTACCCGCTGATGTGTTTGCGGCATTCTGCGCCTCGCAGCCGCGCAATGTCCAGATCATATAGGCTGTCGCGACGCCGCGGCTCAAATGGCAGGAGCGGGTACTCACCCGTTAGAATCGAGGCTTTTGCGAGGGCCCCCATGCAACAGTACCTCGACCTGATGCGCCACGTGCTCGAGCACGGCGACGGCAAGACCGACCGAACCGGAACCGGTACCGTGTCGGTGTTCGGTTGGCAGATGCGCTTTAACCTGCAGAAAGGCTTTCCACTCCTGACGACGAAGAAGCTCCACACCCGCTCCATCATTCATGAACTGCTCTGGTTCCTCCAGGGCGACACCAACATCCGTTACCTCAAGGAAAACGGGGTCTCGATCTGGGACGAATGGGCAGACGAGGACGGTGAGCTTGGCCCGGTTTATGGGAAGCAGTGGCGCCGCTGGGAGAACGCCGATGGCACCCGCGTGGACCAGATCGCCCGACTGATCGATGGCATCCGGAGCAACCCGGACTCCCGCCGCCACATCGTCTCGGCCTGGAATCCGGGGGAGGTAGACCGCATGGCGCTTCCCCCCTGCCACGCACTCTTTCAGTTCTACGTGGCAAAGGGCAGGCTCTCATGTCAGCTCTATCAGCGCAGTGCGGACATCTTCCTGGGCGTCCCGTTCAACATCGCGTCCTACGCGCTGCTGACGCACATGGTGGCACAGGTGTGTGATCTCGAACCGGGCGATTTCATCTGGACAGGCGGGGACTGCCACCTTTACCTGAACCATCTCGATCAGGCGCGGGAGCAACTGTCGCGCACGCCGCGCGCGCTGCCGCAACTTCGGCTCAACTCGACGGTCAAGGACATATTCGCATTCCGCTTCGAGGACTTCAGCCTCGAGGGCTACGACCCGCACCCACATATCAAGGCTCCGGTGGCCATATGAACAAGACCCCCGAGATCGTCATCGTCGCCGCCGTCGCGCGCAACGGCGTGATCGGCCGCGACAATGGCCTGCCCTGGCGGCTGAAGGCGGATCTGCAGCGTTTCCGTGCGCTGACCATGGGGCACCCCATCCTGATGGGGCGCAAGACCTGGGCATCGCTCGGACGTCCTTTGCCCGGGCGGCGCAACATGGTGGTGTCCCGCAGCAAAGACTTCAACGCCGACGGCGCCGAAGTCTTTGCCAGCCCGGAGGCTGCGATCGCAGCCGCTATTGACAGCGGCACGCTGTTCGTCATCGGCGGCGCGCAGCTTTACGACACTTTACTTCCCCTGGCTGACCGACTGGAGCTCACCGAAGTCTGGGCGGACGTCGAAGGGGATGCGCACTTCCCGCCCTTCGATCTGTCCGAATTCGTGGAAGACCGGCGCGAAGCGCGCAGCGCAGACGAAGAGAACGAGTACGACTTCGACTTCGTGCAGTACCGGCGACGCTGAGCCCCCGACACCACACACCATGAAGAAGGGCCGCAATCCGCGGCCCCTCTTCCTTCTTCAATCGAAGCGCCCGGGTACCCGGGCGCCAGCGCTCAGCCCTTCACGCAATCGACGTGGTAGCGGCCGTCCTCGCCCTTGACCAGACCGTGGATGTCCGTCTCGAAGCCGGGGAAGCGCGCATTGAAGTCGCGCGCGAACTTCAGGTAACGCACGATCGTGGCATTGAAGCGCTCGCCCGGGATCAGCAGTGGGATACCCGGCGGATAGGGCGTGACCAGCATCGCCGTGACGCGGCCCTCGAGTTCGTCGAGCACCACACGCTCGATCTCACGGTGGGCCATCTTCGCGAAGGCATCGGCAGGCTTCATCGCCGGCACCATGTCCGAGAGATACATCTCGGTGGTCAGTCGGGCAACATCGTGATCCTTGTAGAAGCTGTGGATCTGGTTGCACAGATCCTTCAGGCCGACGCGCTCGTAACGGGGGTGCTTGGCGATGAACTCGGGCATCACCCGCCACAACGGCTGGTTGCGATCGTAGTCGTCCTTGAACTGCTGCAACTCGGTCACCATCGTGTTCCAGCGGCCCTTGGTGATGCCGATGGTAAACATGATGAAGAAGGAGTACAGGCCGGTCTTTTCGACGATGATGCCGTGCTCCGCCAGGTACTTGGTGACGATCGCCGCAGGGATGCCCGTATGTTCGGCGAAGTCGCCGTCCATGTTGAGACCCGGGGTAATGATCGTGGCCTTGATCGGGTCGAGGATGTTGAAGCCTTCGGCCAGGTTGCCGAAGCCGTGCCAGCGCTCGCCCGCCTTCAGGGTCCAGTCGTCACGATGACCGATGCCTTCCTCGGCGAGATAATCCGGCCCCCAGACCTTGAACCACCACTCGTCCTCGCCGAACTCGGCGTCCACCTTGCGCATCGCCCGACGGAACTCCACCGCCTCGGACAGTGATTCGTTCACCAGCGCGGTACCGCCTGGTGCCTCCATCATCGCGGCCGCCACGTCGCAGGACGCGATGATCGCGTACTGCGGCGAGGTCGAGGTGTGCATCAGATAGGCCTCGTTGAAGATGTCGCGGTCGAGTTTGCGAGTCTGCGAGTCCTGCACCAGGATCTGCGAGGCTTGGCTCAGGCCGGCGAGCAACTTGTGGGTCGACTGGGTGGAGAACACCATCGACTCGCGGCACCGCGGACGATCCGCGCCGATCGCGTGATAGTCGCCGTAGAAATCGTGGAAGGCGGCGTGCGGCAACCAGGCTTCGTCGAAGTGCAGGGTGTCGATCTGGCCGTCGAGCATTTCCTTGATGGTCTCGACGTTGTAGACCACGCCATCGTAGGTCGACTGCGTCATCGTCAGAATGCGCGGCTTCTTGTTCTTCGCCTCGCGAGCGAAGGGGTTGGCCTCGATCTTTTTCTGGATGTTCTCGATCGAGAACTCCTCCAGCGGGATCGGGCCGATGATGCCGTAATGGTTGCGCGTCGGCGTCAGGAACACCGGCACCGCACCTGTCATGATGATCGAGTGGAGGATGGACTTGTGGCAGTTGCGGTCGACGACGACGATGTCGCCGGGCGCCACCGTGGTGTGCCACACCATCTTGTTCGAGGTCGAGGTGCCGTTGGTGACGAAGTACAGGTGGTCGCAGTTGAAAATGCGTGCCGCATTGCGCTCCGAGGCCGCCACCGGACCGGTATGGTCGAGCAGTTGACCAAGCTCGTCCACCGCGTTGCAGACGTCCGCACGCAGCATGTTCTCGCCGAAGAACTGGTGGAACATCTGGCCCACCGGGCTCTTCAGGAAGGCGACCCCGCCCGAGTGCCCCGGACAGTGCCACGAATACGAACTGTCGGCCGCGTAGTGCACCAGTGCGCGGAAGAAGGGCGGCGCCAGTGAATCGAGGTAGTTCTTCGCCTCGCGCACCACGTAGCGCGCGATGAACTCCGGCGTGTCCTCGAACATGTGGATGAAGCCGTGCATCTCGCGCAGCACGTCGTTGGGGATATGGCGCGTAGTGCGCGTCTCGCCATGCAGGAAGATCGGGATGTCGGCGTTGCGGAAGCGGATCTCGACGACGAAGGCGCGCAGGTCGGCGATCGCCTTGGCCGAAGCCTCGGGCGAGGAAAACTCCTCGTCATCGATCGACAGGATAAAGGCAGAGCCGCGGCTCTGCTGTTGCGCGAAGGAGGTCAGGTCGCCATAGCTGGTGACACCGAGCACCTCCATGCTTTCGTCCTCGATCGCCTTCGCCAGCGCGCGGATCCCCAGTCCCGAGGTGTTCTCCGAGCGGAAATCCTCGTCGATGATGATGATGGGGAAGTGAAATCTCATCCTGGTCCTCTCCAGCGGTGTCCTTGCGGGACGGACAAAATGGGCAGGGTAGCCGTCGTGGGTTGCCTGCGCGTTACCGAAAGTGCTTCGGAAAAGTACAAGGGGCCGTCAGGCGGCCCCGTGGATGCATCGTCTCTGCGCGTCGTCGCTTCAGATCTTTGGCAAGGTGACGCCCGTCTGGCCAAGATACTTGCCACCGCGATCTTTGTAAGAGGTCTCGCACACCTCGTCCGACTCGAAGAACAGCATCTGCGCCACGCCTTCGTTGGCGTAGATCTTGGCCGGCAGCGGCGTGGTGTTGGAGAACTCGAGCGTCACGTGGCCTTCCCACTCGGGCTCGAGCGGGGTGACATTCACGATGATGCCGCAGCGCGCGTAGGTGCTCTTGCCCAGACACACTGTCAGCACGCTGCGCGGAATGCGGAAATACTCGACCGTGCGCGCCAGTGCGAAGGAATTCGGCGGGATGATGCAGACGTCGCCCGTGAAATCGACGAAGTTGCGCGCATCGAAGTCCTTGGGGTCCACGATGGTCGAGTTGATGTTGGTGAAGATCTTGAACTCGTTTGCCACGCGCACGTCGTAGCCGTAGCTCGAGGTGCCGTAGGAGACGATGCGGCCGCTGTCGTTGCTGCGCACCAACTCCGGCGCGAAGGGCTCGATCATGCCGGCCTCTTGGGCCATGCGGCGGATCCACTTGTCGGACTTGATGGACATGGGCGCGGGTTCCAGCGGAGTGCGTTGCGGCCGGCAGCAGGGCCGGTCGTAAAAGCGGCGTAGTGTAGGACAAGCGCTGCAGCGGGGAAAGACCTCGCCACGGCATTGTTGCTGCACCGCACACCGGGACGGCCGCCGTGGCGCTCCGCCCCGGAAGCACCCGGGTTCAGGTGCTCTTGATGACGATGTTCGGGAACTTGTGCGTCATGTCCTTCGAGCGCTCTGCGATGCGCACCGCGACCCGGCGCGCGATCTGCTTGTAGGTGGAGGCGATGCGCCCCTCGGGGTCGGCGACGACCGTCGGCGAGCCACCGTCGGCCTCGCTGCGAATCTGGATATCCAGCGGAAGCGCGCCGAGGAAGGGCACATTGAAATCCGCGCACATCTTCTCGCCACCGCCGTGGCCGAAGATGTGCTCCTCGTGGCCACACTTCGAACAGATGTGGATGCTCATGTTCTCCACCACACCCAGGATGGGCACGCCCACCTTCTCGAACATCTTCACGCCCTTGCGCGCATCGAGCAGGGCGATGTCCTGCGGCGTGGTGACGATGACTGCACCGGTCACCGGAACGCTCTGCGACAGGGTGAGCTGGATGTCGCCGGTGCCCGGCGGCATGTCGATGACGAGGTAGTCGAGATCGTCCCAGGCGGTGTCCTTGAGCATCTGGTTCAGCGCCTGCGTAGCCATCGGCCCCCGCCAGACCATCGGCGTATCAGGGTCGATCAGGAAGCCGATCGACATGGCCTGCAGTCCGTAGGCCTGCAGCGGGATCATGGTCTTGCCGTCTGCCGACACCGGACGCTGATCGCCGATGCCCAGCATCTGCGGCTGCGAGGGACCATAGATGTCGGCGTCGAGGATGCCGACCCGAGCGCCTTCGGCCGACAGCGCCAGCGCGAGATTCACCGCAGTCGTGCTCTTGCCCACGCCACCCTTCCCCGAAGCGACGGCAATGATGTTCCGCACACCCGGCAGCAGCTTCACGCCCTGCTGCACCGCGTGCGCCACGACCTTGCTGGTCACCTTGATCTCGACGCGCTGGACACCGGGCAGCTTCGACACGGCCTCGCTCAGCAGGGCACGGATGGGCTCATGCTGGCTCTTGGCCGGATAGCCGAGCTCGACATCGAAACGGACGGTGCCGTGCTCGACGCTCAGGTTACGGATGCTGCGGCCAGCCACGAAATCCTTGCCGGTATTCGGGTCGATCACCTGCTTGAGCGCTTCGTTTACGGTTTGCTGATCAAGACTCATCGCGTTTTCCTCGAAAATCGGTGCACCCGCTGCGGGGTGAAAGCGGCAGAATCATACCGGAGCGGGAGCATTCGCTCACCCGCGTTCTGAACAGGGTTTATTCCTGCAGTTCCGCTGCACCCACGATCTGGCGCGACGCCTTGCCACGGCAGGCGTCCCCCAAGAGGCATCCATCCACGCCCTCCATGAATACGCAACGCTGCTGCCGTCTCCTCCCCCTTGTCGGTTCTGCCCTGCTGCTCGGCGCCTGCGCGACCCTCCCCGCCCCCGAACCCACCGACCCGGTCAATCGCCATGCACTCGTGCGCGTGAGCACGCCCGAGCCGGACTGGCCGGCGCTCCACCAGCGCCTGCTCACGGCCACCGCCGAGGTGCACGGCATCGAGATCGGCAGCCCCGAAGGCCAGGGGCTACGCCTGCAGATTCCGGTGCCCGACGGGTTCGCGAGCGGCAGCGCAGAGATCCGCCCACCCCTGGCCAAGGCGCTCGATACGCTCGCAGCCGTCCTCGCCGGCGAAGGGGGTGCGGCGGTGAAGGTGGTCGGCCATACGGACAGCCAGGGCAGCGAGATGGTCAATCTGCAGTTGTCGATCACCCGGGCCGAAGCGGTCGCCGAGCACCTCCGCCAGCGCGGCATCGCGCTGGAACGCCTGAGCGCGGACGGCCATGGCGAAGCTGACCCGCTCACCAGCAACGCCACCGATGAAGGACGCGCGCGGAACCGTCGGGTAGAACTGATCCTCAGCCGGCAACCTTGAGCATCAGGTGCATCCAACCGCCCCCTGCCCGCCGTGGAGGACGTGTTCATGAAGAGAAGGCGCCCGGAGCACCCGATTCGCGAGCAGACCCAGATCCTTGCGCGCGACCACAGTGCGGGCGCCCGCTTTGTTAAACTCCTGACTTTATTCAGCAGGCCCGTCCGCACACATCATGTCTCGCAAGATCCTCGTCACCAACGCCCTGCCCTACGCCAACGGCGACATCCACCTCGGCCACCTGGTGGGCTACATCCAGGCCGACATCTGGGTGCGCTACCAGCGCATGCGGGGCCATTCGGTGCACTACGTCTGCGCGGACGACACCCACGGCACGCCGGTCATGCTGCGCGCCGAGAAGGAAGGCCTCACCCCCGAGCAGCTCATCGACCGCGTGCATGGCGAACACCTGCGTGACTTCACCGCCTTCGGCGTCGCCTTCGACAACTACCACTCCACGCACAGCCCCGAGAACCGCTTCTACGCCGAGGACATCTACGGCAAGCTGAAGACCGGCGGCCTGATCGACACGCGCTCGATCGAGCAGTACTACGACCCGGTCAAGGAGATGTTCCTGCCCGACCGCTTCATCAAGGGCGAATGTCCCAAGTGCGGCGCGGCCGACCAGTACGGCGACAACTGCGAGGCCTGCGGCGCGGCCTACGCTCCCACCGAGCTCAAGAACCCCTACTCCGCGGTGTCCGGCGCCAAACCGGTGCTGAAGACTTCGGAGCATTATTTCTTCCGCCTCTCCGACGAGCGCGCCGTCGCCTTCCTGCGCGAGTGGACGCGCGGCACCAACACCGCCGGCGAGCGCCGCCTGCAGATGGAAGCCGCCAACAAGATGAAGGAGTGGCTCGGCGAGGAAGGCGAGAACAAGCTCTCCGACTGGGACATCTCGCGCGACGCGCCCTACTTCGGCTTCGAGATCCCGGGCGCGCCGGGCAAGTACTTCTACGTCTGGCTGGACGCGCCGATCGGCTACCTTGCCAGCTTCCGCAACCTCGCCGCCAGGCGCGCCATCGCGGGCGAGACGATCGCCATCGAGGACTACACCGACGCCGCCCGCGCCGCCGCCGCCGGCACCGAGATGGTGCACTTCATCGGCAAGGACATCCTCTACTTCCACGCCCTGTTCTGGCCCGCGATGCTGAAGTTCGCCGGCTACAACACCCCCAGCCAGCTGTGCGTCAACGGCTTCCTCACCGTCGACGGCGCCAAGATGAGCAAGAGCCGCGGCACCTTCATCACCGCGCACTCCTACATCGCGCAGAAGCTCAACCCCGAGTGGCTGCGCTACTACTTCGCCGGCAAATCCAACGGCACCATGGAAGACGTCGACCTCAACCTCGACGACATGATCGCCAAGGTCAATGCCGACCTCGTCGGCAAGTTCGTGAATATCGCCAGCCGCTGCGCCGGCTTCATCGGCAAGCGCTTCGACGGCAAGCTGGGCGAAGTTGATGCCGCCGCCTGTGCCGAGTTCGCAGCGGCCTGGACCGAGGGTCGCATCGCCGCCGCCTATGACGAGCGCGACTACAGCCGCGCGCTGCGCGAGATCATGCGCCTGGCCGATGTCGCCAATCAGTACGTCAACGACCACAAGCCGTGGGAGCTCGCCAAGCAGGAAGGCCAGGAGGCCCGCCTGCATGCGGTGTGCAGCACCGCGCTGACCATGTTCCGCGACCTCACCCGCTACCTCAAGCCGGTGCTGCCGGCGCTGGCCGCGCAGGTCGAGGCCTTCCTCGCCATCCCGGCGATGGACTGGCGGGGCGAGTGGGCGCCGCTGCCTGAAGGCCACGCCATCCAGGCGTACAGCCACCTGATGACGCGCGTCGAGCGCAAGCAGATCGATGCCCTGCTCGAGGCCAACCGCGAGTCGCTCGCCCCTGCCGCCACCCCGGCGAAGGACGCCAAGGCGGCGTCCTCGCAGCAGCGCCATGCCGAGAAGCAGCAGCACGTCGCGCAGGCGGCCGAGACGGCGTCGCCCCACATCTCGATCGACGACTTCACCAAGGTCGACCTGCGCATCGCGAAAATCGTCAACGCCGAGCACGTCGAGGGCGCCGACAAGCTGATCCGCCTGCAACTCGACATCGGCGAAACCGACGAAGCCGGCAATGCCAAGCCGCGCCAGGTCTTCGCCGGCATCAAGTCGGCTTACGACCCGGCCACACTCGTCGGGCGCATGACGGTGATGGTCGCCAACCTCGCACCACGCAAGATGAAGTTCGGCATGAGCGAGGGCATGGTGCTCGCAGCCTCGGACACCGAAGGCGCCACGCCGGGCCTATTCATCCTGTCACCCGACGCCGGCGCGCTGCCGGGCATGAAGGTGAAGTGATCCACGCCGAGTAGCCGCCATGCCGCTCACACCCTCCAAGCGCTGGATCGTCCTGCACCACGCGGGCCGAGGGTGAGCCTCTCCGCCGCTCGCGCCGGCCCTCGATCCGAAGGCGGCGCTGCTTGGGCCTCGCGCCCCGTCCTGAACCAGCACGCAGCGGAGACAGCATGAAACTCGACTTCCGTCCCAAACTCTTCGACACCCTACCCGGCTATGGCCGGGCCACCTTCGTCGGCGACCTCTCCTCGGGCATCACCGTTGGCGTGCTCGCGCTGCCGCTGGCGATGGCCTTCGCGATCGCCTCGGGCATGTCGCCCACCGCCGGCATCTGGACGGCGATCGTCGCCGGCTTCCTGATCGCGCTGCTCGGTGGCTCCCGGG